>NZ_CP038498.1:2054476-2739301 GCF_012427845.1 Pectobacterium punjabense
TGCCGCTGGCGTATAGGCGTGCGGTGTAAGAGCTATCCGGGTCGGCATGCTTGCGCTCGGCCAACAGTTGCTCTAACTGATAGAGGAATGTCCAGTCGCTGGCAGCAGGCGAGAAACAGCTGCTGGTGCCCAGATGACAGGTTGGCCCGATAGGATTAGCCAGGATTAGCAACGTGTCGTTATCGCAGTCTGGCGTGATAGAAACGACATTGAGGAAATGGCCGGAGGATTCGCCTTTCGTCCACAACCGCTGCTTGGTACGCGAGAAAAACGTAACCTTGCCGCTCTCTTCGGTAGCCTGCAACGCGTCCTGATTCATGTAGCCCAGCATCAGTACTTCACCGGATACTGCATGTTGCACGACAACCGGCAGCATACCATCCGTTTTTTCCCAATCGAGTTGGTTTCGTTGTTCGTCGTTTAGAAAGCACTCTTTGCTTAACACACTCGAATCTCCACACCTTGTTGCTTAAGATATTGTTTCAGTTCGCCAATATTAATAATTTGCTTGTGAAACACCGATGCTGCCAGCGCGCCATCCACGTGGGCGGTTTGGAACGCATCCAGAAAATGCGCCATGGTGCCTGCGCCACCGGAAGCAATCAGCGGAACGTTGCAGACATCACGCACCAGATTTAACTGGTGTAAATCATAGCCGTTGCGTACGCCGTCCTGATTCATCATGTTCAGGACAATCTCACCCGCACCGCGCTTTTGCACTTCTTGTACCCAGTCCAGTGTTTCCCAGGTGGTGACCTTGGTTCGCGTTTCATCACCCGTATATTGGTTTACATGATAGCGGCCAGTAGCAGTATCATGCCAGGTATCAATCCCAACGACGATGCACTGCACGCCATAGCGATCGGCCAGTCGAGTAATTAACTCAGGGTCGGCCAGCGCCGGT
This sequence comes from Pectobacterium punjabense, assembly GCF_012427845.1. Classification (NCBI taxonomy): domain Bacteria; kingdom Pseudomonadati; phylum Pseudomonadota; class Gammaproteobacteria; order Enterobacterales; family Pectobacteriaceae; genus Pectobacterium; species Pectobacterium punjabense. The sequence continues at coordinate 2,055,381 of NZ_CP038498.1, forward strand.
GAGTTGATGGAAATTTTATCTGCGCCGAAAGAGAGAATCTGGCCTGCTTCTTCCACGCTTTTAATCCCGCCCGCCACACAGAAGGGAATATCAATCACTTCCGCAACGCGGGATACCCAGCTTTTGTCGACCACGCGACCGTCGGAAGAGGCGGTGATATCATAAAACACCAGTTCATCAGCGCCTTCTTGCGCGTAGCGCTGCGCTAGCGGCACGATGTCACCGATGATTTCGTGGTTGCGGAACTGAACGCCTTTGACGACCTGACCGTTACGCACGTCCAGACAGGGAATTATCCGTTTTGCCAGCATGAAATCGCCTCCGTGACATTAAATTTACCTTCTAACAGCGCACGTCCCACGATAACGCCCTGCACGCCACTGCCGCGCAAATTGGCGATATCAGTCAGATTACCGATGCCGCCGGATGCCTGAAAGGCAATCTGCGGGTAGCGTTGGCTGATTTCACGATAGAGCTCGACGTTGGAGCCGCTCAGCGTGCCGTCACGGGAAATATCGGTGCATAGAACGTGTTTCAGACCGAAGGGCAAATATTGTTCGACGACCTGCTCAAGCGTAGCGTCCGAATTTTCCTGCCAGCCGCTGATGGCGACGAACTTGGTGCCGTTGGCATCGATACGCACGTCCAGCGCCAATACCAGCGCTTCTGCGCCGTAGCGAGTGAACCATTGTTGGACGAGTTCTGGCTGCTTAACTGCGGTGGAACCGATGACGACACGGCTGGCACCGGCTTTTAGTAACGCTTCTACGTCCTGCTCAGTGCGGATACCGCCGCCAATCTGAACGGGTACGCTAACGCCAGCTAACAGTGTTGTTAATAGGGGAATCTGGCGGGCGGATGGATCTTTTGCTCCGGTCAAATCCACTAAATGCAGCACGCCAGCCCCTTGTTGCTGGTAATCCTGTAAACGGGGGAGCGGATCGCTGCCGTATTGGCGCTGTTGGCCATAATCACCCTGATGCAGGCGGACAACCTGTCCATCGATCAGATCTAATGCGGGAATAATCATGACGCTCTACATCTCCAGAAAATTTTTCAGCAACTGCGCGCCCGCAGCACCAGAACGCTCAGGGTGGAACTGCACGCCAAAGAAATTATCTTTCTCCAGCGCAGCGGTGAAGGCTTCGCCGTAGTTGGCTTGTGCAATCGTGTTTCCGCAAACCGGCATGGCGTAGCTGTGAACAAAATAGAAATAAGCGCCATCATCGATATCACGGAACAAACGATGCCCTGCTTTCGGCGTCACCTGATTCCAGCCCATATGCGGCAGCGGCAAGCCGTGATCAATCATCTTTTTCACGGGAGCATCGACAATCCCCAGCGTGGGGATGCCACCGTTTTCGTCGCTGTTTGTGCCCAGCAACTGCATGCCGAGGCAAATACCGAGAACGGGCTGGGTACAGGCCTTGATCAACGCAATCAGGTCACGCTCTTCCAGTTGATTCATTGCCGCCTGCGCAGTGCCAACGCCGGGCAGAAATAACTTATCCGCTTGCAGGACAATTTCGGCCTCGCGGCTGACAACGGGCGTATACCCTAGTCGCTGTACGGCATAGGTCACCGAAGAGAGGTTGGCACAGCCGGTATCAAGAATGACGACCTTCATCAGAGCACTCCTTTCGAACTCGGCAGCGTATCACCCTCAACGCGAATTGCCTGACGCAGCGTGCGTCCGAAGACTTTAAACAGGCTTTCCACACGGTGATGATCGTTGCGCCCTTTGGTTTTCAGGTGCAGCGTACAGGCCATTGAATAAGACAGTGAACGGAAGAAGTGTTCAACCATTTCCGTACTCAGATCGCCAACGCGCTGGTAGCTGAACTCTGCTTTATATTCCAGATGCGGACGCCCTGAAATATCCAACGCACAGCGTGCCAAGCACTCATCCATCGGCAGAACGAAACCAAAACGGCCAATCCCGCGTTTGTCGCCCAATGCTTTATTCAGGGCTTCGCCCAGTGCTAAACCGGTATCTTCTACCGTGTGGTGATCGTCAATGTACAGATCGCCTTTCACTTCAATGTTCATGCGGAAACCGCCGTGCGTGGCGATTTGATCCAGCATGTGATCGAAGAAACCGACGCCGGTGTTAATTTTGCTGCCGCCTTCCTGATCCAGCCAGACGTTCACATCAATCGCGGTTTCACGCGTGACGCGGTTGACGTGCGCATGGCGGTTACGCTTGGTCAACTGGTTGGTGATCGCTTGCCAGTTCAGCCCGCCACGCTGGTAGAGCAGGCCGGCGATTCCCATATTTTGTGCCAGTTGGATATCGGTCTGGCGGTCGCCGATGACGTAGCTATTCGCCACATCCATCAGGCCGTTGTTCAAATAGGCGGTCACCAGTTCGGTTTTTGGCTTGCGGCAGGTACAGTTATCTGCTGGCAAATGCGGGCAAATCAGCACTTGCTCAAAATTGATGCCCTGAGATGTCAGAATTTGCATCATCAGATTGTGCGGCGGATCGAAAGTTTCCTGTGGAAAGCTCTCGGTGCCCAGCCCATCCTGATTCGTAATCATCACCAGCGTATAACCAGCCTTTTGCAGCGCCAACAGCGAGGGAATGACATCTGGTTCCAGCGCCAGTTTATCCAGACGGTCAACCTGAAAATCCTCAGGTGGTTCAGCAATTAATGTTCCGTCACGGTCGATAAAGAGGTATTTCTGGCCCACGTGAGCTCCTTAAAATTAAGCGTTGATGCCCGGCAATGATTGTAATGCAGCAACAACGCGTTCACATTCGTAGCGGTTGCCGATAGTAATGCGCAAACAGCCTGCGAGGCTGGGTTGCTTGTTTTGGTCACGTAGAATAATGCCCTGATCCCACAGCGTTTTAAATACCGCAGGGGAGGCGGTAAAGCGCACCAGCAAGTAATTACTCTCGCTGTGGAATACTTCTTCAATGCAGGGAATATTTTTCAGGGTATCGTTTAACCAGCGGCGATTGGCGGTAACCTCTGCAACATTCGCCTTCATTTTGGCGATCCCTTCGTGGCTCAGCGCCTGCGCGGCGATATCCGCTACCGGGGTGGATAGCGGATAAGGGGCAATGACTTTAAGAAGGAGTTGAATCACTTCAGGGTTTGCCAGCGTAAAGCCACAGCGCAACCCGGCGAGTGAAAAGGCTTTGGACAAGGTACGCAGAATCACTAAATGAGGAAACTCGTCCAACCAATCAGCGGTTGTCGCCTGCGGACAGAATTCAATATAGGCTTCATCGATAACGACCAGCGCTTTTCCCTGTGCTAATGTGAGTAATTGACGTAAATCTTCCCGTGCAATCAGGTTGCCGGTCGGATTATTCGGGCTGCATACGTAAATGACTTTGGTGCCATCCAACTGTGCCTCAATTGCCTCAAGATCCAACTGCCAGTCTGATTTGCTTGCCGCCGTGCGGCGTTCCACACCAAATGTTTCGGCGCTGACGGCGTACATGCCGTAAGTGGGAGGACAGAAAAGAATCGCGTCTTTCCCCGGCTCGCAGAACGCGCGGATCAGCAGCTCGATCCCTTCATCAGCCCCACGGCTTACCAGAACCTGTTCCGGCTGAACACCCGCATACTCGGCGTAGCGGTTGATGACCAGTACCGGCTGACATTCTGGATAGCGGTTCAACGTTTGCAACGTTAACTGAAATTCCGGTGCTTCAGGATATTCATTGGCATTCAGCCAGACATCGCCGTTACCGCCCAGACGGCGGGCAGATTGATATGGGGTCAACGCACGGACATTTGCACGTGCCAGTTCTTCAATGCTGCTCATGCTTGCTCCTTCAGTGCTGCAACACGCAGGGTAACGGCGTTTTTGTGGGCGGTCAGCTGTTCGGCCTGTGCCAAGGTTTCTATTGTCGGTGCCAATTGCAGTAACCCCTGCGGCGTGAGCTGCTGTACGGTCATGCGCTTCTGGAAATCGGCCAGCCCCAAGCTTGAATAAGTCGAGGTATAGCCATAGGTCGGCAGAACGTGGTTAGTACCAGAGGCGTAGTCGCCAGCGGACTCCGGCGACCAGTCGCCAAGGAACACAGAACCGGCGCTGGTGATGTTATCAACCAGTGATTCGGCATCGCGTGTTTGGATGATCAGGTGCTCTGGGCCATATTGATTGCTGATTTCAACACACTGCGCCAAATCACGCGCGACGATGACGCGGCTGCTGGCAAGTGCCTGACGTGCGATGTCTGCACGAGACAGCAGGGTGAGCTGCTCTTCAACGGCATCCGACACGGCTTTTGCCATTGTCGCGTCTGGTGTAAGCAGAATGACCTGTGAATCTGGACCGTGCTCTGCCTGCGACAGCAGGTCGGAGGCGACAAACGCTGGCGTCGCGCCGCTGTCGGCGATCACCAACACTTCGGATGGGCCGGCGGGCATATCAATCGCTGCGCCGTCAAGCTGCTGGCTAACCTGACGCTTGGCTTCCGTCACATAGGCGTTGCCGGGGCCAAAAATCTTATCCACTTTCGGCACGCTCTCGGTGCCAAATGCCATCGCAGCAATCGCTTGCGCGCCACCAAGCTGAAAGACTTCTTTAATGCCGCACAGCTGTGCAGCGTACAGTATTTCATCGGCAATCGGCGGCGGTGAACACAGCACCACACGACCGCAACCAGCGATGCGTGAAGGTGTTCCCAGCATCAGCACGGTTGACGGTAGCGGAGCCGACCCACCCGGAATATACAGGCCAACAGTCGCGATAGGACGAGTGAGCTGCTGGCAACGTACGCCCGGCTGCGTTTCGATATCGACAATCGGCAGTTTTTGCGCGTTGTGGAATGTCTCAATATTACGCACGGCGATGGCCATTGCCTGTTTTACTTCATCACCCAGACGGGCGGACGCTGTGGCAATCTCGGCATCGGTGACGCGAATCGCATTTACCTGAACCTTATCGAACTGTGCACTGTAGTCGCGTAACGCGCTATCACCACGGCTTTTTACGTTTGCCAGAATATCACTCACGACGGCGCTAATGCGGTCTGAGGCGGAAATGGCCGGACGTGTCAGCAACTGACGCTGCTCTTCTGCTGAACAGCGCTGCCAGTCAACGATCGTGCTGAAACTGCCGATGCTTTTGGTGTTGTCAGCCATCGCTATCACTCCATCATTTTTTCAATAGGTAGGACCAGGATAGAGCTGGCGCCTAACGATTTCAGCTTTTCCATGGTTTCCCAGAACAGCGTTTCGCTGCTGACCATGTGCATTGCAACACGGCTTTGATCGCCAGCCAGTGGCAGGATGGTTGGGCGTTCGGCACCTGGCAGCAGGGCAATGACTTCTTCCAAACGTTCGCTGGGCGCGTGCAGCATAATGTATTTGGATTCACGCGCCTGAATCACGCCTTGCATGCGGGTCAGTAATTTATCGATCAGTTGCTGTTTCTCGGCCGGCATTTCGCCGTCGCGTTGAATCAGACAGGCTTTGGAGCGGTAAATGACTTCGACTTCGCGCAGGCCGTTGGCTTCCAGAGTGGCGCCGGTTGATACCAAATCGCAGATGGCATCGGCCAGACCCGCACGCGGTGCCACTTCGACGGAACCGTTAAGCAGACAGGATTTGAAATTGACAGATTTTCTGTCGAGGTATTGTTTGAGCAGGTGAGGATATGAGGTGGCGATACGTTTGTTTTGCAGGCATTCAGGGCCGGTATAAGCCTCATCCAGCGGCATCGCCAGCGACAGGCGGCAACCGCCAAAGTCCAGCCGGCGCAGCGTGAAATAACGTGGATCTTCGCCCTGTGCACGACGATTTAACAACTCTTCTTCCAGCACATTTTCACCGATGATACCCAGGTCGACCACGCCATCCATCACCAGGCCAGGGATATCGTCATCACGCACGCGCAGGATATCAATCGGCATATTTTCTGCGAACGCGATCAGGCGCTGTTGCTGTAAGTTGATTTTGATACCGCAGCGTGCCAGCAGCTCACGTGAATCGTCGCTCAGGCGGCCTGACTTCTGCATTGCTATCCGTAAACGTGTTTTATCCAGCATGGAAACCTCATTAACCTGTCAAATTTAAATTTTTGGAAATAGAGCGCGCATAAAAAAACCCTCGGAAGATGATCTTCCGAGGGCTCTCTTTGTGTTCTGCGCCACTGGAAGATCTGAACGTCTTCCAGCACCAACTGCCCGAAAGACTAATCAGGATGATGGTGATGATGGTGGTTAAACAGAACGCGTGTCATAAGATGTCTCTTTGTTGTGTCAGTATTTATTAAACGAATATCGGTTTGTCTGTCGAATAACCTAAACCATGTGCGGGCTGTTGTGCAACATTTTTTTAGCAGTTCTGGGAAGTTCGTTTTGGTTGGTAGTATCACCAGCATAATCACGTTGGATATCGGCTCTTGATAGGCAGAAAACCTGTTGAAATCGGGTCGATTCCGTCAATACGGGGATAAAAGCCGTTTACTCTGTAGGTGTAGGTGTAGGTGTAGGTGTAGGTGTAGGTGTAGGTGTAGGTGTAGGTGTTAATCACAGATCCCTTGCAAGGGAGAACAGCAGAGGAAAAAGGTATCGACTGTGGGATTGGGATGGCTCGGTGTGTCGCTGGCTCTAACACATTGAAAATATATTCATGCTAATAAATATTATTTCATATGATTTTTTTTGACTCAATTAAATATCGATTAACGATGACTGGTAATCATTATGAAATAATGAAGGTTTTATGTTTCTCTATATATCATTTTATTTTTTAATCGGAAAATATTTGATTTCTATTTGGTTGGTCGTAGTATGTTTTAGATTTTAGAGGTAATCGAATCCCAATATTGCTACGTGCATTTTATCGCTAACTAATGGAGTGTTACATGAATGGTATCGGTAATATAAGTTTATTTACGATGCTGCAACGTGCAGGGAGTCAATACTTTAATGCAAATGTTAGTCGTTCCTTTAATCTAAGTCAGGTTATTTCTTCCAATCAAGGTGGTATTGGCGTAAAAGTGTCACTATCGGATGAATCAATATATAAAAACCTAATCACAAGCATTCAAACTAATACGGTTGAAAGTATTGATGGCATGAATAAAAAAGGAATTAAAGAAATCTGGGAGATTGTCGCAAATGGTAAGGGAAACGCGGAGGCAGATTATCTAAAGGATAGCCCGAAAAGTGATGATGAAGCCCGATTAGCCTTGGCCAAACAAGCGGCGGATTATGTCGCTTCTGGTGAGAACGGGCGTAATCCCTTTGAAGGTGTTGAGAGAAAAACGCTATCGGCAATCGCCTATGATGAGTCTGGCTCCTTTACGACATCGGAGCGTTATGCCGCTTATCTTCAGCTAGGGAAACAAGATAATTCATTTGAAAATTCTGTTTATTCAGCAACATCGATGGGGTTAGACGGTGATGACATTGTCGCATTGAAATCTAAACTCATCTTAATATCAGGAATGAGTGATGCTGAAAAGTCTGCGAAGGGCATCACTCAAAGCGCTATTGACCTCAATGAATTTGAACTCGCGGAAATGGAATCAAAAGCGGAAAAAATATATCAAGGATTGAAATATGACAATCTTAAGCCAGATATTACGTATGATTTGTTGGCAGCAGTGAAAAATGCAGACGGAAACTTTAGTTGGCAATCTCAATCTTCGCTGACACTGTTTTTCGCTATAAAGTCAAATGATGAAATACCTGCAATAAATAGCATGATTTACATAGCAGAGTAATTTTTATTGGATGGTGCAGAGCTGAATGTTTTTTCCGCTCTGCAATCAGTCGTAAAATCACAGTCGATAATAAATACAAGGAGATAAAAATGAAAAATCATCTACGTTTCTGGTTGTTGGGTGGGGTGCTGGTTCTGCCAGCGATGGTCGTGGTGGCCGATGCTACCGCAGCGACAACCAGAAAAGCAGAAATTAAATACTCGGTCTATGGTGGAGAAGCGCTAACAAAAGTTGCTCAGGAATGGAATGCGACATTTCCTGATTTCGTCGGGAAAGGCGCGACTCAAAACGGCAGCTTTCCGATGTATAATGCCTATAGCCAATATTCTACAAGTGTGACGTACCGGAACACCAGTGGTGAAATATGTAAATTTACCGCCGGTATGTATTAAATAGTACTGGCCCTACTTTTAGCTCATCAGCAGAAAAAATAACACCGAATGCCTATTGTTCTATTAGTATTTACCCCAGATATAGTCAGCCGTATGAATTTACTATGAATATATCAATGTATTAGTAGGTAGTCTCGTTTATATGCACGTTGGGGTAGTGTTTTCAGTATTGCCTCAACATTTGCGTTTTAAACGGATATCGCCCGATAGGATTCTGTTTCAATCTGTTATTCCTTTTTTCATTAAATATTGCCATCATCTCACTAAATAGGGTGTGTATGCAGAATGCGATCACCTGGCGTGTGTCGTTAACGCTTCTATCTGAAAATGCCAGAGCAACCTAATATGAGATGATATGCCATAGAGAGAAGAGCCGCAGATGAAAAAAGTATCGATTGTGGGATTGGGTTGGCTAGGGATGCCGTTGGCTCTGGCGCTGAATGGGCACGGCTACCACGTGGTGGGAACGAAAACCACGCCTGATGGTGTTGAAGCCGCGCGGATGAGCGGGATTGAATGCTATCAATTGGCTCTGACGCCTGAACTGGAATGTGACGCTGACGAGCTTGGCGCATTACTACAGGTTGACGTATTAATTGTGACGCTACCCGCCAGCCGAACGGCGGAAGGGGGCGAGGGGTATGCGCAAGCGGTACAGCAGTTGGTGAACATGTCCCGCGTGTATCATGTCCCGCGTATCATTTTTACCAGTTCAACCTCGGTCTATGGCGAGGGCCGCGGTGCAGTAAGAGAAACCTCTCCGCTACAGCCGACGACGGTAGCAGGGAAGACGCTGGTGTCCCTTGAACAGTGGTTGCAACATTTACCGGATATCTCCGTGGATATCTTGCGCCTTGCGGGACTGGTCGGTGGCGATCGCCACCCTGGACGTTTCCTGGCCGGAAAAATCAACCTGCCGCGCGGCAATCATGGTGTGAATCTGGTCCATCAGGAGGATGTGCTGTCGGCGATCCTATTGCTGCTTAAGCTACCGAACGGAGGGCATGTCTATAACCTGTGCGCGCCGGAACATCCTGCCAGACTGGACTTTTATCCTGAACAGGCACGCAGATTACAGGTATCTCCGCCGCAGTTTGCACCGGTGACCGATAGCTCGCAGGGTAGGATTGTTGATGGGCAGCGTATCTGTCATGAGCTTGGGTTTGACTATCAGTATCCTAATCCTTCAACGATGCCGCTGAATGAGTGTTTACCGCGTTAAGAACTCGCGTTGTGATGCGCCCGGATGCGCGAGGCTATCCGGGCGGGAGGCGTTAGAAGGATGTCCAGTCGCTTTCTGATGAAGGCGTTTTTTTGTCTGTCGTTGACACGCGTTTTGGCAACGCGTGGCGTGGCGTTGCAGGTGACGCGAGTGAGGCTGCGCGATTGTCGGATTGAGACACGCGGAAGTGCTCAAGTAATCTTTCTAACAGCACGGCCTGCTCTTCCAGCGAATTGGCGGAAATAGAGGATTCCATCACCAGCGAGGCGTTTTGCTGTGTAGTGGTGTCGAGCTCGCTGATAGCCTGCGCGATTTGCCCAATACCCCGGCTCTGTTCCTCAGAAGCGGATGAAATTTCCCCCATAATGTCGTTCACGCGGGAAACGGAATCGACGATTTGCTCCATGGTTTCTCCGGCAACGGCAACAAGATGGCTACCCGCATTGGTGCGTTCGACCGATTCTGATATCAGTGCTTCGATGTCTTTGGCTGCCTGAGAGCTGCGCTGCGATAAACTGCGTACTTCGCCTGCGACCACAGCAAAACCACGACCTTGTTCACCAGCGCGAGCGGCTTCAACTGCGGCGTTCAGCGCCAGAATGTTGGTCTGGAAGGCAATGCTATTGATGACTGTGGTGATATCGGCAATTTTCCTGGAACTGGCTGCGATATTGTCCATCGTCGTCACCACCTGTTTCACGACCTCGCCGCCTTTAAGCGCATTTTTGGAAGCATCGGCTGCGATCTGGCTGGCATGCTTGGCATTGTCGGCGTTGTTTTTCACCGTTGAGGTGAGTTCTTCCATACTGGCCGCGGTTTCAACGACTGCCGCCGACTGTTGCTCGGTGCGTGACGACAGATCGCTATTGCCTGTGGCAATTTTACTTGCCGATTGGCTGACGCTGCCTACGCTGTCCCGTACTTCGGAAATAACGTGGCGTAACTGTTCATTCATTGTCCCCATTGCGTGGGTGAGCCTTCCCAGTTCATCGTGGCGATCGGTATGAATCGTCGTGGTTAGGTCGCCACTGGCAATGCGTTCTGCCAGCGCAAGGTTATGGATGATGGGTCTGGTGATAATCCGGGTAATATAGATTGAAATGATGATACCGATAATGACGGCAATGAGGCCGATAATCATCGTGATGGTGGCAGAGTTATAGGCTAATTCATCGTTTTTCGCCTTGATAATGGCAGTGAGCGCGTTGATGTCCGAGCTGCTTTTTGTTCCTGCTCTCATGACCAGATATTCTGCTTTTTTCACGTCATCGAAAGCGGTGTAATAGTCAGCATTAAGCTGTTGGTATTGTTTAATGTTGTTTCGTAATGCATCAGCCAGATCTTTCAGGTCGGCAGGTAAAATCGGTAATGCCTGGTAGGCTGATTCCGTCTCTGCATAACGCGCATTCAGCGCAGTTAATGTTTTCTCATCTTTTGTTATTTGCAGCTCATAACTCAGCTTTTGCACTTCACTTAACAAGAAAGCCTGTTTGCTAATAGCGTAATAAGCCTCATTATCGGGGAATGCGCTGGTGTTATGAATGGTCTGAGCTATACGCTCTAATGTAGCTTGCGTGTGCAGTTGATTCACTTTCCCCTGAATCTCAACCGCTTTTTGTGTTGCAACGGACATGGCGGAGACTGCTGTCTGAAAACCTTCTAAATTTTCTTTTAAGCTGTTGATGTGGCCTAATTCATCGGTGCTCCAGGCCAGCGTTTTTGCACTGTCTGTTAAGTCCGTGGCGCTTTTAACAAATTTAGCCAGAATGTTTTTTGTATTTTCATCGGGTGCGTAGAAATATTTAACACGATTTATCTTTGCCTGAAAGACCTCAATGTTTACGCTATAAATAAGATTCGTTTTCTCATAAATATCTCGAATAGCAATGAATCTGTTCATACTAAGCGATGAGGCAATAATCACGAGTAATAAAATAATGCCAAATCCCGCATACAGTTTATGTGCAATTTTTGTGTTACGAATTCGACTAGCAAGATGCTGCATTATAACTCTCCATGTATGACGCTTTTTAGTAAAAAAATGACTACGATTACACTTTTACCTACTAGGAGTTATCGGGCTTTGTTATCCCTATGTTAGTGTCAACGTCGGGGATAATAACGTTCTGTGATGAGCATCAAGATGGACTGTGCAAATGCATAGTTTTTTATGTAAATACTGCCAAAATAACGTAGCTTACTGATTATTTAACGATTTATTTGTTGACTAAATATCACTAACGTATTGGTGCCAGCCCTGACGCAATATCAGGGCTAAAAGGCCAAATGTGACTATGTTGTCTAACTGGCACCCGGCGTTTATTTTGGTGCGGGTGGATGTTTGCTATTCCTCATTTTGTACGTGCGCTCGTTGCCAGAAACACATCGCTGAGTGGTTGCCTCACCTAGTTGGCGATCTTTGTACGGTATAACCGACGCGGATGACCAATTTTGCCGTAACGCATTTCGATATCGAGGAACTGGTTCTCGACGCAGAATTCAAGATAGCGGCGCGCCGTGGTTTTACTGAGTCCTGTCTTTTCGACGATATCGTCGACGGAATACAGTGTCTCGTCGCTATCATTGGCAAAAATCTGTTTGATCAATCCCAGCGTGTTCTCCTCAATACCTTTTGTGGAGGCGGAGGGGACCGCGCCAGACGATTGCAACTGATAGAGAATATCGACATTCTGCTGATCGACAACTTTGTATGTGTGCTGGGTCTTTACAAATTGAATAAAGCGCTCCAGCGAAGAACGCAGTCGTGGGTAAGAGAGTGGTTTGATTATGTAGTCAAAAGCCCCGCAGCGAATCGCCTGAGCGCAGGTATTCATATCGCTGGCGGCGGTAATAAAAATGACGGAACAGTCCATTCCTTTGAGTAATTGGCTTTCAATCAGCGAAACCCCTTCACCATCGGGCAAATAGTTATCAAGCAGGATAAGACGCGGTTTATGCTGCTGAAGGAGCTTTTTGGCTTCAAAAAGCGTAGCGGCAATGCCGACGACATGCAGATTGAAGTTTTTTTCAATAAATTCAGCATGAATATTTGCCAGCTTACTTTCATCTTCAACGATTAAAACATCGAAATGTTCAGTGTGCTGCATGGTATGAATCCCTGTTAGTATCTGAAAGATAAGTAAAATATAGCGCCCGTTATACTGCGATCTGCCTAATCTACGGCAACGCGAATTATTTAGGATCTAGCGGTATAAATAGGGAAAATATGCTGCCATTCGGCTGGTTGGCCGAAACTTCAATGATTCCCCGGGCCTGATTAACGTAGCTGGCGACCAGATGCAGTCCTAGCCCGTGATCGCCTTGTGTTTTACTGGTCACGCCCATTTCAAACAGGCTATCGGCAATCGCCGGCTCGATCCCTGTTCCCTGATCGGCGACTTCAATAACCAGCTCTTGTTCGCTGTCATAAATGTACACTTCGACAGGATAATGCGGCGTAATCATGGCCAATGTGGCTTCCATCGCGTTATCCAGCAAATTACCAATAATGGACATCAGCTCCGTTTCACTCAGTGCGGCAGGAATATGGGTGAGCTGGCAGCGTGGGTCGAAAACAATCTCAATGCCTTTTTCTCGCGCTGTCGCGTACTTGCCCAGCAGCAGCCCGCACAGCGCGGGCGAACAGAAACGACGGGAAACAAAGTCCAGCACCACCTGTGCGCTTTCTGACTGTGCCTCAATATATTTGATGGCTTCGTCGTAGCGTTTTAAGTGCAATAGTCCGGCCAGCGTTGCGGTCCAGTTCAACTGCTCATGCCGCAGAATGCGCAGGCTGTTAGCGTAGCGTTTCACCTGGCTGAGCTGCATGCTGAGCGTATGAATGTCGTTTTTACTGCGGAAGCTGATCACCCAGCCTTGAAGCTCATCTTCCAGCATAATTCGTACCCGGCTGGCAATCACCGTGGCGTGGTTAAAACGACAGACTTCATCGTGGGTATCGCTGCTCCACATCGCTTCGCCAGAAAAGAAGGGCACGGGTTTAATGACGTCATCGACAGGTTTCCCACGTAATAGATGAGAAGGGGCGCTCAGCCCGAGGATCTCTTTGGCAGCATGGTTAATGGCGGCAATGCGGTGCTGTTTGTCGATCGCGATGACCCCTTCGTAGATCGACTCGAGTAATGCTTTCTGCTGCCTGACCAGCATGCGGATCTCAAGGGGTTCGAGGCCAAACATCTGTTTTTTCAGATTACGTGAGAACCACCAGGAGAAAACAAACAGTGCGACAAACATCGCCAGAATGGCCAGCAGAATACGCGCCAGTTTACTGAACGTTAGGCTATCGATGTGAGTTTTCAGATAGCCCACGGAGACAATACCGATCACCTGACCATCAGCAATAATGGGTGCTTTACTGCGTAGTGAGACGCCGATACTGCCGTGGCGCACGGTGATAGCGCTTTTTCCCGCTAATACGTCGAAATTGTCTCCACCGACCATCTGTGTGCCGACGAGTTGATCATTTTCCGCATACTCGGAATGAAACAGGTGGCGCGCTTGATTATCACCGATCACGATATAACTTGCATCGCTGCGCTGTTTTAATTGCTGAGCGAGGGTATATATCTGTTTGATATTTCTATTTTTCACCGATTCAACCAAGGTTGGAATGATGGCGATCTCTCTGGCCTGCACCTGTGCTCGTGTACCCAATTCCGAATAGAGCTGTTTATCGATATCATGATAATAATAGATACCCGTCATTAGCAGTAGCGAAGAGAAGAAGACGATCAAATAGATAAATAATTTGATATGAAAGGAAAGTCTCAATCTCATGATACACGTGAGCCTGTGGGTTAACTAAAAAGTGACTGAATTTATCATGAATGCTATTAAGAATGGACTGAGATAAAAAGACTTGTGAGCAATAACACGTTTAAATATGTTGTTACCAATAAGGCGATGGAAATAAATAGATAAAATTAAACGACTCTGTTTTGTTTAATAAACAACTTAATTACTTTTCATCAACATAATCATATCTAGGAAATAAAAACCATAAACACCATAGAAACCTTAAAATTTATCGTGAGTGTAAAATCATCTAACTGCCTATCTAATAAACAAATTATTAATATAAACCATAAAAACCATAAACGCCTTTAAAACTCAATTTTTAATTTGAAGGTAATCACATAATAATATTCACCAGCTCTTTATGATGCGCTGACAAAATAAAACGAGGGCTGGGTTATGAGTACGACTGATGATTCATATATTGTTGTAAATAATGAAACGGCTGGGAAGGTTTCATTAAAAGAGAAATGGTGGCACATTCTGGATACCTATAAAGTCGGTATTATTCCCGTGCCGCTGTTTGTGCTGGCAGGGGTATTAATCGGTATCGACTGCCTGAATGGCAAACTGCCAAGTGACATCGTTGTCATGGTGGCAACGCTGGCATTCTTCGGGTTTGCCTGTGGTGAATTTGGCAAGCGTTTACCGATTATCGGCAAGATGGGGGCGGCGGCAATCTGTGCAACCTTTATCCCTTCGGCGATGGTGCATTATGGCCTGCTACCAGACGTTGTCGTTGAATCCACGACCAAGTTCTACAAAAGTACCAACATCCTGTATCTCTATATCTGCTGTATTATTGTCGGCAGCATAATGAGCATGAATCGGCAGACGCTGATTCAGGGTTTCCTGCGTATTTTTTTCCCTATGTTGTGTGGTGAAGTTGCGGGAATGCTGGTGGGTATGGGCGTGGGTATTGCGCTAGGCCTGGACCCGTTCCAGATATTCTTCTTCCTGATTCTGCCTATTATGGCGGGTGGGGTGGGTGAAGGTGCAATCCCGCTGTCTATCGGCTATGCCGCGATCCTGCATATGGATCAAGGTGTCGCTCTGGGGCGCGTATTACCTATCGTGATGTTGGGTAGCCTGACGGCGATCATCATTGCCGGTATTCTGAATCAGTTGGGTAAACGCTATCCACACCTGACTGGTGAAGGTGAGTTGATGCCGAATAAAGGTAATAGTCTGGGCAACGGTGAGAGCAGCGCACCTGCTTCTGCCTTTAGCGGTAAAGCCGATGTGACGACCATTGCTTCTGGCGCGCTGCTTGCCATCCTGCTGTACATGATCGGTATGCTGGGCCACAAAGTGATTGGCCTGCCTGCACCAGTTGGGATGCTGTTTGCCGCTGTGTTGGTGAAATTGGCTCACGGTGTTTCACCGAAAATGCTGGAAGGTTCCCAGGTCGTTTATAAGTTCTTCCAAACGTCGGTAACGTACCCGATTCTGTTTGCTGTTGGCGTGGCAATTACGCCGTGGCAGGAATTGGTGAATGCCTTTACGATTCAAAACCTGCTGGTGATTATTTCTACTGTTGTGACGTTGGTTGCGACTGGCTTCTTTGTCGGTAAAAAGATCGGCATGCACCCGATTGATGTTGCCATTATTTCCTGCTGCCAGAGTGGGCAGGGTGGTACTGGTGATGTCGCAATTCTGACAGCAGGTAACCGCATGGTGTTGATGCCATTTGCGCAGATTGCCACACGTATCGGCGGTGCGATTAATGTTTCGATTTCACTACTGATACTCGCCAACTTTTTAGTCTGATGTCATTGAGGAAATAAAAAGAGTCTGAGCTAAAGAAATAATGTTTCGAGACAGACGGCATTGAAAACTCACATGAGTTAACGAAATAAAACCGCTATTACACGTAGGTTTATTTTGCACAGGAAATATTATGAAACTTGCAAGCTATCGTTATAACGGTAAGGACAGTTACGGCATTTATACGGCAACGGGGTTAATCGATCTCGGCAGTAAAATTGGCCACCTTTACCCCGATCTGAAAACATTGCTGGCGCAGAATGCGTTACCTGTTGCACATGAATTTAGTACGAATGTGTCGGATATCCCAGTTGCAGATGTGACATTCCTACCGGTTATTACCACACCAGGGAAAATATTGTGCGTAGGTATGAACTATGCCGCTAAGCGTCAGGAATTTAATGAACTGAATCCTGCGCCAACATTATTTGTGCGTTTTGCGGATTCACAAACTGGACACGCGACACCCGTTATCAAACCGCATTATTCCAGCGAATTTGATTATGAAGGAGAACTGGCGGTCATTATCGGTAAAGGTGGGCAACATATTTCTCGGGATGTCGCGCTCTCTCATGTCGCAGGCTACAGCTGCTACATGGATGGCTCTGCGCGTGACTGGCAGCATAGCTGGTTTACCGCGGGCAAAAACTGGCAGAAAACCGGTGCGTTCGGCCCCTGCTTAACCACCACGGATGAAATTCCCGATCCGCATGTGCTGGCAATTCGCACGTATCTGAATGGCCGCATGGTACAGGATGACAATACCAGCAGCATGATTCACAAAGTCGCTGAATTGATTGAATACATCAGTACCTTCACCGAACTGAGTGCGGGCGATGTGATCATCACGGGCTCGCCGGGCGGCGTGGGTAAAAAACGCAATCCGCCGCTGTTTATGAACGCAGGTGACTGTATTGAAGTTGAAATCGAAAACATTGGCCACTTGCGTAACACAATAGTGGATGCCGCGGTGCCAGTGAAATCGGTTCCGACTGTTGCCGAAGTCGCTGTGCACTAAGTTCAGGTGCCTGGCGTGCTGGTGTGAAAACCGGCACGCCTGCAATGAATGTTCTAACTAATTCGAGTCGCAGGAAGAACCGTGATGTATGCCAATGATTCCGTCTTTTTTGACACGCTGGATGTGCGCCTTCGGGAACAGGAGAGGGACGGAGTACGACAGTTCCTTGCGCACTGCCAGCTCGGCATGGATGACGATATTGACATCGTTGTTGTGGGTAAACGGGGCGGGCGATTGATCGCCTGTGCGGGTCTTGCCTCCAACACCATTAAGTGCGTTGCGGTCGATCCTGAATTCAGACACCTCAATCTTGGCGTGCAGGTAGTGAATGAAGTGATGCAACAGGCGGCGCAGCGCGGCTTGTTTCACCTGTTTCTCTATACCCGACCGGAAAATGTCGACGTCTTCCGGGGATGTGGTTTTTACCCGCTGGTGTGCTATCAGGACAGTGCGGTGCTGATGGAAAACACACCGATTGGCATTCAGCAATATTGTCAGTCTTTGGCGACGTTTGCGCAGCCCGACGTGCTCGCGACGCAGGCAGAGAAAAAGATTGGTGCGATTGTCATGAACGCGAATCCTTTCACGTTAGGCCACCGTTACCTGGCGGAACATGCGGCGCAGTCGTGCGATTGGCTGCACGTATTCGTGGTACGGGAAGACGTTTCTTTTTTCCCGTTTAGCGAGCGTCTGAAGATGGTACAGCGCGGTGTGGAGCATATTCAGAATCTGACGGTACATACCGGTTCGAATTACATGATCTCTAAAGCCACGTTCCCCGGTTATTTCCTGAAGGAAGAGAAACTCATAACTCGCGCTCATGCGGCACTGGATTTGATCATTTTCAGGAAATACATCGCGCCAGCACTCGGTATTACCCAGCGCTTCGTCGGCACAGAACCCTTTTGCCCGGTGACGTATCAGTACAATCAGGATATGCACTACTGGCTGGAGAAAGACCAGACGGTGTCTTCCCCGGCGCTCAGCGTGATTGAAATTGAGCGGAAACGGCAACCCTCAGGATTAGCCATTTCCGCCTCAGAAGTCAGGAAATTACTCAAACTCCGGCAGTACAGCCGTATTCGGGACATCGTGCCACCCTCAACCTTTGAGCATTTACAGCACTATTACGAACCCGAGTACGCATAATTAAAATTAATCAGGATAAATCTATGAAGATTGTTAAGGAGTCCCTGGCGGGCACCTTTGAGTCCAGCGATTTGCTGGTCAAAGTGGCACCGGCAGAGGGGAAGCTCACCGTGGTTATCAACAGCGAAGTCATTAAGCAGTTCGGTCATCAAATTAAACAGGTCGTGGATGACACGCTGAAAGCGCTGGGTGTAGAGGAAGGGACGATCATTGTGGATGACAAAGGCGCATTGGATTGTGTCATCCGCGCTCGCGTGCAAAGTGCGGTATTGCGCGCCACAGACGGACAGCAGATAGAATGGGAGATATTATAATGAATAAGCTTCGCCGCAGTATGTTATTCCTCCCAGGCGCAAACGCCGCCATGTTGTCCAATGCGTTCATCTATAAACCTGACTCCATTATGTTCGATCTGGAAGATGCGGTATCCCTGCGGGAGAAAGATACCGCGCGCCTGCTGGTTTTCCATGCGCTCCAGCATCCGATGTACCGTGATATTGAAACCGTGGTGCGTATCAACCAGCTCAGTACGCCGTTTGGCCTGCTGGATCTTGAAGCGGCCGTACGCGGTGGTGCTGATGTGATTCGTCTGCCAAAAACCGATTCCACTGACGATGTGAATGAACTGGAACACCATTTGGTGCGTATCGAAAAGGCCTGCGGTCGTGAAGTCGGTTCTACCCGCATTATGGCGGCGATTGAGTCTGCGGTGGGTGTGATTAACGCCGTTGCCATTGCACGCTCTTCTGAACGCATGATCGGGATTGCGCTGGCCGCATTTGACTATGTGATGGATATGCAGACGGAACGCGGTGATGGCACAGAACTGTTTTATGCCCGCTGCGCGGTGCTGCACGCGGCTCGCGCTGCCGGTATCGACGCCTTCGATGTGGTCTACCCCAACGTTAACGACGATGCTGGTTTCCTAAAAGAAGTTGAACTGATCCGCAAGCTGGGCTTCAACGGTAAATCCCTCATTAATCCGCGCCAGATTGAGTTACTGCATAACGCTTATGCCCCGACGCAGGATGAAGTGGACTATTCCCATCTGGTGATCAACGCCGCCGAAGAGGGCGAACGTGCCGGTCTGGGCGTCATTTCCCTGAATGGAAAAATGATTGACGGACCCATTATCAACCATGCCAGAAGCGTGTTGGAACGTGCTCAGGCCTCCGGCGTTCGCAAATAGCTATTGCGTGGTGACACCGCAATAGCCGTTCTCAGGAATTACAGGATTAGACAATGAGTCATTTTATTGAAGCACTGCAACAGCAGTACCCGGAAAAACGTCATTTGCGAGCCTTCGCTAACGCCAATCAAAATACGCCGTGGCTGAATGATGTTGCCCAAAAACATGAACGCAAACTGTGTACCGATCTGGAAGAGGCGATTTGTAACAGCGGACTGGAAAATGGGATGACAATCTCTTTCCATCACCACTTCCGCGAAGGCGATAAGGTGATTAATCGGGTGATTGATACACTGGCACACATGGGCTTTCGCGATCTCACGCTGGCATCCAGTTCGCTGATGAGCTGCAACGCGTCGCTGGTCGACCATATCAAGGCGGGCGTAGTTAGCCGAATTTACACCTCTGGGATGCGCGGCAAGCTGGCTGATGCCATCTCCCACGGATTAATGAAAGAACCGGTACAGATTCATTCTCACGGTGGCCGCGTCCATCTGCTGCAAAGCGGTGAGCTGAATATCGATGTCGCTTTTCTGGGCGTCCCGTGCAGCGATGAATTCGGTAACGCCAACGGCACCACTGGGAAATCCAGCTGCGGCTCGCTGGGCTATGCCATGGTTGACGCGCAGTTTGCTCGCAAAGTGGTGCTACTGACGGAAGCGGTAGTGCCGTTCCCAAATATGCCTGCCAGCATCGTGCAAGATCAGGTGGATTATATCGTTCAGGTCGATGAAGTGGGCGACCCGGCCAAAATCAGCGTCGGTGCGGCGCGTGTTACCAGCAACCCACGTGAATTGCTGATTGCCCGTTCAGCGGCGGACGTGATTGAACATGCCGGTTATTTCACCAACGGTTTCTCGATCCAGACCGGTTCCGGTGCGGCTTCTACGGCCTGTACGCGTTTCCTTGAAGATAAAATGCGTCAGCAGAATATTGTGGCACGCTTCGCCCTCGGCGGTATCACGGGCGGTATTGTCGATCTTCATGAAAAGGGGCTGATCGAAAAACTGATCGATACCCAGTGTTTTGATGCCAATGCGGCCGCATCGCTGGCGAAAAACCCTAATCATGTCGAGATTTCCACTAACGTTTATGCCAACCCAAGCTCTAAAGCGGCCTGCTGCGATCAGCTGGATATGGTGATTCTCAGCGCGCTGGAAATTGACACCGACTTCAATGTCAACGTGATCACCGGCTCTGATGGCGTGATGCGCGGTGCATCTGGCGGACACTGTGATGTTGCGACGGCAGCGAATCTGACCATCGTCGTTGCGCCGCTAATTCGTAGCCGCATCCCGACCGTGGTGCGTCAAGTGACGACGCGGGTTACGCCGGGAGAAAGTATTGACGTACTGGTGACCGATCACGGCATTGCCGTTAACCCGGCACGTCCTGAGGTTGCTGAACGCTTGAAACAGGCGGGGCTGAATGTGATGACGATTGAGGCACTTTATCAACGTGCGATTGCACTGGTCGGTGAACCACGCGCTATTGAGTTTCACGATCGCATCGTCGGTGTTATTCGCTATCGTGACGGCAGCGTGATTGACGTCGTTCGTCAGGTGAAAGAAGCCGACGAATAAGTGCTAAAGACATGAGGGAATCGACGATGATAAAGGCTGTTTCCATCTCGCTGGAAACCTTACTCGCGGCGAAGGAACGCCGCGCAGTTCGTCAGCAAGAATGGCTCGCCCGGCACGGTGCGACGCTGGTGTCACTGACGCTGGTTACTCCGGGGCCGATAAAAGATAGCGAAGGCTACCGGCAGGTGATGGCCGAAGCCATCAAGGCATTTTCCTCGTTATGTCAGACGCGAGGCTGGACGGTGTTGGAGCAGCAGACATTCTGGTTGGCAACCGGTGCAGAAGGGCTGTGGGAAATCACAAAAGACGCGCTGTCGGTGAAAGCAGCCACCATTGCGCTGGAAGATAGCCATGAACTAGGACGGTTATGGGATTTCGACATCTTCAGCCCGCAAGAAGGCGCGATTAGCCGGTCAATGTTGGCGCATAGTGGACGCGCCTGCCTGTTGTGCGATCGGATGGCACACGCCTGTAGCCGTTCGCGCCGCCATTCGCTGTCTGAGCTGCTTGAGCACATAGAGGAAAGGGTCAATGCCTACTTTACGTCAGTCTGACGGTGTGCTGTCTGCCACGGCATCTCATTCTGCACTGCGTGAATATCGGGAACGCTACCCATTGCCCGATATTGGGCTGCGGGTGGCGCGTGCGCTGACGATGGAAGTCATGTTGACACCAAAGCCAGGTCTGGTGGATCGCGCTAATAACGGGTCCCATCGGGATATGGATGTGGCGTTGTTTCAGACCAGCATTCAGGCAATTGCTCCCTGGTTTGGACATTTTACCGACGCAGGTTATCAGCATACCAACGTACCGCGAGAGCAACTGTTGTTTCAGGTTCGGCCTATTGGCATTGCCTGCGAACAGGCAATGTTGTCAGCAACGAAAGGCGTGAATACCCATAAAGGTGGAATTTTTGCGTTTGGTCTGCTGTGCACTGCCGCGGGTTGGTTGGCGGGGCAGGGAAAGCGTGTCACGCAGCGTAGCCTGTGCGATAGCGTTTCCGTTATGTGCAGCGATCTGGTGCGTAATGAGCTGGAAACGTGTTCTGGGGCGGCAACGGCGGGTGAACATCTCTATCAGCGCTATGGTTTGACCGGTGCGAGGGGAGAAGCTGCCAGCGGTTTTAATACCGTATGCCAGTATGCGTTACCCACCTTGCAGCAGGCGATTGCTGCCGGTTTGGATGAGGAAACCGCGCTGTTACGAACGCTACTGGTGTTGATGGCTCACAATCCTGACACCAACGTGGTCTCACGTGGTGGAATGGACGGATTGGCATTTGTGCAGAATTATGCGCAGAAATTACTGGCTGGCCCGCTGGATCGTCAGGCGCTGATAAGAATGGATGAGGCGCTGATAGCCAGAAATCTTAGCCCTGGCGGCAGTGCCGATCTATTGGCTGTAACCTGGCTGTTGTATCACTATCCTGCCGAATAGTGACCGAATGTGATAAAGGAGCGGACTCGCGTCGATAAATTTCATCATTTGACCGCTCTTGAAAACTTTTCTATTAATACGCTAAAGTTGTTGAGGAAATTGTCGATACCGTTTCCACCTATTTATATACCCAAAATAATTCGAGTTTCAGGAAGGCGGCAAGAGAGGGAATCCCGATGAGCTTACACAAGTAAGTGATTCGGGTGAGTGAACGTAGCCAACGCACATGCAACTTGAAGTATTACGGGGATATCATGTAATTTCAAGCGCCTGCGTAATCGTTTTTATAGGCCGCCAGAGTGTCATTGTATTAGCACTTATGGGACTTGAAAGATAACGGAGAGGTGTGCATCAATATAAGCCATTGACACATAATCCATGTAAGTAATGGTGGGGATGAAAGCGGTGAATGAAACTTTGAAAGAGCAGTTTGTTAAGCGCAACAAACTGGCTATCTGTGCAACGCTGCGCGAATTAAAGAAGAATGATACGTCTCTGATGGTGCATCATCCTCACGGACAATTCATCAGTAAAATTCTTGATGTCGTACCCGACAGCAACCTGTTTGTCTTCGATTTAGGTGGCATTGCGCGTGAAAACAACCGTGCGCTATATGCCGGAGCGCTGTCTTTCGTCGCCGAACCTGCGGGTGCGAAAGTTGAATTTAATGCTGAAATTGCAAAAACCGTGACTTACGATGGGTTACCCGCTTTCAGTGCGCAAATTCCTGAACTCCTTTATCTTATCCAGCGTCGAACCTATTTCCGTATCAACACGCCGCTGTGGCCGCCGTTGACGTGCCGTGGCGAACTGCCGGATGAGAGTGTTTTCACGTTCACCATCAAAGATCTCTCTCTGGGGGGATTGAGCTTGTATACCGACCGTGATACCACGGGGTTGCTGACCGAAGGCGATATCATTAAAAGCGTGGAAATGGATCTTGCCGATCACGGTTTCTTCTGCGTTGATTTGCAATTTGTCGGCCAGGCGATGGTGAAGGTTGTCGATAACAAAGGGGAAGTGAAACTCACGCAGCGTCTGAGCTTCAAATTCCCTGCACTGAACGCGGCGCAGGAGCGCGATCTTCAGCAGGTGATTTTTGAGTTGGAAAGATTACAAAACGAAAAGAAAAAGCGGTTCCAGGAGTTGTAATTTTTAAACGCAACCCTTTGTTTAAGCTTCACACATAACAGCAACGTTTTTCATTACGAATATTAACGTATTACCTGACTTATTTACGCCTAACTAATGCGAGTCGCAGGACAAAATGTGATTGTTTTGAATGCGAAAGCCAGCGTACACGCGGCTTGAAGTATATTGGGGATAAATAAATGGTTTCCAACGTTCTCAGAGCCTTGTCAGATGAGATCGTCTGGTGCAAAATACGCGCCTTGCAAAATAACCGACGTCTAATAGCGTCGGTTATTTTTTTACATTTATGCTCGTCATACTTCAGTTACAGAGGTATTGGTGTGGTTTCGTACCTTCTTCTCTGTAGTTTAGGTTTGCTGGGTATAGGGTCTTCAACGAAAGAGGCCGGACAACGATCCGGATAGATAATTTTGTGTGTGCCTGTGAGCACAGTGAGGAAAGGAAAGATGGGGCAATCAGTAAGTTTCGCACCGGTGCCCGCCGGTTTGTGCTGTAAAGGTATTGGTTATGGCGCGACGTTGTCGCAAGTTATCTCTGGTGCTGTTTCAGCCACCTCTTCTCATCGTGATTCAGGCGAGTCCTGTATCCACTCCCGTATTTTCAGTACGTTTGCGTACGACAGCGCTGCTGTAGCCGTGATGAACGGAGGTGTGCGTCATGTCGCTTGATACGCATCTGTCTACTTCTGGCACGACTTCTGCAAAACGCGCTCAGTTAAAAAGAACGCTCACGTTGTGGCCCGTGGTCATGATGGGGCTGGCCTATATGCAGCCGATGACCATTTTTGATACGTTCGGTATCGTGTCTGGCTTGACTGACGGTCATGTGGCTACTGCCTATGCGTTTGCGCTGGTCGCCATTCTGTTCACGGCGTTGAGCTACGGCAAATTGGTAAAACGTTTTCCGTCCGCCGGTTCGGCGTATACCTATGCGCAAAAAGCGATTAGCCCGCACGTTGGGTTTATGGTTGGCTGGTCGTCACTGCTGGACTATCTGTTCATGCCGATGATTAACATCCTGCTGGCGAAAATCTATCTGGAAGCGATTTTCCCCGGTGTTCCGTCATGGATTTTTGTGGCGGCGCTGGTTGGGTTAATGACGCTGTTCAACCTTCGTGGCATCAATTTGGTTGCTAATCTGAACTCCATTATCGTGGTCGTACAGGTTGCTATCATGGCGGTGTTCCTGGGGCTAGTGATCCACGGTGTGTATCTGGGTGAAGGAGCGGGTACGTTGACCAGCACGCGTCCGTTCTGGTCTGAGAACGCGCACGTCGTGCCGATGATTACCGGGGCAACCATTCTCTGTTTCTCGTTCTTGGGATTTGACGGCATCAGCTCTCTGTCGGAAGAAACGCAGGATGCTGGTCGAGTGATTCCCAAAGCCATCTTCCTGACGGCGCTGATCGGCGGCGTGATTTTTGTTGCTGTGGCCTACTTCCTGCAACTGTACTTCCCTGATATCTCGCGCTTTAAAGAGCCGGATGCGTCTCAGCCGGAAATTATGCTGTATGTGGCAGGTAAATTCTTCCAGTCCGTTATTCTGGTGTTCTCCTGCGTTACGGTTCTGGCATCCGGTATGGCCGCACACGCTGGCGTGTCGCGTCTGATGTATGTGATGGGGCGTGATGGCGTGTTTCCTGAGCGTTTCTTCGGCTATATTCATCCCAAATGGCGTACGCCATCGTTGAACGTGTTGCTGGTTGGCGTGATTGCGCTGTCTGCGGTGTCGTTCGATCTGGTAACAGCAACGGCGTTGATTAACTTTGGTGCGCTGGTGGCGTTTACGTTCGTGAACCTATCGGTTATTTCACAGTTCTATATTCGTGAACGCCGTAACCGTACCGTGAAAGATACCATTAACTTCCTCGTGTTGCCTGTACTGGGCGCGTTAACGGTAGGAGCGCTGTGGGTGAATTTGGAAGCCAGTTCGATGACGTTGGGTCTGGTGTGGGCGACGATCGGATTGCTCTATCTGGCGTTTGTGACGCGCAGCTTCCGTCAGCCAGTGCCGCAATGTAGTGAAGAGCCAGTATAAGCTCGTTGATGATTTAGCTATGAAAAAGCGGAGCCTGTGTGCTCCGCTTTTTTATGTCCTATCCCACCAATTCCTGCGCATAAGCGTACAGTGCTTTGAGCTGCGCCATCTTCTCTTTATCGTCTTCATGAAGCTGATACAGATCGCTGAGTTCTGACAGGTAAGACTGCAATCGTTCCGGCGTAAATACCGCACGCCGATGTTGCAGCCAGCGCTGCTGTTCGCGGTCATCCAGCGTGCCGGGGAAATTGCGGGCACGATAGCGGAAAAATAGCGGTTCCAGCCGATTATCGGCAAACGTGAGATCCAACGCGGGGAGATTCTGCGGCGCGGTTTCCTGAATAATTTTCATCGCCATACGGTCGGCATCGCCAAAGAAGCCATCATAAAGCCGTAAATCAACATCATCAGACGCGACAAATGCGGGGGCTTCGGCAAACAGCTCGACCACTTTTTCCCTAACGCTCGCGTCGTTGCGCAGCAGCGCCAGATTATCCAGGCAACGTTGACGGTCGATGCCCAATCTTTCCGCGTCTTCGGGCCGTAAAGTGTTGGCAGGTGCTAATACTGGACATTTATTGATGTGCACCAGCTTGAGTGGAACCGCGCTCTGATCGGCTTCAAGCGCATCCCGACGGGTATATAACCGTTCACGCAATGTCTCGCTGTCCAATTCCAACAGCGGTGTCATATCCCCCGCCAGATCGCACATGATGACCGCATTACGGTTGTCCGGGTGCCAGGCGAGCGGTACAACCCAACTGGTGTTGCTTCTCGCTGCACCAAACATGCCGGAAACGTGAACAAGCGGTTTCATTTGCGGAATATCGATCAGCGCGGAAATTTTATTTTTATTACGCAGTAGGAACAGATACTCAAATAGCTTGGGTTGCGCCTGCTTAAATAGTTTCGCCATCGCGATGGTGGCATAAACGTCGGACATCGCATCATGCGCCTGCTCGTGCGCAATGCCGTTTGCTTTCGTCAGGTGCTCAAGACGGAAACTGGGTAGACCGTCATCATTTTCTGGCCAGACGATGCCTTCTGGCCGCAAGGCATAGCAGGCGCGTAACGCATCCAGTAAATCCCAGCGAGAATTGCCGTTTTGCCAGCTGTAAGCGTAAGGATCGTAGAAGTTACGATAGAAAATATTGCGGCTGACTTCATCATCAAAGCGAATGTTGTTATAGCCCATAATACAGGTGCCGGGTACGCTGAACGCGTCGTGGATTTGACGGGCGAACTCCGCTTCATTCACGCCTTTGGCCAGCGCGGCCTGCGGGGTAATGCCCGTAATCATTACCGCTTCCGGTTCCGGCAGGTAATCATCGGCCGGACGGCAATAAATAACCAACGGCTCGCCGATAATATTGAAATCCATATCGGTTCGGACACCTGCAAACTGCGCCGGGCGATCGCGCGCGGGATGTTTGCCAAATGTCTCGTAGTCGTGGATGAAAAAAGTGGGTTGTGTTTTATCGGCCATATATGCAGTTAGCTACGTCTACGCGCTGAGCCTGTAGTCGGGCAAAACAGGCTGGAAAATGACAAGGATACCATTGAATCGACTTTTCTGCGGCGCTTTCCTGATTTGCATCACTTCCCTGACTTACATCAATAGGAGGGTAGACATAATCGCTAGGCATGAGTGTGTCCATTCGGTTACAATTTTCGCTCTAATGCGAATGATAATTAAATTCGATGATTAGTGAAATTATCTCAATGCTTAATTCCGATAAAGGAGAAAAGAATGCGGTTTCCCTCGATGATAAAAATGACGCTGCTGGCTTCCGCGTTAGTGGTCGCTGGCTGCGATCAGTCAGATTCAGCACCTACGGCAAGCAACACCGTTACAATCGAACATACAAAAGGTGTGACGCAGGTTCCAGTGAATCCGAAAAAAGTCATCGTGTTTGATACCGCCATTCTGGATACGTTGACCGCGTTGAACATTGATATTGCCGGCGTGCCACAGGGCGATGCAAAAATATTTCCCGATGTCTTAGCCCAATATAAAGATAGCAAGTACCTGAATGCAGGCACGCTGTTTGAACCTAACTATGAAGCGATTAGCAGTGCAGCACCTGATTTAATCATTGGTGGTGGCCGTGCTCGCGACGCGTATGACAAATTGAATGCGATCGCCCCGACGATTGCCTTAGATATCGACGATCATCAATTTATGACCAGCTTTACGCAGCGCGTCGAACAACTGGGTGAAATTTTTAGCAAGCAAGACGAAGCGAAAGCCAAACTGGATGACTTTAAACAGCGCATTGCTCAAACGCATGAAAAAGCCGATAAAGCAGGTACGGCGTTGTTAGTGATGGTGACAGGCGGAAAAATGTCGGCATATGGCCCGAAATCTCGTTTCGGCTTTGTGTTTGATGAATTGGGATTTAAACCGGCAACGGAATTCCCTGATTCGGGTCGCCACGGTAATGTCGTGACGTCCGAACTGCTGTTGAGCGCTAACCCAGATTGGCTGTTTGTTTTCGATCGTGACAGCGCCATTGGCAACCAGAAGGAAGGCCAGTCAGCAAAACAGGTTCTGGATAACCCATTGGTGAATAAAACCAATGCCTGGCAGAATAACCGTGTGATTTACCTTGACTCCTCTTCGATTTACATCGCGGGTGGGCTGCAAAGCTATCTGCGTCTGATCGACGATGTTAATAAAGCCCTTGATGCCAAACCCTAAAGCAGCGTCGTGACTTCGGTAATGAAAGCGTTTTATTTTTCAACGGGTATCATCTTCATGTTGGGGATGATTACCACCAGCCTGTTTGTTGGGGCAGGGCAAGTCACGTTTGATGCGGTCTGGACCGACCCAATGATGCGTGACATTTTCTTTATCAGCCGTGTTCCACGCACGCTGGCACTGCTCTTGGCTGGGAGTGCCATGAGCGTCGCCGGGTTGATCATGCAATTGCTTACGCAGAACCGCTTTGTCGAACCTTCGCTGGCTGGTACCACCCAGTCTGCGGGGTTTGGCCTACTGGTTGTGATGGTGATTGCGCCCTCAGCTTCCCTGATGGTGAAAATGGTCGTTGCCAGCGTCTTTGCGATGGTTGGCACGTTACTGTTTATGATGCTGTTGCGGCGTATTGTCCTCAAATCAGCGCTGGTTGTACCGCTGGTTGGGATCATGCTGGGGTCGGTAATCGGTGCGGTGACCACATTCGGCGCAATGCATTATGACCTGTTGCAGTCGCTTGGCAGTTGGGAAGCAGGAGATTTTTCTGGCATTTTACAAGGGCGATATGAACTGCTCTGGCTGGTGGGAGGACTCACGTTATTGGCATGTTGGACAGCAGATCGCTTTACCGTTGCTGGGATGGGACGTGAGTTTTCTGTCAATGTCGGCCTGAACTATCGAAAGGTTATGCTGCTGGGGCTGTCCATCATTGCGGTGATTAGCGGCGTCGTTGTCGTTGTCGTGGGCGCATTGCCGTTTCTGGGGCTGATCGTGCCGAACCTCATCAGTATGCTGATGGGCGATAACGTACGAAAAACTATCCCTTGGGTCTGTTTGCTTGGCGGTGGTCTCGTGCTGTTGTGCGATATCATTGGCCGTGTGGTGCGTTATCCGTTTGAGATCCCGGTGAGTGTTATTCTGGGTGTGATTGGTGCCGTCGTGTTCCTTCTCCTGTTGTTGAGTCAGAAACGTCATGTCAGTTAATGAATTCAAAGTTGATACCCACACTGCCGCTGCGCCCGTGGTGCGTAGCACGTTACCTTATCGGCGTTTGTGGTGGTTGAGTGCGCTGGCATTAGCGGCAATCGTGGTGTTCATGACCATTAATCTGGGCGGTAACCTGCGCTACATCCTTATACACCGTAGTTTGATTTTATCCACGATGGTGTTGGTGGCGTTTGCGGCTGGTGTGTCAACGGTACTGTTCCAGACGGTGACCAATAATCGCATTCTCACGCCCTCTATCATGGGGTTTGAGGCGCTGTTTGTCCTGCTGCAAACTGCGGTTCTGTTCTTCTTTGGGGTGCAAGGTATTACGGCGGTCGGTGTCAGCGGTAAGTTTATCCTCGAAGCGTTGCTGCTGGTGCTGTTTTCCTCACTACTCTATCGTGGCCTGTTTACCGGGCGTCACAGTAACCTGCATCTGGTTCTGCTGGTTGGCATCATTTGCGGAACATTGTTTCGCAGCGCCTCCAGCCTGATGCAACGCCTCCTGACACCCAGTGAGTTTGCGGTACTGCAAGGCCGAATGTTTGCCACCTTCACCCGTGCAGCGCCGGAACTGATTGCGCTGTCTGCTGTGATCATACTGATTGTTGCCTTGTACGTGTGGCGTTTGCGTTTCCAACTGGATGTGCTTGCGCTGGGGAAAAACACGGCGATTAATCTGGGCATCGCGTACAAACGTCATGTGACAGTGGTGCTGTTGTTGGTGTCAGTGCTCGTTGCTATTTCGACGGCGCTGGTGGGGCCGTTAACCTTTTTAGGATTTATGGTGGCGAATTTAGCCTATCTGATAGCCGGTTCCAGTCAGCATCGCATTTTGCTGCCTACTGCGTTTTTACTTGGCATTATCGCATTAGTCGGAGGGCAACTGATTCTGGAACATCTGTTGGGTATGGCAGGGGCGCTATCTGTGGTGCTCGAGTTTATCGGTGGATCGCTGTTTATTGTGTTGCTACTGAAAAAGGTTTCCGTGTGATTGAGATCAGCAATGTAACTAAAACGTATAATAACGTGACGGTATTGAATAATGTCACGGCGACGGTGCCCCGCGGTGGCGTCACGTCGATTATTGGCCCGAATGGCGCGGGAAAGTCGACACTATTGTCCATCATCAGCCGCCTGCTGGATGCGGATCAAGGGCAGGTAAAAGTTAACGGCATGGATGTCATGACAACGCCAAGCGATAAGCTGGCAACATGCTTGTCCGTTCTACGGCAGGAAAATCAGTTTACCAGCCGCCTAACGGTAGCAGAATTGGTAGGCTTCGGACGCTATCCCTACACCAAAGGGCGGCTGAACGCGGATGACCAAGAACGCATTAGTGCCGCGCTGGCTTTCCTCAACTTGACTGAGCTGAAAGATCGTTTTCTAGATGAGCTTTCCGGTGGCCAGCGGCAGCGGGCCTATGTTGCGATGGTGCTGTGTCAGGATACGGAGTATGTGTTACTGGATGAGCCGCTGAATAATCTGGATATGAAGCACGCCGTGGCGATGATGAAGCAGATTCGCCGTGCGGCCGATGAGCTAGGTAAAACCATCGTACTGGTTATCCACGATATCAACTTTGCTTCCGCCTATTCGGACTACATTATTGCTATGCGCAAAGGGCAGATTATCTACACGGGAAAACCGAAAGACATCATGGTATCCGACGTGCTGGAAGACATTTTCGATACAGAAGTCGCTATTGAAGAGGTTCATAATCAGCGCATCGCGGTATATTACCGCTAAATACCCGTCATACTTCAAGCCGCATGTACGTTGTCAATACTCGGCTCATATTTGAGCCTCGCCCTAAAGGGCCGCCGCAAGCGACGTTCAAATTGACTAAGTCAATTTGTCCTTACTCGCCCCAGTCGCTTACTTGAGTCAGCTCCTGGGGACTCTTGCGGTTGCCGCCTGCATGCAACTCGAATTATTTAGGGTATGGTTTGGTGACAGAGTATCCGCTTGGCGATGTGTTAGCGCAAAGGGCGTAAGCACTGCTTGAAAGACGTCGGGTAGAACCTGTATGGTGAATGCATAAAGAATTTATGTATGACTTGAGGTAAGGGCAAAAGATGGATAAGGACACTAAGCCATGTTTCCAGGATGTGCTGGAATTCGTGCGCATGTTTCGTCGTAAAAACAAGCTTCAACGTGAAATCGTCGACAACGAAAAGAAAATTCGTGATAACCAGAAGCGTGTTCTGCTGCTGGACAACCTGAGCGAATATCTTAAACCTGGCATGTCCATTGAGGACGTGCAAAATATCATCGCCAACATGCGCGGTGATTATGAAGACCGCGTTGACGACTACATCATCAAAAACGCCGATCTGTCGAAAGAGCGTCGTGAATTGTCTAAAAAGCTGAAAGCGATGGGCGAAGTTAAGTAACCTAACGCCCCGTTTTTACTATGAAAGGATCGCTTCGGCGATCCTTTTTCTTTTGATTTTTACTCGCCGGATTATTTACTTCTTTCTGTTCGACCCGTTTTCAGTCAATGGTAATTGCATTGCACGCCGGAAAGACTGGAATCCAGCTCGCGTGAAGAATGCTATTTTTTGCAACTTAACCGCTTTTTTGCGAGACGTTTCCCCACCCGAATTTTCCGTTCTGTTGCGTTAACCTGAGTTGCTGCAACATCCCAGAACGAACCGCAGGAAGAGAGGGAATGCTGTGTTATGGCAAAGGACGATGTCGGTCAATGGCCTGGCTTGGGCTGGCGTACTAGGTATATTACCGCTACTTTTTTTACCGCAGATTCCAGCGCAAACGCCGCTGTGGTGGGGCGGTGGTCTGTCCCTTTGTGTGATATTGGTAGGACATCGCTACGCGTGGATATGCTTTGTGGCGATTGTTGCCACAAGTTTTTGCTGGGCCTCGTTGAATGCTCAAACCCTGCTATTGCAAATCGAACGCTTCACACAGGATTCGGTTAGCACCGTCGTCACCATAAGCAGTATACGTTTCAGTGAACATGATGATGCTTGGGTCACGGTGAGGTTGGAAAAAGTGAATCAGCGTTGGGTCTTCCCCCCAGTGTATGCACAACTGATCTTATCTCCTGAGATGAAAAACTGGTGCGGTGGACAACGCTGGGTAATCACGGCCAATTTTCGACCCATACATAGTCGCTTAAATGAAGGCGGTTTTGATAGTCAGCGCTGGGCAGTGGCTAAACGACAACCGCTATCGGGTCGTGTGCTCGCTGCACATGTGGTTGATGGCCGTTGTGATCTTCGTCAGCGTACGATCGCAAAGGCAGAACAGCAGGTACAGGGATTACCTTGGCGTTCTATTTTACTGGCGTTGACGTTTGGTGAGATGAAAACGGTGAGCCCTGAGCTCAAAACGCTACTTCAGAATACCGGAACGATGCACCTAATGGCGATTTCCGGCCTTCATATTGTGCTTGCTGGCCTGTTTGGTTGGGTAATCGTGCGAGCGTTGCAGTATGGCTTCCCTGTGCGATGGATTGGCTATCGTCTCCCACTATTGACGAGCATCATGGTTGCTTGGGGATATGTCTGGCTGGCTGGGGGAAACCCACCGGCGGTGCGTTCTGCATTAGCACTTAGCGTATGGGTTGGCCTAAAAATGCGGGGTGTTAACTGTTCAGCCTGGCAGGTTTGGCTATGGTGTATCGCATTGATTCTGGTCAGCGATCCACTAAGCGCGTTATCAGACAGTTTTTGGCTATCTTGTCTTGCGGTGGCCTCGCTGATTTTTTGGTTTCAATGGGCGCCACTTTCCCATCGGTTACAGACTCAGCGACGGTGGTTCTGGCTACGATGGCTTCATCTGCAAACGGGGATCACACTGTTATTGATGCCCTTGCAGTTGCATATTTTCCACGGTTTTAGCATTACCTCTCTGCCCGCCAACCTTTGGGCTGTGCCTTTAGTCACCTTTGTTACCACGCCGCTTATTCTATTGGCATTGAGCACGATTACGTTCTCACCACTGAGCGAAAGGCTTTGGCAACTGGCGGATATTTCACTGCAAGTAGTATTTGCACCGTTGATGTATCTACAGACGGGATGGGTTTATCTTGATGCGTCGCTGCTACTCGTGAGTGTTGTGGGGTGGGGCGCAGTTGTGATTTGGCGCTTTAGCTGGTGGCGACACTATCCCATGAACGTTTGCGCTCTGATTGTTATTTTATTGGTTTTTCGCATAAAAAATGATGAACCGGAGTGGCGTGTGGACATGTTGGACGTTGGCCATGGTTTGGCAGTCGTGATCGAACAACGTGGGAAGGCGGTGTTGTACGATACGGGAAACCGCTGGGAGGGGGGAGATATGGCAACGCGAGAAATTTTACCCTACCTGCGGTGGCGTGGCGTCGATGTGGAAAAAATCATTCTGAGCCACAGCCATATGGATCACATCGGTGGTCTGGAAACGTTACTGGCCGCTTATCCTGACGCCGCGATCTATAGCGCTATCAACACGGTGAATCATCGTTCTTGCCTACGTGGCGAACGTTGGCGCTGGCAAAATCTCACGTTTACCGTGCTGTGGCCACTCGCGCTCGTCGAAAGGGCGGAAAATAATGATTCCTGTGTTATCCGCGTTGATGATGGTAAAAACAGTGTTCTACTGACGGGCGATTTGGAGTCGGATGCGGAAAAAGCACTGGTGAGAGTAGAACGCAGTGCGTTGCGTGCGAATTTGTTACAAATCCCCCATCATGGCAGTAAAACCTCTTCATCCCCTCCCTTTATTCGAGCGGTTAGCGCCGACGTTGTGATGGCGTCGGCGGCGCGTTATAACCCGTGGCGACTGCCTTCAGTAAAAATTGTTGAGCGATATCGGCAATATGGCTACTCATGGCTGGATACTGCATCATCTGGTCAACTAAGCGCTCGTTTTTTCAGCGATTCGTGGCGTATTCTGCGGTTCAGGGATCACATATCGCCTCGTTGGTATCATCAGTGGTTTGGCGTCGGGCGGTATAATGAGTAAAATGGTCGGCTATTTCTTCCCGATTCAGGTTCACTACATGCTGAATGATAAAGATCTCTCCACCTGGCAGACCTTTCGCCGCCTATGGCCGATGATCTCTCCTTTTAAGGCAGGGCTTGCTGCTGCTGCAATCGCACTCATTATTAATGCAGCTGGCGATACATTAATGCTCTCTCTGCTTAAACCCTTGCTGGATGAAGGATTCGGTAAGGCGGAACGTTCAGTATTGCTCTGGATGCCACTGGTTGTTATTGGGTTGATGTTAGTGAGGGGGCTATCAGGCTTTGTCTCCAGCTATTGCGTTGCCTGGGTTTCCGGCAAAGTGGTGATGAATATGCGCCGCCGCCTTTTTTCCCACATTATGGGGATGCCGGTCGCGTTTTTCGACCAGCAGTCGACAGGGACGCTGTTATCCCGTATCACCTATGATTCTGAGCAGGTTGCGGCTTCGTCATCTGGCGCGTTGATTACCGTCGTCAGAGAAGGCGCGTCAATCATTGGCCTGTTTATTCTGATGTTCTACTACAGCTGGCAATTGTCCATCATCCTGATTGTGATTGCGCCGATTGTGTCGATCGCTATGCGTCTGGTGTCCAAACGGTTCCGTAATATCAGTAAAAACATGCAGGATACAATGGGGCACGTCACCACCAGCACGGAGCAAATGCTTAAAGGGCATAAAGAAGTGCTAATGTTTGGCGGTCAGGAAGTTGAAACCAAACGTTTCGATCAGGTCAGCAACCGGATGCGTCAGCAGGGCATGAAGATGGTATCCGCTTCTTCAATTTCCGATCCTATCATTCAGTTGATCGCGTCGCTGGCGCTGGCGTTTGTCTTGTATGCTGCCAGTTTCCCTAGCGTGATGGAGACATTGACTGCCGGGACGATCACGGTGGTGTTCTCTTCCATGATCGCGCTGATGCGTCCGTTAAAGTCACTAACTAACGTGAATGCCCAGTTCCAGCGCGGGATGGCCGCGTGCCAAACATTGTTCGCCATCCTAGACATGGAGCAGGAGCGTGATACTGGCAAATTGGAAATCGAACGAGCGAAAGGTGACCTCGAATTCCGTCAGGTTAATTTCGCTTACCCGGGAAGAGAAAATCTGGCGCTGAAAAATATCAATCTGCATGTCCCCGTTGGTAAAACGGTGGCATTGGTTGGTCGCTCTGGTTCAGGTAAATCGACAATTGCTAGTTTGATCACACGTTTTTACGATATTCAGTCTGGTGAGATTTTACTTGATGGCCATGACTTGCGCGAATATCGCTTGTCTTCCTTGCGTAATCAGGTGGCGTTGGTTTCTCAGAATGTGCACCTATTTAACGATACGATAGCGAACAATATCGCCTATGCCCGTAATGAGCACTATAGCCGTGAGGAAATTGAGCGTGCGGCGAAAATGGCATATGCGACCGATTTCATCAACAAGATGGAAAATGGCCTGGACACGGTTATTGGTGAAAATGGTGTGATGCTCTCAGGCGGTCAACGCCAACGTATCGCGATTGCTCGTGCGCTACTGCGCGATAGCCCGATCCTGATATTGGATGAGGCTACGTCGGCGTTGGACACCGAATCTGAACGCGCGATTCAGGCAGCGTTAGATGAGTTGCAGAAAGATCGTACTGCTCTGGTGATTGCGCACCGTCTTTCCACGATTGAAAAAGCAGATGAAATTCTGGTGGTTGAAGATGGCAGAATCATTGAACGCGGTAACCATGCTGCGTTGTTAGCGACGAACGGCGCCTATGCCCAGTTGCATAGAATGCAGTTTGGCGAATGATTGAGCGTATTTGGTCCGGGCAGTCGCGGCTCTATTGGCTGTTACTGCCGCTTGCGTGGCTATACGGACTCATCACTTTTCTGATCCGCCAGAGCTATCGGCTAGGGTGGCGGAAAAGCTGGCGATCTCCCGTTCCTGTCGTGGTCGTGGGAAATTTGACGGCTGGCGGCAATGGGAAAACACCGGTAGTCATTTGGCTCGTCGAACGACTGCAACACAGAGGTTACCGTGTTGGTGTGGTGTCACGTGGTTACGGTGGAAAAGCGGAGCGCTATCCACTACTGCTAGATGAGTCGGTGACGACGGTACAGGCAGGTGATGAGCCAGTGTTGATTTTCCAACGTACAGGTGCGCCTGTTGCGGTTGCCCCCCAACGCCGGGATGCCGTGAAGGCATTATTGGCTTGCCACACGTTAGATGTGGTGATTACTGACGATGGGTTACAGCACTATGCGTTGGCAAGAGATATCGAACTGGTTGTGATTGACGGGATGCGGCGTTTTGGCAACGGTTGGTGGCTACCGGCTGGGCCGATGCGGGAACGAGAAAGTCGTCTGGCATCGGTGGATGCCGTCATTGTTAACGGTGGCACTCCGCGAACAAATGAGATAGGAATGACATTAACGGCGGGGATGGCAGTTAACTTATTGTCAGGTGAATCCCGCCCGCTTAGCCTATTGCGTGATGTGGTTGCGATGGCGGGTATCGGACACCCCCCGCGTTTTTTTGCTACGTTGCGTGATGCGGGCGTCAGCATTGTGCGTGAAGTCGCTTTTGCCGATCATCAAGCGTACCAGTCAGAACAGCTTGAATCGTTGACTCAAGATGCGCTTCAGCCGCTGCTGATGACGGAAAAAGATGCCGTAAAATGCAGGTCGTTCGCTAAAGATAACTGGTGGTATTTGCCCGTTGATGCGGTGTTAGCTGAGCCTGATGACTCACAATTACTTGATAAAATTGAACGTGTTATTAACCGTAATGCCCGGCAAAAAGTGAATTAATCTGTTGCCACGGCTTTAACTATCCCTGTAGGTAACACACCTCATTAGATCGTTGCTATAGCGATAAAGAACATGTCGGTCATCGATCGGCCAAAGATGGAGGAAGCATGGATCACCGTTTACTTGAGATTGTTGCCTGTCCTGTTTGTAATGGTCGGCTGTACTTTAATAAAGAGAAACTGGAATTGATATGCAAGGTCGATGGTTTGGCCTACCCAGTTCGTGATGGTATCCCCGTGCTACTGGAAAACGAAGCGCGTAAACTTGGGGCTGACGAGACAGCACAATGACTTTTACTGTGATTATCCCTGCGCGTTTTGCGTCAAGTCGACTGCCTGGGAAACCGCTCGCGGACATCAACGGCAAACCGATGGTCGTCCATGTGATGGAGCGGGCGCTGGAGTCGGGGGCGCAGCGCGTTATCGTGGCTACCGATCATCCCGATGTTGAGATTGCCGTGCGACAAGCTGGTGGTGAAGTCTGTCTGACCCGCGCCGATCATAATTCTGGCACAGAACGTCTGGCTGAAGTCATCGAGCAGTACGGCTTTGCCGATGATGACATCATCGTTAACGTTCAGGGCGATGAGCCACTTATTCCTTCCGTGATTATTCATCAGGTGGCAGAAAATCTCGCAGCAAGTAAAGCGGGAATGGCAACGCTGGCAGTGCCGATTGAAACCAGCGAAGAAGCATTCAATCCAAATGCGGTAAAAGTGGTTACCGACGCTAAGGGATACGCGCTGTATTTTTCTCGTGCGACAATTCCCTGGGACAGAGAACGTTTTGCTCAGTCTAAAGAAACCATTGGCGATCATTTCCTGCGTCATATTGGTATCTATGCTTACCGAGCTGGCTTTGTGCGACGCTATGTCACCTGGGCACCAAGCCAGCTAGAGCAAATCGAATTGCTGGAGCAACTGCGTGTGCTGTGGTACGGCGAGAAGATCCATGTGGCTGTTGCCAAAGCCGTTCCCAGCGTCGGTGTGGATACACCGGAAGATCTAGCCCGTGTGCGACAAATTATGGGTAGACAGTAAAAACCGTCACACTAACCAGCGATAAGCACGTCATGGGGAGCCTATCCTTATCGGAATAGACTTTACCCATGACGTTTTTCTTTATGCAATATTTTATCTTTTAAATTATTTAGCAATTATTTAGATAAGTATTCTTAAAAAATCCAAAATCATACAGCGCTGTTTTATTTTTGCAGGTAATTAATTTTCATTTTGAATTTACGCGCTGCGAGTGAAACTTTTATTTTTATATTTAAATGCTACTATCAATTTGCCATGTTTTCGCATGGCATTTTCTTTATTTCAACTAAGGATGGTAATAATATGAATGCTAAACGTTATATCGCAAAAATTTTCCTCGGCGGTATGTTAATGGGGGCTGCGGCTGGCAGTAGCGCGGCGGTTTATTACATGGCCCCCAACGGCAATGACGCGAATAATGGTACTAAGAACTCCCCTTGGAAAACGATCGATCGTGCACAGAAGACATTAAACCCTGGTGACCGCTTGTGGATACGCGGTGGTAAGTACGTGTTCACCAAAGGGCTGAACGTCTGTGCTACTCGTACCGATGTAGTTAATGCGATTACGCTGAGTAAGAGCGGTACAGAAGGTAAGCGTATTGAGTATTGGGCGTCTAGCGGAGAAGTCCCGATTTTTGATTTCAGCCAGATGCAAGATGATTGCCGGGTCAAAGGGTTTAACGTTGTTGCCGATTGGGTTTCCGTTAAAGGGCTGGAAATAACTGGCGTACCACAACGTAATAACCTTAACCATGAATCTTGGGGCGTGTGGATTAGAGGCAGTAATAATATATTCG
Organism: Pectobacterium punjabense; assembly: GCF_012427845.1. NCBI lineage: Bacteria > Pseudomonadati > Pseudomonadota > Gammaproteobacteria > Enterobacterales > Pectobacteriaceae > Pectobacterium > Pectobacterium punjabense. Next base: position 2,094,121 of record NZ_CP038498.1, read on the forward strand.
AGCAGTTGAATATCCATCATATTATGGGTACAGGTTTGTTCATCCAGCGTGGGGGAAATAACCTGGTATTAAACAGTGACTCTCACCATAACTATGATCCACTGACATCTAATGGCGCTGGTCAAAGCGGGGACGGTTTTGGTGCGCATATCCCGGCGAATCAGCCTGGTAATATTTTCCGCGGTTGCCGGGCATGGTCAAATTCGGATGATGGTTTTGATTTAATTAATGCCTATTCTCCTGTGCTGATTGAAAACTCCTGGGCCTGGTCGCATGGTTATTTGCCGGGGACCACACAATCACTGGCTGCGGGTAACGGTAATGGTTTTAAAATCGGTGGTTATGGTGGCGTTTATGTGGCAAATGCGGTGAAACATACCGTGCGTAACTCGGTGGCGTTTTTAAATAAGGCGGCTGGTTTTTATGCTAATCACCATCCGGTAGCGAACGATTTCTTCAATAACACTGGCTATAAAAATAATCCTAATTTTAATATCCGCGGCATTGATGCAAATGGAAAAGCCATTGGGTTGGGTACGCTGCGCAACAATGTGTCTCACGGTGGTAAAGACTTGTCGTTCTCCGATGGCGCGAACATGCGCTATAACTCGTGGGATCTGAAGATTGCGGTATCAGATGCTGACTTCGAGAGCGTATCCGTGACCGGATGGGATGCGCCACGTCAGGCGGACGGCAGCTTGCCCGTATTGAAGAGCCTGCGTCTTGCGGCGGGGAGCGCGTTAATCAACAAGGGGGGAGATGTCAAACTGCCTTACAAAGGGTCAGCGCCAGATCTGGGGGCTTTTGAACGCGAATAGTGGTGAAATGTTAATACACTAGCCAGCCATTCACGGTATTCCCTGCTGACAGGCAGGGGATATCGCTGCAATAACGTTGCCAGAGCGTTCTTCCTGCTGTGTCCCCAACATGAAGTATGACGAGTATATTTGATCTGCGTTGAAGTATTTGTCCTCTGCTCGCCGCATCATGGTAAGTGGAGCTATTTGGCTCAACTGAGGTATAGCCGTTTATGGAACAGTTGAAATCAGAACTCAGTACGGTTTTGGGGGAAAGCCTCAGCCGGCTTGAGCGCATAAGCGAACAGCCCTATGCGGATCTGTATGCCTTGTATGATAAAGAAGGCAACGCCATTCCGTTGTTAGCTAAAAGTTATGTTTGTCAGGGTGTTGCGCAACAGGAAGCCTATAAGCTCTCGATGCTGGCACGTGAAGGTGATGCCCGTCTGCCAACCGTCTATGGGTTGGTTCTGACGCAGCAACAACCTTATCGGGAACTGTTGCTGATTGAGCGCTTACGTGGTGTATCGGTGGAAGCACCACCAAGAAACGGCCAGCGTTGGACGCTGCTGATGGATCAAATTGTTGAAAACGTATTGGCCTGGCACCGAATTGACAGTCATGGTTGTGTCGGTTCTGTCGATAGTACGCAGGACAACGATTGGTTCAGTTGGTATCAACAGCGTCTGGAAGTCTTGTGGGCTACGTTGCTCAATGTCAGCGCGCCGCAACTTACGCAGCAGGATCGTACCGTGCTTTATCGTTCTCGTCAGTGCCTGAAAATGTTGTTTGAGGATTTTGACGACAACTGTGTATTGGTGCATGGCAACCTTTCACTACGCAGTATGTTGAAGGATGCGCGTAGCGATCAGCTATTAGCGATGATTAATCCGGGGATGATGCTGTGGGCACCCAGAGAGTATGAGCTTTTCCGACTTTGCGAATCTGGCATGCCAGAGCAACTGCTTTATCACTACCTGAAACAGGCACCTGTTTCTGAATCCTTTGTTTACCGACGCTGGCTGTATGTGATTTGGGAAGCCGTGGCCCGCTATATTCACACGGGCCAATTGGATCGTCAGCTATTTGATGTGGCTTCTCGCGAGCTGTCTCCCTGGCTGGAATGAACCTGTGGTTGTTCGGCGTGATGAGGTACTGCCGTGGTTCCCTTTAGTAATTGCCAGAGACGACCTAGCGTTTCATACCAGGCGCGTTCACTGTGAGATAGGTAGTAAGCGGAAGGGAATACTTTTTCCCAGGGGTTAAGCGCAGACGTGATTGCCATCTGGTTCGCTGGAGCCGGAATGGGTGCTAGCCCTTGGGCTTGGAAAAATCGCATAGCGCGAGGCAGGTGGTTGGCTGAGGTCACCAGCAAGAAAGATCGATCGCCAACAATCTTAGCGGTTGCTGCCGCTTCTTCTTCCGTATCCTTCGGTGTATCCAGAATGACAATATCCTGTTGGGGAATGCCCAAACTTTCTGCGACCAGCGCCGCCGTTTTCGCGCTGCTGACAGGATTACCTTGCGCAGCTCCACCAGTAAAAATCAATTTAGCCCCGGGATTGGCATGGTAAAGACGAACGCCTTCCGTCACGCGCGGAAGGCTATTGCTAATGAGATTGGAGCTGGGTGCCCACTCTGCGTTATAGGTATACCCCCCTCCAAGCACGACAATATACTCGACGTTACCTGCTTGCGGCGTCTGTTGCCAGGTTGGGTAGTGTGATTCCAATGGTAACAACAGCCGATCGGCAACAGGTTGCAGGCTGAGTAGAATAAGCATTAGCCAACTGACTAATATCATCGTTTTCCCCGTGCGTTGCCGTTGGGTAAACCAGAGCAGCAACAGGCCAACACCCATCAGAAGCAATAGCAATGGCAGGGGTTGCAAAAGGCCACCGACGAACTTTTTGAGTGTGAAAAGCATAGAATTGCATTCCTTTTGAGTGAAAAAACCGCATCCGGGAAGATATCATGCGGTAAGGCCATTTATTCTAAGCCAGCCTGTGCCAAAATGGCAGGCTGGAAAAATCGCATCGCGCAGACACGAGTTGCGCGAGCCATCCCCGTTTATATGATGCGGAACAATGACTGATGCAGGATCGCAATTTTAACGATATCGCGGAAAAATTTGCCCACAATATTTATGGCACAACGAAGGGGAGACTTCGGCTGGCGGTATTGTGGCAAGATCTTGACGGTCTTTTGGCCCAACTTCCGGCACGGCCTTTACGCATCCTTGATGCAGGAGGAGGGGAAGGGCAGATGGCCTGTCGTCTTGCAGCTTTAGGACATCAGGTATTGTTGTGCGATGTTTCCGATGAGATGATTCAGCGCGCTAAAAACGCAGCAGCGGCGCAGGGCGTCGCCCATAATATACGTTTTGTGCAGTGCGCCGCACAGGATGTCGCGCAATATATGGAAAGCCCCGCCGATCTGATATTGTTCCACGCGGTGCTGGAGTGGGTCGAGCAGCCTCAGCAGGCGCTGAAAATATTGTATGATTGCCTATCGCCGGGTGGTGCGCTGTCGTTGATGTTTTATAACCATCATGGGCTATTGATGCGTAACATGGTGCTAGGCAACTTTGATTATGTTCAGGTTGGCATGCCGAAAAACAAACGGCGTTCGTTATCGCCAAATCACCCGCTGGACCCGCAAGAGGTGTACGGCTGGCTTGATGAGATGGGGATGACCATCAGCGGGAAAACCGGCGTGCGGGTGTTTCATGACTACTTGCAGAATAAGCAGCACCAGATTGATAAATTTGCCGACATTCTGGAGCTTGAGCAGCGGTATTGCCGACAAGAGCCTTTTGTGAGTTTGGGCCGTTATATCCATGTCATGGCGCATAAACCCCATTTGAAGGATGCATTATGAGTGATTTTTCCCAGACTGTACCCGAATTGGTCGCCTGGGCACGAAAAAACGATTTCTCCATTTCCCTCCCCACTGAACGCCTGGCGTTTTTGATGGCAATCGCCACGCTTAATGGCGAACGTATGGATGGTGAAATGAGTGAAGGTGAGCTGATTGATGCCTTCCGTCATGTGAGTCAGGGATTTGATCAGACGAACGAAACCATTACCGTCCGCGCGAATAACGCGATTAACGATCTGGTCCGTCAGCGGTTGCTTAACCGCTTTACCAGTGAACAGGCGGAAGGCAATGCGATTTATCGCCTGACCCCGCTGGGGATCGGCATTACGGATTATTACATCCGCCAGCGTGAGTTCTCGACGCTGAGGCTTTCTATGCAACTTTCTATCGTGGCACAGGAACTCAGTCGTGCGGCCGATGCAGCGGAAGAAGACGGCGATGAGTTCCACTGGCACCGCAACGTATTTGCGCCGCTGAAATATTCCGTTGCTGAAATTTTTGACAGTATTGATTTGTCGCAGCGCGTGATGGATGAACAGCAGCAGGGCGTTAAAGACGATATCGCGGCGCTGCTAAATCAGGACTGGCGAGCAGCGATTGGTAGCTGTGAACAACTGCTGACGGAAACGTCATCTACGCTGCGTGAATTGCAGGATACGCTTGAAGCTGCTGGCGACAAATTACAGACGAGCCTGTTAAGTATTCAGGATGCGATTATGAATAATCCGCATAATCTGGAGTTTGTCGATAAGCTGGTATTCGACCTGCAAAATAAACTCGACCGCATTGTAAGTTGGGGACAGCAAACGATAGATCTGTGGATTGGGTATGACCGCCACGTACATAAATTTATTCGTACCGCGATCGATATGGATAAAAACCGCGTCTTTGCTCAGCGGTTGCGTCAATCGGTGCAGAGCTACTTCGACAACCCTTGGGCGCTGACGTTCGCTAACGCTGATCGTCTTCTGGACATGCGTGATGAAGAACTGACGTTGCGTAGTGAAGAAGTGACCGGCGAACTGCCGCCGGAACTGGAATACGAAGAGTTTAGTGAAATGCGCGAGCAGCTGATCGCGTTGGTTGAGCAGGCGCTGCATAAATATAAAGCGCAACAGATCCCGCTTGATTTAAGTGAAGTGATGCGTGAATACCTCGCGCAGTATCCTCGCTCGCGGCATTTTGATGTTGCCCGAATCGTGGTCGACCAGGCTGTACGTCTGGGCGTAGCCGAAACAGATTTCTCCGGATTGCCAGCACTGTGGCAGGCAATCAATGATTACGGAGCCAAGGTGCAGGCCCATGTCATCGACAAATATTGAACAATTTATGCCAGTAAAGCTGGTAACCGCGCTGTCGAATAACCTTTTTCCCGCGCTGGACAGCCAATTGCGCGCAGGGCGCCATATTGGTATTGAAGAACTGGAAAACCACGTATTTTTGATGGATTTCCAAGAGGTGCTGGAAGAGTTCTACAGCCGTTACAACGTGGAGCTGATCCGCGCGCCGGAAGGTTTTTTCTATCTGCGGCCACGCTCCACCACGCTGATTCCGCGCTCGGTGTTGTCTGAGCTGGATATGATGGTAGGGAAAATTCTCTGTTATCTCTATCTGAGCCCGGAACGTTTGGCGCACGAAGGCATTTTCAGCCAGCAGGAGCTGTATGAAGAACTGCTGAGTCTGGCGGATGAAAGTAAGCTGCTGAAGCTGGTTAACCAACGTTCCACCGGTTCCGATCTGGATCGTCAAAAATTGCAGGAAAAAGTCAGAACCTCGCTTAACCGCTTACGTCGGCTAGGCATGATCTACTTTATGGGTAATGACAGCAGCAAATTCAGAATTACCGAGTCGGTATTCCGCTTCGGGGCGGATGTGCGCAGCGGCGATGATGCCCGTGAAGCACAGCTACGCATGATTCGCGATGGTGAAGCGATGCCTGTTGAAGGTAGTTTGTCGCTGAAAGATGACAGCGACGATAACGATCGCACCGATGATACCGCGCCAGAAACGGGCGAGGATGAATAAGAGCTTATCCCATTAGAGCTATTTCATTTGCCATTTTGAACCTAGGCAGTGCTCGAAATCCTCACGTACTACGTGTACGCTCCGGTTTCTGCGCGCTGTCCGTGTCCAAACTGACTGCACCAATAACGCCTACTGGGATGGGCTCTCAGTGTTGAGGATGAACAGGAATGATTGAACGCGGTAAATTTCGCTCACTAACGCTGGTCAACTGGAACGGCTTTTTCGCCCGCACCTTCGATCTTGATGAACTGGTTACCACGCTATCCGGCGGTAACGGCGCAGGGAAATCCACCACGATGGCCGCCTTTATTACGGCGCTGATCCCTGACCTGACGTTACTGCACTTCAGAAATACGACTGAAGCGGGGGCCACCAGCGGTTCACGCGATAAAGGTTTGCACGGTAAATTACGTGCGGGTGTCTGCTACTCGACGCTGGATGTCGTTAACTCGCGCCATCAGCGCGTACTGGTTGGGGTTCGTCTCCAGCAGGTTGCGGGGCGTGACCGTAAAGTCGATATCAAACCTTTCACCATTCAGGGATTGCCGACCGCCATCCAGCCGACACAAATTCTGACGCAGGTCGTCGGCGATCGTCAGGCGCGCGTGCTGTCGTTGCAAGAGCTGAAAGATCGCGTCGAGGAGATGGAAGGCGTTCAGTTCAAGCAGTTTAACTCCATCACCGATTATCACTCGCTGATGTTTGATTTGGGCGTGGTGCCCAGGCGCTTGCGTTCCGCCTCCGATCGCAGCAAGTTTTACCGCCTGATTGAAGCCTCGTTATATGGTGGTATTTCCAGCGCGATTACGCGCTCGCTGCGCGATTACCTGCTGCCGGAAAACAGCGGCGTGCGTAAAGCGTTTCAGGATATGGAAGCGGCGCTGCGTGAAAACCGCATGACGCTGGAAGCGATTCGGGTTACCCAGTCTGACCGCGATCTGTTTAAGCATCTGATCTCTGAAGCGACATCCTATGTTGCCGCTGACTATATGCGGCACGCCAATGAGCGACGCATCCATCTGGATGGGGCGCTGGAGTTGCGTCGTGACCTGTTCTCCAGCCGTAAACAACTGTCGAGTGAGCAATATCGCCATGTGGAAATGGCGAGGGAATTGGCGGAGCAGAGCGGCGCTGAAGGCGATCTGGAAACGGATTATCAGGCAGCGAGCGACCACCTGAATCTGGTGCAGACAGCGATGCGCCAGCAGGAAAAGATCGAGCGCTACAACGCCGATCTGGAAGAATTGAGCTATCGCCTCGAAGAACAGAACGAGGTGGTAGAAGAAGCGCGTGAGCAGCAGGCGGAAAACGAAGAACGTGCCGATGCGGCTGAATTGGAAGTTGATGAGCTAAAAAGTCAGCTTGCCGATTATCAGCAAGCGCTGGACGTTCAGCAAACGCGCGCCATTCAGTACCAACAGGCTCAACAGGCATTGGAACGCGCTCGCACGCTGTGTCAGTTGCCGGATTTAACGGCAGAGAATGCAGATGAATGGCTGGATAGCTACCAGGCGAAAGAGCAGGAAGCGACAGAAATTCTTCTGATGCTGGAACAGAAACTGAGCGTGGCAGATGCGGCGCACGGCCAGTTTGAGCAAGCTTATCAGTTAGTGAGCAAAATTGCCGGTGCGGTCAATCGCAATGAGGCCTGGCAGGTCGCGCGCGACTTGCTGCGCGACAGCTCTTCACAACGCTATCAAGCCGAGCGAGTACAGCCGCTGCGGATGCGGTTGTCTGAGTTGGAACAGCGCCTGCGTGAGCAACAGGATGCTGAACGGCTATTGCAGGATTTCAGCAAACGTAACGGTCAGGATTATCAGCCAGAAGAGCTGGAGTCGCTCCAGCAAGAGCTTGATGCGCGTATCGAAACCCTATCATCGCTGGTGGCGGAAGCGGGTGAACGTCGCATGGCGTTGCGGCAGGAATTGGAGCAAATCCAGCAGCGCATTCAGAAGCTGACGGCGCGTGCGCCAGTCTGGCTGGCTGCACAGGAAATGCTGACGCAACTGAGCGAGCAAAGCGGCGAAACGTTTGAAGAGAGCCGTCAGGTGACCGAGTTCATGCAGCAATTGCTGGAGCGTGAACGTGAAACGACGGTTGAGCGTGATGACATCGCTGCCCGCAAACGTCAAATCGAAGCGCAGGTTGAGCGACTAAGCCAGCCCGGTGGTTCAGAAGACCCGCGTCTGAACGCGCTGGCGGAACGTTTTGGTGGTGTGCTGCTGTCTGAAATTTATGATGATGTCACGCTGGATGATGCCCCGTATTTCTCTGCGCTTTATGGCCCCTCTCGCCATGCGATTGTGGTACCCGATCTTTCTCTGGTCCGCGATCAGCTTGCCGGTCTGGAAGACTGCCCGGAAGATCTGTATCTGATCGAGGGTGACCCGCAGTCGTTTGATGACAGCGTGTTTGCCGTTGAAGAACTGGAACGCGCCGTGGTCGTGAAAGTTGCGGAGCGCCAGTGGCGCTATTCTCGCTTCCCGGAAGTGCCGCTGTTTGGCCGCGCTGCGCGGGAAATGCGTCTGGAAAGTCTGCGTGATGAGCGCGAAGCGCTGGCAGAGCAGTATGCGACGCTATCATTTGACGTACAGAAAACGCAGCGCTTGCACCAGTCTTTCAGCCGATTTATCGGTACACATCTGGCTGTTGTTTTCGATGAAGATCCCGAAGCAGAAATTCGCAAGCTCAGCTCCCGCCGCGGCGAATTAGATCGTGCGATGGCCAGTTTTGATGGTGAAAATCAGCAACAGCGCCAGCAGTATGAGCAGGCGAAAGAAGCCAGCGCGCAACTGAATAAATTGATTCCGCGTATTAGCCTGTTGTGCGATGAGACGTTGCAGGATCGTGTGGAAGAGATCCGTGCAGAGCTGGATGAAACCGAAGAATCTGCCCGTTTTATTCAACAACACGGAGCGACGCTGGCTAAGCTGGAGCCACTGGTTTCTGTCTTGCAAAGCGATCCGCAGCAACATGAACAGTTGCAGGAAGATTATGCTCAGGCGCAGAACGCACAGCGGCAGGCGAAACAGCAGGCGTTTGCACTGACCGAGGTTGTGCAGCGTCGTGCCCACTTCAGCTATGCCGATTCGGCCGGCATGTTGGGTGAAAACGCCGGTTTGAATGACAAACTTCGCCACCGTCTGGAATTGGCTGAAGCAGAACGGACAAAAGCGCGCGAACAGCTACGCCAGCATCAGGCACAGCTGACGCAATACAGTCAGGTTCAGGCGTCGCTGAAAAGTTCTTATGACGCCAAACAGGACATGCTGAAGGAACTGACGCAGGAACTTCAGGATATCGGCGTGCGTGCGGATGCCGATGCTGAAGCGCGTGCCCGTCAGCGCCGTGATGAACTCCATGCTGCGTTAAGCACCAACCGCTCGCGGCGTAACCAGTTGGAAAAACAGATTACGTTCTGTGAAGCGGAAATGGACAGTTTGCAGAAGAAATTGCGCAAGCTGGAGCGTGATTACCACCAGATGCGTGAGCAGGTTGTCACCGCGAAAGCAGGCTGGTGCGCGGTCATGCGTTTGGTGAAAGACAATGGTGTTGAGCGTCGTTTGCACCGTCGTGAACTGGCGTACATGGAAGGTGATGAACTGCGCTCCATGTCGGATAAGGCGCTGGGGGCGCTGCGTCTGGCGGTCGCGGATAACGAACATCTGCGCGATGTGCTGCGGCTTTCGGAAGATCCGAAGCGACCTGAGCGCAAGATCCAGTTCTACATCGCCGTTTATCAGCATCTGCGCGAGCGTATCCGGCAGGATATTATCCGTACCGACGACCCGGTAGAAGCGATTGAGCAGATGGAGATCGAGCTTAACCGTCTGACTGAAGAGCTGACGGCGCGTGAACAGATGTTGGCAATCAGCTCGCGCAGCGTGGCAAATATCATTCGTAAGACGATCCAGCGTGAGCAGAATCGTATTCGTATGCTGAACCAAGGGCTGCAAGCGGTCGCGTTTGGTCAGGTAAAGAGCGTCCGCTTGAACGTCAACGTACGCGAGACGCATACCACGTTGCTCAACGTGCTGTCCGAGCAGCAGGAAATGCATCAAGATCTGTTTAACAGCAATCGTCTGACCTTCTCGGAAGCGCTGGCGAAATTGTATCAACGTCTGAATCCTGAAATTGATATGGGTCAGCGTACACCGCAGACTATCGGCGAAGAGCTGCTGGATTACCGCAACTACCTCGAAATGGAAGTGGAGGTTAACCGTGGTGCGGATGGTTGGCTGCGGGCGGAAAGTGGGGCGCTGTCTACCGGGGAAGCAATTGGTACTGGGATGTCAATTCTGGTCATGGTGGTACAGAGCTGGGAAGAAGAATCTAAGCGTCTGCGTGGAAAAGATGTTATCCCGTGCCGTCTACTTTTCCTCGATGAGGCGGCGCGTCTGGATGCCAAATCGATCGCGACGCTATTCGAGCTCTGTGACCGGCTGGAAATGCAGCTAGTCATCGCGGCACCGGAAAATATCAGCCCCGAAAAGGGAACCACCTATAAGCTGGTGCGTAAAGTTTACCAGAACAATGAGCATGTCCATGTGGTTGGATTACGTGGGTTCGGAACGGAAGCGTCAGAGACGCAAGAGCAAGTTTTGTAGCTGTAAATCCTGCTGCTATTTTCCTCTATAATGATAAAGCCGCTTTTTTAAGCGGCTTTATTTTTTTCGTAAAGAGTGGCTAAAAGAGAATGCTGACGGCGAATAGGTTCATCAAACACTAAGATAATACCCAGAAGAAGAAGCAAAAATATTTTTCTCTTTATATACTGACGATAAAACGATTGCAGGCCGTAGAGGGATTTACGGGCGTATGTTGTAAAGTGGCCTGTGGTAATAATGGCGCTATATAAAAACGATCCTATTTCATTCTTTATCGTTTTCTACAATGGAAAACGAAGAAATGAGCTTATGCCAGTGTGACCGTATGCGAATGAATTCGGTTTGTTATTTCCATGTTCAACGTGGATTGTCGTGAAAGCATAGTGATTAATGAGTACAGGGGATAAATGGATGTTGTTGTTACATAAACGAAAAATGGTCAGGCTGATGTTGCGCGTGGGTTGTATTTGGGTAGGAAGCCTGTCTCCTTCGTTTTCGGTGCTGTCAGCGTCTCCGACGGTGGTGTCTGGGTTATCACAAAGCACGGGCGTGGTTTCTGTCGAAAAGAGTCGGGCAGGGCTTTTGGCTGCGCTGCCACACGGCATGACGGTACATTATCTCTCTGATTTATCATCACTTTATGCTCAGCATCAGATGCAGCCGATGTGGGCAGATAATCGCGCCGTTCAACAGTTTCAACAGCAGCTTGCCGAATTGGCGATAGCGGGTGTGCAGCCACAGTTCACCACGTGGGTGACCTTGCTGACCGATCCTCAATTAACCGGGTTTGCGCGTGATGTCGTGCTATCAGATGCGATGCTGGGTTATTTGCAGTTCGTCTCTGGCGTGGAGCGTAATGGCAATGATTGGCTGTACAGCAGCGTGCCTTATCGTCTGCAATCGCCTGCGTTGAATATCGTATCTCAATGGCAACAGGCCGTGAAATCCGGCACCAGTGCGGCCTATGTGGTTTCGCTGGCTCCGCAGCACTCACAGTACGCCAAAATGCATGAGGCGCTGAAGACGATGCTGACTGACACGCGTCCGTGGCCGAATCTCAATCTGGCGGAATCTCTGCGCCCGGAACAGCAGAGCCGTGAATTGGTTGTGCTGCGTGAGATTTTGCAACGTACTGGCATGTTGTCGTCAACGGAGAGCATCACGCTTTTTAATGAAAATGTCGCCGCAACGACCACGTCGCTAACCGCGCAAACCTCTGTCGTCGATGGCGCTATCAATACAGACGATCTTTACACGGGTGAACTGGTTGAAGCGGTTAAGCGCTTCCAGCACTGGCAAGGGCTGGAGGATGATGGCGTGATTGGTAAACGCACGCGTGATTGGCTTAATGTTTCTCCGCAAATGCGAGCAACGCTGCTGGCATTGAATATCCAGCGTCTGCGCCTGTTACCGGATAATGTTCATACCGGTATTATGGTGAATATCCCCAATTACTCACTCATTTATTATCAGGATGGTGCTGAACGTTTATCATCGCGCGTCATTGTCGGGCAACCGAAACGTAAGACGCCGCTAATGAGCAGCTCGCTGTATAACGTAGTGGTCAATCCGCCGTGGAATGTCCCTACGACGCTGACCCGACAGGACATTATTCCTAAAGTGGTGCGCGATCCCGGTTATTTGCAGCGCCATGGCTATACGGTGCTGTCCGGCTGGAGCCAGGATGCAGAAGCGATTGATCCCTCAATGATTGATTGGCAGGGCGTGTCGGCAGAGCGCTTCCCCTATCGCCTGCGTCAGGCACCTGGGGCAAACAATTCGCTGGGGCGTTATAAGTTTAATATGCCGAATTCAGAAGCGATTTATCTGCACGACACGCCTAATCATAACCTGTTTCAACGTGATATCCGGGCGCTGAGTTCTGGTTGCGTGCGGGTCAATAAGGCATCGGAACTGGCTAACATGCTGCTACAGGATGCTGGTTGGAATAATAGCCGCATTTCTTCTACGCTGGATCAGGGAAATACGACTTTTGTTTCAATGAAGCATCGGATTCCGGTTAATCTCTATTACCTGACGGCGTGGGTCGCGGAAGATGGTAAACCGCAGTTCCGAACAGATATTTACAATTATGATGATACCGCCCGTGCCGGGACGAAAGTGCTATCCAAAGCAGGGCTGTTGCTTCAGTAAGTATTGAAAATACGGGCATTAGCGGTATGGGGGTTGTATCGTTTTGCGGGGGATCGATGCGATCTCCCGCAAAGCTGTAAGCAAAGCGGGTTGACTCACTTTTCTCTGGCAGTTAAGGTTCAAGGCGGTGCGTTTTGTACCGCTTTTATACCGTTCTTTTAGCCAGGATACCCGTTCTATGGATCGCATTGACAATCATCGCCGTAAGTGGCTTGCACTGGGTGGTGCCGCTTTGGGCATCGCACTGCTTCCCGGTCAGGCATTTGCAACGTTATCTACGCCCCGACCACGAATTTTGACGCTGGATAACCTGAATACCGGAGAACGGCTGAAAACGGAATTCTTTGATGGCAAACGGTATAATAAATCAGAACTTTCCCGCCTGAATCATTTTTTCCGCGATTACCGCGCCAATAAAGTCAAAACGATTGACCCGCAACTTTTCGATCAGCTTTATCGTTTACAGGTCATGCTGGGAACCAACAAGCCTGTACAGCTAATTTCTGGTTATCGCGCAATCGATACTAATAACGAATTACGCGCGCATAGTCGGGGTGTGGCAAAGCAGAGCTACCACACGAAAGGGCAAGCGATGGATTTCCATATTCAAGGTGTTCAACTGGCCAATATCCGCAAAGCTGCTACTAAAATGCGTGCCGGTGGGGTTGGCTACTACCCGCGCAGTGATTTCGTTCACATCGATACTGGCCCAGTTCGTACCTGGTAACCTGCTATAGCAGCACGACATTTTTCTGACACGGCTCGCCGCAATATAGCGAGTCGTTGAGTTATTCAACATGGAGTGATATGAAATATCAAATAGTCCCAGTGACGGCATTTAGCCAGAACTGCACATTATTATGGTGCGAAAAAACCAATGAAGCAGCAATTGTCGATCCCGGTGGCGACGCTGAAAAGATCAAACGTGCCGTCGCGGATACGGGGATTTTGGTTAAGCAGATTTTGTTGACGCATGGTCATCTAGATCACGTCGGTGCAGCCGCGGAGCTGGCAGAACACTATCAGGTATCAATTATTGGTCCACAGATTGAAGATGCTTTCTGGCTGGAAGGATTACCGGCACAGAGTCGGATGTTTGGTCTGGAAGAGTGTGCGCCGCTGACGCCATCACGCTGGTTGCAGGAAGGTGATCAGGTCAGCGTGGGGGAGACGACATTGGCGGTTTTCCACTGTCCAGGTCATACACCCGGTCATATTGTTTTCTTTGATGCCGAATCACGTTTAGCACAGGTAGGGGATGTTGTTTTTAACGGTGGTGTAGGGCGCACCGATTTCCCTCAAGGCGATCATCAGGCGTTGATTGCGTCCATCAAGAATAAGCTACTGCCACTAGGCGATGACGTGACCTTTATTCCAGGGCACGGCCCGATGTCGACATTAGGGCATGAGCGCAAAACCAATCCTTTCCTGCGTGAAGATGCCGCAATTTGGTAGTTTTTTATTGGCTTGAAAAGCAGAAATAAGAAAGCCGACACAGCGTGTCGGCTTTTTTGATCGGTAAAACGATCAGAGCACGGCAACAATCGCTTCGCAGAGCGGTGCCATGTTTTCTGGCGTCATCCCTGCAACGTTGACACGACCAGAGTTCACTGCGTAAACGCCGAATTCGTCACGCAGACGCAGAACCTGCTCCTTGGTCAAGCCGCTGAATGAGAACATCCCATTCTGGTTGATGATGAAGGAGAAATCCTGCTGCGCGCCTTTTTCCTGCAACGTATTGACGAACAGCTGACGCATACGCTGAATGCGCTCGCGCATCGCCGTCAACTCCTGCTCCCAAATGGCCTTCAGCGCGTCGTTACCCAAGATGGTTGCAACAACGGTCGCACCGTGTGACGGTGGGTTAGAGTAGTTAGCGCGAATAGCGGCTTTCACCTGGCTGAATGCTTTGTCTGCCGTTGCGGCATCTGCTGCAACCAGCGTACAGGCACCGACGCGCTCATTGTACAAACCGAAGTTTTTAGAATACGAGCTGCATACGATCAGCTCATTGTGAAGTGCGGCAAAGATTCGCAGACCTTCCGCATCTTCTTCGAGCCCACGGGCAAAGCCCTGATAGGCGAAGTCAAACAGCGGCAGCCAGCCTTTTGCTACCGACAGTTCAGCCAGTTTAGCCCACTGCTCAGCGGTAGGATCGATACCGGTTGGGTTATGGCAACAGCCGTGGAACAGCACCACGTCACCTGCTTGTGCGGCATTCAAGCTGTTCAGTAGGCCATCAAAATCTAGCGCATGGTTTGCTGCATCGTAGTAGTCATATTGGCAAATTTCTAAGCCAACGGCAGAGAACACATTATTGTGATTTGGCCAGGTTGGGTTGCTGATCCAAATACGTTTTGCTGACGTCTGATTTGCAATGAAATCAGCGGCTACGCGCAACGCACCTGTTCCGCCCGGCGTTTGTGCTGTGCGAGCCCGCTTATCGGCAATGATGGCATTCTGCTTGCCAAACAACAGCTCCTGCGTGCACTGACCGAATGCTGGCAGACCGTCAATGCCCAGATAATTTTTGGTGGTTTCATTTTCCAGCAGATAGTGTTCTGCTTTTTTTACGCTGGTCAGAACCGGAGTTTTGCCGGTTTCATCTTTATAGACACCAATACCCAGATTGATTTTATTCGCGCGGTCATCGGCGCGGAAAAGATCGGTCAGCCCGAGAATAGGATCGGCCGGTGCGGCAGAGATATTTTCAAACATTGCCAGAATGTTCCATAACTGAGATGAAATAAGAATTCTCAGAGTACCGTCAGTAAAAGGCTTTGCCAACCGTTGATGTCAAAAAGAAAGGGAAATAACAGGGAGAAGGAGAGAGACGAAATAAAAGACTGGTTAGGTGAGAATAATTGGCGCAAAGCAGAAACAAAAAACACCATGCGCGTTTTCCAATGTTGCTTATGGCGGCCAGTAAGGGGAGCTATCCAATACGCAATAAAAAAGACAGAGCCGAAGCTCTGCCTTTTCATGCAATACGAACGATTAACTCGTTACGTTATGCTGCAACAACTTAGAACTGGTAAATTACACCAACGTCTACACGGTCGCTGTTTTCTTGATTAAATGACTTAGTACGGTCTTTATCAAGCAGGCTGATGTCGTACTCAACATAGGTAGAGAAGTTTTTGTTGAATGCGTAAGTTGCACCAACGCTTGCATATTTAACAGCGTAGTCGTTGGCAACGTTATTAATTTTGTCTTTACGAGATACGTAAGCAACGGTAGGTGTTAAACCGAAATCGAAGTTGTATTGTGCAACCAGTTCGAAAACTTTGCTCTCATCAGCAATTCCAAATGTGCTGCTAGAACGGTAGAAATTACGAGCTTCGCCGTAAGTTGCTGCAACATAGACGTTGTTAGCATCGTATTTCAGGCCAGTTGCCCATACGTCAGCACGGTCGCCTTTAGCGCCAAAAGCAGCAGCTTGCTGGTCTTCAGTACGGTCATATGCACCGTAAGAGGCAACTACACCTACGCCGAAATCGGTATCGTAGGACAGAGACGTCGCCCATGCATCACCATGTTGGCGATCCAGACGTGAAATTTTGTTATCACCGTCGTTCTCGTCTTTAGCGATATATTGCAGACCGAAACCTAAACCGTCAACCAGACCAAAGAAATTGGAAGTGTTGAAAGTTGCTGCATTACCGATACGGCCAGTCAGGGTATCAGTAACGCTGCTGTCGCCGCCGTTTTCTGGCAGTACGTCAGTATAAGCCAGACCGTTGTAAGCGACACCGGTGTTACGGCCGTAGTCGAAAGAGCCGAAATCAGCAAATTTCAGTCCAGCAAACGCCTTACGGGTTTTGCCTTCATCATTATTTGTACTTTCGGTGTTGTTAGCATCGAACTGGTATTCAAAAGTACCGTAACCAGTCAGATCGCTGGTGATCTGAGTCTGGCCTTTAAAGCCCAGACGTGCGTTGGTGTTGTCTGTATTCTCTGCGCTTTGGTTTTGGAACGCATAGCCTGCGTGTACACGACCAGTCAGATCCAGCTTGTTCGCATCTTTATTATAGATTTCTGCTGCGTTGGCAGCGCCTGCGACTAACAGAGCTGGGATTACTACTGCAAGAATGTTGCGTTTCATCATTATTACCCTCATTGGTGTTATTTAGACACCTGCCACTGCCATAAATAATTCTTTGGGAACTATTCCTGAAAGTTTGGTGTCTTCCTGTGTCTGAACGCAGTTTTCCATTCACTCGCGCGTTAATCCACCCTAAAGATGCTACAAACTTCGCAATCAGGTAACAAATAGAAAAATTGTGTGTCAAAATGTAAAATTCAGGGAACTTTTTGTGACATAACAAAAATTAAAAAAAAAGAGCCGGGAAACCCGACTCTTCTTTTCTACATATTTGTTTTACTTATATTAAATTTTTATTTAGAAACTGGCATTCCGTGGTGTGCGTGGGAAAGGGATTACGTCGCGCACATTTTGTACACCGGTAACATAGGCAATTAGTCGTTCAAAACCTAAACCGAAACCAGAATGGGGAATGGTGCCGTAACGGCGTAAATCACGGTACCACCAGTAATCTTCTTTATTCAGCCCCATCTCTTCCAGACGGCTATCTAGCTGTGCCAGACGCTCTTCACGCTGAGAACCTCCGATGATTTCACCGATGCCAGGTGCCAGAACATCCATCGCGGCAACGGTTTTACCATCGTCATTCATACGCATGTAGAAGGCTTTGATGTCTTTCGGGTAATTTTTAACCACAACGGGTGCTTTGAAGTGCTGCTCAGCCAGATAACGTTCATGTTCGGAGGAGAGGTCAACGCCCCAGTAAACCGGATTCTCGAACTGCTGCCCGCAATTCAACAGGATATCAACCGCATCGGTGTAATCGACCTGGGCGAAATCGGAGCTGACGAATTTTTCCAGTCGCGTGATGGCTTCTTTATCTACGCGCTCGGCAAAGAACGCCATATCATCGGCACGCTCGTTCAGTACGGCCTGGAAAACATATTTCAGCAGGTTTTCGGCCAGACCCGCGACGTCATCCAATGTGGCGAACGCGACTTCCGGTTCGATCATCCAAAACTCAGCCAGATGGCGGCTGGTGTTAGAGTTTTCTGCGCGGAACGTGGGGCCAAAGGTATAGACGTTGGACAGTGCACAGGCGTAGGTTTCGCCGTTCAACTGGCCTGATACGGTTAGGAACGCTTCTTTGCCAAAGAAGTCTTCGCTGAAATCCACTTTACCTTGCTCGGTACGTGGCAGATTTTCCAGATCGAGTGTGGAAACGCGGAACATTTCACCCGCACCTTCGGTATCGGATGCAGTTATCAGCGGGGTAGACACCCAGAAATAACCATTTTCATGGAAGAAGCGATGGATCGCCTGAGCCAGCGTATGACGAACGCGTGCAACGGCACCGATCAGGTTGGTACGTGGACGCAGGTGCGCCACTTCACGCAGGTATTCGATGCTGTGACGCTTTGCTGCCATTGGATAGGTATCGGGATCGTCAACCCAGCCGACAACGTTAACATTGGTCGCTTGTAGCTCGAAGCTTTGGCCTTCACCTGGAGAAGCAACGACGTTACCGGTGATTTCAACGGAGCAACCCGTGGTCAGGCGCAGTACGTCATCCTGATAATTCGAGAGATTATTATTAACGACAGCCTGTAATGGATTAAAGCAGGAGCCGTCATAAACGGCGATAAAGGAGATACCGGCTTTAGAATCTCTCCGGGTACGTACCCAGCCGCGCACGGTGACTTCGCTGTCAACGGCGACACGGCCTTGCAGTACATCGACTACAGGCACTACGCTCATAAAATTCTCTCTTTAATTAATCGTGTTTAAGAAATAGATCGTGGTTAAAACGCTAAATGGCCCAATCCGAGCCATTTGCTATGTTACTTGCGATGCAACAGGACACAAGCAGAAATCACCGGAATGGCGCGAAGTTTTCGCCCATGTCGGTGAATCTGCTGCAAAGTTGGTCAATACCCGTCATTCTTCACGTTGCCTGTGCGTTTGCTGCGCTGAAATACTCAACCCGTCGTAGACCTCGTACTGGAGGGGCAACGCGAATGATTCAGAGTATGCGGGAAAGCCTTAACTGGCCTTTTTCACGCGAGGTAAGTCAAACGCTTTGCGTAACTCACACACGAAGTTCTGATCCTGGCAGATGGTTTTACCTGGGCTATCAGAGAGTTTTGCCACTGGTTTGCCGTTGCATTCCACCAGCTTGATGACGATATTCAGCGGTTTCACGTCGGGAATGTCACACGTCAGACGTGTACCCATGCCAAATACCAGATTTACGCGTGGGTAAAAATGACGATACAGCGCCAGCGCTTTATCCAGATTCAGGTTGTCGGAGAAGACCAGCGTTTTGCTCATCGGATCGATGTTCAAGCGTTGATAATGCGCAATCGCTTTCTCGCCCCAATCGACCGGATCGCCAGAATCGTGGCGTAGCCCCTGATAGGCTTCGGCGAACGGTAAATCGAAATCGCGTAGGAAAGCATCCATGGTGATGCAATCGGTCAACGCAATGCCCAAATGTGTGGGATATTCATGTAGCCACATCTGGAGCGCCGCACGCTGGCTGTTGGCCAGCGTCGGACTAATCTGTTGATGCGCTTGAAACCACTCGTGCGCTTGCGTACCGACGGGGGTGATGCCCAAACGGCGTGCCAGATCGTAATTACTGGTGCCGATGAGATAAGGAAAATCGGCTTGCAGCGCCGTAACAATAGTTTGCTGAACATCGTGTGAGAAGCGGCGGCGCGTGCCGAAATCCATCAGCTTAAATTGGCTGAGGTCCACATCTACGCTGTGTTGACGGAAGCTCTCCAGCGAAGCTGACAGTTGGACGAGCGCTTGCTCGGCCGTGACATCGGGCGAACGATACCGATGTACGACTTCGCTGATCACGGCCAGCAGGGGAACTTCCCACAAGATAACTTCACGCCATGGCCCGGTGATGCGGATATCCAGCTTGCCAGCGTTATTCTTAATCGAAACCTGCTGAGGATTGAAACGGAAGTCCCGCAGCCAGTTAAGGTAATCCTGCTGGAAGAACGGCAGAGAAGAAAGATAGGTGAACTCATCGTCACTCAATGACAGGAAACGCATCAGATCAACCTGATGGGCTATATCGTCGGCATAAATGCCTAATAACTCATCGCCACGGCAGCGGAATTCAGCCGCAACATCGACATGGTAATAATGATGATACACCGCCTGTTGCATGTGCAGCTTGTAGGCATCGGTATCCAGCAATGAGCGCAAAATCGGGGAAGTGTGCAAAGTCATAATGCGTTACAGCATCCTTGTAAGATGCCTATCCACCATCGGGACAATCAGCAATGTCCGGTCAGTATACCTTGATTATCTGTTTATTACATTACGACAACATAGCGAGACGTGCGGGGGTGAACCACGATACGATGATTATCCTCATTATTTTGTCGTGGTAACATTAAGATAACAGGCTTAGACTTGATCTTTGATGCTTATGACGAGGTGGAAACTTTAGATGAATCAACAGCCGCAAATAAAATATCGCCATGACTACCGTGCGCCGGATTACACCATTACCGACATCGCATTGGATTTCGATCTCCATGCTGAAAAAACTCGCGTAAAAGCCGTTAGCCAGGTGGTGTTGCAGGGGGGCGCTGGCGCGCCGTTGAAGCTGGATGGGGAAGGGCTGACGCTGATTAGTGTGAGCGTTGATGGCCAGCCATGGGCGCATTATCAGCAGCAGGCCGATGGTTTGATTCTGACGCAATTGCCAGCGACGTTTACGCTCAGTATTGAAACGGATATCAATCCTTCCGCCAATAGTGCACTTGAAGGGTTATACCTTTCTGGCGAAGCGCTCTGTACGCAGTGTGAGGCCGAAGGATTCCGCCACATTACCTATTATCTCGATCGCCCGGATGTGCTGGCGAAATTCACGACGCGCATCACCGCAGATAAAGCTTGTTATCCTTATTTACTCTCTAACGGCAACCGTATGGCGCAAGGGGAGTTGGAAGGGGGTCGCCATTGGATTGAGTGGCAGGACCCGTTCCCGAAACCGGCTTATCTGTTTGCACTGGTTGCCGGTGATTTTGATGTTCTTGAGGATCGCTTCACAACGCGTTCTGGCCGCGATGTGGCGTTGGAGCTGTACGTTGACCGTGGCAACCTCGATCGTGCGGATTGGGCGATGACCTCGCTGAAGAATTCGATGAAGTGGGATGAGGACCGTTTCGGTCTGGAATACGATCTCGACATCTATATGATCGTCGCCGTTGATTTCTTCAACATGGGGGCGATGGAGAATAAAGGGCTGAACGTATTTAACTCCAAATACGTGCTGGCCAAAGCGGAAACCGCGACGGATAAAGACTATCTGAACATTGAAGCGGTGATCGGCCATGAATATTTCCACAATTGGACGGGCAACCGTGTCACCTGCCGCGACTGGTTCCAGCTTAGCCTGAAAGAAGGGCTGACGGTGTTCCGCGATCAGGAGTTCAGTTCCGATTTGGGATCGCGCCCGGTGAATCGTATCGATAATGTACGTGTGATGCGCGGTGCGCAGTTTGCAGAAGATGCCAGCCCGATGTCGCATCCGATTCGTCCCGATCAGGTGATTGAGATGAATAACTTCTATACGCTGACGGTCTATGAAAAGGGATCGGAAGTGATCCGCATGATGCATACCTTATTAGGTGAAGAAGGCTTCCAGGCCGGTATTCGTCTGTATTTTGAGCGTCACGACGGCAGCGCGGCGACCTGCGATGACTTTGTGCTGGCGATGGAAGAGGCTTCCGGCGTCGATCTCACGCAGTTCCGCCGCTGGTACAGCCAGTCGGGAACGCCGGTATTGACTGTGCGTGATGATTACGATCCGCAGACGCAGCAATATCTGCTGAGCGTGAGCCAGATGACGCCAGTCGGTGCCGACAAGCAGCAGAAGCTGCCGTTGCACATCCCGTTGGATATTGAGCTGTATGATCTGCAAGGGAAGGTGATTCCGCTTCAGAAAGACGGTCAACTGCTGTCGTCAGTACTTAATGTGACTGAATCTGAGCAAACGTTCATTTTCGATCAAGTACCTTGCCGCCCGATTCCTTCTTTATTACGTGAGTTTTCTGCACCGGTAAAACTGAACTATGCCTGGAGTGACGAACAACTGACGTTCCTGATGCGCCATGCGAGTAATGCGTTCTCGCGTTGGGATGCGGCACAGAGCCTGTTGGCTAACTATATTCGTCTGAACGTTTCCCGCTATCAGCAAAAACAGCCGCTTTCAGTGCCAATGCATGTTGTTGATGCTTTCCGTGGCGTATTGCTGGATGACAAACTGGACCCAATGCTGGCTTCTCAGATTCTGACATTGCCGAGTGAAAACGAGATTGCCGAACTGTTCGATATCATCGATCCCACCGCAATCGCTGCCGTGCGTGACAGCATGACGCACACCATGGCGCAAGAGATGGCGGATGAGTGGTTGGCGGTGTACCACGCGAATCACGCGCCGCAATATCGTATCGAACATGCAGATATGGGCAAGCGTGCGCTGCGCAATACCTGCCTGCATTATCTGGCATTTAGCGATGCGGTTCAGGCGGATAAACTGGTGCAAACACAGTTCCGTCAGGCGGATAACATGACCGACTCGCTGGCGGCGTTGGCGGCGGCAGTTGACGCTCAGTTGCCGGTGCGTGATGAGCTGCTGACACAGTTTGATGACCGCTGGCATCAGGATGGGTTGGTCATGGACAAATGGTTCACGCTGCAAGCCTCTAGCCCAGCAGATAATGTGCTAACCCGCGTGCGTGAATTGTTGCAACACCGTTCATTCAGCCTGAACAATCCTAACCGTTTACGTTCGTTGGTGGGAGCGTTTGCGGCATCGAATCCGTCGGCTTTCCACGCAGAAGACGGCAGCGGTTATCGCTTCCTGACGGAGATTCTAACCGATCTTAACACCCGCAATCCGCAGGTTGCTGCCCGGATGATCGAACCGCTAATCCGCCTGAAACGCTATGATGCTAAACGTCAGACGCAAATGCGTCAGGCGCTGGAGCAACTGAAGGCGTTGGAAAACCTGTCTGGCGATCTGTTCGAGAAAATCAGCAAAGCACTGCAAGACTAATTCCGTCACGGCCATTCCTCTATCACACGCGGTAACCTGCCGCGTGTGATATTTCCCCCCATGCTAATTTCTTACCTCCGCAAACGTTTTACTTTCCGCAGAGATGGCACTACCATCACCGACCGTGAGTTAAACCGTAATCCACTATTGCTTACTTTCTGCGTAAGCAAGATACCTTTGTGATAGGGATCTCAGGAGACAATATGTTCTATCCCGTTATCAAAAAAGCCCTGTTTCAGCTCGATCCAGAGCGTGCACATGAGCTGACCTTCCAACAATTACGCCGTATTACCAACACGCCTTTTGAATTTCTCGTCCGTCAATCCGTTCCGACTAAACCTGTTACCTGCATGGGGCTCTCTTTTAAAAACCCACTGGGTTTGGCGGCGGGATTAGATAAAGATGGCGAATGTATCGATGCTTTAGGCGCAATGGGATTTGGTTTTATTGAAGTGGGTACGGTAACGCCGCGTCCACAAGCCGGTAATGATAAACCAAGATTATTCCGCGTGGTGGAAGCGGAAGGGTTGATCAACCGGATGGGATTCAATAATAAAGGCGTGGATTACCTTGTCGAGAATGTAAAGAAAACACATTTTGGCGGTGTATTAGGGATCAATATTGGCAAGAATAAAGATACGCCGGTTGAGCAAGGCAAAGACGATTATTTGATCTGTATGGATAAGGTTTATCCTCACGCGGGCTATATCGCGATCAACATTTCGTCACCCAATACGCCAGGATTACGCAGCCTGCAATATGGCGAAGCGCTGGACGATCTTTTGCTGGCGATAAAGAATAAGCAGACAGAATTAAAAGAGAAGCATCAGAAATATGTCCCTGTGGCGGTGAAAATCGCCCCGGATCTTTCTGAAGAAGAATTGATCCAAATTGCCGATAGCCTGGTTCGCCATAACATCGACGGTGTGATTGCCACTAACACGACGCTCGAGAGAAAACTGATTCAGGGGTTAAATCATTGCGGACAAACGGGAGGATTAAGTGGGCGTCCATTGCAGACGAGCAGCACGGAAATTATCCGTCGTTTGTCACAGGAATTAGCGGGACGTTTACCGATTATTGGCGTGGGCGGAATTGATTCTCTGGTCGCCGCGCGTGAAAAAATGGATGCTGGCGCCTCGCTGGTACAGATATATTCAGGGTTTATTTTCCACGGCCCTCGCTTGATTAAAGATATCGTTACACATATTTAATCCGAAAGTTCTTTCATTGCTAGCTGGGGGTTTATTTATTCACCCAGCTAGTCTATATTTTATCCGTTTGTGTAAATAATCTATCAATCGATGTCTGATCTTCTTGCTGCGGCGTTTATTCGCTGAACGATTATTGCGATGTAAGAAAACACAATCAGCCATTTCTGATATTTCTACTGTGAAGGCGAAGGGTAAATAATATGAAGTTAAAACCTGACGATAACTGGCGCTGGTATTTTGATACCGAACACGATCGCCTGATGTTGGATCTGGCTAACGGCATGTTATTCCGTTCTCGCTTTCCGTCTAAAATGCTAACGCCGGATGCATTTAATGAATGTGCATTTTGCGTTGACGATGCCGCATTATTTTTTACTTATAATGACAAATGCCAGAAAGTGGCACTACACCGCGATCTTCAGGGTGAGTTAGTTTTGAATGCGCTGGTGGCAAGCCGATTCCTTAAGCCGCTCATGCCAAAAAGCTGGCATTTTATCCAGCAGCCGGATGCCGTAGCCTATTCACCGCAGGCAGGGGATATTGTGCAGGTACAGCTCACCGAAACGCATGAAACGGCCTGTTTTCTGGTGGCGGAAGCGGGGGATAAAGCTTGTCTTTGCCTGCTGGCGCAAGAGCAACTGCCATTGAATGGGAAAATGATGGGGCTGGGTGATGCCATAAAAATTATGCACGACAGGTTAATGCCTGCCGTTGTTCAGAATAGGGCTGAGTGGGAAACCACGCTGGGTGACGGCACCTCCGCATTTGAGTATGCCAAGGTCGTCTAATCCCCGTCATACTTCAAGCTGCATCGTGTTGGTTTGTCTTCGACTATTGCAGATGCTTTTTTATTGCAAATGAAGGTCACCCTGTGGAATGCAGCTACAGCTCAGAATCTCACCGTTTGCTCTGATGGCACTTTGTTTTAGTGCAGAAACCTCCCCACTGACTAACGTCAATTTGCAGCAACCGCACAGTCCAGCCCGACAAGAATAGGGGACGCGAATGCCCTGTTGCTCCAATTGCTCCAGTAAAATCTGCTGATTATTCCCTTGCAACAATTTTCCCTGATAGTGGATGGTAACGGCTTGCTTACTTTTTTCGGGAACGGCAAGACTTTCGACGACCTGACCTGCGCCATAAGGACGCGGTGGTTTGGTCGCTAGAACTTCCAATGTATCGCCTACGCGAATGATGCCTGTATTTCTGGCGACCAGGTTTTGTCCAAAATCAACGTCGCCGTTGTCGGCAGTGCGGAAAGATTGCAGCGTTGCCAAAGGCTCTGCTGACGGATGTTTGCGCCCGCGCTCGATGCTGACGGTGGTCAAAATGCAGCGACTACAGGGTTTGACAACATCAAAAATAATCTCGCCAATGCGGATGGTCTTCCAGCTATCTTCGGCAAAGGCTTCTGCGCCTGTCACCACCAGATTAGGGCGAAACTGTTCAATTTTAATACCGGCCGAGCAGCGCTGGCGTAGCGCCTGAAATGACGCATCATTGATTAACAGAAACGGATAACCATCGGCAAAAGCCAGAGGAACATCGGGATAATGCTTCACCCGCCGTGACGGCTCATTACCCACCCAACGCAACTGAACATCGCGCTGAAAATAATGGCTTAGCCAACGATTGATAGCATCGGGTGCAACGTTCGCGGTGAAGTGTGTTCCCCAAACTTCAGTGGGTTGAGGTGCCTCGATGAAGTCGGCAAAGCGAATAGTGGCCGTTTGACCATCCGGTGCGGCAATAAACAGCCCATCAGCTAACAGCGCGGGGGTAAATAACACCATTTGTGGATACTGGCGAGCAGTAATAAAGGTGCCATCAGGTTCGGTGATCATGAATGCACGATCGTTCGCCAAACCGCTGACAGATGCCATCGCGTGGGACAGTTGTAGCCCTCGCATCGATTTTACTGGGTGTATATAAAGCCGCGTTACGCCGATCACTGACCTGTTCCTTGCAGAAGTAAAGCGGCAACTTTATGACAAGCGTCTCGGATTAGCTATAATGCGCCTCAATTTCTTTCTTTAATGTATTTCTTTTTGGTGATAGTGACGACATGAATGCTTTGTTTGCCAGCACGGCGCGGGGACTGGAAGAGTTATTAAAAAGCGAACTCGAATCATTGGGTGCGCAGTCTTGTGCGGTTGTGCAGGGCGGTGTCCATTTTGAGGGTGACAACCGCCTGCTGTACCAGAGCCTGCTGTGGAGCCGTCTGGCGTCGCGCATTCTGCTGCCGCTGAATGAATTCAAGGTACACAGCGATCTGGATTTGTATCTGGGCGTGCAGGCGATTGACTGGTCAGCGATCTTTAGCATCGATAAAACTTTTGCCGTGCATTTTACGGGTACTAATGAAGATATCCGCAACAGTCAGTACGGCGCGTTAAAAGTAAAAGATGCGATTGTCGATAGCTTTACGCGCAAAACCGGGCAGCGACCGGACGTGGCTAAACAGCAGCCGGATATTCGCGTTAACGTCTTTTTGCAGCGCGATACCGCTAGCGTTTCGCTGGACTTAAGCGGTGAGGGCTTGCACCAGCGCGGTTACCGCGATCTGGCTGGACTCGCGCCGTTAAAAGAAAATCTGGCGGCGGCGATTGTTTTACGCTCCGGCTGGCAAAACGGCACGCCGATGGTCGATCCGATGTGTGGTTCCGGTACGTTGCTGATCGAAGCGGCAATGATGGCCTCCGATCGTGCACCCGGTTTGCATCGTACCCACTGGGGATTTAACGCCTGGTTAAAACACGATGCTGAACTGTGGCATGAAGTGACCAGTGAAGCACAACAGCGTGCTCGCCAAGGTTTGCAGGCGACCACGTCACGCTTCTTCGGATCGGATAACGACCGCAGAGTGATTGAGATTGCGAAAGCCAATGCGCGTCGTGCAGGCGTTGCCGAGTTGATTTCTTTCGGTGTGAAGGATGCGGCACAGCTACAGAATCCACTACCGGAAGGTCCGAAGGGCACCGTCATCAGCAACCCGCCTTACGGCGAGCGTCTGGAAAGTGAACCTGCGCTGATCGCCTTGCATAATATGCTGGGTCGTAAGATGAAAAGCGATTTTGGCGGCTGGCAGTTGTCGCTGTTCAGTGCGTCGCCGGAGCTGCTCAGCTGCCTACAACTGCGTGCTGAACGTCAATTCAAGGCAAAAAACGGCCCGCTGGACTGCGTACAGAAGAATTATCAACTGGCAGACACGCAGGGGGAATCTGCGGGGCAAATCGCGGAGGATTTTGCCAACCGTCTGCGTAAGAATCTGCGCAAGCTGGAAAAATGGGCGAAGCAGCAGGGGATTGAATGCTATCGCCTCTATGATGCCGATCTGCCTGAATATAATGTAGCCGTCGATCGCTATGGCAGTTGGGTCGTCGTACAAGAATATGCACCGCCTAAAACCATTGATGCACAAAAAGCCCGTCAGCGATTGTTTGATGTCATTAACGCGACGTTGAGCGTGCTGGAATTACCGTCGAACCGTCTGGTGCTGAAAACGCGTGAACGCCAGAAAGGTAAAAACCAGTATGAGAAACTGGCGCAGAAAGGCGATTTCCTTCTGATGGAAGAGTTTGGTGCCAAACTGTGGGTCAACCTGACCGACTACCTCGATACCGGTTTATTTCTCGATCACCGTATCGCCCGTAAAATGCTGGGTGAAATGAGCCGCGGCAAAGATTTTCTCAACCTGTTTGCCTACACCGGCACGGCGAGTGTTCACGCTGGGTTGGGGGGCGCACGTTCAACGACTACCGTTGACATGTCGCGCACCTATCTGGAATGGGCAGAGAAAAACCTGCGGGTGAACGGCCTGACCGGGCGTCAGCACCGTTTGATTCAGGCAGACTGTTTGTCATGGCTGCATAATGGTCATGAACAGTTTGATGTGATCTTCATTGACCCGCCGACCTTCTCTAACTCAAAACGGATGGAAGAGTCGTTTGATGTCCAGCGCGACCATTTGGCGCTGATGAAAGATCTCAAACGCCTGTTGCGCCGTGGCGGCACCATCATGTTCTCGAATAATAAACGTGGCTTCCAGATGGACGTTGCAGGCCTGACCGCGCTGGGGCTGAACGCCAAAGAAATCACCGCGCAAACCCAATCACAAGATTTTGCTCGTAATCGTCAGATTCATAACTGCTGGCTGCTAACGCATGCCGGTGAGGAAAAGTAACCGATGTCTTTAATTAGTGTTTCAGGTGCATGGCTGTCGTTTAGCGATGCGCCGCTGTTGGATAACACCGAACTTCATATCGAAGAGAATGAGCGCGTTTGTCTGGTTGGGCGTAACGGCGCGGGTAAGTCGACGCTACTGAAAATTCTGGCTAAAGAAATTCCGCTGGATGATGGCCGCATCATCTATGAACAAGATCTGATTGTCGCCCGTTTGCAACAGGACCCGCCGCGCGATGTTGCCGGTAGCGTGTTCGATTTTGTTGCTGAAGGGGTCGCAGCACAGGCGGGTTACCTGAAGGATTACCATGCCATGCTGCGTTTGGTAGAGAGTGACCCCAGTGAAAAGAACCTGAACCAGCTAGCTAAGTTGCAAGACGTTCTGGAGCATCAGGGGTTGTGGCAACTGGAAAGCCGCATTCATGAAGTATTGGAACAGCTAGGCCTGTCCGCGGATGCACCGCTGGCGTCGCTTTCTGGTGGCTGGTTGCGTAAAGCGGCACTTGGCAGAGCGCTGGTGAGTTCACCGCGCGTGCTGCTGTTGGATGAACCGACTAACCATCTGGATATCGAGACGATCGACTGGCTGGAAACTTTCCTGAAAACGTTCCAGGGCAGCATCGTCTTTATCTCCCATGACCGTTCATTTATTCGCAATATGGCGACCCGTATTGTCGATCTTGACCGTGGCAAACTGGTTTCCTGGCCGGGCAATTACGAGAAATATCTGGAAGGGAAAGAAGAAGCGCTGCGGGTTGAGGATCTGCAAAATGCAGAATTCGATCGGAAACTGGCGCAGGAAGAAGTGTGGATACGTCAGGGGATTAAGGCTCGGCGTACACGTAATGAAGGTCGTGTGCGGGCGCTGAAGGCAATGCGTCAGGATCGTGCGCAGCGTCGAGAAGTCATGGGCTCTGCGAAAATGCAGGTTGAAGAGGCTGCCCGCTCTGGCAAGATTGTGTTTGAGTTGGAAGATGTCAGCTATCAGATTGACAATAAGATACTGACACGCAATTTCTCCGCTCAGGTACAGCGCGGTGACAAGATTGCGCTGGTGGGGCCGAATGGCTGCGGTAAAACTACGCTGCTAAAATTGATGCTGGGTGGGTTAGAGCCTGTCAGCGGACGTGTGCACTGTGGCACGAAGCTGGAAGTTGCCTATTTCGATCAACATCGTGCTGAACTCGATCCAGAACGTACGGTGATGGACAATCTGGCGGAAGGCAAGCAGGAAGTGATGGTTAATGGCCGCTCACGTCACGTGCTGGGCTACTTGCAGGACTTCCTGTTCCATCCGAAACGTGCGATGACGCCAGTAAAAGCGCTGTCCGGTGGGGAACGTAACCGCCTGCTGCTGGCACGTTTGTTCCTCAAGCCTAGCAACCTGTTGATTCTTGACGAACCGACCAACGATCTGGACGTGGAAACGCTGGAACTGCTGGAAGAATTAATCGAAAGCTATCAGGGAACCGTTCTGCTGGTCAGCCACGATCGTCAGTTTGTGGATAATTCGGTCACTGAATGCTGGATCTTTGAAGGCGACGGTAAGATTTCCCGCTTCGTCGGTGGATATTTCGATGCGCAACAGCAGCGCGCAACGACAACACCACTGCGCACGACGACGGCGCCGGCAGTAGCTGCGCCAGTGGCGACGGCGAGCACCGCACCGTCAGCTAAACGAAGTGCCGGAAAATTAAGTTATAACCACCAGCGCGAATTAGAGCAGCTACCGCTGCGTATTGAGCAACTGGAGCAGGAAATCGAGTCGCTACAAGCGCAGATGAACGATGCCAGTTTCTTTAGTCGCCCACATGATGAAACACAGTCGGTACTGAACGCACTGGCGGAAGCGGAAAGCGCTTTGGAAACCTGTTTCGCACGTTGGGAAGAGCTGGAAGCACAGAAAAACGGCTAATCTGCGCCGTTTGTGTGATGTCATCAATACGGGAGATTAGCTCCCGTATTGATAGAAGATGTTTTCGGTCAGAAGCTGACGAGTTTGAAGGAGAAGGCGCGTGTGTTCCCATCACGATCGGCATGACTGTAATCTTCAACATGAGCATGGCCTTGAACATCATCACCATGATGACTATATGCTTTGCCCGCAGTGTGATCTGCTGGTGGAGCTACCGACTTTGTTACAGGGGCAGAAAGCGACTTGTCCACGTTGCAAAACCGCGCTAACCAGTCGTCAGGCGGAACCACGTAAACGGCCAGTCGGCTACGCGGTGAGCGCACTATTCATGCTATTGCTGGCAAATCTTTTCCCCTTCGTATCTATGCGTGTGGCGGGAATCACCAGCGAAATTACCCTGATACAGATTCCTAAAGTGATGGTGGCGGAAAACTACGCCAGCGTCGCAACACTATTTATGCTTTTTGTTCAACTCGTCCCTGCTTTCAGTATGGCGACCCTGATTTTGCTTTGCCTGCATGCATCGCTGCCGTTGGCGCTGAAAAAGGGCATGGGCAAGATGCTGTTTCATCTTAAAAGTTGGGGCATGGCGGAGATTTTTCTGGCTGGCGTGTTGGTCAGCTTTGTCAAACTGATAGCCTATGGTGACATTGGCATCGGCACCAGCTTTGTGCCTTTTGTCCTGTTCTGCCTGCTACAGCTGTTGGCTTTCCAGAGCCTCGATCGCCGTTGGTTGTGGAATGACATTGTACCGCCACCCACATTACCCGCTCCCCCGATTTTGGGGAAAAGCGGGCTATCGCAAGGGCTACGCTCGTGCTCATGTTGCACCGCTATTCTGCCAGCCAACCAGTTAATATGCCCACGTTGTCACTCACGTGGACATGCCCGTAAGAAACATAGTCTGCAATGGACGCTGGCATTGCTGATCACCTCGGTGATGCTCTATATCCCCTCGAATCTGATGCCGATCATGGTGACTGAAGCCTTCGGCGATCGAATGGGATCGACGATCATGTCAGGTGTTATCCTGCTGTGGGGGATGGGATCTTATCCTGTCGCCCTCGTGATTTTTATCGCCAGCGTGATGGTGCCGACGCTAAAAATGCTGGCGTTAGGCTGGCTGTGCTGGCAGGCCAACGGCAAAACTAAAAAAACGGAAGACAGCGAGCGAATGCACGTCATCTATGAGATGGTTGAGTTTGTTGGACGTTGGTCGATGATTGAT
Source organism: Pectobacterium punjabense (assembly GCF_012427845.1). Taxonomy (NCBI): domain Bacteria; kingdom Pseudomonadati; phylum Pseudomonadota; class Gammaproteobacteria; order Enterobacterales; family Pectobacteriaceae; genus Pectobacterium; species Pectobacterium punjabense. Next base: position 2,125,256 of record NZ_CP038498.1, read on the forward strand.
GTGTTCGTTATTGCTGTACTGTCTGCGATGGTGCGCATTGGTCGTCTGATGAGTATTTATCCCGCCATTGGGGCGGTACTGTTCGCGGCCGTGGTGATACTGACCATGTTTGCTGCGATGATGTTTGATCCCCGTTTGCTGTGGGATCGTCGCGATGATGTTCTTCATAAGGAGTCTTCCGTTGGCGAAAGATAATCATGCCGTTGCGGATGTAGAAACGATTAAACGCTGGTCGCCGGTCTGGATTGTGCCGATTGTCACGGTGCTAATCGGTGCCTGGATACTGTTTTACCATTTCAGCCACCAAGGGCCGCAAATTACGCTGATTACCAGCAACGCCGAAGGCATTGAAGCAGGTAAAACTGCTATCAAAAGCCGTAGCGTAGACGTTGGTGTGGTAGAGAGCGTTGTGTTGAGCGACGATCTTCACCGCGTGGAGATCAAAGCGCGTCTGCATGATGGTATGGATAAATTATTAAAACAGGACTCCGCTTTTTGGGTGGTGAAGCCGCAAATTGGTCGGGAAGGGGTTTCTGGTCTGGGGACGTTATTATCCGGTGCTTACATTGAGCTACAGCCCGGCGCCCATAAGGATGAGAAGCGCGAATTTACTCTGTTGGATGCGCCGCCGCTGGCCTCGCCCGATGCGAAAGGTATCAGGGTGATATTGGACAGCGATCAATCCGGGCAGTTGAATGCGGGTGACCCGGTCCTGTTCCGTGGTTATCGCGTGGGGTCGGTGGAAACCAGCGAATTCGAGCCGAAAGCGCGCAAGATGCGCTATCAGCTGTTTATTTCGGCTCCGTATGACGGCTTGGTCACCAGCAACGTTCGTTTTTGGAAAGACAGCGGTGTCGCGTTTGATATGTCGGCACAAGGCATGCGTGTCGAAATGGGGTCGCTGGCCACGTTGTTCAGCGGTGGCGTCAGCTTTGATGTCCCGGCGGGATGGGAACTGGGTGATGCGGCCAAGGAAATGGCGCAATATCGGCTCTTTGATAACCAACGCAGTATTCAGGACTCGCTGTACACCGAATATAAAGAGTATCTGCTGTTCTTCAGCGAATCGGTCCGTGGTTTACAGGCGGGAGCACCGGTTGAATTCCGCGGTATTCGACTGGGCACGGTGGCCGAAGTGCCATTTTTTCCGAAAGATATGAAGCAGGAACTGGATGATGATTATCGTATTCCGGTGCTGATTCGTATTGAACCTGATCGCTTCGAGAAGAAGATTGGCGGCTCGTTCGATTTTGAACAGCATCTGAAGCAGGCTCAATCGCTGGGGCTACGCGCGTCGATGAAGTCGGCTAACCTCCTGACGGGGGCGCTCTATATTGATTTCGATTTTTATCCAAAAGAGAAAGTGGATAAACAGCTATTCGTTCTGGATGGTTACCCAGTTCTTCCTACCATTGACGGCGGTCTGTCACAGATTCAGCAGAAGCTGATGGCGGTGCTGGATAAAGTGAATAACCTGCCGCTGAACCCGATGGTGAATGAAGCAACGAAGACGTTGACGGAAAGCCAGGCCACGCTGCGCGAAATGCAAAAAACGTTGGCGACGTTGAACAAATTGACGTCCAGCAAAGCGATGCAGGATCTGCCGGAAGATATGCAAAAAACATTGCTTGAACTGAATCGCAGCATGAAAGGCTTCCAGCCCGGCTCACCGGCGTATAATAAGATGGTGGCGGATATGCAGCGATTGGATCAGGTATTGCGGGAATTACAGCCTGTGCTGCGTACCCTGAACGAGAAAAGCAATGCGTTGGTGTTTGAGGCTTCGGGTAGTCAAGATCCTCAGCCGAAGAGGGCAAAATAATGATGAAAATCTGGACGCTAGCTCTGGTGCTGGTATTGAGCGCCTGTAGCAGTAGCAATACGCAGAAAACGTACTATCAGTTACCGACAGTCGCGGATACCAGCACGGTGCAGACTGCGATGACTCAGGGGCATTCGTTATGGGTTGAACATGTCAGCGTGGCAGATTATCTCGTCAATGCGGGCTTGGTCTACCAGACTAACGATGTGCAGTATGTCATTGCCAGTAATAACCTGTGGGCCAGCCCGTTAGATCAGCAATTGCAGCAGGCGCTGGTGGCTAATCTGGGGCATAAACTGCCTGGTTGGGTCGTGAGCACGCAACCACAGGGAAGCGAGCAGACTGTGCTGAATGTTTCTGTCACTGGCTTTCATGGCCGTTATGATGGCAATGTCGTCGTTCGCGGAGAATGGATGCTGACCCATCAGGGAAAAGTGCTTAAACGCCCCTTTAGCGTGGTGCTGCCACAAACGGAAGATGGCTATGACGCGCTGGTAAGAACGTTGGCACAAGGCTGGCAGCAGGTTTCTCAGTCGATTGCTCAGCAGACTGGTGAACTTAACTAAGCGTTACCGAGGCTTGGCATTATCTGGTCGTTGTTTGAAGCAACGATCGCGCGAAAACTCAAAGTTCTAAAAATCAGACCTCTAAAGGTGTAATGCTGTGATTGCATTGCATTTTTAGAGGTTTTTTATTATTTTCAAATGGTTATGTTTTTTCGTTCTTTAATGGGGAAAATTCCTATTTTGGATCACAAATATGACACTGGCGTGAATTTTGCGCCTTGACGTTTGGCTGCAGAATCGGTATTGATAGTCTGTGGTTGCTTATAAAGTAATCATTGTTTTCTTTCCACCAGATAAATAATGAGGGAAATAAGGCATGAAGAGACAGAAACGCGATCGCCTTGAACGGGCTCATTCACGTGGTTATCAAGCTGGTATTGTCGGTAGACCAAAGGAATTTTGTCCTTATCAATCAATTAATGCCCGGTCTTACTGGTTGGGAGGCTGGCGAAAAGCCATGGAGGACAGGGCTGTTACCGCTTAGCGCGCCTTGTCACTAGAGGGAACGCCTCCGCTTTCGCGGAGGCTTTTGTATTTAAGGGGCAACTACCCTGATTTTGTCTCTCTCTGTTCAATCGATACAGAGATCAATCAACAAAAGCGATTTACCGATACATGGGCTTCGGATGGCAATCTGGTGCCTTGTCACCTTTGTAACCTCGCTTACGAATTTATTTCGATTTCGATCATTTTTTCCCATTTTTTAATCGTTATTGCTCGATTGTGGTTTTTATTTGAGCGAATAGGGTTATTTTTCATTATTTATTGTTAAAAAATCTATCATTACTACCTGAATGGTATGGCTCAAGGCGGCAATGTAGTGTAACTTTTTCTTCGGAATTTTCTGAAAAGAAGTTAGAGATTAGAGAGAAAATAGAGTGAAACTACGAACCAGAATTGCACTGCTATGCGGTACGACCTTGTTAGGGATGCTAATTTTATCTGCAGTGGCGCTGAATACGCTTTATAGCACGATGATGAGCGAGCGCACTGGCCAACTCTCTACGCTGGTGGAATTGGCTCATTCGGCGGCGCAGAAAGCGTATGACCTGGAGAAAAGTGGTCAACTGTCGCGCGACGAAGCAGAGAAAGAAGCCAAAAGGGCGATAGCCAGTTTCCATCAAGGGGACCGCTATTTCTTCGTGCGCGGTTACACGAACGATGTGAACTATGTTCACCCTAACCCTAAGCGCGTTGGTATCGTCGATGCCAGCGGCGGTAAAGAGGCCGGAGAGCGCTACCGTGCTTCGCTTCAAGGCAAGAGAATTGGCACTGTGATTGCGGAAGGGACGCGCCCAGGGCAGCAGAATAAGGTTGAGAAACTCTATGCTGTCATCAAATTCGAGCCTTGGGACTGGACGATTGGCTACGGTGATTACATTGATGATATTCAGCAGACATTCTGGCGTAATGCACTGATTCTGCTTTCTTTAGGGTTGGTTCTGCTGCTAATTATTTCCGCATTTGCATGGAATATGTTGCGTACGCTGATGCGCCAGCTTGGCGGTGAACCACAGTACGCCGTTGACGTGGTACGCGAAATCGCGGAAGGCAACTTACGCGTTGATGTGGAAACGAAGCCGGGCGATCAGACCAGTATTCTTTACGCTATCCGTGCGATGCGCGACAACTTGTCCCATCTGGTGAATCAGGTACGCAGCAGCACAAACTCGATTGCCACGGCGTCGACGCAGATTGCATCGGGTAACGGCGATTTGTCTGCGCGTACCGAATCGCAGGCCAGCGCCTTAGAACAGACGGCTGCAGCCATGGAACAGCTGACTGCAACGGTGAAACAGAACGCGGATAATGCGCGTTATGCGAATGAACTCGCTGTATCGGCATCGGATGTGGCGGTGCGCGGCGGTGACGTTGTCAGCCGGGTTGTCGTAACGATGGATTCGATCAGTCTCTCATCACGTAAAATCGTAGATATCATCGGTGTGATTGACAGCATTGCTTTCCAAACGAACATTTTGGCGCTGAATGCGGCGGTGGAAGCCGCACGGGCTGGTGAGCAAGGGCGTGGTTTCGCCGTGGTCGCGAGTGAAGTGCGTACGCTGGCACAGCGCTCGGCATCCGCAGCAAGAGAAATTAAAGGCTTGATTGATGATTCTGTTGCCAAGGTTGGGGAAGGCACAGATTTCGTGAAGCAGGCAGGCGATACTATGAGTGAGGTGGTTGAAAGTGTGCACCGCGTAACCTCCATGATGGGCGAAATTAGCGTGGCGAGTGCAGAACAGCGTTCGGGCATTGAGCAGGTTAATCTTGCAATATCGCAGATGGATCAGAGCACCGAACAGAATGCGGCGTTAGTTGAAGAAGCATTGGCTGCGGCACACTCTCTGAACGAACAGGCACAAGAGCTGTCACGCACCGTCGAACAATTCCGCGTAGATGAATCCGCAGTTAGCTATTTGGCGCTGGGTGCAAGATGACAGGAATGGCGGAGTTCAGACGTTAATCGAACTCTGCCAACATTTTTCATCCGTTCCAACGATATAAAAGAGAACGCCCCTGACTTGCGTTAAGGGCAGCTCGGTGTACGTATGTGGGGGATTGACTCGCGGCGTCCTGCCGCTCGCCCTGCGGGCCGCCGTTGGCGGTCCAAAACGCCAGTCCTGTCGTTTTGTCGAACCCTGTCAAGGCTTCTCATCCGTTCCAACGATATAAAAGAAAACGCCCTTAACTTGCGTTAAGGGCAGCTCGGTGTACGTATGTGGGGGATTGACTCGCGGCGTCCTGCCGCTCGCCCTGCGGGCCGCCGTTGGCGGTCCAAAACGCCAGTCCTGTCGTTTTGTCGAACCCTGTCAAGGCTTCTCATCCGTTCCAACGATATAAAAAGAAAACGCCCTTAACTTGCGTTAAGGGCGTTTTCTTTTTATATGGCGGTGAGGAAGGGATTCGAACCCTTGATACGTTTTCACGTATACACACTTTCCAGGCGTGCTCCTTCAGCCTCTCGGACACCTCACCGTGGCCTCGCCGTATGTCATGCTGGCGGACGGCGCTAATGTAGGGAAATTGCTGAACAGCGTCAACAAACTTCTGCACCCAATGTGCGCAATGAGCCAAAGTTAACGCAATTTGTTGCTTTTCTCTCCGTTTTTACGCTTGTACTCATTTATGACCCTGCGTTGTTTCAAAAAACAATGTTTCATTTGTGTTAATCATTCGTTGTAATTCCGCTTACTGGCTGCGGAATATCCCTGAAAATGGTATGCTAACTTGCACTCGTTGACCCAGGAGAATCTATGTATCCCGTCGATTTACATATGCACACTGTTGCCAGTACGCATGCTTACAGTACTTTGCACGATTACATCGTCGAAGCGCAGCAGAAAAATATTCGTCTGTTTGCCATTACCGATCATGGCCCTGATATGGCGGATGCGCCACATTACTGGCACTTTATGAATATGCGTGTTTGGCCGCGTTTAGTTGATGGCGTAGGTATCTTGCGCGGCATCGAGGCGAATATTAAAAATATCGAAGGCGATATCGACTGTACCGGGCCGATGTTGGAGCAGGTGGATGTGATTATTGCGGGCTTTCATGAACCGGTTTTTCCACCGCAGGATAAAGAAACGCATACCGCTGCAATGATCGCGACCATGGCGCGTGGTGATGCGCATATCATTAGCCATCCCGGCAATCCGAAATTTCCCGTCGATATTCGTGCAATTGCGGAAGCAGCGGCGAAATACAATGTGGCATTGGAGCTGAATAACTCTTCTTTTATGCATTCACGCAAGGGCAGTGAACCAAACTGTCGGGCGATTGCTGAAGCGGTACGTGACGCCGGTGGGTTACTCTCTTTAGGTTCTGATTCCCATATCGCGTTTTCTCTGGGGGACTTTACCCACTGTGAGCGTATTTTGCAGGAGGTGAATTTCCCACAGGATCGGATATTAAATGTCAGCCCTCGTCGCGTGTTGGATTTCCTTGAGCAACGTGGAATGCCGGCAATCGCTGAATTGGCTGATTTGTGACGCCGTCACTTAAAAACCGTCACTTAAAAACAGTGTTACTTAAAAATAAATAGGATTATGAATGAACGAGTTTTCTATTGTGTGCCGTCTGTTGGGCACGCTGTTTTATCGCCAGCCGCAGGATACCTTGCTGACACCGGTATTTGCGTTGATTAAAGAAGGGAAACTGGCACAGCACTGGCCGTTGGATCAGGATGCGTTGTTAGCACGGTTGCAAAAAGGTCTGGATTTGCCTGCAATGGCGGCAGATTATCAGGCATTGTTCGATCAAGAGAACGGATCGGTTTCACCGTTGCGCTCGTCCTATGAAAGCGATGCCGACGATGCGGAAATTCGTACCTTTCTGCAACAGCGCGGCATGCCGTTAAATGACGGCGCAGTGGGTCATTTTGGTAGCTTGCTGCTGGCGGCATCATGGCTGGAAGATCAGGCACAAGAAGATGAAACCGCGGCGCAAATTACGCTGTTTGATGAATATCTATTACCGTGGAGCGATCGTTTCCTCGGCAAAGTAGAAAGTCATGCTACTACCGCATTCTATCGCACATTGGCGATAGTGTGCCGCGAAGCGCTGGAAGCCATGCGGGATGAGCTGGGCGAAAGCGAAGAAGAAGATGACGAATCGGAATAGGAAGAATAACACGGTGGGATGAAACCCCCGCAGTATGAAACCCCGTAGTATGAAACCTGATGCGCCGATAGCAGACATCACGTGTGCTATCGGCAAATGAAGATTAGTCAGTAAACAGGATAACGATCTGGCCCGGCTTAATTTCGATACCTTTCGCCATCTTCTTCGCCAGCGATTCTGTTGTGCTTTTATCCGCATTCAGCACATAGGCCGGTTTTTGATCAAAATAGCTTTTTAGCGATTGATTGAGGTAAGGGCTCAGTGTTTTCATTACCGTCTGCATTTTTTCCGGTTGCACGGTGTAATCAATCAGTTCCATGTCCTTCAGATAAATCGCGCCCTGCGTTTTATCAAATACCGGCTGTGCTTTCAGTGTAAGCTTCATATCTGCAGCCTGATTGCCCAGCAGAGAGGATATGTCGACCTTTGCATTACCCGTCAGGGTCACTTTCCCCGGCTCTGCGCGACCGATCTGGCTAGATAGTTCGGTTAACACGATATGTGCATCCACTACGCCAGGTACGCCCAATTGTTTCTGATAATCATTGTGTTTTTGCAGGTACTCATTCACTTCCTGTTCACTGAGCGTGTATTGGGTGAGTTTATTACAGCCGCTGAGTGTAAAGGCAAGCAGCACGGTTGCCGCTGCTATCCATCCTGATTTTTTCATTATTCTGACCTCTTAATGCCATTTATGCGCACGATTTATTCATACGGGCAATTTCTTTACGCGGGCGATCTATTTATCTGAACAATCAGCATAATTCCGCATGGGCAGCGTGCGCCCGATACACAGAGTAAACAATAGGATAGCACTGAAATAGCCGATAATGCCGCTTCGGAACGAAGCGGCGGGGTAAAACTGGGTGATTAGATTGCCAGACTGCTGAGTAACGTTACTTGAGTTTGTTTCGCCATGTTATTGCGATAGTCCGCAACGCGGGAAGGGGGCGTAACCCCCGCAACGATAGACAGCGAACGGAGCAGTGGGAAAAGGTCGATATCATCCGTTGATAACACGCCGTTACAGGCATTCGGCTGGGCAATCAGCGGATCAAGATCCTGTAAATCATGGTTCAGTTTCTTAATCAGTCCCTGAGAATGACCCAGGTGGTCGGCAAAATTGCCTAGCTGGGTTTCCTTCTTATTAACAAAGTACTGCCGAGCGGAAGTGGAGGCAAATTCTTCAAAGGCTGCTTGAGCAAAACGGGGAATAATCAAACGCGGCGTATATTCCGTAACTTTGCGTAGCCAAGCGGAAATTGCCGGGTTGATTGAACCTGTCAACAGCGGTTTGTGGTCGTAATTATCGATAAAATGCACGATATCCATACTTTCAGGCATGTAACTGCCGTCATCTTTTTGCAGAATGGGCACCATTTTCTGGCCGATCAGTCGCTCTGGTGTTTCAACGTCATCATTCGCTAATATTTGCAGTTCGACAGGGATATTTTTCAGGCCGAAGATCATGCGTGCTTTAACGCAGTAGGGACAGTGATCGTAAATGTAGAGCTTCATTCGTCGTCTCCTAAATTACAGGGCATAGACAAAGGCCGCAGTGCGGCCACGCGTGTAACCCATCATCAAACAAGGTTAATCGGGTGTGCGAGACGGCTCGCGACGAAACAATTGTTTGAATGTATTAGGAAAGTATAGAAGGGCTTTACCGACGAGATCAAACTCGTCGGTAATATTCAAACTAATGACCACCCAACATCGCAGGTTCGATACGACGTTGGTTGAACTGCCAGTACAGAGCGACTAGCGTCAGGAGCCCGATGGTGCCGAGCATGAACCACGGCAGCTCCGGTTGATTCAGCGCGTGCCCGGTATCAAATAGCCAGCCGCCGCCGCTGTAGCCAATCGCGCCACCAAGCGCCAATCCAAGCCGACTGAAACCCATGTAGCTGCCTCTTGCCCTGGCGTCTGCCAGTGAGGCGCTCAAGGTTTCGCGTGCAGGTTCGGCGATAATCGAGCCAATATAAAACAGGCTAATAAGCATCAGCAGTGTTTGAAGCTCTGTCGTCATCCCGATCGGGAACATGCTGACGGACATGATGAAAAGCCCTGCCATTAGGCGCTGTTCCAGCCGGAAGTGTTTCTCGCTCCAGCGGGCGATAGGATAAAGCAGCGTAAGCGACAGCGTTGCTTCAATGGCGTACATCCATTTCACGGCAGACGGCGTTCCGGCGAGTTGGTTGACCATAATAGGGAGCATCAACAGAACCTGCACGGCTAGCATGTAATAGCCCGTCAGCGTTAATACATACATCAGGAAACGGCGGTCGCGAATTACACGCATCAGACCTTCCCCGATCGGTGTTCTTACCGTCGAAATGCGATAGGCTGGCAGCAGCCACGCATTGAGCGCAGCCGCAAGCACGAAGATGACTGCTCCTGCCCAGCAGACAATTTCGAAATCGTACTGAAGCAACCAACTGCCGATGAGAGCACCGATAACCGCCCCGGCGCTATCCTGCATCATTAACAGAGAGTAAAAACGACCACGTTCCTGCGGACGAACCAATTTGATAACCAGGGCAGTACGCGGTGGATCGAATAATGTGCCACCAAGGCCGGATAGCGCACAAGACAACCAGAGCAACCAGGGTTCATCGGCAATTGCCATGAACACAAAACCGGAGGCGCGTAGCAGCATCCCGGTAATGATCATCGGCTTGGCGCCAAAACGATCGGCGATAGCCCCGCCGAAAATACCGAGCCCTTGCTGAATAAACTGGCGTAATCCCAAGGCGATACCGACTAATAATGCAGCCCAGCCGAGATCGTCGACAAAACGAATGGAAATAAGGGGGAAAACAACGAAGAACCCTAAAACCACCAGCATATTATCTAGTAATAAAAAATATTTACCCAAGCTCCGAGCTTGCGACATCAGAGGCATGTTTCACCACAACGAAAAAAGAAGGAAAATAACAGACGTGACTATTTTGTACTCTAATTCGACTTTGGTATAGCCTATTGTTGGATAATATTTTTTTATCGATTTAACGTTATGCAAGTAGCATTTTGGCGAGAAAAAATGGCTTTCCTGATTCAATTGCGCAATAACTCGGCGATGAGGATTTTACGTCTATGAATTTATGTGGTTATAGTAAGGATTATCGGAAATACCGATATTTTGTGCTTATTGTAGAATAACGATTTTTTCAGCGCCGATGAATTTTACTTATCGACAACATGGAGAGGTAGGGGGAAAAATGTTTGGCTATCGTTTAACACCAGCAAGAGTGCAACTGACAACCGACAGGCTGGTGGTGCGTCTGGCCCATGAACGCGATGCATGGCGTCTGGCTGAATACTATTCTGAAAATCGTGACTTTCTCAAACCGTGGGAGCCCGTAAGGGACGCGAGCCATTGTTACCCATCAGGCTGGCAGGCGCGGCTGAGCGTGATTAACGATATGCATAAACAGGGTAGTGCCTATTACTTCCTCCTGTTAGATCCGAATGAAAACGAAGTGTGTGGCGTGGCTAATTTTAGCAATGTGCTACGGGGCTCGTTCCACGCCTGCTATTTGGGCTATTCCCTTGGTCAGAAATGGCAGGGGCAGGGGCTGATGTATGAAGCGTTGCAGCCAGCGCTGCGTTATATGCAGCGTCAGCAGCATATGCACCGTATCATGGCTAACTATATGCCGCATAACCAGCGCAGTGGGAATTTATTGACGCGTTTGGGGTTTGAACGTGAAGGCTATGCGAAAGACTATCTGCTTATTGATGGGAAATGGCAGGATCATGTATTAACCGCGCTGACCAACGCCGAGTGGAAGTCTCCGCGTTAAGGAATAATGATGAAATACCAATTAGATGCTCGTGAAGCCCGCGTGATCGGCTGTATGTTGGAAAAGCAAATTACCACACCGGATCAATACCCCATGTCGTTAAACGGCATCACCACAGCCTGCAATCAGAAAACCAACCGCGAACCCGTGATGGAGCTAAGCGAAAGTGAAGTGCAGCAAACGTTGGATTTGCTCGTGAAAAAGCACTTCCTGCGTACGCTCAGTGGCTTTGGTAACCGTGTTGTGAAGTACGAACATCGTTTTTGTAATTCTGAATTTGGCGACCTGAAACTCTCTCCTGCGGAAGTGGCGCTGGTAACCACACTTCTTCTCCGTGGCTCACAGACGCCAGGTGAACTGCGTACGCGTGCTGCTCGATTGTACGAATTTTCCGATGTCAGCGAAGCTGAGTCCACCCTTGAGCAACTGCAACGGCGTGATGATGGCCCATTTGTGGTCAGACTCGCACGGGAAGCGGGTAAACGGGAAAGTCGCTATCAGCATCTTTTCAGCGGTGAGGTCAGTGATATAGCGGTTTCAGAGGAAGAACGCGCGAGCGACAATTCTCATCCGCTTACCGAGCGGGTTGAGGCATTGGAAAAAGAGGTCGCTGAACTCAAACGCCAGCTTGCTGCGCTGTTAGCGTAATGAATTTGTACCAGGGAGAATACCAGCCATGAAGCCTCAGTTGTCATCCGTAGAAAGCATCGCAGAACCTATTGTATCCACCCGACGCCCTCGCATCGGCGTCGTCGGCCTGGGAGCCATCGCGCAGAAAGCTTATTTGCCCATTCTCAGCCAGGCCGAGCGCTGGGAGCTGGTCGGTGCCTATTCTCCTGACCAGCAAAAAACGCAACGAATTTGCCAGCACTACCGGATGGCGAGTTTCTCTGCGCTGGATGAGTTAGCGGCACACTGTGATGCCGTTTTCGTTCATAGCAGCACCGCGAGCCATTTCTCTGTCGTGAGCCAACTGCTTAAAGCGGGTGTCGATGTTTACGTGGATAAGCCGCTGGCAGAGCGGCTTACGCAGGCAGAAGCGCTCGTCGAATTGGCAGAGCAACAACAAAAAATTCTGATGGTTGGCTTTAATCGCCGTTTTGCACCGTGTTATCAGCAGTTAAAACAGCGGTTGGATCAACCCGCATCTTTGCGTATGGATAAACACCGTATTGATAGTGTCGGGCCACAGGATGTGCGTTTTACCTTACTGGATGACTATCTGCATGTGGTGGATACTGCGTTATGGCTCGCAGGCAGTGATGCTCAGTTGGTTGATGGTGTCCTGCATGCGAATGCGGACGGTCAACTGCTGTATGCCGAACACCATTTCCAGAGCGGCAACTGTCAGGTAACGACCAGCATGCATCGTCAGGCAGGTAGCCAACGGGAATGGGTTCAGGCTGTCGCTAAGGGAGGCTTATATCAGGTGGATGAGATGCGTGCATGGCGTGAAGATCGTGAAGGGATGACGTTCAGCCCAGCCGTGCCATCCTGGCAAACTACGCTGGAACAACGCGGGTTTGTCGGTGCAGTGCATCATTTTATGACGGCGATTGAACAACGGAAACCAGCGGAAACATCAGGTAATCAGGCGTTACTGTCCCAGCGTATGATTGAGAAATTGCTGGGAAAAAGCTGAAAAGTTCAGCGGTTATGGCAATGTTAGGTAGCTATTACACGCGCAATGCGTAGACTAGTCGCACCTCGCAATCAGGATGACCTCAACGGGTCAATAATCACCCCTGAACCGTTCAGAACATAATCGGATGAATTTACTTAAATCACTGGCTGCCGTCAGTTCCATGACCATGTTATCGCGCGTGTTAGGATTTGTGCGCGATGCTATCGTCGCCCGCATTTTTGGTGCAGGTATGGCGACGGATGCCTTCTTTGTGGCGTTCAAACTCCCCAACCTGCTTCGCCGTATTTTCGCGGAAGGCGCATTCTCACAGGCATTCGTGCCTATTCTGGCCGAATATAAAAGTCAGCAGGGCGATGAGGCTACGCGAACGTTTCTCGCTTATGTTTCCGGGATGCTGACGCTGATTTTGGCGTTGGTTACCGTAGCGGGGATGGTCGCCGCCCCTTGGGTCATTATGGTCACGGCTCCTGGCTTTGCCGCGACGCCTGAGCGCTTTGAGCTGACCTCTAATCTACTGAGAGTCACGTTTCCCTATATCCTGCTGATCTCACTGACCTCCATGGTAGGTTCGGTGCTGAACACCTGGAACCGTTTCTCGGTACCCGCATTTGCGCCGACGCTGCTTAATGTCAGCATGATTGGTTTCTCACTGTTTGCTGCGCCGTATTTTAATCCTCCCGTTATGGCGCTGGCTTGGGCGGTATTAGTGGGTGGTTTACTGCAACTCGGCTATCAGTTACCGCATCTGAAAAAGATTGGCATGTTGGTTTTGCCGCGCCTGAAATGGCGTGACCCAAGTGTCTGGCGGGTCATGAAGCTGATGGGACCCGCGGTTTTAGGCGTGTCGGTGAGCCAGATTTCGCTGATCATCAACACCATTTTCGCATCCTTCCTCAGCGAGGGAGCGGTGTCATGGATGTATTACGCCGATCGTCTGATGGAATTTCCTTCTGGCGTACTGGGTGTGGCGTTAGGGACGATCTTACTTCCGTCGCTGGCGAAAAGTTTTGCCAGTGGCAATCACGATGACTACTCCCGCCTGATGGATTGGGGGCTCCGTTTGTGTTTCCTGCTGGCGCTGCCAAGCGCGGTAGCATTAGGTATTTTGGCTAAACCGTTAACCGTGTCGCTGTTTCAGTACGGCAAATTTAGTGCCTTTGACGCGTTGATGACTCAACGTGCGCTGGTTGCTTACTCGATTGGGCTGATGGGGTTGATTGTCGTCAAAGTGTTAGTGCCCGGCTTTTATTCCCGGCAGGATATCAAGACGCCGGTAAAAATTGCGATAGTCACGCTGATCTTGACGCAAGTGATGAACCTGATCTTTATCGGGCCGCTGCAACATGCTGGTCTGGCGTTGTCCATCGGCCTTGCCTCCTGTCTGAATGCAGGGTTGCTGTACTGGCAACTGCGTAAGCAGGATATTTTCCGACCGCTGCCGGGTTGGGGAGGGTTTTTGGTGCGCCTGCTGGTCGCGGTTATCGTGATGTCGGTGGTTTTACTGGGCATGCTGTGGTGGATGCCTGCATGGGATGACGGCAATATGACGATACGCATCCTGCGCCTGCTGCTGGTTGTTGTCGCAGGGGCGGGTTCCTATTTTGCCACGCTGGCGCTGTTGGGATTCCGCCCCCGGGATTTTGCCCGCCGTAGCGTGTAACCACGTAGCGATATTACGAAATAAAAAAAACGCCATGGATACTGCATCCATGGCGTTTTTGTTGTCCGTTGATGGCAGAATTACATCTTCTCGACGGTTTCGATACCTAGTGTATCCAGACCTTGCTTCAGCGTTTTCGCTGTAAGCAGCGCCAGTCTCAGACGGCTCTGACGCACGTTGTCATTTTCAGCATTAAGAATCGGGCAGTGCTCGTAAAAACCAGAAAACAGGCCAGCCAGGTCGTACAGATAGCTACACATCACATGCGGCGTGCCTTCACGGGCGACGGAGGTGATGGTTTCTTCAAATTGCAGCAGGCGTGTGGCAAGCGCAAACTCACGCTCATCGCTCAGCGTAATCGGCTGCGTTAAGGTGTCTTCCTGTATTCCTGCTCGCTTGAAAATGGACGCGACACGTGTATAGGCGTATTGCATATAAGGCGCGGTATTGCCCTCAAACGCCAGCATGTTGTCCCAATCAAAAACGTAGTCTGTGGTGCGGCTCTTCGACAGGTCGGCATATTTAATGGCGCCGATAGAAACCACTTTCGCCAATGTTTCTAACTCATCGCTTTCCATCTGTGGATTTTTTTCTGCGATGAGTTTCAGTGCGCGATCGTAGGCTTCGTCCAACAGTTCGGACAGCTTGATCGTTCCACCTGCACGTGTTTTGAATGGTTTACCGTCTTTGCCCAGCATCATACCGAACATATGGTGTTCCAGGCTGACAGAGTCAGGCACGTAGCCAGCTTTACGCACGATGGTCCAAGCTTGCATCAAATGCTGATGCTGGCGAGAATCGATATAGTAAAGCACACGATCGGCGTTCAGGGTTTCATAACGGTATTTGGCACAGGCGATATCTGTCGTGGTGTAGAGGTAGCCACCATCCTTTTTCTGGATGATGACGCCCATCGGTTCGCCTTCCTTGTTTTTATATTCATCAAGGAAAACCACCGTTGCACCTTCGCTTTCAACCGCTAAACCTTTCGCTTTCAGATCGGCAACGATGCCCGGCAGCATACTGTTATACAGGCTTTCACCCATCACATCCTGTTTAGTCAGCGTGACATTAAGACGTTCATAGTTGATCTGGTTCTGCGTCATGGTGATATCGACGAGCTTACGCCACATCTGACGGCAATATTCGTCGCCACCCTGTAATTTCACTACGTAACCGCGTGCGCGTTCGGCGAAATCAGCATCTTCATCGTAGTGTTTCTTTGCTTCACGATAAAACGCTTCGAGATCGGACAGATCCATTTCGCTGGCGCTTTCGTTTTGCATTTTTTCAAGGTACGCAATCAGCATGCCGAACTGCGTACCCCAATCGCCAACGTGATTAGCGCGAATGATATTGTGGCCTAAAAACTCCAGCGTACGGGCGGCTGCATCACCAATAATGGTTGAGCGTAGATGGCCGACGTGCATTTCCTTCGCGACGTTGGGGGCGGAGTAGTCAATCACGATCGTTTGTGGTTCAACGGGCGTTAAACCCAGTTTTGGTGCATTCAGGGCGTTCTCAACCTGGCTCGCAACCCACTGCTTATCGAGAAAAATATTAATAAATCCCGGGCCTGCGATTTCTGTTTTTTCCGCAACGCCCTCCAGTTCCAAAAGCTGGACGACTTTTTCGGCCAATTGTCTCGGCGGCATGCCTAGTTTTTTTGCCACGACCATGACGCCATTAGCCTGGTAATCACCAAACTGTGCTTTTGCCGACTGGCGGATCTGAGCTTCGCTGTCTGCTGGCGCGCCTGCCGCAGTTAACGCCTGGCTGACTTTTTCGGAGAGAAGAGCCTGAATATTCACCGGTTTACCTTAAATAAAAAATCAAGCCTTGCTTATACCATATTTGCCTTTCCCCGTCAGCAGACGGGCAGGGGGGAACTGAGAGATATTCAGATGAAAAATGCCTGCCGAGCGAGGGATGAAAAAAGAGGGGGTATGAAAAAATAAACAAGGAGAACACGAAAAAAGAGAAAGTAACGTTAGGCAAAATGAAAATAAATAGAAGTCGCGCTCTTAACGTTTTCTTGAACGATTATTTACACCAATTTTATGTGAGTCTCTGGTTTTAAAATGACGAAAAATAGCATATGCCGCAATAGCAATAAGCACGATAGATATAATGAGTAAAACCATAGTGATATCTCTGCGTTATTATTTGATTCCCTAATTTATACTTTTTCATTCTAATACTCAATGGGCTAGGTCTTATTTAAGATTCTTCCCAGAATAGATTGCGAAAAGTATCTCAAATTAACGTCAGGTAAAAAACATTGCCGTTTATTAACTGAGTGACATGGTTTTCTTTTCTTTGCATTTAATGCGTTTTATGTGGAAACAGGGTAAGTCAATACATTCGCGAGGGACGTATAATTTAATTAGAAAATGTTATGAATGTGATATTCTCACTGCGTGAATAGCCGTTGATATGTGAGATGCTGTGAGGAGCCTTACCTGATATGTTGCCCGATGATTTGATAACAGATTTAGCGCGTTTTGAGCAAGAACTACAGGAATTCGCTGGTGCGCTCCAGTTGGATTTACATGCATTTCAGGCTGACCATATTTCTTTGCGTTGCCATCAGAATACGACGGCTGAATCATGGAAAACGGCGTTACTAAAAGCGGGCACTTTGTTGTCTGAAAACCGTATCAATGGTCGTCCAATCTGCTTGTTTATACTGGATAAAGCCATCCTGATTGGTCCTTGGCAGATTACGTGTATTGAGCTGCCGTGGCCAGGAGAGAAGTACTATCCCCATGAAGGCTGGGAGCATGTAGAACTGGTACTGCCTGGCGATGCGGAGACGCTGCATCAGCGTGCGCTAGCCTGCTTGTCTGATGACGCATTGCGTACACCGGGTATCAAACTTAAATTTAGCTCTCCGCAAGGCGAAAAAGAACGAATGCCTAACCCAACATTGGCGATAACCAATGGGAAAGTGACAATAAAATTTCACCCATGTGATATACGAGATGTTGTCGCGAGTGAAAGCTCTCCTCTATAGAAAGAAAATAGTAAATAACCTGAACATAAGGTAATCAGAAAGATAACCATGGCTGAAAGATAAAATGCGATATCGCGTTATTCATGCCAATTGCTGTTGCTGTAGAACATATTAATAAAATTGTGGTTTATGTCATGTTTATTTCGCTAATGTATCGTGTTCATTGTGACTCCTGTCTCCTCACGATATGAATGTGAATGCCATAGTTATGACTTTAATCGGCGTGATGATTCGTCGATTTTCGATGATTAAGAAAAAGAGTCTGGGAGTTTATATGGAGGAGTCGCGATGACGAAACTGGAAGTATGCTGTTATAGCGTTGATTGTGCGATAACAGCAGCGCAGTCTGGGGCCGACAGAATTGAACTCTGCGCAGGACAGCGAGAGGGGGGATTAACGCCATCCTATGGCGCGCTGCGTGGTGCCAGCGAAAAGGTCGCGATTCCTGTTCACCCTATTGTACGCCCGAGAGGAGGGGATTTTTGCTACAGCCCGACGGAGTTTGCTGCTATCAAATATGACATTGAGCAGATTCGCGAGATGGGATTTCCCGGTGTCGTTGTCGGCGTACTCAATGAGGAAGGGCACATTGATTTGCCCAAAATGCGCGAAATCATGGCGGTGGCGCAGGGGATGGCAGTCACCTTCCATCGAGCATTTGATATGTGCCTGAACCCTTATATTGCATTAGAACAACTTACCGATCTTGGCGTATCGCGCATATTGAGTTCTGGGCAGCAGCAGACTGCGGAAAATGGATTACGACTGTTACGTGAACTAACGCAGGCCAGTCGCGGTCCTATTATTATGGCGGGTTCCGGCGTGCGGTTAACCAACGTGCATAAATTTCAGCAAGCGGGTATCCGGGAGTTGCATAGCTCTGCTGGGCAGTGGGCACCATCTCCTATGCGTTATCGCAAGATCGGTGTGTCGATGTGTTCTGACGCGGAGTTAGATGAATTTAGTCAGTACTGTGTGGATGGCGACGTGGTCGCAGCAATGAAGCGGGCGGTCAGCCCAGACCGTGAAACGCAGTGCGCGTCATGACGTAAGAAATTTCACAGTATAGGAATAGACTGTATTGCGATAAACACCCCATCGTCATTCTTCAATTTTGCCGCGCCGCATACCATCAGGTTTGCATGGCAAGTACCAAGCCCCAGTATCTTGCTGGGGCTTTTTTTATTGAGTGCAGTCATTTAGGGCTGATAGATACCCGGTTTATTGGCAACCAATACCGCCCGTACTGGTGCAGGGTAGCCTTCTACCGTTTTCGTTGGATCATCTGGATCGAGAAATTCGGCCAGCGACTCCGTGATCATCCAGTCTGTCCGGCGTTGTTCCTGCGTCGTGGTGACACAACTATCGACGATACGGACATTAACGAACCCACATTTCTCAAGCCATGTTGTTAAGGCCGCAGCGGACGGAATGAAGTACACATTGCGCATTTGCGCGTAACGTTCTCCTGGCACTAACACCTGATTCTCATCACCTTCAATGACCAGCGTTTCCAGCACCAGCTCGCCGCCTGCCACCAGTTGGTTTTTCAATTGCCACAGGTGATCGAGCGGGGAACGACGATGGTACAGCACACCCATGGAAAATACGGTATCGAAAGCCGCAAGTTCAGGAAGTTGTTCAATGCCGAGCGGTAGAACGTGCGCGCGCTGATCGTCACCGAGCAGCTTGCGCACGGCTTCAAACTGACATAAGAACAGCTGCATGGGATCGATACCGACTGCCATCGTGGCGCCTTCTCCGACCATCCGCCACAGGTGATAGCCGCTACCACAGCCTACATCCAGAATGAGGCGATTCTTCAGCGGGCTGATGTGCGGCAGAACGCGCTGCCATTTCCAATCTGAACGCCATTCCGTGTTGATATCCACGCCGTAAAGCGAAAACGGGCCTTTGCGCCATGGCATCAGATTACGCAGCAGTTTTTCAATGCCTTCACGCTGGCCGATGGAAATATCGGGTTCCACGCGCGCGGTGACGCTATCGTTTAAATCCAGCGAGGTCGGCGTCAGCGAGGGGAGATGTTCCAACGAGTTAAACCATAACTTGAACTTACCGTGTAAGGATTCTTGCTGCCAACTGCTGAGCTGTGAAGGTAGCGTATTAAGCCAGTGGCTGAGCGGACCCTTTGCGATTTGCTGATAAAAATTGCCGAAATCGATCACGCCTTTTCCTCTGCTTTCACGGCTAATAACGAACCAAAATTAAAACACTGAAACCACACTTCGCTGTGCTCAAAGCCAGCATCTGCCAGTCGCGCCTTATGAGTTTCTACCGAGTCGGTCAGCATGACGTTTTCCAGCATACTGCGTTTCTGACTGATTTCTAACTCGCTGTAACCATTGGCTCGTTTGAAATCGAGATGCATATTGAACAGCAATTCACCGACGTCTTTGTCTGCAAAATTGAACTTCTCAGAAAGCACCAGAACGCCGCCGGGATTTAATCCCTGATAAATACGCTCGATAAGCACCTGACGCTGAGAAGGTTCCAGAAATTGAAGGGTGAAATTCAGCACAACCATGGAAGCATTTTCAATATCAATATTCAGGATGTCGGCTTCGACAATCTCGACAGGGGTATTGGAGCGGAAAGCATCAATGTGGCTACGGCAGCGTTTCACCATTGCCGGAGAATTATCTACCGCGATAATTTTGCAACCCGGTACGTGGATATTACGTCGCATAGATAGCGTGGCTGCGCCTAGCGAACATCCTAGATCGTAGACAAGGCTATCCGGGCGGGCGAATCGCTCTGCCAGCATACCAATCATCGAAATGATGTTGGAATAACCGGGTACAGAACGTTGGATCATATCGGGAAATACGTCGGCAACGCGTTCATCGAATGTCCAGTCGCCTAAATTGGCAATTGGCACAGAAAAAAGCATATCGCGGTTTGGCATGGCAGAAAGTGCACTGAAAGTAATAAAGAGGCGCGTATTCTAGCAGAATACGCCATACCCGTCATACTTCAAGTTGCATGTGCGTTGGCTGCGCTTACTCACCCGAATCACTTACTTGAGTAAGCTCATCGGGACTCACTCGCTTGCCGCCTGCCTGAAACTCGAATTATTTAGGGTATATGATCTTCGCCTTCCACATGTGGACGCGGTTTTTGATTCCCGGACGCATTATGTCTGTGCGCCCGAGAACGGCGGGTATTATTTTTGTCTCACGATATCAATACAGCGTGAAAACCAGATCCCAAGGAAGGTAATAGAGGTTTGCTGCAATCATCAGAATGAGTGAGGCATAGGTTGCTGCCATACCTGAACGTCGCCAGCGGAATTCGCGATGCCGAAGGCCGTAGTAGTGAACTAAGCGCCCGGCGATCAATAAAATGCCGCAAAAATGGATCATGATGATAAGCGCGCCATTCATTTCCATCAGCACCAGCAAAATCGCCGCAATCGGAATATATTCCACCGCATTGCCATGTACTCGGATTGCGGTTTGTAACTCATAAAATCCACCGTCGCCATACGCCACGCGATACTGCATTCTCAGTTTTACAACATCAATAGACAGCTTTATCAACAAGATTGCGCCGAGCACGATATAGAGCGCACTTACCATTTTTTACTCCGAGACCTAACCGAAAACGGCTTGCAGAATAATAGCTTTACCTGGCGCACCTGTCGCCTGTAAAGCCCAATTTTTTTAGCGGAAATGGGTTACGTTGAGGGAGTGTTTATAACTAAACGAACTAACACATCCCCTGTTTACTGGATCAAAAAAGCGTTGCCTGCTGCGGCCAATCCGGTTGCGGTGGCAATGTTGGATCGATCTCGGCGAGTAATGGCCAAAGCCGTTGTGCTAGCGGTGGGGCATCACCAATATCCGGCGTGTGAATAAAGAAGAAGGGATTTGCCTCAGGCCACTGCGGCAGCTTATTACGCCATGACTCGAACCAGCGCAGGTTTTCTTCCTGTGTTTCACTGCCAATAAAGCGGATCAGCGGCTGCGTGGCGGTCAGTACGGCGTGTACCGGTACGCGCGGCTTTTTACGCTGTGCCTCACGCATAGCGGCGCTATCTGGTGCGGCGTGATGAACTGGGCGGCTGTCTAAAATTACGCGATTGACGCCGCGCTGCTGTAGCCCCTGATTGAGCGCACGTTCCTCATCACCTTTAGCAAAAAATAGCGGGTGGCGCACTTCCACGCCGTAGCTAAATTCCTGCGGTAAGGCCTCAAGAAAGCGCCACAAAATGGGCAATTGTGCGGGGCTGAAGACGGCAGGAAGCTGTAGCCATAGCTGTCCGATACGGTGCTCAATCGGCTCAAGGCATTGATAAAAAAGGGCAACATCGCTATCACAGTTTTGCAAGGCTGCTTTATGGCTGATCGTTGAGGGAAATTTGAAGCAAAAGCGGAAGTTATCATGCGTCATATCACGCCAGCGGCCGACAATCTCGCGCGAAGGTAACGCATAAAAGGTCGTGTTACCTTCAACACAGGTAAAATAACGGCTGTAGTCGGCAAGGTCGTTTAACCCCAGCCGACTCCACGCAGGGTGCTGCCATTGTGGTAATCCGATGTACATCTACTGCACCATCACATCATTGAGCCTCAATAGGATGTTTGCCATTATTGCGTAATCGACAGGGGAGCGCGAGTGAGTTGAGGGAAATCGTTTATAAAATCTCATCCGCCCACTGTGTGGCCTCCATTATCATGGTAAAGAAGTTTTCTTCATCGACACCTAACTGGTTTAAGAGGTGTTCAAGTTCTTCCCATTCTTGCTGTTCGTATTTAGCAATTAACGTCAGATAAATTGCCAGTTCGCCAGTGTTTTCTAATAAGCTCTGGTTAATTTTTTCGGATAGCGCGATTTGTGAAAGCAGCAGCGGCATGGGGGAATCGAGTACGGCATCAAGCAGCGATAATAATCCGCATAGAAACGCTTCAGTGGTATCTTCCTTCACATTAAAGGAGGCATACAATAATTCAAAAAATCTGGCGCGAATTAAGCTGGTACGATAAAGCTCGCTGGGTTTATTTTCATTACTGTTGGTAATGCTAATTAATGAGACAAAACGTTTAAGTTCACGCTGCCCAAGCAGCATTGCCATTGAACGAAACGACATCGAGGTCGCGGTGATGCCAAAGCGGGTGTTGTATTTGATATTGGTGATATGGCGCATCAACTTATAATAAAGCGACAGATCGGCGCAGACCAATTCTTCGATCGTGGCATAGTTGATCTCAGGTTTATTGACTTCTCTCAGCAACCTGACGGTGTTGCTGGAGTTATTAACTAATTTTCTCGACTTAATCATTTCAGGACGACTGAAGAAATATCCCTGAAAAAGTGAGATTCCCAGCTTTTTGCTTTGCAGATATTGCTCATGTGTCTCTACTTTTTCCGCCAGGTAGGTTAACTTGCGCGGTGCTGTTCTTTTGATGAATTTTTCAATTTCATCAAACGTCGACTGGGTCAAATCAAATTTGATGATATCCGTGTAAGGCAAAAAGCGATCCCATTCTGAATCCATCGAAAAATCATCAAGTGCAATTCTGAAGCCCTTTCTTTTTAGCTTTTTTACAGCAGCAAAGAGATCATTATTGGGTATCGCATTTTCAAGGATTTCAATCACGACCTTTTCTTGTGGCAATACTTCGGCCTGGCCATTGATCAGCATCTGATGGGGAAAATTAATATAGTAAGGTTGTTCCACGACAGATTTTGTCAGTGGGTTGGTCAAGAACTGATCGGAAATAAGCTGTGCAGTCGCAAATTCAGGGCTGACATCAGGAAATTTATTGGTGATGTCCATGCGAAAAAGTAGCTCGTAGGCAACGGTTTGTAGGTGCTGATTTAAGATAGGCTGACGGGCAACAAATGAATACATAGCTGTTCTCCATGTAAATCATACGCATTGGCCAATAATGGGAAAGCGCTTTTTATTAAAATTTTTATAAAAATAATGAGTTACTTATTAACTTTAGCAGGTTTTATTAAAAGGGAAGGCGGGTTTCCACAAATCCTTGCGCGATGGGCTGGGAGGGGGAAAACGGAAGTGGCTTCACGTCGACATTGCTGAGAAGTGATGCCTTTGGACGTTATGGTGCCGTGTTTTGCAACAACACTGTCCTGATCGGTGAACATTTCGTTAACCAGCAGAGAAATTTCGTAAAAAGAGTAGGCTCCTGCATCGTAGAGCGTTACCTTCATACTTATCGTCCGCGCTATTATCCTTTATAATAGCCGCCTTTTTTCACCGAACAGTAACCCAGAAAAACCATACCGCGCAGCGAAAATGCCACGGTTTTTGCATTGTGATCGACCGTGAAGCGTGATCTACCGTGAAAACGTGTGAGCTGGCGGATGAGTAAAAGGACATCGTGATGCGTACTAATTATTGCGGGCAGTTGAATTCGTCCCATGTGGGCCAGGAAGTGACATTGTGCGGTTGGGTTAACCGCCGCCGCGATCTGGGTGGTTTGATTTTTATTGATATGCGTGACCGTGAAGGGCTGGTTCAAGTGTTCTTTGACCCGGATCGTCAGGACGCATTTAAACTGGCATCCGAGTTGCGTAACGAGTTCTGTATCCAACTTACCGGTGTCGTACGTGCCCGTCCAGAAAGCCAAATCAACAAAGATATGGCGACGGGCGAAGTCGAGATTTTTGCTAATGCTCTGACGATCGTTAACCGTTCTGAGGCATTGCCGCTGGATTCCAACCAAACCAACACCGAAGAAGCGCGTCTCAAATTCCGCTATCTGGATTTGCGTCGCCCAGAAATGGCGCAACGCCTGAAAACGCGTGCTCGCATCACCAGTTTTGTTCGCCGCTTTATGGACGATCACGGTTTTCTGGACATTGAAACGCCGATGTTGACGAAAGCGACGCCGGAAGGTGCGCGTGACTATCTGGTGCCGAGCCGCGTACATAAAGGCAAATTTTATGCGCTGCCGCAGTCCCCACAGCTGTTCAAACAGTTGCTGATGATGTCTGGTTTTGACCGTTACTATCAGATCGTCAAATGCTTCCGTGATGAAGACCTGCGCGCCGACAGACAGCCTGAATTTACTCAGATTGATGTGGAAACCTCTTTCATGACTGCGCCACAGGTGCGTGAAGTGATGGAGAAACTGGTGCGTGAGTTGTGGCTGGATGTGAAAGGCGTCGATCTGGGCGATTTCCCGATCATGACGTTCGCAGAGGCCATGCGTCGTTTTGGTTCCGACAAGCCAGATCTGCGCAACCCGCTGGAGCTGGTTGACGTTGCCGATCTGGTTAAAGACATTGACTTTAAAGTGTTCTCCGGCCCGGCAAACGATGCCAAAGGTCGCGTTGCCGCTATCCGCGTACCGGGCGGCGCACAGCTGAGCCGTAAGCAGATTGATGAATACGGCAAGTTTATTGAAATTTATGGCGCGAAAGGTTTGGCTTATATCAAGGTCAACGAGCGTGCCAAAGGACTGGAAGGCGTTCAAAGTCCGGTCACAAAATTCCTGAATGAAGACAGGCTGTCTGCATTGTTGGAACGCACAGCGGCGCAAGATGGTGACATTCTGTTCTTCGGCGCGGACAGCGCGAAAGTGGTGACTGATGCGCTGGGCGCGCTGCGCCTTAAACTGGGTCGCGATCTGGGCTTGACGAAAGACAATAGCTGGGAACCGCTGTGGGTGGTTGATTTCCCCATGTTTGAGGAAGATGGCGAAGGTGGGCTGGCCGCGATGCACCATCCGTTTACCGCGCCGCGTGACATGTTGCCTTCAGAACTGTCAGCCAATCCAGTGTCGGCGATCGCCAACGCCTATGACATGGTGATTAACGGTTATGAAGTGGGCGGCGGTTCCGTGCGTATTCACAGTGGTGAAATGCAGCAAACGGTGTTCGGTATTCTGGGCATTACCGAGCAAGAACAGCGTGAGAAATTTGGCTTCCTGTTGGACGCGCTGAAATACGGTACACCGCCGCACGCGGGTCTGGCGTTTGGCCTTGACCGTCTGGTGATGTTGCTGACGGGTACCGATAACATTCGTGACGTTATCGCCTTCCCGAAAACAACGGCGGCGGCGTGCCTGATGACGGAAGCGCCAAGCTTCGCCAACCCGGCCTCGCTGGAAGAGCTTGCGATTGCGGTTGTTGTGAAAGGGAAAGCGGCTCAGGATGGAAAATCCGAGAACGAATAAGATGGTATATAAGCGACCCGTTTCGGTGTTGGTGGTGATTTATGCCCGTGACACTGGGCGGGTGCTGATGCTGCAACGGCGCGACGATCCTGAATTCTGGCAATCCGTGACGGGGAGTATAGAAGAAGGGGAAAGTGCGCCGTATGCTGCACAGCGTGAAGTCAAAGAAGAAGTTAACATTGATATATCCGCTGAAGCGTTATCACTCTTTGACTGTCAGCGCTGTATTGAGTTTGAGCTATTTGCTCATTTGAGACGTCGCTATGCGCCGGGGGTCACGCACAATACCGAACATTGGTATTGTCTTGCGTTACCTGCTGAGCGCGAGGTGCAATTATCCGAGCATCTTGCTTACCAGTGGCTGGATGTGCCCCATGCGGCACAGTTAACTAAGTCCTGGAGCAATCGGCAGGCGATTGAAGAGTTTGTTATTTATCCGGCCTGAACAGGCTTTTTTCGGAGATTTTTATGGCAGGTCATAGTAAGTGGGCTAACACAAAGCATCGTAAAGCAGCACAGGATGCCAAGCGCGGTAAGATCTTTACCAAGATTATTCGCGAACTGGTTACCGCAGCCCGTCTGGGGGGCGGCGATCCTGGGTCTAACCCACGTCTGCGCGCAGCGATCGATAAAGCACTGTCCAACAACATGACGCGCGATACGCTGAATCGCGCGATTGCTCGTGGTGTCGGCGGTGACGATGATGCCAACATGGAAACCATCATTTATGAAGGTTACGGACCGGGTGGCACGGCTGTCATGGTGGAATGCCTGAGTGACAACCGCAACCGTACCGTTTCCGAGGTGCGTCACGCGTTTACCAAAACCGGCGGTAATCTGGGGACTGATGGTTCCGTGTCATACCTCTTCACCAAGAAAGGCGTCATTTCTTATGCGCCGGGTCTGGATGAAGATGCGGTGATGGATGCGGCGCTAGAAGCCGGTGCTGATGACGTTGTGACGTATGACGACGGTGCGATTGACGTCTTCACGCCGTGGGAAACGTTCGGTAACGTGAAAGATGCGTTGGATGCGGCTGGCCTGAAAGCCGAAGCGGCTGAAGTGTCCATGATTCCGTCAACCAAGGCGGATATGGATGCAGAAACGGCACCGAAGCTGATGCGTCTGATCGACATGCTGGAAGACTGCGACGATGTGCAGGAGGTTTACCATAACGGTGAGATCTCCGATGAGGTGGCTGAACTGCTGTAACGGCCGCTCGGTAATGCTAAATAGAAACGACTATCTACACGGGCGAATCGGCGGAGCAGCATGATGATGATCGTAGCACTATGACAATCGTAGCACTATGACAATAATAGTCGGCATTGACCCCGGTTCGCGCGTCACGGGTTATGGCATTATCCGCCAGCAGGGACGGCATCTGACGTATCTCGGTAGTGGTTGCATTCGTACCGTGGTGGATGACATGCCCACGCGGTTGAAGCTGATTTATGCGGGCGTCAGTGAAATCATTACGCAATTTCGGCCAGACTGTATGGCGATTGAGCAAGTTTTCATGGCGAAAAACCCGGATTCGGCTTTGAAGCTGGGGCAGGCACGCGGTGTGGCTATCGTCGCCGGCGTGAATCAGGATCTGCCCGTGTTTGAATACGCGGCGCGGTTGGTCAAGCAAACCGTGGTAGGAACAGGTGCGGCGGATAAAAAGCAGGTGCAGCATATGGTTCGCTCATTGCTGAAACTGTCGGCTAGCCCGCAGGCAGATGCCGCAGATGCCTTGGCGATTGCCATTACACATTGCCACTTTAATCAGAGCCTGCTGCGAACTGCGGCGGCGAAAGTTAACCCGCTGGCAGGACGACTGCGTTGAAACAGGAGGCTGGATATTCATCCAGCCTTTTTTATGTTATATACTCGTCATACTTCAAGCCATTCATTCCCTACGTAAAAGGAAGCGCAACGTGATAGGTCGTCTCAGAGGCATTATTCTGGAAAAACAGCCACCGCAGGTGCTGATAGAAGCTAACGGTGTGGGTTATGAAGTCCATATGCCGATGACGTGCTTTTACGAGCTTCCTGAACTCAATCAGGAAGCGATTATTTTTACCCAGTTTGTGGTTCGCGAAGATGCGCAATTGCTATACGGCTTTAATGATAAGCAGGAGAGGGCACTGTTCCGCGAGCTGATTAAAGTGAACGGCGTTGGGCCTAAGCTGGCGCTGGCGATTCTCTCTGGCATGTCCGCGCCGCAGTTTGTCAGTGCAGTCGAGCGTGAAGAGATCGGTGCGTTGGTTAAACTCCCTGGCGTCGGTAAGAAAACGGCAGAACGGCTGGTGGTGGAAATGAAAGATCGCTTCAAGGGCTTGAGCGGCGATCTGTTTAATCCGGTCAGCGATATTCCGTTGGCATCGCCAGCTAGCGCAGAAAGCCGTGCCAGCGATCCCGAATCGGAAGCTGCCGCGGCGCTGGTGGCGCTGGGCTATAAGCCGCAGGAAGCCAGCCGTATGATTTCCAAGATCGCGCGTCCTGATGCTGACTGTGAAACCCTGATCAGGGATGCACTGCGCGCAGCGCTGTGAGGTATTCATGATAGAAGCCGATCGTTTAATTTCCGCTGACGCTATTCCCGAAGAAGAATTTCTCGACCGCGCGATGCGCCCTAAGCTGCTGAAAGAGTATGTGGGCCAGCCACAGGTGCGTGAGCAGATGGAAATTTTCATTCAAGCCGCTCGCAAACGTGGGGATGCGCTGGATCATCTGCTCATTTTTGGTCCTCCCGGCTTGGGTAAAACGACGTTGGCGAATATTGTCGCCAATGAGATGGGCGTGAACATGCGCACAACGTCGGGCCCGGTGTTGGAAAAAGCGGGCGACCTTGCTGCGTTGTTGACCAATCTCGAGCCGCATGATGTCTTGTTTATCGATGAAATTCATCGTTTGTCGCCCGTGGTGGAAGAAGTGCTGTATCCGGCGATGGAAGATTATCAACTGGATATCATGATCGGCGAGGGGCCAGCGGCCCGCTCAATTAAGCTCGATTTACCTCCTTTCACGCTGATTGGCGCAACGACGCGTGCGGGGTCGTTAACCTCGCCGCTGCGCGATCGTTTTGGCATCGTGCAGCGTCTGGAATTTTATAATGTGGCGGATTTACAGTATATCGTTGGCCGCAGCGCACAGTGCCTAGGGCTGGATCTGACACCGGAAGGTTCCCTTGAAGTGGCTCGTCGTGCGCGTGGCACGCCGCGTATTGCTAACCGGCTGTTGCGCCGGGTACGTGATTTCTCTGAGGTTAAATCGGAAGGTGCGATTACCGGAGCCGTAGCGACGCAGGCGTTGGATATGCTGGCGGTGGATACCGAAGGTTTTGACTACATGGATCGTAAGCTGCTGTTGGCGATCATCGATAAATTCATGGGCGGCCCTGTCGGGCTGGACAATTTGGCCGCCGCGATTGGCGAAGAGCGCGAAACTATCGAAGATGTATTGGAACCGTTTCTTATTCAACAAGGATTTATTCAGCGTACACCGCGTGGTCGAATGGCGACGCAGCACGCCTATCGGCATTTTGGCTTAACGCGTGAAGATTTAAGTTAACGAGTGAAAAAACGTATCGCTTAAGAAATGCTTTCCATACTCAGGGAGACCACGCGGTATCCCTGAATTTATGTGATTAGAACCAGGCTTCCCACATTGCCCCAACGTTGAACGAATCCAGCTGCGTGTTGACGCCGGTCGTTGTCCGCGCGGTGTGTTTGTTATCCACTTCCCCGCCGGTGACGTAGAAGCGCAGCATCGGTCTGAACTCCGGTCCCATGGCGATCGAGACATTCTGGGAAAGCGTCAGTTTCCATCCTTTGTTATCACCTCCCTGACCGTAATCTACATGCTGATAGCCTGCTTCAAGCCAGGTGGAATGCACATCATTCCAGAAATACATCGGGCGAACGATGGCATTGTAGTTACGACGATCGTCCTGACTGGCTGAGTCATTCGAGTAGTCGTGGTAGGCCAGCAGATATTCGACCTGCGTTTGCGGCGTGAATTTGTATTTGCCTTCAAAGCTGGCATAGAAGGTTTTCAGGTTGTCCGTTTTGTTGTAAACGCTGTTATCCGCATTGTTCGAATAGCGAGTGATAAACTGATTGAGGCTATTTTTCCCCGTGTGGCTCAGGACCGCGCCGCCTTGCCAGGCTTTCAGACGCGCATTGTTATCCACTGCTTTTGAATCAAAACCGTAGTTTGCGTACAGAGCGAGATCCAACGGCCCCAGTTTGATACCGTGTACTTTGGATGTCAGAGCGTAATTACCTTTATCGCCCGTACCAGAACTGCCAGTACAGCTGATGCGTGAAGGGTTCGCATTATTCGTGATTATTTCAGGGTTACAGGATTCCACGGCCGCGACGGCCGCGACATCAAATTGAATACCGCCGAGATCAAAGTTCTTTATCCCCGCGCCCTGACCGTCGTGGTTCATCCAGAAGTAGTCGTTGATACCCTGCTGTGGACGCTGATGGAAATCACGACCGGCCCACAGGTAGGCATTTGGCTGAGAGGCGAAAAGGTTAGTAACGCCCGCATAGGCCTTCTTCAGATTAACCTCATCACCCCAGTGGTCGATCATCACGACGACATCCCAGATTGCGCCGTTGTCACTCTTGAATGCCTTGGAAAGCTGAAATTCACCACCGTTGCCTTCATTACCCAGACGACCCAGCGCGGAACCCCCGTTGTAGGAACCGTCAACCGCGACATATTTCTGGTCACCGCTCTGGAATTGCGCGCCGTAACGTGCATAACCGGTGAATTCGACGCCATAAGGTATCGCCATGTCAGGGGTTTTGGGTGCCTCAGGTGTTGTCAGAGGGTCGACTTGCTTGCTGGCAATCGCGTCTAACTTGGCCTGACGTTCTGCCAGCGCTTTTTCCACTGCCTGAGCAACAATTCGGTCTAATTGTTCCTGAGTAATCGTTTCTTGTGCGAGCGCGGAACCGGAGCAAAGGGCAGCCAGTACCGCCAGCGTAACGGGAAGTTTTTTGCAATTTGTCATAATCATCTCAATTCGGTAAGTTATTTTCAGACAATAACCATCCCGCTCTGATTGGCGTAATAATGATGCGACGCTCAGAACAAGGTGATTGTTATTTTTTTTTAACAGCATGACGTAATTAAATAACTGACGTAATCGCTCCTCCTTTCAAGAGGCATTCATTATTTGCATTATTGCCGTTGATAAAGATGAATAATTTCTTCTGATAATTCGCGAGCAAGTAGCGATGTCATTAAATGATCTTGAGCATGAACCATAATTAATGTCATCGGTTGTCTGGCTTCCCCTGCATCCTGCTCGATCAACTGGGTTTGCATATGATGCGCTTTACGTGCATAGCCATCGGCTTCCTTCAACAAATTTTTAGCTTCATCAATATCGCCTTTTCTTGCTGCATGCAGTGCTTCAAAACACAGACTGCGCGACTGCCCAGCATTGACGATAATTTCCATTACTGCATCTTCTAATGTAATCATCATATGACCTATTTTTATGTGAACGAATATTCGCAGCATGTATTTTCTATGCCGCGTTCTTGAATGTCGTTTAGGTCGGTGAATGTGAATAATAAAAACACCCGACACTGAACGCTTTATTTTCTTTCTTCTATTTAATAGCTATTACTGTTTTTATTAATCCCATTAATTACTGCTCACTGTTTTTGTCAGTGACATATCGCTCTGTATTTTTTGTTCCTCAGTTTTCATTAGCGTACGTTCATAGGCACGCAGGAACGGTAAATACATTAGCGCGGAAAACACCATACACAGCAGGCACATGATCAGCGGGCTGAAACTCCAGTTTGCTGCCCACGATGCGCCAATGGGAGCCGGTGTCGTCCAGGGTGTGAGCGATACGACCTGTGCCAGCCAGCCCATTTTGGTTGCCGTGTACGCCAGTACGGCATTGATCATAGGTACGAAGACGAAAGGGAGAAACAGCATCGGGTTCATGATGATCGGTGCGCCGAACATGATCGGCTCGTTGATGTTGAAGAAGCTCGGTACAACACCCATTCTGCCGATGGTACGCAAGTGCGTGACTTTGCTGCGTAACAGCAGAAATGCCAAAGGCAACGTTGAGCCGACGCCACCGATTAGCAGATAGTGATCCCAAAATCCCTGTAAATAGATATGCGGCAATACTTCGCCTGCCGCCAGCGCGGCCTGATTCACGGCCAGATTAGTCATCCAGAATGGATTCATGATGCCCGTGACAATCAGCGAACCGTGGATACCCGAAAACCAGAAAAGCTGGCACAGCAGCACGGACAGCAGAATAGCGGGCAGAGAGTCTGAGGCGGAAACCAGCGGTGCCAGCAGGTGCATAATCGCTTCGGGAATGATCATCCCTGTTTGCGCCTCAACGAAGAGGTTAAGTGGATGCAGTGTGGCGACAATCACTAACACGGGAATGAGAATTTCAAATGAGCGGGCGACTCCCGTTGGCACCTCTTTCGGCAGGCGAATCGTAATCTTGTGCTGCTTCAGGGCGGCATAAACGCGAGTGGCGTAGATAGACGTCAGTAAGGCGGTAAAGATGCCTTGCCCTGACAGATACTCGGTAGAAATTTTGTCATCTGCGTAAGGCGCCGCGACGAGCAGGAAAGCCATAAATGCCAACAGGCCAGACATCACGGAATCGAGTTGAAGCTGTCGTCCCAGGCTGGCCCCCACACCTACGGAGATGAAAAATGTCATCACGCCCATGCTCAACTCGAAAGGCAGCATCAATTGTTCGCGATAGGTGATAGAGAAGTCCAACCAGGCGCGCGCAAACCCGACGGTGGTATTGGCGGAGAAGGGGGGGAAAATAAACACCAACATAAACGAGCCGATGATCATAAAGGGGAGAGCGGCGGTAAAGCCATCGCGGATAGCGATCACATACTTTTGTTGCCCTAAACGCCCAGCCAGTGGGGTAATCGATTGTTCGATAGCGGCAATCATTGATTGATATAAGGAACTCATATGAACACCTTTTTATGTATCGCCGCGGTGGCGATAGATCATCATCAAGTACGTTATCGCTACATTACATCTCGTAACCCCTTGTATTAACAGGCCCGATGAAAATGTCGCGTGCTGCAACCTTTTATGAACATAAGCTTATACCGTTATGTTTCTTCCGCAATGGATCGCATTTTTCGCTAAGCAGAATGTAAAAAGTTATTGCCAGGATGATTGGATATCATATGGAAACCGTTTTCCATTCAAAGAAAAGAGAACTGTGATGCCCGTCAATGTGTGACGATTTCCGGCGGTATTAATTAGATTTACATCACATCTTAGTGGCTGAAATGTCTATTGGCTGTTAAATGGATAATCGGTTTCCATGCTGGATGGAAACGGTTATACTGCAAGGCAATATAATTTAGGGTCAGTGCACAGATTTCGAGTCGGATTTAGCGTTCTCCAGGGGCAAATAATGTCTACAATCAACGATGTATCGCGTTTAGCTGGGGTGTCCAAAGCCACAGTCTCCCGGGTGTTGAGTGGTTCACGCGGTGTAAAGGAAGCCAGCCGGCTTGCGGTATTAAAAGCGGTTGATGAGCTTAAATATCGGCCAAACGTTATCGCTCAATCGCTGTTAAGCCAGTCAACTGGGTGTATCGGCGTCATTTGCGCACAGGACAACATCAACCAGACGACCGGCTATCTCTATGCGCTGGAAAAACACTTTAGTCGGCATCAAAAGCACCTCTTGTTACGGTTTGCCAGCAGTAGGACAGAAGTGCTGAGCGTGCTGGATGAACTGACTAGCGGCTTGTGTGATGATATTTTAATCATCGGCGCCCGTTTTCCGCTGAATCTGGCCGATAAGAACATTATTCTGATCGACTGCATGGAGACTGATACCACCAACAGCCTACAATTCGATCATGCTTTTGCCACAGAAACAGCGTGTAATTACCTGATTCGGCAGGGACGACGGCAAATCGCACTGATTAATCCCGCCGCCAGCAGCTCGGCGGAACAGGTGCTGTTAGGGTATAAGCGAGCGCTAGAAAATAACTTTCTGCCGTTTAACCGCAACCTGATTTTTATGGATTCCTCTTCATCGTCATCGGTAGCGTTGCAAGTGCTGCTCAATAACAGTACGACGCTGAATTTCAATGCGTTGCTGGTCGCGGATGAACTGGAAGCCAAGCGTGTTATTACACAGCTTCAGGCGTTTAATAAATCGGTGCCAAAAGACATTATGGTATTCAGTCTTGCCGGTTCTCTCGATGTTCCGGGCATCCCGGCAATACCGGCAATTGAATACTCGATGGATGCGGTAGCCGCCAGAATTGTCTCCTGGCTTAATGAAAAAACGCAGGATGTACTGGGGTCGTATGTCTTACGGGGCGATTTAATCATTCCAGATATGGCCAACCGGAAATAGAAACGGGTCACGCTGCCTTCAAAATATAAAGCCCTTCTGAATATCTGCTTCAGAAGGGCTTTTCGTTTTGGTTTTTTACCAATGACTAAGTGGGTTGCCGCTTAATCAGGCTGACAATAAACAGCAATGATGCGCACAGTACCACCGAGGGTCCCGCCGGTGTATTGTAGCCGGCCGAGAAGGCCAAACCGCCTGTCACGGCAATCATGCCAACAATAATCGCGATGCTTGCCATTTGTTCCGGCGTCCGTGCAAAACGTCTGGCGCTAGCGGCGGGAATGATCAGCAGTGAGGTAATGATCAATGCGCCAACAAATTTCATGGCAATGCCAATCGTTAATGCAGTCGTCAGCATGAGAAGCAACTTGGTGCGTTGGAGCTTCACGCCGTCGACATGCGCCAGCTCAGGGCTGATTGTCATGGAAAGCAGGGCGCGCCATTGCCAACGCATGACGGCGACAACGACGATCACGCCAGCACTGATAACCCACAGATCTTCTGTGGTGACGGAGAGTAAATCGCCAAACAGGTACGCCATCAGGTCCACGCGTACATTGTTCATTAGGCTGACGACGACCAATCCAAGCGAGAGCGCACTGTGTGCCATGATGCCGAGCAAGGTATCGACGGCCAGATAGGGGCGTCGCTCCAGCCAGACCAACCCGAGTGCCAGAATGAGCGTTACGGCGATGACGGCGGAAAAGAGGTTGATGTTTAGCAGCAGACCAAATGCAACGCCGAGTAAGGATGCGTGCGCCAGCGTATCGCCGAAGTAAGACATCCGTCGCCAGACGACGAACGAACCGAGCGGGCCTGCGGCAATAGCCAGCAACATTCCCGCCAGCCAACCGGGAAACAGCAGCTCTATCATGCGTCGTTTCCACCTTGTCTTTTTAGAATGATGCGCCCTTGCAGGTCATGGCGATGATTATGATGATGGCGATAAATGGCTAATTGCTCCGTGCCACGGTGACCAAACATGGCTAAAAATTCGGGATGAAGGGAAACCACTTCGGGCGTACCGGAGCAGCAAACATGCTGATTAAGGCACAGGACTTCATCGGTTTTCGCCATCACCAAATGCAAATCGTGTGACACCATCAGTACGCCGCAGTGGAATTCCTGCCGTAGCTGATTAATCAGGTCGTACAGTGCCAGTTGCCCATTGACGTCGACACCCTGTGTCGGTTCATCCAGCACCAGAAGCTGAGGCTGGTTGAGCAGTGCGCGAGCTAAGAGGACGCGTTGGGTTTCGCCACCGGAGAGTTTCTGCATCGGTTGTTCCAGCAGGTGCGCAGCCTGAACGCGTTTAAGGGCGGGTAAAATATCCTGCTTTTTCACGCCGGGGCGCAGTTGCATAAAACGGCTGACGGTCAAGGGCAGGGTGGTATCCAGATGCAGCTTCTGTGGAACGTAACCGATACGCAGCGCAGGATCGCGCACCAGCGAGCCAGAAGTGGGGGAAAGCAGTCCCAGGACCACGCGCACTAACGTTGATTTTCCTGCGCCATTCGGCCCAAGCAGCGTCAGAATTCGACCTTCCTGCAAGGTCAGAGAAATATCTGACAGAACCTTTCGGCTGCCAAATGTTACTGAAATATTATTAAGTGATACCAATGTAGACATATAATTCGGTTTGCATAACTCATGTAACGTTATAATATAACAAACAACACGATAAAAATCGATGGGATCGACTTTCATGCAGCAATCAATTCAACAAAAAAAATGTATTCAGCCAAAAAAATGGTTAAAAAGTGTGTTTGTTGCCAGCGCGCTACTCGCAAGCGGGATGTCAATCAACGCGGCATCCGCTGCGGTCATTACGTCCATTCGCCCTTTGGGATTCATTGCGTCGGCGATTGCCGATGGCGTGACGCCAACTGAGGTTCTATTACCTGATGGTGCATCGCCCCACGATTATGCCTTGCGCCCGTCTGATGTCCAGCGTTTACAGTCCGCCGACCTGGTGATTTGGGTTGGGCCGGAAATGGAAGCCTTCCTTGGGAAACCGTTAGCGAAAATTTCGCCAGCAAAGCAGATTGCGCTTTCCACGCTGCCAGGCATTAAATCTGCGCTGGAAAAAGAGGCTGGACACGATCATGAAAATAGCCATGAGCAGGCACATGATGAGCATGAAAAAGGTCACGAGCACAGCCATGATGACGTCGACGATGATCACCATCATGGTGAGTACAATATGCACATTTGGCTCTCGCCGGAGATGACAAAACAGGCGGCAATCGCTATTCATGCAAAATTATTGGAACTTATGCCTCAGAATAAGGACAAACTAGACGCGAATCTGCTTTATTTCACGGATAAAATTGCACAAGCAGATGAAAAAATTGTTAAGATGCTAGCGCCTGTGCAGGGTAGAGGCTATTTCGTGTTCCATGATGCCTATGGCTATTTTGAGAAACACTATGGATTAAGTCCCTTGGGTTACTTTACTGTTAACCCCGAAATTCAGCCCGGTGCACAGCGTTTACATCAAATACGAACACAGTTGGTTGAGCACAAAGCCGTATGCGTTTTTGCTGAACCACAATTCAGGCCAGCCGTTATTAATGCTGTTGCCAAGGGAACCGACGTGCGCTCGGGTGTGCTCGATCCATTGGGGAGCAATATTGCACTGGGTAGAGATAGCTATGCCGATTTCTTGTTGCAGCTATCGAACCAGTATGTGAGCTGTCTGGAGGAAAAATTATGAGGATACGAATAAGTGCAGCAGATAGTCCGAACTATCGCTCTGGCGTATAACAGTTTACCACGCCCCCATCGCGTCATGCTGGGGTCGCTTACCGTTGTGACATTGGCCGTCGCTGTTTGGCGGCCTTTTGTTTATCCCCACGTCGATGATGCCCCTGTCATTGTGAAAGATATCGACCTGGAAACCAGCCAACTGCGTACTCTGACGCCTGAAGCCAGTGAGCCGATAGATCAACCCTCGCCTGATGATGACATCCCACAAGATGAGCTCGATGATAAGGTTGCCGATGAAGGCGACGTCCACGAGTACATCGTCTCTACGGGGGATACCTTAAGCAGTATTTTGACGCAGTACGGCATTGATATTGCCGATGTCACCCAACTCGCTGACCAGAATAAAGATTTGCGAAACTTGAAAATTGGTCAACAGCTATCCTGGGCTTTGGGAGAGAATGGCGATCTGCAAAGCTTGACTTGGCAGATGTCCCGCCGTGAAACTCGCATTTATGAGCGTGTGGGTACAGATTTTAAAGAGCGAATTGAAACGCTGAAAGGTGAGTGGCGCAACAGCGTACTGAATGGTCGGGTGAGTGGCAGTTTTGTCAGCAGCGCAAAAAATGCTGGCTTGACCAGCACAGAAGTGCGTGAAGTCATCAAAGCGCTGCAATGGCAGTTGGATTTCCGTAAATTACGCAAAGACGATACCTTCTCTGTGCTGATGTCCCGTGAAATGCTTGATGGTAAAAGTGAACAAAGTGAGCTGGTCGGTGTTCGCCTGAATACCGGTGGTAAAGACTATTACGCCATTCGTGCGGAAGACGGCAAATTCTACGATCGCGAAGGCTCTGGTCTGACGCGTGGTTTTATGCGTTTCCCGACCATGAAACAGTTCCGAATTTCCTCCAACTTTAATCCACGTCGTTTGAATCCGGTGACCGGGCGCGTCGCACCGCATAAAGGTGTCGATTTTGCTATGCCGGTAGGGTCACCCGTTCTGGCCGTTGGGGATGGCGAAGTGGTGATTGCAAAGCGCAGCGGTGCTGCGGGGAATTATGTCGCTATACGTCACGGCCGCCAGTACACCACGCGCTACATGCATATGCATCGTATTCTGGTTAAGCCAGGGCAGAAAGTGAAACGTGGCGACCGCATCGGGCTATCTGGTAACACAGGGCGCTCCACTGGGCCGCATCTGCACTACGAATTCTGGATCAACCAGCAGGCAGTTAACCCGTTAACGGCGCAACTGCCGCGCTCTGAAGGGCTGGCAGGTAAAGAGCGTCGTGACTATCTGGCGCAGGTGAAGGAAGTCGTGCCGCAGCTTAAGTTTGATTAACGATATCCGTCATACTTTACGTTGTTTGTGCGTTGGTCAAAATGTTAACGTTTTGTCACGCAACTCGAATGATTTAGGATAGTACGGACTGCATGTTATGCCGGTGGCTTGCTGCCGGCATTTTCATTTATAGAACGCAGGCTCTTGGTTTTTTATTGTCGAGCAGATGTGTTTTTGCGTAATTGTTGGCGGGTGTTGCTAAACGCTAAGCGACAATTATGATTGTGTTTATTGATTGATCTGAAGAGTTTAGGCATGGAAAAAGAAAAAAAATCGAACGCTGAATTTGTTCCCCAGTTTCAACGCGCCTTTTTTCATCCGCGCTATTGGGGCGTTTGGTTAGGCGTTGGTGTGATGGCACTCGCGGCCTATATTCCCGCTCGGTTAAGAAACCCGGTGCTGGGCGGGTTAGGGCGTTTTGTTGGGAGAATATCAAAAGGTGCCCGCCGCCGTGCTCGCATTAATCTGCTGTATTGCATGCCGGAATTAACGGAAGCACAGCGCGAAGCCATCATTGACGACATGTTTGCGACGGCACCTCAGTCGATGATCATGATGGTAGAAGTGGGGATTCGTAACCCGAAGAAAATAGAGAAGTATGTGCGCTGGCATGGTGAAGACATTCTTGAACGCATTAAAGCGCAAGAGAAGAACGTGATCTTTCTGGTTCCGCATGGATGGGGCGTTGATATCCCAGCGATGCTGCTGACCTCTCGCGGGCAGCGTATGGCGGCGATGTTCCACAACCAGAAAAATGCGCTGGTGGATTATTGGTGGAATCGGTTACGTCGTCGCTTCGGTGGACGCATCCATGCCCGCAACGATGGTATTAAACCGTTTATTAGCTCCGTGCGCTCCGGGTGCTGGGGGTATTATTTACCCGATCAGGATCACGGCCCTGAGCACAGCGAGTTTGTGGATTTCTTCGCAACCTATAAGGCAACGTTGCCTGCCGTCGGACGGCTGATGAAAGTGTGTCGCGCTGATATTGTGCCGCTGTTCCCGGTGTATAACGCCAAAGACGGTTGCCTAGATGTGTTTATACGTCCGCCGATGGATGATTTGGCGGAAGCGGATGATGCTTACATTGCACGGCGCATGAATGAAGAGGTAGAGATTCTGGTCAGGCCGAACCCAGAACAGTACACCTGGATTCTGAAGCTGTTAAAAACCCGTAAGCCGGGAGAAATTGAGCCGTATTGTCGGGATGATTTATACCGTAATTAATTGCGAGATGAATCGCGGGTAGCCGCCGATGGATAAAAAAGCCGGACGAGAAATCGTCCGGCTTTTTGCTCGAATGAACCGCCCACCACTACGTAGCGGATCGGTCATGCAATGATTATTCCACGCGTAGAATGCGAATCGTGTTGGTTGTACCTACCGTCCCCATGATGTCACCCTGTGTAACGATGACCAGATCCCCAGACATCAGGAAGCCTTTATCGCGCAGTCGGATCACCGCATCATTGGCCGCGGCAACGCCATCGGTGTAACTATCGAAATGCACAGGGGTGACGCCGCGATACAGTGCGGTCAGATTCAGCGTGTGCTCATGACGAGACATGGCGAAAATGGGCAAGCCGGAACTGATACGGGACATCATTAGCGCAGTGCGGCCAGATTCCGTCATGGCGATCAGCGCGGTAACCCCTTTCAGGTGGTTGGCCGCGTACATGGAAGACATCGCAATCGATTCCTCCGTGTTATCAAACTGCACGTCAAGGCGATGTTTGGAAACGTTGATGCTTGGAATTTTCTCCGCGCCTAAACACACTTTCGCCATGGCAGCGACGGTTTCAGCAGGATATTGACCCGCCGCGGTCTCTGCTGACAGCATCACTGCATCGGTGCCATCGAGTACGGCGTTGGCGACGTCCATCACCTCGGCGCGTGTTGGCATCGGGTTAGTGATCATCGATTCCATCATCTGCGTAGCGGTAATAACCGCACGGTTCAACTGACGGGCGCGGCGAATCAACTTCTTCTGAATCCCCACCAGTTCTGGATCGCCAATTTCGACGCCCAGATCGCCCCTCGCGACCATCACCACGTCGGAAGCCAGAATAATGTCATCCATTGCGGCATCTGAACAAACGGCTTCTGCGCGTTCAACTTTTGATACGATCTTGGCGTTACAGCCTGCGTCACGTGCGAGTCGGCGTGCGTAGTTGAGGTCTTCGCCGGTACGTGGGAAAGAGACAGCCAGATAGTCGACGCCAATTTTTGCGGCAGTAATAATGTCGGCTTTATCTTTTTCCGTCAGCGCTTCGGCAGACAAGCCGCCACCGAGTTTGTTGATACCTTTGTTGTTAGACAACGGCCCACCAACGGTGACTTCGGTATATACTTTCAGACCTTCAACCTGAAGGACTTTCAACTGTACCCGACCATCATCCAATAGCAGGATATCGCCTGGCACCACGTCGCTCGGCAAGCCTTTATAATCGATCCCGACTTTTTCTTTATCGCCTTCGCCTTTCGCTAAATTGGCATCTAGTAAGAATTTGTCGCCGACATTCAGGAAAATTTTACCTTCTTTGAAGGTAGAAACACGGATTTTTGGACCCTGTAGATCGCCAAGAATGGCAACATGGCGGCCTAATTTTGCCGCAATTTCACGAACTTTGTTGGCACGTAATTGATGGTCTTCTGCTGTGCCGTGAGAAAAATTCATGCGTACTACGTTAGCGCCCGCACTGATAATCTTTTCAAGATTATTATCACGGTCGGTAGCGGGCCCCAGGGTGGTGACAATCTTGGTTCTTCTGAGCCGTCTGGACATGTATAACTCCGTTCACTTGTGAAGCTGTCGTGTTGCGATTAAGCGTCGAATAACGGTGCAAAATGTCACTTTACAACAAACTATTTCACCTGCGTTATTCGAACATCGTGTTGAGTCTGATTATCATACTGTACAGGTAATCCCCGTCATCTTTCCATGACCGTAGTCTCTGGTCACCTCAAGATGAAACAGGTTGATGATACCGCTCATTTCTCATTACCCGTCATACTTCAAGTTGCATGTGCGTTGGCTGCGCTCAGTCACCCGAATCACTTACTTGAGTAAGCTCATCGGGACTCCCTCGCTTGCCGCCTTCCTGAAACTCGAATTATTTAGGGTATAAGGTATAACTCAAAAACAAAGCACAATCTAAAAATGACCTATCACCTGAAGGGATTGATCAATCGTTCATCTTTATCAAAGCGTGATTCGCGCAAGGCCTCTTTGACCCGTTTCAGGTTATCACGAAATTTTTCTCCGCGGCGTAAAGTAAATCCTGTCGCCAGCACATCGATCAGCGTTAACTGAGCGATACGGGACACCATCGGCATATAGACATCGGTATCTTCAGGCACATCAAGCCGCAGTGCTAGCGAGGCTTCACGCGCCAGCGGTGTGCCGTCCGAGGTAATGGCGATCACGGTTGCATCATTCTCGCGCGCTAACTGTGCCATTTCGACCAGACTCTTGGTTCTGCCAGTATGGGAGATCAACACTACGACATCGCCGTCGCTGGAATTCATGCAGCTCATGCGCTGCATAACGATGTCATCGAAATAAACGACGGGGATATTGAAGCGGAAAAATTTGTTCATCGCATCGTGTGCGACGGCGGCGGAGGCACCCAAGCCAAAGAAAGAGATTTTCTTTGCCTGCGTGAGCA
This sequence comes from Pectobacterium punjabense, assembly GCF_012427845.1. Classification (NCBI taxonomy): domain Bacteria; kingdom Pseudomonadati; phylum Pseudomonadota; class Gammaproteobacteria; order Enterobacterales; family Pectobacteriaceae; genus Pectobacterium; species Pectobacterium punjabense. The sequence continues at coordinate 2,166,679 of NZ_CP038498.1, forward strand.
AATCCACGGCGCGGTTGACGGCAGTGACATCCAGACTGGATTTCACCTGCTCTAAGCCAGCCATCGCGGATTCAAAGATTTTACTGGTGTAGGCGTCAACGCTGTCATCTTCTTCAACGTTACGGTTCACATACGGCGTACCGTTTGCCAGACTTTGCGCCAGATGTAGTTTAAAATCGGGAAAACCCTTAGTTTCAAGGCGACGACAGAAACGATTAACCGTTGGTTCACTGACGTCGGCCATTTTTGCCAAGGTCGCGATGCTGGAGTGAATGGCCGTCTGCGGAGTGCTCAGGATCACTTCAGCCACTTTTCTTTCTGATTTGCTCAAGAGTTCTAAGTGACTCTGGATTTTTTCCAGCATATTCATACGACAAGGGCCATGTAAGTTTTTTCCAATTTCAACTAAAGGTACAACTGGCATGCATTACGTGAAAAAATGCAGGTCATGAAAATATACTACGACCCTGTGGTGGTTGGCAGCGTGCAACATGCTAAGTTGTGCCCTTTTTTTGCCAGAACATGACATGTGTCTAACTTTCAGAAAAGTAATCGACTGTCAAAAACGACGAAAAATTTCGGTTTAGGGCAAATCAATAAGTGATTCCAACCACGGCACAGACCGATTTATGTGTGGTTTTCGGTCAATACCACCCGTTATTTGGCATTTTTATGATGGGTTTACTGGCTGTAGTCAAAAAGAGTACATTAGCGCTGTAATAAAATTACAGCATCCTGCAACGAGGAGATGAACATGGCGGTAACTTCAACAGCCCAAGCGTGCGATCTGGTTATTTTCGGTGCCAAGGGCGATCTGGCGCGCCGTAAATTGCTGCCTTCCCTGTACCAGTTGGAAAAAGCAGGGCACATCCATACGGACACCAAAATTATTGGAGTGGGTCGTGCGGATTGGGATAAAGCGGAGTATACCCGCGTCGTGCGCGAAGCGCTTGACACTTTTATGAAAGAAGCCATCGACGATAAGTTGTGGGAAACGCTAAGCAGTCGTCTGGATTTCTGCAATCTTGATGTGGAAGACACGAAAGCGTTCAACAAACTGGGCAAGATGCTTGACCAGAAAAATCGTACTACCATCAACTATTTTGCGATGCCGCCCAGCACATTTGGTGCGATTTGCAAAGGGTTGGGAGCCGCAGGGCTAAATAAAGACCCGGCACGTGTGGTGATGGAAAAACCGCTGGGTACCGATTTAGCGTCCTCGCGTGTGATTAACGATCAGGTCGCGGAATTCTTTAACGAATGCCAAGTTTACCGCATCGACCACTATCTGGGTAAAGAAACCGTTCTAAACCTGTTGGCGTTGCGCTTTGCCAACTCGTTGTTCTCCTCAAATTGGGACAACCGGACGATCGACCATGTACAGATTACGGTAGCGGAAGAAGTCGGGATTGAAGGGCGCTGGGGCTATTTTGACAAAGCCGGTCAGATGCGCGACATGATCCAGAATCACCTGTTACAAATTCTGACGATGATTGCGATGTCACCGCCGTCTGATTTGACGACGGATCGCATCCGTGACGAAAAAGTGAAAGTGTTGCGTTCACTGCGTCGTATTGACCGTTCCAACGTGCACGAAACGACCGTACGCGGCCAATATACTTCCGGTTTTGTTCAGGGTCATAAAGTGCCGGGCTATCTGGAAGAAGAGGGCGCGAACAAAAGCAGCAGCACGGAAACCTTTGTCTCGATTCGTGTCGACATCGACGACTGGCGCTGGTCTGGCGTGCCGTTCTACCTGCGTACGGGTAAACGTTTACCGACAAAATGCTCAGAAGTGGTGGTGTACTTTAAAAATCCTGCGTTGAATCTGTTCCATGATTCATACCAGCAGTTACCGCAGAACAAACTGATCATTCGCTTACAGCCGGATGAAGGTGTGGAAATCCAGATTCTGAATAAAATTCCGGGATTAGAGCATAAGCACCGCCTGCAAACGGTGAAGCTGGATTTGAGTTTCTCTGAAACTTTTAATCAGCAGCATTTGGCAGATGCCTATGAGCGTCTGTTGCTCGAAACGATGCGCGGGATTCAGGCGCTGTTCGTCCGTCGTGATGAAGTTGAAGAAGCCTGGAAATGGGTGGATTCCATCATGGATGCGTGGGCGATGGACAACGATGCACCGAAGCCTTACCAGGCGGGAAGCTGGGGGCCTGTCGCATCCGTAGCGATGATCACTCGCGATGGTCGTTCCTGGAATGAGTTCGAGTAATTTTTTGATAATACGTCAGTAGCTGGAATGCCGAAGTATGCCGGCATTCCACGGTTTTAATGTATGGCTTACGGTGCGGTTGGCATCTGCGGCAACGCAGATCCCTGTGGCAGGGGCGCGCTATATAATTAATGATGCCTTCGGGCATGACTGGAGATAACTTTTGATGAAAAACTGGAAAACGAGCGCGGAACAGATTTTGACAACGGGTCCCGTTGTTCCTGTGATTGTGGTCAACAAACTGGAACACGCGGTGCCGATGGCAAAAGCGTTAGTCGCGGGCGGCGTTCGCGTTCTGGAACTGACATTGCGTACCGACTGTGCTATCGATGCGATCCGTGCGATTGCCAAAGAAGTACCCGAAGCCATCGTGGGTGCGGGTACGGTGACAAACCCTGAGCAACTGGCTGCGGTGGTTGAGGCGGGTGCGCAGTTTGCCATTAGTCCGGGATTGACCGAGCCACTGCTGAAAGCGGCAACGGAAGGCAATATTCCGTTGATTCCAGGTATTAGCACCGTGTCTGAACTGATGTTGGGTATGGATTACGGCTTATGTGAGTTCAAATTTTTCCCAGCCGAAGCTAACGGCGGCGTGAAAGCGCTTCAGGCGATCGCGGGTCCATTTGCTCATATCCGTTTCTGCCCGACTGGTGGTATTACGCCGAATAACTACCGTGATTACCTGGCGCTGAAAAGCGTGCTGTGTGTGGGTGGTTCTTGGCTGGTGCCGAACGATGCACTGGAAAGCGGTGATTACGCACGTATTACTGAACTGGCGCGTGAAGCTGTTGCAGGCGCAAAAGCGTAAGTTTACTGGCTACTGAATGACGAAGGCCACTCACTGCGAGTGGCCTTTTTTATGACGGACATCCTTGTCCATCACCCTGCGGGCCGTCGCAAGCGACGTTAAAAAACGTTCCCTACGTTTTTTTATGACGGACATCCTTGTCCGTCACCCTGCGGGCCGTCGCAAGCGACGTTGAAAAACGTTCCCTACGTTTTTTTATGACGAGCGTTGTGTACGCCGTCAGTGACGGTTTACTCCACCTAATCAGCAACAGTAGATATTAACCGCTAACGTCTACGTTCGCCGCGACGCGCTTGGCGATTTCAACAGCATCGTCTGTCGTTTCTGCACTGGCTAGCGCAACGCCCATACGGCGTTTGCCGCTGATATCCGGTTTGCCAAACAGGCGAATTTGCGTATGAGGGAGGAGCGCGCTTTCCAGTCCCTGATAGCGTACGTTGTTGCTCTCCAGTTCCGGCAAAATTACGGCAGAAGCCGATGCGCCGTACTGACGAATCGCGCCAATTGGCAGCCCAAGGAAAGCGCGAACGTGTAGGGCAAATTCGGACAGATCCTGAGAGATCATCGTCACCATGCCGGTATCGTGTGGGCGAGGGGAGACTTCACTAAAGATGACGTCATCCCCGCAGACGAACAGCTCAACGCCGAACAGGCCATAACCGCCGAGCGCTTTTACGACATCGCTGGCCATTTTTTGCGCGCGTTCCTGTGCCAGTTCACTCATCTGTTGCGGCTGCCAGGATTCACGATAGTCACCCTCTTCTTGTCGGTGACCGATTGGTGCACAGAAATGAATGCCATCAATTGCATGGATGGTCAGCAGGGTGATCTCAAAATCAAAATTTACCAACCCTTCAACGATGACGCGCCCGCCGCCTGCACGACCACCCTGTTGGGCGTAGTTCCACGCTTGATCTAACTGCTCAGCGGAGCGAATCAGGCTTTGCCCTTTGCCGGATGAACTCATGACTGGCTTCACAATGCAGGGGTAGCCAATTGCCTCTACTGCCTGATGAAAGCTCTCTTTGCTGTCGGCAAAACGGTAGGTGGATGTCGGCACACCGAGGGTTTCGGCAGCCAGACGGCGGATGCCTTCACGGTTCATCGTCAGGCGTGTCGCTTCAGCACAGGGGACAACATGGTGGCCTTGTTTTTCCAATGCCACCAGCATATCGGTGGCGATGGCTTCAATTTCCGGCACGATATAATCAGGACGTTCTGCTTCAACCAACACTTTTAATGCGTCGCCATCCAACATATTGATGACGTGGCTGCGATGTGCAATCTGCATCGCAGGGGCATCGGCATAGCGATCGACCGCAATCACTTCGATTCCAAGGCGCTGACACTCAATCGCCACTTCTTTGCCTAATTCACCGGAGCCAAGCAACATCACTCGTGTGGCATCCGCACGCAGGGCGGTTCCAATCGTTAACATAACCTTATACCTGATCGGGTTGTGAAAAATGGCCGCAGTATAAACGAAAACGTTTGCGTGCGCATTAAAGAGGGCGGGCTCTGGAATGTATTACGCAAAAGCGCACCAAGAGACAAGGACGTGGCTTGGCATTGCTGGGCAATCGTGCCACTCTTCTTACAGAGTGAAAATTTTATGTCAAGACAATGAGATCCGACGCGATGAAGACACCGCAAGCTGAAAAAAAGCCCCACGCGATAAGCACACATGGCGATACGCGTATCGACAATTATTACTGGCTGCGTGATGACCAGCGTACCGATCCGCAGGTGTTGTCCTACCTGGAACAGGAAAATGCCTATAGTGAAGCCATTATGGCGCCTCACGAAGCACGTAAACGGTCGCTGTATGACGAAATGGTTAAACGCATTCCGTCGACGGACATGTCGGTGCCGTATGTCAGAAAAGGTTATCGCTACCAAAGTCGCTATGAGCCGGGCAAAGAGTACGCCATCTATCTGCGCCAGCTTGAGCACGCAACAGAAACGTGGGAAACGCTGTTAGATGGGAATCAACGTGCGGAGGGACATGAATTTTATAGTCTCGGCGCACTTGAGGTTAGCCCAAACAACACGCTGTTGGCGCTCTCGGAGGATTTTTTATCCCGTCGGCAGTACACACTTCGTTTTCGCGATCTTAACAGCGGCGAATGGTTACCGGATGTGATCGAAAATGTGACCGCAGGTGCTGAATGGTCGGCAGATTCGACGGTGTTGTACTACGTGCGTAAACATGAACAAACGCTATTGCCGTATCAGGTCTACCGTCACCGTCTGGGGAGCGACCCGGCACAAGATGAACTGATATATGAAGAGAAAGATGACACCTATTATGTCAGCCTGAGCAAAACGACATCAGAGCACTACATCACCATTTATCTCAGCAGCACCACAACGACTGAGGTGCTATTGCTCGACGCGACAATCCCAGAGGCTGTGCCGCAGGTATGCATTCCACGCCGGAAAGATCATGAATATGGCATCGATCACTATCAGGGACGATTTTACCTACGCTCCAACCGAGAAGGAAAGAACTTCGGCCTTTACCGTTCGGATAAGCCTGATGAACAAACGCTGGAAACACTGATTGCTCCACGTGAACACCGCGTTCTGGAAGGTTTTGAACTGTTCCGTGATTGGCTGGTGGTCGAAGAAAGGGAACGCGGTTTAACCCGATTACGTCAGATCCATTGGCATACACAGGAAGAGAAAACGATCGCTTTCAATGATGCGAGCTATGTGACGTGGCTGTCGTACAATCCTACGCCAGAAACGGCATTGATGCGATATGGTTACTCATCAATGACAACGCCCAGCACGCTGTATGAATTGAATCTGGACACGGGCGACCAGCAGCTACTTAAGCAAGCTGAGGTAAAAGATTTCTCCCCGGATAACTATCGGAGCGAGCGTTTATGGATCACCGTCAGGGACGGTGTTGATGTACCCGTTTCCCTCGTTTATCACCGCGATCACTTCAGCCCTGGTAAGAACCCGATACTGGTTTACGGGTATGGTGCCTATGGAAATAGCATGGAGCCAGATTTCAGCGTTAGCCGTCTGAGCCTGTTGGATCGAGGGTTCGTTTTTGCCTTAACGCACATTCGTGGCGGTGGTGAATTGGGTCAGCGGTGGTATGACGATGGTCGGTTGCTCAATAAGATGCATTCCTTCACGGATTTCATCGATGTGTCCCAGGCATTGATAGAAAAAGGCTATGGCGACAGAGAAAACATGTTCGCGATGGGAGGGAGTGCGGGAGGGCTCTTGATGGGCGCGGTAGTCAATATGGCACCCGATCTGTTCAAAGGGGTTGTGGCCCAGGTTCCGTTTGTTGATGTGTTGACGACAATGCTGGATGAGTCAATTCCGCTGACGACCGGAGAATATGACGAGTGGGGCGATCCGAATGAACAAACCTACTATGACTACATCAAGCAATATAGTCCTTATGACGGTGTGACCGCTCAGCGCTATCCACATTTACTGGTGACTACTGGGTTACACGACTCTCAGGTTCAGTATTGGGAACCTGCAAAGTGGGTAGCAAAATTACGGGAAGTTAAAACGGACGATCGTCTGGTGTTGTTATACACCGATATGGATGCTGGGCACGGTGGAAAATCCGGTCGCTTCAAACGCTATGATGATATCGCGCTAGAATATGCTTTCCTATTGATGGTGCTTGAAAAAGCAGAAGACGGTCACGAATAAGGGCTAGCAACTGCGGTTATGAGGGTAAACCCATTTTCGGGTTTACCCGATCGGCATGGCACATTACTTGGGCAACATCAGGACTCAGGTAATATCAGCTTGTGCTTTCTTCGCTCTTTTGTCGGCCCGTTTTTCGGCGGCCGTTTTCAATGGTTTTTTCTTACCGTTCTTTTTGCTATCCAGTCCTTTACTCATATCTTGCCTCGCTTGATAAAAGGTTAGGGTGCTATTCCATTAACCTCTTGTGCGAGCCAATATGCAAGCAGAAAATCATTTTTGCTGTGTAAGAATGTAACCCGTGGAAAGGGATGTTTTCCACGGTAAACCCGTGTTGGATTGGAAGGAGGGAAATCGCTATTTAGACTTAGGCTCGTAGGGTAAACGAGAGAACTGTAACGAGCGTTGGCGATAAAACATCACACGTTCACGAAAGTAGTTACGCAGGTGATCGGGCTGTTCTCTTTCCACAACCTCAGGAATGACTGGCATATTATAACGTTCTTTGAAGGCAACACCTGATGCTGCCAGATCTACGTTAACTTTATCCATATCCTCTTTGGACAATTCTGCCAGATTATGTCCCATATCGCTTTCTCCTGCCTATTGGCCACAGACTGATAGGTGTCACGGTAAAGTAGCGACAGAAAAATGGCAAGTGTTCACTTTGTCATGTGGATGTTTATTATTCTGATTGCGAAATAGGAATCATTTTTAATACAGATTTATCGTAAGTGATATAGCTCGATATTGTAACTTTTTTGGTAATAAAAATGATTCGCAATAATACATTAAAATCGCTCTTAAGTGATAATAAATATCAATAGCAATTTTTATAATGCATTGTTTTTTATGGTTATTATATTAATATTTTGTTGCTGTTAATAAAGTGTTTTTTATTTTGTTTTTTCAGGCATAATGCCCTAAATAATTTCACCTGCCGGGAAAAATAGGGAGTTACTATGCTAAAAAAAGAAATGATTCAGAAGCTGAATGAGCAACTTAATCTGGAGTTTTATTCCGCGAATTTGTATTTGCAAATGAGTGCATGGTGCGGTGATAAAGGTTTTGAAGGCGCATCGAGTTTCCTGAAGACACATTCTCAGGAAGAAATGCAGCACATGCAGCGCCTGTTTGACTATCTGGATGATACGGGAAGCCTGCCTGTGCTAGGCGCGATTGCTGCACCGCCGATTGATTTTGATTCACTGGCTGACGTCTTCAAGTTGACCTATGAACATGAACAGTTGATTACAGCAAAAATTAATGAGCTGGCGCATGCGGCGATGGCCTTGCAGGATTATTCTACCTTTAATTTCCTGCAATGGTACGTGGCCGAACAGCATGAAGAAGAAAAGCTGTTCCGTTCTATTCTGGACAAATTGGCTCTGGTCAAAGCGAGTGAAGGCGGTCTATTCTTCATCGATCAGGACTTGAAAAAAATGTCTGCGGCGGCACCGTCAGCCTAATGACAATCGACGCCTCTGTCGGTTAATACGCATTTGAATAACGCGGGATAATGTTCTTTTTATCCCGCTATTTCTTTCCTCAAACGATCTTCCTGCTTATCTCTCTCAGCCGATTTTATTCTTTGCTTCGCGCTCGACTTCATCCCTCTCTGTCGCTATGATCGCGCTAGTAGTGATATACAACTTTATGTTTTATAAGGTTTGATGCTGTCTTTCTGTGATCTGGATAAGGCTGTAAAACTCACATACATCATTGTCTGAATACGCATGTCGGGAATACCATGATGAAGAAACTTTTGCTATCTATCGTGCTTACCTCACTTTCTGCGAATGCTTTTGCTGCCGCCAAACTGGCAAATATCAGCCGGCTGGAATATGGCGAACGCTGGGCTTTTACTCGCGAAGAAGTTCAACTGATTTGTCGCCCTGGCAATGCGCTGTACGCCTTACATACAGGGACGCTGATGCAATATCCGCTAAACGATATCGCCATTGAGCAGATGAAGTCCGGGCAGGTAAGTGCACAACCGATAGACGTGATTTGGCTGGACGATCCTAAGCATCCCGGACAGAAGAAAAGCCTTCAGCCATTTATCGAGCGAGCAGAGCAATTATGCTTGCCAGATGGTAAGCCATGAAGTGATTGATTTACCTATTTAATGTTAACTAATTACTTCCATCTGGTTAAGATAAAGTGTGAAATCTGTTCCATTTGTGATAATTACGAACGGGGTGACGCTGGAAAACGCGGTGGAGTTGGCTACGCTTAAGGTACAAGGCTAGTGCAGCTTGTATAAATGCCAACTTTTAGCGCACGGCTCTCCCAAGAGCCATTTCCCTAGACCGAATACAGGAATCGTATTCGGTCTTTTTTTTAAATTGTTGATTTTTAATGGTTTATTTTAGGTGGCGCGAAAATACACGAAAAACCCACGAAATTTAATATACGGCCTTTTATAGATAGGTGTATTTCTTCCCCCCGAGTATCCAGATGTCCGCGAACTGGCCGTATCCGCAAGCGGCAGAAACCTGCCACTAGTGCGGTTTTTTATTAAAGCGATGCCGCTTCTACTGTGCTCGCTGTGTAAATTAACAGATAACTATTAGCAACATAACGCTGGTATCATTGGCATTCTATTTATGGATGAGTGAACACTGGAGTGTGTATGAAATCGGTTTTATCGTTTGTTGTTGCTATTTTGTTGTCCTTTTCTGCCTGCGCTTCCGATTTGACTGAAGACCAAAGATTAGCGGATTTAATTTGGTCAAAAACATCAAATAAAGAAGCGATCCAATTAATCAATAAGAATCCTGAGTTAATCAATTCAAAGACTGGCGCTGGGTTCACTCCGCTGCATTTAGCGGGAATGATTGGTAACAAAGAAATGGCTATATTTCTTCTGGAAAAAGGGGCAGATGTTAATGCTGTTAATGACAGCGGATACAGTCCTTTAGTGGTGACTATAGCTAACGGCAATCAGGATATAGCAGACATCTTGATAAAGAACGGCGGCAAGGAGCTAAGACTTTAACGTCGCAAATGAAAAACCATTTCCAGGCTCGCTTTAGCGAGCCTTTTTATTTCAAAGAGATTGACGTTAAAATGCGCAACATCATTATGTTAGTACTGGCTTTACCATTAGTATCGTTTGCTGCCATTAATGATACCAGCCAAGCTGCACATGAAATCTGCCTGACTGAGTGGAATATTACGGACAAGGCGGGATCAACGGACAGAGATGTGCTGGCAATTGTTAATGAAGAGGTATCCAGTTTCAAAGAACGCGGTTTTAGCCTTTCAGATTTTGGTATTGATGAGTCGGAGTATATTGTTACATCGGCTAAGATTGCCGAATCATTCCGTCAAGATCATCGCCCTCCTAATCGACAATATGACGATGATATAAGGGGTACACTCAGAGAGTTGATGGTTCCTCGTTGTGTGACAAAGGTAAAAGAAAGCTTAACTAACCATTAGCTGTAGCGGTACGAAGAATATGCGGTCAGTTCAAACTGTAGTAGTCAACTAGCCGCTATGTTTGAGCTGGTACAGCGGTAGTACTCTGGCTAAACGATGGCTTTCTGTGCCATACAGTAATATCACTACTCGTAGCGGAAATGATGAATTCACCATTCCATGAAAATCCCGTACAACGGAAATGGTCGGAAAGCAGTTTAAGGCACCCCTCCTGATGACCTATGCATAACGCATCTTTACTTGGTGGACACCAGATTAGGACTTCAAGGGGCCATTCTGGTGCGGCCCGTACCAATGTTTCACCATATTGATTACACATTGGCAATCCGCCGCCACATAGTCCGGCAATGGAAATATCCTCATCGGCTAATGGACCTATGCCTTTACAGGTTAAATTGATGGGATCGTACCAGCTCCCGTATTCCTCAACGTCTCTGGCAACCTTTTCGCCAGTAATACAGTTGAACACTCCTCGTCCTGAGGAGGATATGACCAGTAACAGATGGTTTTGTCGATGAGAAAAACCGATCTCTGTTAATCCTCCAACAGCAATCTCTACTCTGGGATGCCATTCAGTCGGGGGCGACGGAATATTGAGCAATAGCTTGATATAGTTATTCTCGTACTCTTTTTTACGCCAGCCAAACATCTAAATCCCTCTCTAGGACAGGAAATTTTTAAGTTCTCCAATGACAACAGTACCATACAAAGCTCAGATAACCGCGGATATTCAGACAGTCACTACCTTTGAGTGGTGAATGTAATAGGAGCAAGCAGTACGCGATATACCCGCTAAGATTAATAATCTAGAGTGTTTACTCTGGAGTGAGTGCAATGCGCTTTCAATCGGAAATAAGAGGGACAGTTGATGTCATCGTGAGTGGAAACGAACAGGAGTGTGTCGCAGAGGCAGAGGGATGGGGATAATTAGGCTATGGCAAACTAAATAAACGATAAAAATCCTCTTGGCTGCTGATAAAACATCCGCTTATTTTCATGATTATCGCGGTTCAGCGTCTGGTGCCGTGTCTTTTAAACGCTTTTAAAATAAATGCTTGCTAAAGATTTTTATACGTGCGTTAATAGCTCGTCGGTTTGATTCGCAGACCTAAAAAGCAGTTTAGTAAAGCAGTTCTCATTTCAAAGTGTTATCCATAGATATCCCTTCTTTTGAGCCTCCTTATTGTTGCTAATTAAATTCTGTGCACAGGCCCTATTTGCCGGAAGGCGCTATAAAAAATTAAGGTAATTTCTATGTCTAACAAAATGACTGGTTTAGTAAAATGGTTTGACGCTGGTAAAGGTTTCGGTTTCATTACTCCTGACAACGGTAGCAAAGATGTATTCGTACATTTCTCTGCTATTCAGAGCAACGATTTCAAAACGCTGGACGAAGGCCAAAAGGTTGAGTTCACCATTGAAAATGGTCAGAAAGGCCCATCAGCTGGCAACGTTGTTGCACTGTAATCAAGTTGCGCTGTAATAAGCCAAATTGAATTAATGTTTCTCTTGCGATAGCGATGATGGTTTGAACCGGAGCGGCCAAGAAAAGCACCCAAAAACCCTAGCGTAAAGCTGGGGTTTTTTGTTTATAAATCATTATGATTTGCGACTTTCTGCCGCTGAGACCTCATCACTATGATTTAATCCACCTTAGGATATGTGATATAGGCCCATATCGAGCGACATTTCAACACAGGGGAGATATCTCTTGGCAGATCCAGAGTAGTATTCTCCGTGTTTATCAACGCTAAATCCATTCGCTTGGTAAAATACGACAGCATTAGGGGTTGAGGACAATGTTAGCGCTGTTATTCCACGCGTTTTTGCTTCACTTTTTATCGCATCCAGAATTTTTGTAGCGAGTCCTTTATTCTGGTAGTTCGGCAAGGTAAAAATAGCTTCAACACTATTATTTGTTATATCAAGAAAGCCTGTTGCGACAGGGAGGGAAAGTATTGCGTCGTCAATGACGAAAAAGGGGTTATTAGTGATGGCATGTCGATACCCTTCAGGCATAGTATCGGGTGTGAATGCCATGATGGTTTCATTATCATAAACTTCCTGACATCCTGAACGTATTGCCTCATTCCTAATTAGCCATAAACGTTCAGCTTCATCAGCGGTAGCATAGCGAACGGACATCACTCCTCTCCCTTTATTATATGAATATTTTTTATTGTATCCGGTAGGAAGAAAAATCCGCTATTTTTCAACGATAAACTGAATTGCTTCTTCTGGAATGAAGCTACAGTATTTATTTAATGATTGAAACTAAAAATAAATATCTTTCTGATAATACTTGCCGTATTAACAAATGCATTATGAGATGAAGTGTAGAAAGCTTGGCAACCCCGTTGCTGAGCAAAATACGACAGAGGAGCCCTGAGGCTCCCTGACGTCTGGTATGAATTATTTATACAGAATAGCGGTCCCGTGTAACCGATCGTGACCGGTAGCAGAAACGATGCGATATGATGACGCGCCTGCCTTTTGGGCTTTTTGAGCGACCTGAGCTTCGAAAGAATCCAACGTTTTTGCACCGCTGATGGAAACGGTCGCGATTTCTTGAGCGGCAAACGCACCGAAGGACAAGGTAGAGAGTGCGATAACTGCGATAAAATTTTTGATGCTTTTCATGGTTCATTCCTTCACGTTTTATTTGGCTGATTAGGCGTTTTTACTTGATGTGTTGAATGATATTCCTCCTCGATTGAAATGAATATCAGAGAGATTTGCTTTTCTTTTTCAAAAATACTGTTCTTTATTTGCTATGCCATTCATTCCGGTTCCGCAGTAGGATAAATCCTGTGAATAATCAATCAGTGGATGAAAGGAAGGGATATGCAGATTTCAGTCAATCGTCTGATGGCGACAGTGCAAGTCGTATTGCAGAAAGCAGGATGTGAAAAAAATGAAGCCCGTATTGTCACTGAACACCTTGTGACCGCTAACTTAAAAGGGCATGACAGCCATGGCGTAGGGATGTTGCCGCACTATGTGGCGTTCATCGGAAAAGGGATTATGCATCCGAACACTCCGGCGCGTTTACTCCGTGACAGTGGAGCTGTACTGCAATTTACCGGCGATCGTGGCTTTGGTCAGCGTACGGGTAAAGAAGCGATGCAAGCGGCCATTGAGCGGGTGAAAACGACAGGCGTGTGTTTAATGACCCTGTCGTCGACCTGTCACCTAGGACGCATCGGCACCTATGGGGAAATGGCGGCGGACGCCGGGCTTGTTTCGATACACTTTGTCAATGTTAACGATCTCGACCCGATCGTGGCTCCCTGGTGTGGCAGTGAAGCGCGCTTCGGAACAAACCCGATCTGTATTGCATTCCCGCCAACAGAGCACAATGCGGCTTTTGTTCTGGATTTTGCCACCAGCGTGGTGGCGCTGGGGAAAACCCGCGTTGCGTACCTGGCAGGTAAAACGTTTGATGAAGAGGTGATGCTCGATTGCAACGGTGTTTCCACTAACGATCCGAAAGTCATGTGGGAAGGCGAAAAACACGGGGCATTGAAGCCGATTGCGAAACATAAAGGTGGCGGGTTGATTTTAGCGGCTGAAATGTTGGCGGGGCTGCTTTCCGGTGGCGGAACTATTCAGCCGGAGAATACACGTCAGGGGGCGATAGTGAATAATATGACGACGATTGTCATCGATCCCACCAGCATGGTTTCCATGGCGTGGTTGCAAAAAGAATATGATGCCATGCTGGATTACGTCCGTTCTTCAACCGCTCCCGATCCGACACAGCCTATCTTAATCGCGGGCGAGCCAGAAAAGTTGTCTCAGGCGCAACGTCATGCTGACGGTATTTATCTGTCCGATCAGGAGTGGCAGAAAATCGCGGAGGCGGGGATATCACTGGGGATGAGTCCGGCCGAATTCGCATTAATAGCATAATATTGTTCAGGAGAAGAAAATAACCGGGGCAATGCTAATGCGGAGATGGTTGATATTTGCTGTGATGCTGGGGGCGCTAATTGCCTTGTCGCCCTGGATTCAACGCCAGCTTCCACCCGGTTACGATCCTTTTTCTCCGCTATCTGTCGATGACCCGCCCACGTTTATTACCCGATTGAAAATGAAGTCTGTCGCCAGCGACCCTGATGCCTGTTTGGCGGTGTTAAAGCAGGCACAGGAAAACGGACGACTGAGATTCGCCGAGGCCAATGACATCAGTGGGCAATGTCCGGTAATGTCTCCCGTTCGGGTTCAACGTTTTGGTGCGGTCACGCTGAGTTCCAGTTTTCTCGCCAGTTGTCCATTAGCGTTGAGTAGCACCATGTTTGTGACGCAGGTTGCGGTGCCGCAGGCGCAAGCTCTTGGCACATCGTTGGCGCGTATCGACCATATGGGCAGCTACGCCTGCCGCAATGTGTATCACAGGCCAGAAGGGCGTCTGAGTGAACATGCGACGGCGGACGCATGGGATATCGCCGCTTTTCGGCTCTCTGATGGTCGACAGGTTAGCGTCCTGAGCCAGTGGTCGGCCATGGATGAACGCGGCAGTTATTTGCGTACTACATTCAGGGAGAGTTGCCATTTTTTCGGTAATGCTCTGGGGCCGGAATATAATGCCGCACATGCTAATCACTTTCACTTTGGTATGCGTGGTTTTGGCGTATGCCGATAGAAAGGTGACGTTGAAAATGAGGTGAGGGCGGTAATACCACCGCCCTGATCGATATGTAGCGATGAGCCGTTAGGAAATCACGGGGTCAGGTATTGAGAATTTTTTTCTAAACTCGGTGAGTTTATTATGTGACTCCAGTAGTTCTTCAGGCTTCATTTTCAAAGTAAGAGTCATAACTGACTAGTATGCTTCATTTTTTCCGTTTGCCAATGCAATAGAAAGCCAGGTGTGGGCTAACGTATTATCTTGAGGAACACCTTTTCCCTCATAATACATCAGACCCAGATTATATTGTGCATCCGGTAGATTTTGTTCGGCAGCTTTGGTGTACCACGCTACGGCTTGGGCGTGATCTTTCTTAACGCCGTTACCATTGTTATAAGCGAGACCCAGATTGTATTGCGCATGGACTTGGCCTTGTTCAGCGGCTTTTTGATACCAGGCTATTGCTTGGGTACGATCTCGCGCAATACCTTTTCCGGTATCATATAAATACCCCAAATCTGTTTGTGCATCAGCATCCCCTTGCTTTGCTGCCTTGGTATACCATATTAGGGCTTGAGCATAATCTTGTGGAACACCTTTTCCAGATTCATACAATAAACCCAAATTGGTTTGTGCGCGGACATTTCCCTTTTCCGCCGCTTTGGTATACCAGGAAAGGGCTTTGGCATAATCTTGCTGAACGCCGTTCCCTGTTTCATATAAATAAGCCAGATTGGTTTGTGCGCGGGCATTCCCTTTTTCCGCCGCTTTGGTGTACAAGGCAAGGGCTTTGGCATAATCTTGCTGAACGCCGTTACCCTTATCATACAAATAAGCCAGATTGGTTTGTGCGTAGGTACTTCCCTGTTCCGCCGCTTTGGTATACCAGATCAGAGCTTGGGCATAATCTTGCTGAACCCCTTCACCGGTATCATATAAATCTGCCAGATTGGTTTGCGCCCATGCATAACCTTGTTCGGCGGCTTTGGTGTACCAGACAACCGCTTGAGCATAATCTTGTTGGACGCTTTCTCCGTTAGCAAACATATAACCCAGGCTGTATTGGGCTTCAGGATTGTTTTGCGCGGCGGCTTTTTGATACCAGCTGATTGCCTGCTGATAATCTTGTTTTACGCCAGAGCCATCGTAATACATATCGCCTAATGCGTTCTGTGCTTCGGCATCATTTTGATTGGCTACGGTTTGTACTTCATCGAATGTTTTGTTGTCAAATTTGCTCGAAAACGCAGGTGTGGTGTAGAAGGCGCATATGAGCGTCGTTGACAAGAATAATGAAGGTATTGATAACAATGTCATGTGTAATCCGTCACGTGAGAGTTATTAAAGTAGGTATCCTGATTGATAAGCAACGCCGCATAATTTCCCTGGTTGGGCATGCGGAGCGGGGTGAATACTGAACCTAAACACTAAGATAATCAAATAACTGACAGGGTTTAGGCGCAATTATAGGAATTGATAATCAGATGAAGGATTGGCCGCGAGTGCCGATGAGAATACGCAGAGAGAGGATTAGAAATCAGCGTACTCTTGGGCAGGAACCCAGAAGCCATCAATATACTCTTCAATGGGGAAGCAGCCAGCCCGACGCAGACGCTGTTCGTCCATCGCTTGTAGACACTGCGCTTCGGTGTTGTAGGCACCGACGACCAAATCGTCACAGCCATGCCCGAGATAACAAACGAATATCACTAACGCAAACATGTCGCTCTCCAGATATTACTGAGTTTCTCTATCTGTCAGGGTAATTGTAGATGAGAATCAGTAAGAAAAGGGCGGATGAGCGGTTCATCAGGTGGTTTTATCGCCACCTGATGCAGAAAGCGCATTTATTCATTAGCAAGAGGCTGTGCGGAAGAAGCACCATCCCGAACTAAATCGCGAGGTAGGCTGTTTTTTATCCGGCTGCTGATGCGTTTTGCCAGGCCAACGGGCGTATTCTGGTAAGTTAAAATCAGCTCATCCGCAGTAGGAAGCGGGTCTGGGTAGCTGTCTTTACCCTGAAACCACTCACAGGCGATACGGTCATTCAGCGCGTAGGCATTGTCCGCATTTGGATCGGCCAATGCCACAACCGCTTCATGCTGCCAGCGGAAGCCTTTGGGGAAGCGTTCGGCGAGCTTAATACCAATGCGTGAGAATTTGATATTGCCAAAAGCGGAGGCAAGTGCCGTAGGAAAAAGCCAAATCTCGCTATCACGCTGCCATAGTTGAAGTTGCTCCTCATCCCAGTGAATACCCTGTTTACGCGCGGCCTCTGTAAGTAACACACGATCTTTGTGTGTGACGGGAGAGAACGGGAATTTGCCGACTTTATAACTCGGACGTGGCAGTGGTGGTACGCTAGCAGTTTTACGTAAACGGGCAACAAAGAAGCCTTCACTGTCATAAATCTGCGGGAAGACGTGCAGGAAGCCTTCTTCCGTTGTCGCGCGTTTGGCGTCGGTGAAGAGATCGTCTAATGACTCAAACTCGCAGGCATCAGGGAATTGTGCCTGTAACCAATGACAAACCTGCTGGTTTTCCTGCCGATTCAGCGTACAAGTGGAATAAATCATCACGCCGCCGGGCTTTAGGGCATGGAACGCACTCAGAATCAGGTCGCGCTGCGTAGCCGCAATGTCGAGAATACTCTCTTGCGACCAGTGGCTCATCGCCGCCGGATCTTTACGCACCACGCCTTCACCTGAACACGGGGCATCCAGCAGTATCGCATCAAAATATTCTGGCAGCGCCGCGCCGAAAACACGCCCATCGAAGTGCGTAATCGCGGTATTGCTGACGCCGCAGCGGCTGATGTTAGCATGTAGCACTTTTACCCGGCTTGCCGAGTATTCGTTGGCAACAATGGCGCCTTCGTTATTCAGTCGTGCTGCGATCTGCGTCGTCTTGGAACCCGGCGCAGCGGCCACATCCAAAAGCGTCCCCAATGCATCATTACGATGAAACAGGGCGCTGACGGGCAGCATGGAGCTGGCTTCCTGAATGTAGAAGAGTCCGCTCAGGTGCTCCAATGTATTGCCGAGCCGCGTGTTTTCCTCTTCCGCATTCAGCAGCCAGAAACCTTCCTGACACCAGGGAATCGGCTCAAGCTGCCAGCCATAAGGTTGCACGAGCTGTAGAAAGGCATCGACGCTGATTTTTAACGTATTGACGCGGATGCTCCGGCGCAGCGGACGCTGGCAGGCGGCAACGAAATCCTCCATCGAAAGCGATGAAGGCATAATGTCCCGCATTGTGTCGAGAAATTCAGCAGGCAGATTGGCTGGGGTAAATTTTGCCACGACGTGGTTCCGTACCGGTTATTCAGTAAAACGAGGGGAAAGAAGTGGCGAAGTGTAACACGGATCTTGCATCGATAGCGTGAAAACGACAGGGCGACTATCGCCGCCCTGTTAGGTGCTGAACGTTAATTATCCGGGGGAGTTGGGATCGCCGTACCCCATTGCCGCCACTCTTTAGGTTCTTCGTTTCTCAGCAAGAAATGCTTCCCTTCCTGAGCCTTCGGCGCGAGTGGTGTGCTAGGCGGCGTGGCGAAAGCGATACCGCCGCGAATAAACTGCTGGAAGGTTCCACTCTTAATAACGCCGCCAACCAGTCCGAATTCCAGATTGTAGCCAGAAGCTTGCCAGAAGACGGAATTATCGCGTACCAGATGTTGATAGCGTTTACTGATGCGCAGCGAAACGGCGATGCGATCCGACAAAGGGCCTAGCGACAGCCCAGTGACGGTACCGACTTCAATACCGCGGAACAGAACCGGCGTACCAACCTGCAATGCGCCGGCTTCCGGTGCATCAACGCTGATATTCAAGCCGTCCTGATAGCGTGAATCAGAGATAGTCGCCTGCTGAAGCTCAAAATTACGCGTTACGCTGCCATTGCCCGGTTCGACGTTAATATAAGGTTGGAATAGCGTCTCCAGATGATTTACACCCGCAGCAGAAATTTCCGGCGTGACGACGGAAAAGCGCGTTCCAGAACGGGCAAAATTACGCACGTATTCAGGGTAGAGCACCGCCTGCACCAATACGTCGTTGCGTTGTTCGGACAGCTTCAGCGAATCCAACTGGCCGATATCGATGCCCAGATAGCGGATCGGCATACCCGGTGCGAGTTTACTGGCGTCGTAGGTGCGCAGAATGATGCGGCTGCCCACGGCGCGCGCCGCCGTTTCGTTGTTGTACAGGATGCGTTTTCCGCCTTTGATTTCCGGCGCGCCTTCCAGATTATCAAAGCTGATCGCCCCCTTAAGCGCCCGATTCAGCGGGGAAGCTTGCACGGTCAGACCCGAGGTATTCAACTGCACACGGGCTCCACCTTCAGCCCAAAACACGCTGTTTTCTGTCAACAGTTTGCGATGTTCTGGACGGATATAAACCTCAACTTCAAAGGTATCCGCCTTGGGTCGCACCCGCATGATTTCACCTACCTGGAATTTACGATACAGCACGATAGAGCCGTCCTGAATATCCGGTAGACTGTCGGTTACCAGGGTGAGGGTAGGCGAGGGGGTGGCACCGCGAATACCTTCTTCGGCTTTTTCGAGATCGCTGAACAGCGGGTAACGTGCCTGAATCTCTCCCTTACTACCGGGTAAAACCTGAATGCCGCCGCTGACCCATTCTTGTGCACTGGCACCCAACACTTGAATCCCATCCAACCCCATCTTCACATTCACGCGACTGTTAACGATGAATTTGCTGTCGCGGTGCAATAGCTGGCGATAACGTGGCTCGATCACCAGAATGAAGCTGACACCTTGTTCATCCAGTGTGCGTTTCACGACCTGACCAACTTGTACACCGTGCAGTAGCACGGGTTGACCGCTATCAATACCATAGCTTTGTGCGGCGGTGAGCTGAATAGAAAGTGCTCCGGGCTGGGCGAGCTGCTGCTGCCCACTATCCAATACAGTAAAATGCTGGCGCGGTTCGCCTTCGCCGGGGAGTAATGTCAGCGTTGGGCCGCTTAGCAGGCGAGACACATTCAGGTCGCTGAGCGAAAGTTGGGGTTTGCTGAGTTCAATACGTGTACCTTCGCGCATCAACGACACCACGGAAGGATCGATGATCAGCTCCCCGCTGACCTTGCCGTCGTCCGGGTTTAAGATAATTTTGTTCAACGTGCCGACTTCCAACCCTTGGTACATCAGAGGGGTTCGGCCTTCGGATAAGCTGTCACCGGAGGGTAAATCTAGCGTGATTTTCACTCCACGTTGACTCTGCGCCAGATCGGGATAGAGACGATAGGATTGCTCGGCGCCCGCATCCTCGCTCTCTTCTGGCGAATCGAAGGCAATTGCCCCGTTGACCAGCGCCGCCAGATTCTCCATCTCAATTTTTGCGCCGCTGACGCTGATGTCGGCATTAAAGCCGGATACATTCCAGAAACGGCTATTCTTTTTCACCAGATGGGTGAAACGGCGTTCAATCAGGACGTCAATCATCACGCCGCGACGATCCTGAGAAACGGTATAATCGTAAACTTTCCCCACCGGAATTTTACGGTAGTAAACCAGCGAGCCGGTATTCAACGAGCCGAGATCGTCAGCGTGAAGATGAATCAGCAATTCTCCGGTGTTAACGCGGTATTTGGGCTGGGTATCCAGCGCAGAAAAGTGTTCTTGCGCCTCGCCGGAACCGGGCATCATGCCGATGTAGTTACCGCCCACCAGCGCATCTAGTCCTGAAACCCCGGCGAGAGAGGCCTTGGGTGTGACCAACCAGAATTGCGTACCGCTGCGCAACGCTTCCTTCATATCGCTTTTGATGCTGGCTTCGACCTGTATGGTGCGCAGGTCTTCGCTCAGCTTGATATTTTGTACGGTACCGACTTCGACACCTTGATAGCGCACAGGCGTACGTCCGGCGACAATCCCGTCGGCAGAGACGAAATCAATGGTAACCGTCGCGCCGCGCTCCTGCTGATTGGTGTAAATCAGCCAACCGGCAATCATCAGCGCAATCAACGGCAGCAGCCAAAATGGCGACAGACGGCGCTTGTTTTTCACGGTAGCTTCGGTTGGTGTCCCAGGCGTATTATCTTGCATTGTTATTCCACATCAGTGTTGTCCCACATCAGTCGGCTATCCAGCCATTCAACGGCAAGGATAGTGAGAATCACCGCCGCGCCAAAGTAAAAAGCAGCAGGCCCCATGGTGAAAGCGAGTAGTTGATCGCGGTTGACGAGCGACATCGTCAGGGCAATCACAAATAAATCGAGCATGGACCAGCGGCCGATCCAACGGATAACACGCAGCAGCTTCATGCGCATCATTATATTGCCTTCCGACTGGACATGAATGCTAACCAGCAGGCCGAACAGCACTATAACCTTAGTAAACGGCACCAGAATACTGGCGATGAAAACCACCATTGCGATCGGAATATTGCCTGATGCAAGCGAAAGAATACCGGAAAAGATCGTATCCTCCGTGCGTGCACCGTTGACATAAATAATTGATATGGGCAACAGGTTGGCGGGTAACAGTAAAATTATAGAGGCAATCAGCGCCGCCCAGGATTTCTGCAAGCTCTGACGCTGGCGTAAACGAAGCGGAATATGGCAACGGGGGCAACGCCCACGGTTGTCGGGCGAACTGGTGAAATGGCAGGAAAGGCAGATTCGGTAGCGATCTGGAGAGATGAGCGGCCTCAGGCGCGGATAAAACCGCTGCCAAAGCTGATCGGTATTTAAGTGGATCAACGTCAACAGGCTTAAGATCATCAGCGCCAGAAAGGCAACGAGCCCGATACCCGCCTGAACATCTGCGAATTCACGGACTTTGATTGCGGCGACGGCCATACCAACCAGATAGATATCCAGCATCATCCACTCTTTTAGCCGTTGCAACATGAGCAGAATAGGGCGCAGGTTCATACCGATTCGGGGGGCAAAAAACAGGTATAACAGCGAAAAAACTAACGTTAGCGGTGCGCCAACGGTACAAAAGGCGACCATACTTGCCGTGAGCGGGTGTCCTTGTCGGGTGATTTGCCAAATACCTTCAAACAGGCTGGCATTAATCGTGACACCCAACAGACGAATGCTGATCAACGGTTCAGTGAAGGCAAAAGGCATGAGTACCAGCATGGCGACGGCCATTGCAGCAAGGCGAGAAATGGTCCAGTCTCTGCCTGAACTGACTTTGGCATCACAGCGTGGACAGTTTGCTGTCTGGTTCCGCTTCAACTGGGGTAGCGTAAAAACAGCATCGCATTCCGGGCAGCGGTGATAGCGGTCTATGGCGGACGCGGTACTTTTTGCGCCACTGCTTAGCGGTGGGCGGGGAGAAGAAAACGGCGCAGGGCTGGTTATATTATGTATTTTCATCTTTCCTGCGATCCGGTAGAAGGTATCGAACCCCGTTATTACTAATGGATAACGTATTCACAGCGACTCAGTGTAACTGAATGATAAATTCATAAAAGGATATGATTGCTGACCGATGTTATTTTGCAGATGGAAATAGCACGATATGCATGACAACGATACCGTAAAGCGGATGATTCTTCGCGCGAAGGCGCTCATCTTATGGCATTCTGTAGCCGATGCTAATGCAGCCTGTGTGGGAATTGTCCGCACTGTTTCGAAAAGACAACGATAGACTTTATGAATAAACAAGTATGAATAAACAAGCGTTTTATCAGGATCTCATTCGCGATATGTCATCGCTTATTGCGGATGAAAACCGTTTTATTACGATTTTGTCAAACAGTAGTGCGCTGCTGTTTGAGCGTTTGGATGGGGTTAACTGGGCAGGGTTTTACCTGTTGGATAACGACACGCTTTTCCTGGGACCGTTTCAGGGTAAGGTTGCCTGTGTACGTATTCCAGTTGGCAAAGGTGTGTGCGGTACGGCGATAGCTGAAAATCGCATTCAGCGTGTGGATGATGTTCATGCGTTCCCCGGTCATATCGCCTGTGATGCCGCGAGTAATGCTGAAATCGTGCTACCGCTTGTCGTTAATGGGCAACGGATTGGCGTTCTGGATATTGACAGTACCCTTTATCAACGTTTTGACGCGGATGATGAAGAAGGGCTGAAGGCCGTAGTGAGCGTACTTTGTGCTCAACTGGAAGCGAGCGATGTGATGACATTCATCAATTCTCTCTCGTTGAGACAAGGTTAACGTGGCAATTGCCGATGGCGTCATTATAATGACGCCTGTTCATGCCTGCGCCGGTTGGCAAACCCGTTGTAATCAGGAAATTTCATGGAAAATCAACCTAAGTTGAACAGTAGTAAAGAAGTCATCGCCTTTTTGGCAGAGCGGTTCCCGCTTTGTTTCACCACTGAAGGTGAAACACGTCCGTTAAAAATCGGTATTTTTCAAGATCTTGTTGAGCGTGTACCGGAATCCGATAACGTCAGTAAGACGCAATTACGCTCTGCGCTGCGTCTTTATACTTCAAGCTGGCGGTATCTATACGGTGTAAAATTGGGTGCTCAACGTGTAGATCTGGATGGTAACCCGTGTGGCGAGTTGGAACAGCAGCATGTTGATCATGCTCGCACGCAGTTGGAAGAAGCGAAAGCGCGAGTTCAAGCTCAGCGTGCTGAGCAGCAGGCGAAAAAACGTGAAGCAGCCGGAGAAACGGCAGATGCAGCGCGTACACCTCGTCCTGCTCAGAGACGTGCGCCGCGTCGCGATGCTTCAAACGATGCATCTCGAAACCCTGCGTCTCAAAACCATGCACCGCGTAAACCACGCCAGTCTTCTTCCGGCCAATCTCAGTCCTCTTCTCAGCAATCAGCGAATGCTCAGCCGCGTCAGGCAAAGCCTGCCAGCAATGAGCGTCAGCGGGTTGCGGTTACGGATGTTTCCAAACTGCAAATCGGTCAGGAAATCAAAGTCAGAGCCGGCAAAGATGCCATGGATGCCACCGTGCTTGAAATTGCCAAAGGCGAAGTCAGAGTACAATTGGCTTCTGGACTGGCAATGATTGTACGCGCAGAACACTTGCAGTTCTGATACGGAGGCCAACCTGGGCATGAACAACTTAGTCAGAATAACCGCCATTGCAGGTTTACTGCTGGCGGGCTCTAGTTTTGCAAATGAAAACATTACGCGTGTTGAGCAGATCCCTCAGCTACATCAGGAGCCTCAACATGCCACCGTAAGCGACAGGGTGGCCTCACGTTTCCTGCGTTCGCATTATCGCCAGTTTATGCTGGATGCGCAGTTCTCTGAGAAAATTTTTAACCGCTACCTCAACATGCTGGACTACAGCCACAATGTGCTGCTGGCCTCTGATGTGGCGCAGTTTTCCGGGCAAAAAGCCCAATTGGGCGACGCGCTGAAATCCGGTCAACTGGATGTTCCGTACGCGTTGTACAATCTGGCGCAGAAGCGTCGGTTTGAGCGTTTTCAATATGCACTGTCGCTGCTGGAAAAACCGGTCGATCTGACGGGTAATGATACGTTTGAGCTCGATCGTAGCAAAGCGCCTTGGCCGCAGAACGCAGGGGAACTTAACCGCCTGTGGGATGCCAAGGTGAAATATGACTGGCTCAGCCTAAAGCTGACGGGTAAAGATGATAAAGACATCAAAGAGACGCTGACCAAGCGTTACCAGTTTGCGATTCGTCGTTTGGCGCAGAGCAACAGCGAAGATGTTTTCCAACTGGTCATGAACGCCTTTGCGCGTGAAATTGACCCGCATACCAGCTACCTGTCACCGCGTAACACCGAGCAATTCAATACCGAAATGAGCCTATCGCTCGAAGGGATTGGTGCCGTGTTGCAGATGGATGATGACTACACCATGATTAATTCCATGGTGCCCGGTGGCCCCGCAGCGAAGAGCAAAAATATTACTGTCGGTGACCGCGTGGTTGGCGTAGGCCAAAGCGGTAAGCCAATGGTAGATGTTATCGGCTGGCGTCTGGATGATGTCGTTGCGCTGATTAAAGGGCCGAAAGGCAGTAAGGTGCGTTTGGAGATTCTGCCCGCAGGTAAAGGGACGAAAACCCGTATTGTCACGCTGACGCGTGAACGTATCCGCCTTGAAGATCGCGCAGTTAAAATGTCCGTCAAGACGGTTGGCAAAGATAAAGTCGGCGTGTTGGATATCCCAGGTTTCTATGTCGGTCTGACGGATGACGTAAAAGTTCAGCTCCAGAAACTGGAAAAACAGAACGTCAGCAGCATCGTGATTGACTTGCGGACGAACGGCGGCGGTGCGCTGACGGAAGCAGTAGGGCTTTCCGGTCTGTTTATCCCAAGCGGCCCTGTCGTTCAGGTACGCGATAATAATGGCAAGGTGCGCGAAGACAGCGATACCGACGGCATTGTGTATTACAAAGGCCCGCTGGTGGTGTTGGTTGACCGTTTCAGTGCTTCCGCTTCCGAGATCTTCGCGGCGGCGATGCAGGATTACGGTCGTGCACTGATCGTGGGTGAACCGACGTTTGGTAAAGGCACCGTACAGCAGTATCGCTCGCTGAATCGGATTTACGATCAGATGCTGCGCCCTGACTGGCCTGCGTTGGGTTCCGTGCAGTACACGATTCAGAAGTTCTATCGTATTGACGGCGGTAGTACTCAGATGAAAGGCGTGACGCCAGATGTGATGATGCCAACGGGCACCGAAACGGTAGATACCGGCGAGAAGTTCGAAGATAACGCGTTACCGTGGGATAGCATTAAAGCAGCCAACTACATCAAGAGCGGCGATCTGAAGGCGTTGATTAGCAAACTGAATGAACATCATCAGGAGCGTATCGCCAAAGATCCCGAGTTCCAGTTTGTTGCTCAGGATATTGCCCGCTACAACGCGATGAAGGATAAGCGCAATTTCGTCTCGCTCAATCTTGCCCAGCGTGAGAAAGAGAATGACGATGATGAAGCGTTGCGTCTGAACCGGATTAACGATCGGCTCGTGCGAGAAGGCAAGAAGCCACTCAAATCGCTGGACGATTTGCCGAAAGATTATCAGGCACCCGATCCTTATCTGGATGAAACGGTGAAAATCGCTCACGATTTGGCGCAAGAACAGAAAGAGTAATATGCCAACGTTGTTCTGATTATATTTTGAGTTGTTGCTTAGCGCCCTGTTGGTCTATCTGACAGGGCGCTTTGTTTTGGATGTTGCCGGTGATGGTGTTGTCTCGTCGATGACGGATTAACGAATTTTGGTGGGTGAACAGCCAAAACGGTTTTTAAACCGTTCGGAAAAACGCGCAGAGGATTTATACCCGCAGGCTTCAGCCAAACGTTGCATGCTCCATGACGTCGTCTGTACCAACATCATCGCGTGCTGCATCCGTGTCTCTAGCAACAATACTTCAAAGCGCGTCTGCTCGGCGGATAGCCTTCGGCGTAACGTAGCTTCACTCATAGCCAGCAAACGCCCCGCTGACTGTGCCGTCCAGTGGCGCTCCGGCTCTTCACTGATAAGCGCGCGTAGCTGGGTAGAAACGCCTGGCTGTGGCGGCACGCCAAAACGATATCCTCGCTCTGATAACACCAGCAGCATGTCCATCAACCGGAGCTCTAGACGCGATTCATTGAGCGTGTTGCCGGTAATCCCTTCAACCAGATGCTGTAATGTGCTGGTGAGATCGTCATCCAACGTGAAAATCGTGAAGGGGGATGGGGGTTGCGCAGGAACGTGTTCATCAGGATAGCGGAGATAAAAACGCGTCAGAAGCGTGGATGAAAACGTCAGAAAGATCGACCGGAAAGCGGAGTCACGACCGCCGGGCGTTTTCGCCAGATCGGCGCTTGCGTCAGGCGTAATCAGACAAAGCTGAGACGGCGTGTCGACAATCGTCGTTTTGTTTTGTTCGAGAATGGTTAGTTGGCCGGAGAGAACCAGCAGAAGCGTGGCTTCATAAAAATGAAAACGCGTTGTCTGCTGGGGGGCGCGTAGATGAGGTTGTGCTAATGCACACAGGCCATACCGCTGTAGCGGCTGGCCTGATGGCAAACGCCAGTCCGCCTCTGCAATGAGAGACGGAGAAGCAGGGCGTAAAGCGGTCACACTCATAGCAATTGAGGATTCAACGTATACAGCCCGGTGAGTTTGGCTTCAGCCAATACGGGCGCGTTAGCGAGCGCGGCACGGACACTTGTCCCGTTGATCTCACCTTCTATCGCTAAAGAAGACGTCGCGAGGGCGTAAAGTGTGAAAATATAATGATGGACGATCGCATCGTTCCACGGCGGGCAAGGGCCATCATAACCATAGTAATTGCCTTTCATTTGTTCGTCGGCGGCGAACCAGGCGGTGTAATCATTGATGCCGTGCCGGAGCCCTGCGGGGGCGTTTGGGCCTGCTTTCCCACGAGGAGTGATGGTATTGGAATGCGAGGCGGCGGCAATTTCGCTGACGCTGGCGGGAATATCCAGCAATAGCCAATGGTAGAAATCGACGCGCGGCAGAGAAGCGCTTACCTCACGGCCTTCCTGATTCACATCGTCACCGCGGCTAGGTACATCCGGGTCGTGGCAGATCAACACGAAAGACTGTGTCCCTGCGGGAGTGCCCTGCCAGACAAGATGGGGATTGTGGTTAGAAGACAGCGCAATGCGGCTGTTTGCATCCGGTATAGCAAAGGCAAATTCGCCTGGGATAGTTTCGCCGTCCTGAAAACTGTGGCTGGAGAGTTGCAGCATGATGGTGCTCCTTATCGTGGTTCTGATGAGTATGGTGTTATTATAGGAGAAGTTGCATGTAATTATTTTCCTAATGCCGTCACGATAATGCTTTTAGCTGTCAATTTGAGTGCTTTAGATATCATCGCTAAAAAAATGGCTTCCGATAAGGGAAGCCACTGTGATTTAGCCGATGCACATCACGATAGCGCGTGTGATTAACGGCCGGCTTTTAGCTGTTGGAAATAGGTTTCGTATAGCGTGCTGGCGCTGCCAACGTCGTTCTGCCATTCGCCTTTGGCAATGGTTTCATCGTCTGGATACAACGTTTTGTCACCTGACACTTCAGGAGGCAGTAATTTCTTCGCAGCCAGATTTGGCGTTGGATAGCCGATGGTTTCTGCAACCTGAGCCGCCACTTCCGGGCGCAGTAGGAAGTCGATCAACTTCATCGCACCGTCAACATTCTTTGCGTTGGCTGGAATTGCCAGGCTGTCCATCCAGAAGATGCCGCCTTCTTTGGGCCAGATAACATCCAGCGGTGTGCCCGCCTGACGCGCCACATAGGCAGAACCGTTCCATACCATACCCAGATTAACCTCACCCTCAATGAACGGGTTACCAGGGTTGTCCGAGTTGAACGTCAGTACATTTGGCATCAGGGTTTGCAGTTCTTTATACGCCGCCTCAATCTCTTTGGGATCGGTGGTGTTCGCGGAGTAACCCAGTTTACGCAGGGCGATCTGGAATACCTCGCGTGCATCATCCGTTAGTAGCAGGCTGTCTTTATATTTCTTATCCCACAGATCGGCCCAACCGGTGACGCTGGCGGGGTCAATCATTTCATGATTAATACCTATCGCTGTTGCGCCCCAGATATAGGGAATGGAGTAGTCATTGTTCGGATCGAAGGACTTGTGCAGCAGGTTCGGATCGAGATTATGGAAGTTACTAAGTTTGCTGGTATCAATTTTTTGCAGCATGCCTTCTTTACTCATCTTGGAGATGAAATAGGTCGATGGCACAACCAGATCGTAGGCACCGTCCTTATAGGTTTTCAGCTTGGCATACATACTCTCGTTGGATTCATAGGTGGAGTAAATTACCTTGATGCCCGTTTCTTTGGTGAACTGTTCCAGCAGGCCCGGCGGTACATATTCGGTCCAGTTATAAAAATAGAGCGTTTTGCCGTCGTTGGCATTAGCGGTGTTGATACCAAACGCCAGCGCGCAGGTTGCCAGTAGGTGTGGCCACTTTTTCATTATGTTTACCTCCTAGTCCCAAAGGAAATACCTGCTGGTATCAGCAGATATGAAATAACGGTAGTTATCATGCGAGTTGCAATCTTATTTTCCGGTGCGGTCGCGTAAAATCAGTTGGCTACTGAGCACCAGTACAAGCGACAGAATGAGCAAAATCGTTGCCAGCGCATTGACTTCAGGGGATACGCCAACCTTCACCATCGAGTAAATCTTCAACGGCAGAATTTCATACGCGGGGCCGGTGACAAACGAAGAGACCACCACGTCGTCCATCGACAGCGTGAAACTGAGCAGCCAACTGGCCGCGACGGCTGGCATCGCCAGTGGCAGAATAATTTTGCGCAGAATAATCACTTCACTGGCCCCTAAGTCGCGCGCCGCTTCCAGCATCCGCACGTCGAAACCTTTCAGACGCGAGTAGACGGTTACTACCACAAAGGGTAGGCAGAACGTGATGTGGGAAAACAGCAACGACCAGAACCCGAGCGATATGCCCAACAGCATGAAGAGTACCAGCAGCGAAATTGCCATCACGATATCCGGCGACATCATCACCACGAACAGCATGCCGCCGACAAAAGGCTTGCCACGAAAACGATAGCGATACAGCGCGACGGCCGTTAGAGAACCCATCAGTGTGGCGAACGTCGCGGAAAACACCGCCATGGTCAGCGAATGCTGCGCGGCCTGAAGCAGGCTGTCATTGTTCATCAGCAGTCGATACCAGTCCAGCGTAAATCCCTGCCAGTTGATGCCGAAGCGCGCCTGATTAAAGGAGTTCACGATCAGAATAACGATCGGAATGTACAGGTAAGCGTAAATGATGGACATAAATCCACCGCGGATTAAGCGTCCGATCATTCCAGCTCTCCCTTTTTATTCAGCAGGCGGGCTGTACGGTAGTAGATAAACAGCAGCACGCCCATGACCAGCGTCAGACAGATGCTAGTGGCGGCACCAAACGGCCAATCGCGGATATTAAGAAACTGGCTTTTAATCACGTTACCGATCAGCAAATTCTTGGCTCCGCCCATCAGATCGGCAACGAAGAACAATCCCATGGCAGGCAGCAGCACCAGCAGACATCCGGCGATAATTCCCGGCATGGTTAGCGGGATCACCACGCGAATGAAGGTTTGCCATTTATTGGCACCCAGATCGCGTGCGGCTTCAAGATAGGATTTATCGAGTTTTTCAATACTGGAGTAAAGCGGTAGCACCATGAAAGGCAGCAGGATATAAATCAGCCCGAGAATAACGGCTTCGGAGGTGTACATAATCCGTAGCGGTGTATCAATCAAGCCCGTCCAGAGCAGAAACTCATTCAGATGGCCGCGTGTACTAAGGAAAATTTTCAGTCCGTAAATGCGAATCAGCGAGTTGGTCCAAAATGGCACAATCAGCAGAAACAACATCAATGGCTGAACTTTTTGCGGTAAGCGTGCCAGAATAAAGGCGAACGGATAGCCCAAGATCAGACAGCAGAGCGTGGCGATAACGGCCATATTCAGCGAATGCAACAGGACTGAAGCATAAAGTGGATCGGCCAGCCGCGTGTAGTTTTCCAGCGTAAAGACCAGGCTGACGAAGTGGGTGTCATCGCGCGTCAGAAAACTGGTTCCGATGATCATCAGGTTGGGCAAGAAAACAAACAGCACCAGCCAGGCAACGATGAAGGCAATAATGGTGTTTTGAAAGCGTTTACGCGATGTCTTCATCGTGCAGGACTACCTCCCAACTTTCCACCCAGGTGACGTCCACTTTCTGGTTGAGTGAATGATCGAAGTCGGGATCGTCTTCGTTAAAGAACTCGCTAACCATGACCATCTTGCCATTTTCCAACTCGATGTTGGATTCCAGCGTCATGCCTTTATAGTTACGTTCGCGCACGTAACCCACCATTCCTTCCGCCTGCATGTCATCACCCAGTTCTTCGACGCGTAAATCTTCCGGCCGCAGCAGCACGTTGAGGTGTTGGCCAACGTTGACTGGGACGCTGACGGTAATAATGCATTCGTGGCCTTCAACCTGTGCGCGAACCCGCTGTTCGTCCAGTTGTTCCAGTGCGATGGCATCAAAGATATTGATTTCACCGATGAAACTGGCAACGAACAGATTTTTCGGTTCTTCGTAGATTTCACGCGGTGTGCCATCTTGCTCGATCCGCCCGTCGCGCATCACCACGATGCGATCGGACATCGTCAGTGCTTCTTCCTGATCGTGTGTGACAAAAATGAAGGTAATACCCAGCTTACGTTGCAGCGCTTTCAGTTCATTCTGCATCTGCTTACGCAGTTTGTAATCGAGTGCAGACAGAGATTCGTCCAGCAGCAGCACTTTCGGCTGGTTAACGACCGCGCGGGCGATGGCAACACGCTGTTGTTGGCCACCGGACAACTGGTGCGGGCGGCGCTGTGCCATTTCTTCCAACTGCACCATTTTCAACGCGTCAATCACGCGTGGGGTAATCTCCGCGGCAGGCGTTTTCTGCATGCGTAGGCCAAACGCCACGTTTTCAAACACGCTGAGGTGAGGAAACAGTGCATAGCTTTGAAATACAGTATTAACGTGCCGCTGCTCGGCGGGCTGATGGGTAATGTCCTGCTTTTCCAGCATGATATTGCCGCTATCGACCGTTTCCAGACCGGCAATCAGGCGCAGTACGGTGGTTTTACCGCAGCCGGAGGGCCCAAGGATCGTTAAAAATTCACCGTCATTAATGGTGAGATTAAAGTGTGAAATGATGTCTTTGCCATCAAAACCTTTGTGGACGTTGATCAATTCAATGACCGGCACGGTTAGGGAGTTTTCTTTCATTAAGGTCTGGCTCTATTTCCTGATTTGGCCGATCAACGGCATTTCCGTTGCGATCGTACCAAGGGTTATCACCTTTCAGACAGCGTGTGCAATTAAGTGCGGCATTTTACGGGAAACGTTGCCTAACGCCAACTTGTGCGACCCTGCTTCCTGCCGATTAGTGAGTAAACGGTGGCAATTTAATCAATGGATTGGCTCATATGTCTCTCGGTTGTTATGTGGTTGTTGCCTGCTTTGGTCATTTTTCGTGGCGTGGTCGCTGCTTTTTGGCCTGAATTATGGTCTCACGGTTTGTTAAATCGGAAAAAAACTGACCTGACGCAATATCTACCGTAGTAGCCCTATCCATAATGCCTTTCAGGGTTCAGGGGGCATAGATAAGATGGATAAATTACTCGACAGATTTTTGAATTACGTTTCATTTGA
Source organism: Pectobacterium punjabense (assembly GCF_012427845.1). Classification (NCBI taxonomy): domain Bacteria; kingdom Pseudomonadati; phylum Pseudomonadota; class Gammaproteobacteria; order Enterobacterales; family Pectobacteriaceae; genus Pectobacterium; species Pectobacterium punjabense. The sequence continues at coordinate 2,198,609 of NZ_CP038498.1, forward strand.
TACACAGTCTAAATCCGGCGTTCGGCAGGTGCCGAGCACCGATGGTCAATTGAAACTGGCGCGTGCGTTGCAGCAGGAACTGCTCGAACTGGGATTTGAACAAATCGCATTGAGCAAACAAGGTTGCCTGACGGCGACGCTGGCGGCGAATGTGGCCTGGCCCGTTCCGGCCATCGGCTTTATTTCACATATGGATACGTCACCGGATTTTAGTGGCAAAAATGTGAATCCACAGATTCTGGAAAACTACCGCGGTGGCGATATTGCCTTGGGTATGGGAGATGAAGTGCTGTCACCCGTCATGTTCCCGGTACTGCACCAGTTACTGGGACACACGCTGATTACAACAGATGGCAAAACGCTGCTGGGAGCGGATGATAAAGCGGGGATCGCTGAGATTATTACCGCGCTGGTACGATTGAAAAAAAGTCAGCTACCGCACGGTGATATTCGTATTGCCTTTACGCCCGATGAAGAGATTGGCAAGGGCGCGCAGTTTTTTGATGTCAAAGCGTTTAACGCACAGTGGGCCTATACCGTAGACGGTGGTGGTGTTGGTGAACTGGAGTATGAGAATTTTAATGCTGCATCGGTTCAGATAAAAATCGTAGGCAACAATGTGCATCCCGGTAGCGCCAAAGGCGTGATGGTCAATGCACTGACGCTGGCCGCTCGCTATCACCAGCAGGTGCCAGAGAGTGAGTCACCGGAGCAGACGGATGGCTACCAAGGGTTCTATCACCTCCACAGTATGAAAGGTTCTGTAGAACGGGCAGATCTACACTATATCGTCAGGGATTTTGACCGTAATGGCTTTGAGCGGCGTAAGCAGATGATGCTGGATATTGCTGAAAAGGTCGGCGCGGGGCTGCACCCGGATTGCTATATCGAAGTTACGATCGCCGATACCTATTACAACATGCGTGAGCAGGTTGAACAGCACCCGCATATTATCGCATTAGCACAGCAGGCGATGCGGGATTGCGATATTGAACCGAATATGAAACCGATTCGTGGCGGTACTGACGGCGCACACCTGTCATTTCAGGGGTTACCGTGCCCGAATCTGTTTACTGGTGGCTATAACTATCATGGTAAACATGAATTTGTCACGCTGGAAGGGATGGAAAAGGCGGTTTCCGTGATTATGCGCATTGCCGAGCTGACGGCGCTGCGCGCAAAACCGTAAGCGTGCCTATTTTGCAGAGATGAATAAGGCGGGAACACCCCGCCTTATCGTTGTACGAACGGCTATCTTCGTTTTATCTTAATCCGCGAAGTACCAGTAACCGCTATTAATCAGCACGGTGAGCTGTGCGAGGAAAGAGGGATCGTCCAGTGCATCGCCCAGCCGTTCCGCATCAATAGTCGTGTGCTCAGCCAACGCAAACAGCGCCGCTTTGTGCGTACTGTTCACTTTTTCCCCGTTAACGAAGCAGCTATCGCCAACGCAGATGACCCGCAAGCCACCTAAACGGCGCAGCGGTTCACCTTGTTGCAGATAGTCATACACTTCGCCTGCCTGATAAGGTGGCTCCGGCGGTGAGAGATCGAGCTCGTGACGGGACTGGGAAATAAATTCGCCAAACCAGTTCTGGAAATGCTCCGGCTGCTGCACCAGATCCAGCATCATTTTTTGCAGCGCATCCAACTCTTGCGGCAGTACGCTGGCGATATGATCGCGGGATGGAACATCAGGGTCGCTGTAGCGATAGCTGCCGAGTTCGCGGGAAAGGACATAATCCGCAAAGCCGCTGACCAGCTCGCGAGCGTTCGGTGCTCGGAACCCGACCGAGTAATTCAGCGAGTTTTCCAGTGAATAGCCTTCATGCGGGAAGCCCGGTGGAATGTACACAATATCACCCGGCTCCAGTTCTTCATCAATAATGGCCTCAAACGGCTCAACCTGAAGCAGGTCTGGATGCGGACAGTGCTGCTTCATCGGTATTTTTTCACCGATGCGCCAGCGGCGACGTCCCGTTCCCTGAATAATGAAAACATCATACTGATCCAGATGTGGCCCTACGCCACCGCCGGGAACGGAAAATGAAATCATCAAATCATCGGTGCGCCAGTCCGGCAGTTGTCGAAAGGGCTGCATCAAGGCGGAAGAGGGCTCATGCCAGTGATCGACGGCCTGCACCAACAGCGACCAGTTACTTTCCCCCAGGTGGTCATAGCTCTCGAAAGGACCATGGCTCACCTGCCAACGTCCATTCTGATGGCTGACGAGTCGGCTATCTACCTCATTTTCCAACGCCAGACCGGCGAGTTCGTCAGGCGAAATTGGGTCGATAAAATGTGTGAAACCGCCTTTAATCAGGAGCGGACGTTTTTGCCAGTAGTTCGCTAAGAAATCCTGCCAGTCGAGGTTAAGCTGATAGTCCATACCGTTTTCCAGAAACTTGTTTTTGAGGAAATGACTGTTCTTGAAGACATGATTTTTCTTGAAATAATCAGTATTTTAAAACAATCCGCATTGTGGCAATAAGTATAGTGGAAGCATCGTGCGCTGTACCGCCTTTCACCCCTCGTTCTGACTAAGGTTCTGGCGTGAAAAAATAGCTTCGACACGGGCACCGCCCAGTGCGCTGTCGCTGATGAGGATCTCCCCCTGATACTGCTCGATAATTTCAACAGCGACGGCGAGGCCGATGCCTTGTCCCGGACGCATGCGGTCGGCGCGCTGTCCACGTTGGAAAATGACCTCACGCTTGCTTTCAAGAATGCCGGGCCCGTCATCATCGATAATCAGATGCAGTTTATGATCGGAGTGCTGCACGCTAATTTCGACAAATTCCAGGCAGTACTTACAGGCGTTATCAAGGATATTTCCCATGACTTCCATGAAGTCATTCTTCTCGCCCACGAAGGTCAACTCGGGCGGAATATCGAGCGTCAAGGCGACGCCCTTACGCTGGTACACTTTATTTAACGCGGAACATAAGCCATCCAGTAATGCCGGAACTGAATGGACTTCGCGTATCAATAGATTATGTTCGGCGCGTACGCTGGCACGATGCAGGTAATACCCTATCTGCTGTGAGATACGACTGATTTGCGCCAACATGATGGGTTCAGCCTGATCGATAGTGATCTCTTTACCGGTACGCAACGCGCGTAACGTGGTCTGCAAGACCGCCAGCGGCGTTTTCAGGCTATGGGTGAGATCGGTGAGCGTTGTACGGTATTTATGGTAGCGCTGGCGTTCGTTGTTCAGCAGAATATTCAGGTTTTTTACCAGGCTGAACAATTCGCGCGGCGGATTTTCATCCAGTTGATCGCGCGTGCCTTTTTCTAATTCAGCGATCTGTTTTACCAGATGCTGAATGGGGCGCAAACTCCAGTGGGCACCAAGCCAAAGCAAGGGAAGCACCAGCAGGAGATTAGCGATCAAAACATAGCTGAACCACTCCCACACTACGTCTTCCTGTTGCAGTTCCTGTGGGATACGGTCGACCACCACAATGGTGATGGAAGGGAGATGCTCGGTCTTCGGATAAACGTTTACGGCGATGGAGTGCGTTAAGGCATTGCTTTGCGTACCATTCAGTGCTCGCAGGCTGCTTAACAGCAAAGTATTGCCCGTTAAGACCGCACTGCTGGTATCCGTGTCAGTATCTAATTCATGGTAGGCCGTTTTGTTCAGCCATTCGGATTTTATTAGCGCTTCCAGTTCTGGGACATGTTTTTCGCGCCAGAGCATATTGCCATGCTCATCATATATCAACACCAGAGTGGGGAAGTTGATGTCAACGTCGGGCGGCGTAACGATATTCAGTTGGTTGTCGCGCCACTGTGCGAGACTGTAGTAAAGGTTGCTCTCGCCACGTAATAGGCGGAATGACGTTTTATCGAAGTTGACGCTATAACCGATAATGGCGACGACGCCATAAGCTAGCGACAACGCCAGCACAATGGCCGCTGTCGCAAGTAAAAAACGAATGCGAAGCGAGAAGGGTAACTTCTTATCGGTATCACTCATACCGAACCTGAGGGAGTATCAATATCAAAACGATATCCTTGTCCACGTACGGTAGTAATCACATCCGGCGCATCGGCTTGTTGAATTTTCTTGCGTAGTCGTCCCATCAGCACATCAATGGTATGACTTTCCCGCAGCTCTGCATCTGGATACAGCTGTAGCATCAGGGAATCTTTGCTAACGACTTTACCTTTGTTGCGAATCAACGTCTCGATAATGGTGTATTCAAACGCTGTCAATTTGATGGGAGCGCTGTGGATCACCAACTCGCGACGCGACAAATCGACCTCAAAGGGCGGTAGGCTGATGATTTGTGATGCCAACCCGCTGTTGCGCCGCATCAGCGCCTGCAAACGTGCCACGACTTCTTCCATGTGGAAGGGTTTAGTGACGTAGTCATCCGCACCCGCTTCCAACACGGCAACTTTGTCTTGCCAACCCTCGCGCGCAGTCAGCACCAGAATAGGCAGCTTGGCCTGATTGGCTCGCCAGCGACGGATCATGCTCATACCATCTTCATCGGGTAACCCGAGGTCGACAATAGCAATGTCCGGCATGTTTTCATGAAGAAAGTAATCCGCTTCTTTAGCGTCAGAGGCGGCATCGACCTGATGCCCCATTTCATTCATCTGAACGGTTAAATGATGGCGTAGTAATACATTATCTTCAACGACCAGAATCCGCATCGTTATATCCTCTGTCGAATAGATAGGAGCATATTTATAAAAATACTTTTATGCACCTAATCTTTCACGAATGTCTCTCCCGCATATCAACATTATACGCAGAGAAAGTAATTTATTTTATTTGCTAAATTATCCACAGGAAGGGTAAACCGGGTATAAACGGGCTGGAAATGGTTGGTCTTAAGGGAAACTGGCGGGCAGGGTACCCGCCAGAGAACGGTCGAAATTTGTTTGAAAACGCTTATTTCAGATCGTCGACCATCGCGATAGCACGGCCGATGTAGTTGGCTGGTGTCATGGCTTTCAGGCGCGTTTTTTCCGCTTCCGGTAAGGCAAGGCCATCGATAAATTCCTGAATACCGGCAGCATCAACGCGTTTGCCACGCGTCAGCTCTTTCAGTTTCTCGTACGGTTTTTCAATGCCGTAGCGACGCATCACGGTTTGGATTGGCTCTGCCAACACTTCCCAGTTGTGATCCAATTCGTCAGCCAGACGATCGCGGTTCACTTCCAGTTTGCTGATGCCTTTCATCGTGGCCTGATACGCAATCAGTGCATATCCCACGCCGACGCCCAGATTACGCAGCACGGTAGAGTCAGTGAGGTCACGCTGCCAACGGGAAACCGGCAGCTTGCTAGCCAGATGCCCCAGAACGGCATTCGCCAGACCCAGGTTGCCTTCTGAATTTTCGAAATCAATCGGGTTAACTTTATGCGGCATGGTGGAAGAACCGATTTCGCCCGCAATAGTTTTCTGTTTGAAGTGATTCAGTGCGATGTAGCCCCAAATATCACGATCAAAGTCGATCAAAATCGTATTAAAACGCGCGATGCAGTCGAACAACTCGGCGATGTAATCATGCGGTTCGATCTGCGTGGTGTACGGGTTCCAGTTGATGCCCAACGATGTGACAAATTTTTCGCTGAACTGATGCCAATCGACTTCCGGATAGGCTGCCAGATGGGCGTTATAGTTACCGACAGCACCATTAATTTTGCCCAGAATCTCAACCTGTTGCAGCTGACGATATTGGCGCTCCATACGGTAAGCGACGTTAGCAAACTCTTTACCGATGGTGGAAGGTGTGGCTGGCTGACCATGAGTACGGGAAAGCAGTGGAATATCGCGGTATTCCTGCGCCAGTGTTTTCAGCGCATCAATGATTTGGCGCCAGTGCGGCAGAATGACATCGCGGCGAGCGGTATCCAGCATCAGCGCGTGAGACAGGTTGTTGATGTCTTCTGAAGTACAGGCGAAGTGGATAAATTCGTTGACGGCGTGTAGTGCTGGAATCGCAGCCACTTTTTCTTTCAGGAAATACTCAACGGCTTTCACGTCATGATTGGTGGTGCGCTCGATAGTTTTAATTCGTGCTGTATCTTCTTCGCTGAATTCGGCGACAATTTTATCAAGGAAAGCGTTTGCGTCCGCGTCAAATGCAGGAACTTCCTGGATCTCTGCACAGGCCGCCAGTTTTTGCAGCCAACGTACTTCAACCTGCACACGGAATTTCAGCAAACCGAATTCGCTGAAAATGGTGCGCAACGTGCTGACTTTATCGCCGTAGCGTCCATCAATAGGGGAAACGGCGGTCAGTGAGGATAATTCCATCGCAAGCAACTCCTGAGATTGGTTTCAATAACGATTAATTTCAATAAGAACGATTAATATCAATAAGGGCGATTGATTCTCGCGACGCTGGCGTTAGTCATACCAGCGTCAGCCATAGCGGCAAGAATACCATTAAACGGACGTGCAACGTGCCAATATCTGTTTTGCTTCTTTGACCAACTGACTGCGTGAAAACATCAGTTGCAAGCGCCCGCCGCCAATCTGCTGCCAAAGCACGACAGAACGGATACCAGCCAATAGTGCAGCACGCACTTTAGCCTGCACCTGACTGTTCTGTAGCACCTCCGGTGAGCCGGTAACCTGAATGCGTGGCCCCAGCGTACTGATGACGTCCACGTAAATCGCGGCTAGTGCGCTAACGATCGTTTCGGAAAGCAGCTCGAAATGTTCCAGTTGTCGCTCCAACTGCCCGATACGTTTGCCTAATTCGTCCAGCGAGGCAGATTTCGCATTTAGCTTACGTTCCAATGCAATCAGACTGAACGCATAGCGTGATAATTCTGCACCCGCGCCTTTATTACTGCTGGTATTCAGAATACCTAGCAGCGTTTCCACCCCCACTTTCAGGTTTTGCTCATCATTGCCATAAACGGCAAGTGTGGACGCTGGATTGAGGTTTAACACGCTGTTCAGCGAGGTATGCAAAACATCGTTATTACAGTTACCCGTATGGGCCAACTGTTGGACTAAATGCGCCGATTGGCAAACGCCGGCTAGCGCCAGCGTGATTTCATAATAATTCTTAGCCACGGTTACTCCTGTAAGCGTTCTTCGATGATACCGCCACCAAGGCACACGTCGTCCAGATAAAAGACGGCAGATTGACCCGGTGTCACGGCGGCGACAGGTTCATCAAAACGTACGGTAATGCGATCGTCGCCAAGCGGCGTGACGGTGCAGGGGATGTCCGCCTGACGGTAACGCGTTTTTACTGTACAGCGTAGTTCAGCGGTGAGTGGCTGGCGGTCGACCCAGTGCAGTTGCTGCGCAATTAAACCATATGACATCAGGCGAGGGTGCTCATGACCCTGTGCGACATACAGAATATTGTTGGCGACATCTTTATCCACCACGTACCAAGGGTCTTCGCCACCGTCTTTGACGCCGCCAATGCCTAATCCTTTGCGTTGCCCCAGCGTGTGGTACATCAGACCCTGATGTTGTCCCATCGGTTTGTTATCATCGACGGACAGAATTGGCCCCGGTTGTGCAGGTAGATAGCGTGCCAGGAAATCGGTGAATTTACGCTCGCCGATAAAGCAAATACCGGTAGAATCTTTTTTCTTCGCAGTTGCCAGCTCAAGTTCTTCGGCGATTTTGCGAACCTGTGGTTTTTCCAGTTCACCGACCGGGAACAGGCTCTGTGCGATCTGTTCGTGACCCAGCGTATAAAGAAAATAGCTTTGGTCCTTATTACCGTCCATTCCACGCAGCAAACGGCTTTTGCCGTCAACATCGTGACGGCGGACATAGTGGCCTGTCGCGATATAATCCGCCCCAAGATCCTCGGCAGCGAATTCCAGAAAGGCTTTAAATTTGATCTCTTTATTGCACAGGATATCGGGATTGGGGGTACGACCCGCTTTATATTCTTCAAGGAAGAGTTCAAAAACGTTGTCCCAATATTCAGCGGCAAAATTGACGGTATGTAACTCGATACCCAGCTTGTCGCAAACGGCCTGCGCATCGGCAAGGTCTGTGGCGGCTGAGCAATATTCGGTGTCGTCATCCTCTTCCCAGTTTTTCATGAACAGGCCTTCAACATGATAGCCCTGTTGCTGTAACAGGTAAGCGGAAACGGAGGAATCAACACCGCCGGACATACCGACAATCACTTTTTTCTGGCTGTTATCTGACATGGGAGTCTCACGAACTGAATTTACTGACGCATTGATGCGAAAAACAAGCGGCGCATTTTAGCATGTTGAACTGAGGGCTGCATCGCTATTCCTGCCGTGAGCTGGTCAGGCCATTCACGGCAGGTTAAAAAGGCGGATGCTTAAAAAGGCCAGTTAAACGCGCCCAATAAGGCTAGCGGGTAGCGCTCTGGCTGCTGATAGCAGCGAATACTTTCAGCCACTAGCGGTGAACGAAGGTGGCGAGAATGCAAAATTTCCTCGGCGGTCACCCAGCGACAGCATTCGATATCGCTGTCGTGTGGTTGGGTGTCGACTCTTGTAGGAAGATCGAGCGCGAAGCAAAAACGTAAAAAGGGTGTGTTGTCGGGCGCGATCCATTGATGGAGGCGTAAGAAATTTTGTGGTGTGGCCTGAATGCCCGTTTCTTCCCACAGCTCACGGCTTGCCGCCTGAATCAGCGTTTCGTCGGCTTCCAAATGACCCGCAGGCTGGTTCCATAATAATTTGTCGTTAATTAACTCTTCGACGACCAGAAAATGGTTTTCGGCCTGCACGACGCAGGCAACCGTGACATGGGGTTTAAACATCCGCTATCTCCTTCCATTCTCCTGGTAACAGGCTTTCTACGATTTGATTGGCCATGCCGTATCGAATCAGACGCAGGGTAGGATACCCGATATTCGCCGTCATACGACGGACTTGTCGATTACGGCCTTCATACAGCGTGATTTTTAGCCAGCAGTCAGGGATGCTTTTACGTTCACGTATGGGCGGATTGCGCGGCCACAACCAGTCAGGTTCTGGAACGATCTCCGCGCCTGCGGGCAGCGTTTTGCCGTCATTCAGTTCCAGACCAGTACGAAAGCGCGTCAGCGCGGCGTCATCAGGAATACCTTCTACCTGAACATAGTAGATTTTGGCCGTTTTTTCCGTTGGTTGGGTGAGACGTGCCTGAAGCTTTCCGTCATTGGTGAGAATCATCAGACCTTCGCTGTCGCGGTCCAGACGCCCAGCGGCGTAAATACCGCTAATCGGAATGTAATCTTTCAGCGTGCGGCGTCCGGCTTCATCAGTGAATTGCGGCAAGACATCGAAGGGCTTATTGAACAAAACAATCCGACGCGGCGCATTGTCAGGTTGCCTTTTTCTTGCTGGCTGTGAGCTGAATCGTTTAACTTTGTGATTTTTAACAGGGAATTTATTCATCATCTTTATAGTCGCGGGTAACAAAAGCATTATACTCGAAATGGTTTGCGATTGGCGCGGGCTAAATATTCAAGTAGTATTGACACGCATCTTACAAGTCATTAACAAAATTGCGCTCGAAGGAGAGGTTAATGGAAAGCAAAGTAGTTGTACCGACAGAAGGTCAGAAAATCACGGTTGATGCTCAAGGCAAACTGGTTGTTCCGAACAATCCGGTTATCCCGTTTATCGAAGGTGACGGCATTGGTATCGATGTAACGCCTGCCATGATTAACGTAGTAGACGCCGCTGTGAAGAAAGCCTATCAGGGCAAGCGCGCGATTTCCTGGATGGAAATCTATACGGGTGAGAAATCCACGCAAGTTTACGGTAAAGATGTTTGGCTGCCGGATGAAACACTGGATTTGATCCGTGAATATCGTGTAGCGATTAAGGGCCCGCTGACAACGCCAGTCGGTGGTGGGATTCGTTCTCTGAACGTTGCGCTGCGCCAACAGTTGGATCTGTACGTTTGTCTGCGTCCGGTACGCTACTACGAAGGTACACCTAGCCCGGTTAAACAGCCTGAGCTGACTGACATGGTGATCTTCCGTGAAAACGCCGAAGACATTTATGCGGGTATCGAGTGGAAAGCGGGTTCTGCTGAAGCAGACAAAGTGATCAAATTCCTGCGTGAAGAAATGGGTGTTAGCAAAATCCGTTTCCCTGAGCAGTGTGGTATCGGTGTGAAACCGTGTTCCGAAGAAGGTACCAAACGTCTGGTTCGCGCGGCGATCGAGTACGCGATTACCAACGACCGTGATTCCCTCACGCTGGTGCACAAAGGCAACATCATGAAGTTCACCGAAGGCGCGTTTAAAGACTGGGGCTACCAGTTGGCGCGTGAAGAATTCGGCGGTGAATTGATCGATGGCGGTCCATGGGTGAAGATTAAGAACCCGAACACCGGCAAAGATATCGTGGTAAAAGATGTTATCGCTGACGCATTCCTGCAACAAATTCTGCTGCGTCCTGCTGAATATGACGTGATCGCCTGTATGAACCTGAACGGTGACTACATTTCTGATGCACTGGCAGCACAGGTTGGCGGTATCGGTATTGCTCCGGGTGCTAACATTGGTGACGAGTGCGCATTGTTTGAAGCCACGCACGGTACGGCACCGAAATATGCCGGTCAGGATAAAGTGAACCCAGGTTCCGTTATTCTGTCTGCTGAAATGATGCTGCGTCACCTGCAATGGTTCGAAGCAGCTGACCTGATTGTTAAAGGCGTTGAAGGCGCGATCAAGAACAAGACCGTGACTTACGATTTCGAACGTCTGATGGAAGGCGCTACGCTGCGGAAATGTAGCGAGTTCGCGCAGGACATCATTGACAACATGTAATCTGCTCTTTAACGCAGGTTATAATGATGGGGGCCAATTCTGGCCCCTTAATTTTCCCTTAAGCTCCTTTCCCCAAAACTATCCTGTTTTGTATTAACCACCGTTGGCTTTGTCCGCTGTGATTAATGGCCAATGCTCTGTGAATCGGGAATGAGCCGGAAGTACATGTGTTCGGGAATCGGGCTGTCCCAGCCTCCGGTATACATTGCGAAACCGATCATGCCGAAAAGGATACCGAGTACCAGTACGGTCATCGTAATACCGGACAACGCGGTTTGTCGCCATAGCGGTTTTGCTGCGGAACTGCTTTTTTCCTGCGAACCTGAAGGTTTCATCAATGAAAAATGGAGCGTCGATGCCACCGGGCAGGATTCGACGCAGGTCATGCAGGCTGTGCATTCTGCTGTTCTCACCTGAATCAGTTTATCCACCGGGATGTTAGATGGACATGCCTTGGCGCATTTGCCACAGTCGATACAGCTGGTGGCGTTACGACGGATCTTGAAGGGAGACAGCAGCGAAAATACGCCTAAGAGTGCGCCGTAAGGACAGAGGTATCGACACCAAAAATGGCGAATAAACAGGCTGGCAAACATAAAGAGAAAGATACAGACCAGCGTGATGGTGCCGATATTGCGAAAGAAACCGAGCATTTTAACGTCGGCGATCAAACCATAGGGTGACATCAGAAACATATAGATGCCCTGAGCTGGCATCGATAAAGCGATATAGAGGAAAAAGCTTAATAATAGATATTTCAGGCTACGCAGCGGAATATCTAGCCACTTGGGAAGAGTGAAGTGACGTCCAAACAGTTTTTTCCCCAATGCACCCACCCACTCCGAAATCGTGCCAATAGGGCACAGCCAAGAGCAAAACGATTTCTTCAGCAATAGGCTGGTGAGAATAAAGGCGAGAAGCAATAGCATTGATGCAAGGTGGATAGGGGGAAGATTGCCCGTTTCCCATGTGAACTTAACATTCATTAATCCGGCAATCGGCAGCCAGCCCTCAATACCGCCTGGCCTTGACATATAAAAGCTTGTACCGCCAGTTTCAAAATAACGCACCCAAAAATAGAAAGTGACGCCGATATAGATGTTGATCGTCATTAGTAGAATTTGTGTTGCTCTGCGCCAGGTCAGGGTGTTGCGCCAGTCGTTCCAAGGAAGTTTGCCACCCGTTGTTCCGGGACGACGCTGCCACCGTTTTCTTGCTTTCTCACTCATTGCTCTCAATTGCCCCCATTTATTTTTTTCACTCGGTGCATTCAGCGCACCGAAGGGATCGTGAAGCAACGTTATCACGCTCTTAGCGGTTAAAAATTGATTTATGCATTGTAAATGCATGTTTGTTTTTTAGCTGATTTCGTTGAATAAGAGGATTGGAACTAGTTTGCTCGCTATAGCCTGACTGGATATCGTATTGGAAGGGGTTTCTAAGGTTAAACGTTGGAAATAATAGGATGAGAACAAAATGCACTCATCCTATTAATTACCTTGCGGTATTATATTTTAATATATCTTTCATATTTCAAACAGCGTGTGTTGGTTGGTGTCAGCGTATAGAAATATTTTGCTGCATTTGCCTCAATTCGGATGATTTAGATTTTTTTTCTTAAAAGAAGAGGTTGTTGTACTTATTAAATCATCTATTTCATTTTTTTTAATTTATCACCTTTTAATTACTCCGAAAATTGTTGTTTTGCCTGCAACTCCTCTTTTCTCATCGTTCTGACAATTTTATAAATCCATTGCAGTGAGACATTATATTTTTTGGCCAACGCGCTGTGATTACGGCCGTCGAATTCTTTATAGATTTGAAGGTCGCGTTGAGACGCGCGCCAGGATATTCCCATCGGGAAATAAACGTTTTGTCCGCCCCATACGCTCATCATATGTTTGGCAACGGCGTTGCCGACTAGTTCGGCAGTTTGTGGATCTAACTCTGTGACGTTTTTGACCGTGTCGGCAACATGTTGAGAAAGTTCGACCAGAAGTTCAGGACCCTTACTGCGAAATTGTGGCTCAGTCATAAATCACCTTATCCTTAAAGAAAATAATTACTGTTTATGTGAGAGTTCGAGTATTGCTATCCGAGGAATAACAACCGCGTTATGTGTTCATTTAAAACTATAGTTGTTTTCATGTCAACATCTTTAGTTTTAATTCAGGTTGTTTTTGGTTGTAAATCGAAATGGCAGCCTGTGAGGCTATACGCCAAAAAACTCGATGGAGGAGTAAAAAATCCCGCCACAGGGCGGGAAAGCAACACATAGACAGGAGGAATAACACAACATCAACAAGGGGTGATGAAACAATAGCACGATGATTGTATAAAACTGTGACGCGTGGGTAAGGTTATCTGGGCGAGGGTAAACGTTTTTGATGTATGAACCAAAGCCGATGCACCGGCTTTGGGGTGAGAGGAAAAAACGATAGGGCGTAAGCGAAAAATTACCTATATCGAGCTATAACAATACCGAATACCAGAACACGCGACCGATGATCTCGACCTCTGATTCGTAAGCTTCTTCATCCGCATCGCGGTTAAAGCTATGGATGACGAGAAGGCCACCAGGCTTGCGGTAAAGTTGTTTGATTCGCTTGAGTTTATCGTTGCCGCTGCCCTCCTGAGCAATGGCGTAGAGCTTTCCATCAATGATGCGTTTGTTGTTGGTATCAACGGCGACGGTGGTTCCATCCGGGATGATGGGTTCCATACTGTCACCCGCTGCTGGGAAACAAAGAACACCTGAACCGTCAGTGTTTGCGCCAACCTTACGCAGTGTTGCTTTAGAAAAACGGAGCTTAAAGCCGTTGTAATCCTCACTCTGAATGCGTCCGTCGCCGCAGGCAAATTCAATATCCTTTAAAAAAGGCACTTCCACCTCGTCCTTTGATAGTTCTGTCGTGCTGTCCCAAGCTGATACGGTGCCCCATTTTGATGTTGGCGGAATACTCGATTCCTGGAGCGATCGAACCACTCGGTCGCTACGCATTGGGCCTTCGCCATTTGCCAACCATTCAGGGCGAATATGGAGTGCATTGGAAAGCTCAACAATTTTGGTTGTCTGCGACGCTTTCCCCACCTCAATCTTCTGTATGGCGGCCTGAGATACACCAATCATGTCACCAAGAGCTTTTTGGCTAAGCCCTTGTGCAGTTCTGGCGGTCTTTAATCGTTCTGCAAGTGTCGTTTTCATTCACTCAATTTACAACCTAAGTTGTAAATTATCAAGCGGATATTAATCTTGTTTAAAAAAACCAAAGCTATGTATAGTTGGTGTGCGAGGGAAATCATAAATACAACCATGAAAACAATTTAAGTTGTTATGCCGTGCGAAAGAACTGCACGGATGTATGAGATAACATCAAAATAAACGCTATCGCCTGACTATTAAAAATCCTAATAAATGTCAGGTAGTCATAGTATCGTCTTATTTCACTCCCTAATTTGACTTAAACCTGTGTGTCATTTGATCTAAATCACAATCTGGCTGCAACCATTTTGCTTTGATGGAAATCCCGTTGTGGGAAATATAACCAATGAATTCGTTTTATTATGCATGCGCATGACTGCGTGTCGCGGAGGATGTATGTCTGTAATTCGCACGTGTTTAAGTCTGTTTGGCGGTGATACGGTAATTGTCCGGTGTGCTAATACGTTTGAAGTAAAAATGAGCAATGGTGAACAGGAAACGATGGCTGAAGCGAACAGTTATACGCAGGATTCTATTTGCTGTTATGCTGAAGGTGAAGTGTATTTAACCGTCCCTTATACGGGGGTTTGGGATGTTGTTATCCGAGCGAAGAATGACACCCCAGAGCATTCAATAACCTATTTTCCCGCCTGATGATGCCTTGGTTGGCTATATTCTGTTAATAGCTTGATAATACGTTGTCGTTATCCAGTAATAAGTATTTGAATATGCCAACCCCTCTCTTTATTTTTTGTCTTCATCACCGCACGTTGTGAGTTCATCGATAGCTTTCTATTTCGCTTTTCATCTATCATCTTAATTGATGCTTCCACTTGTTATTATTAATGATTCGAAGGGATGATAGAGTTTGAATCTTTTGCCATACTCAACATTCAGCCACTCTCTGGCGAGAAAAAGAGCCTTGGTTTACTCACGTTGGCCTGGTGTTGCTCTTGTCGTGCTCATTGCTGCAATATTTTGGATTTATAGCTAACCTTTTGTCTAATCTGAACATTAATACGATGGGAGGGGGGAACCCATGAGTCGTGCCCCAATAAGCAAAGATGAAGACAAACGTCTTGCTGCTCTTCGTGAGTATGGAGTTAAGAACGCACTGTTCGATCCGAGTCTGAGCAACCTGATTAGTCTGGCTGCCAACATTTTTAGCGCCCCCATCGTTTTAGTCTCGTTGGTGGAAGCTGAGCGTCAATTGTTTGCCGCCAGCGTAGGTGTTCCTTTTTGCGAAACGCCACGCGATATCTCTTTTTGCGCCCACACGATCTTGAAGAAAAAGATTATGGTGGTGCCTGATGCACTCAAGGATGTGCGATTCAAAAATAACCCGCTGGTTGTCGGAATTCCCTATATTCGTTTTTATGCAGGGATACCCTTAATTACGCCGTCTGGGCATGCTATTGGCACGTTATGTGTTATTGATTTGAAGCCCAGAGCAGCATTCTCCAAGCGTGATGAACACAATTTGCAGGATCTGGCGTCACTGGTCATGGACAAGCTGGAAATGCGGCGTCTGGAATTGGCGCGTAAAGCCAGTCAGGTACGTTTTGAAAATATTGCCAATACCTCGCCCGATACGATTTTGTGCGTTAATGAGAAGGGGATGATTACCTTCTGGAATGCAGCCGCAGAGAAGATGCTGGAATACAGCGATGATGAAATTATCGGCCAAAATATTAATAGCATCGTACCTGATGCCTTTATCGTACAGCTTAATCATCTGGTAACTGACCGCGATTCCCTGATGAAAGGGGTGACGCTGGAGCTGAACGTACAAGCCAAAAGCGGTAGCCGGGTTCCAGTTGAACTGTCGGTTTCTATGTGGGAAGACAATGACAATGTTAGCTATGGCGCGATATTGCGTGACATTACTGAGCGTCGGCGCAACGAAGAGCGACTGTTTTTACTGGCGCACATGGACCCACTGACGGGATTGGCAAACCGGACATTATTGACATCAAATTTAGAAACCGCGCTCAAGAATGAGCCTGCGGTCTGCATCATGATGGTCGATCTGGATGGGTTCAAGGATGTTAATGACAGCCTGGGGCACTCAAGCGGCGATGATATTTTGGTACACGTTGCCAAAAAAATAAAAGCGACAGTTCGTTCCGGTGATGTGGTCGCGAGAATGGGCGGAGATGAATTTGCGCTGCTGTTTCCGGGCCTGAGTGATAAAAGGGTCGCGGGTAAAATTGCCGAGCAAATTATTCATGAAATTTCGCAGGCAATGATTATTGACGACCACCAAATCAATATTAGTGCCAGTATTGGTGCTGTGCTGTACCCAGAATATGGCGTGACCGTGCAGGATCTTTTGACCAGTGCAGATTTAGCGTTGTATCAGGCGAAATCTGAAGGTCGGAATTGTTATCGTTTTTTCACACGCGAACTGCTTGAAGTCTTTCAGGCTAAGCATGCTTTCCAGTTAGAGTTTGTGCGAGCTTATGAGCAGCATGAATTTGAAATGTTCTATCAACCACAGGTAAAACTGGCAACAAATGAGATTGTTGGTGCTGAGGCGTTGTTACGTTGGCGCCACCCTGAGAGAGGTTTACTTGGCCCTGCCGCCTTTCTTACTGCACTGGAGAATGGTCCGTGGGCAGAACGGGTAGGGGATTGGATCGTAGAAACGGCCTGTAGGCAGGCAGCAGAATGGTGTCAGGCCAGCAATAGCTACTTCCGTATTAGTATTAACCTTTTCAGTGCGCAATTTCGTACTGGCATGTTGGCGCAAAAAATTATGGATACCCTCGCTCGTACAGGGTTGCACCCAAGCTCGCTGGAGCTTGAAATCACGGAGAATATCATTCTGCGTTACGATGAAAATATGTTACAGCCATTGAAAACGCTGCGGGATGCGGGAATCGGGATTGCGTTTGACGACTATGGGACGGGCTATGCGTCTCTCAGTATGTTGAAAAACTACCCGGTGACTCGGCTGAAGATCGATCAAACCTTTGTCAGAACGATGTGTGAATCTCCGCCGGATGCAGCGATTGTCAGGGCAATCCTCTATCTTGGAAAAAGTTTTGGTCTGGGTGTGATTGCAGAAGGGGTTGAAACGTTAGAGCAGAGTGAGCGGCTGCGAGGCAAAGGGTGTGAAGAAGCGCAGGGATATCTGTTTGGGCATCCGATGCCCGCAGAAGAGTTTACCCAGCTACTGAAGTTGAATAAACCAATTGACATTTAAGTTGTTGTACTACAACAATTTTTACTGAAAGCCAGCGCTTGCTGGCTTTCATTTTTTAACACCTTCTTCGCGTTGTTAGTAGACTAAAAAGTGGAATCTGGATCACATTTTTTCTATAGTGCTGGCTTGTAACCCAGTACCGGATGTCCCGTGCACGAAATATTTGAGATGCTCCTTGCGGTCTTTGACCGCGCCGCCTTGATGCTGATTTGCCTGTTCTTCCTGACGAGGACGCGCCAGTTCCGGCAATTGTTGCAAAAAGAGCAACATTCGCTGAGAGAGCGGGTGACGGTGACGGCCATCTTTTCACTGTTTGCGCTGTTCGGTACCTATTCCGGCATTAATGTAGAAGGGTCGCTTGTCAACGTACGCGTGATTGCTGTGATGTCCGGCGGCATTCTCTTTGGCCCTTGGGTGGGTATTGCGACTGGCATCATTGCGGGGGCGCACCGTTATTTAATTGATATTGATGGCATTACCTCCGTACCTTGTCTGATTACCAGCATCATCGCGGGTATCACTTCTGGCTACATCAATAAGAAAGTCAAAAAAGAGCAGCAGTGGAGCATCGGAATTCTGGGTGGAATGCTGTGTGAGTCGTTAACGATGTTGCTAGTTGTGGTATGGGCAACGCCGATCGAGTTAGGGCTGGATATTGTGTCAAAAATCGCAGTGCCGATGATTCTTGGCTCTGTATGTATTGGCCTGATCGTATTACTGGTACAGAGCGTGGCGAATGAAAAAGAGGTCATTGCCGCCAGACAAGCCAAACTCGCGCTGGATATTGCACACAAGACGCTGCCGTATTTCCGCAACATTAACAGTGATTCACTGACGGCCATTTGTCGGATCATTCGCACTGAAATAAATGCGGATGCTGTAGCGATAACGAATACGCAGCACATTCAGGCTTACGTGGGGATTGGAGAAGACAAATATAATATCGGTCACGATATTATCAGCCCGATGACGCAGCAGGCGATCCATGATGGAAAAATTATCATTAAAAATAATGATGAACAGCATCTAACACCGGAAATCCATTCGATGATTGTCATCCCGCTATGGGAGCATGGGCAGGTAACTGGCACATTGAAAATTTACTACCGTCACGCCCATAAAATTACCTATTCATTACGCGTGATGGCCGTTGGTTTATCGCAAATTATGTCAACGCAAATTGAAGTGTCCCGCACAGAGCAACTGCGTGATATGGCAAATAAAGCGGAACTGAGAGCGCTACAAAGTAAGATCAATCCGCACTTTCTTTTTAATGCGCTCAATGCGATTTCCTCATCGATTCGTATTAATCCCGATACGGCGCGCCAGTTGGTGATCAACCTGTCTCGCTATTTGCGCTATAACCTCGAACTCAACGATGATGCGCTGATCGATATAAAAAAAGAATTGTACCAAATTCAAGATTATATCGCGATTGAGCAGGCGCGGTTCGGTGCCAAATTAACGGTGATTTACGATATTGACGACGACCTGTCGTATAAGATCCCTAGCTTGTTAATTCAGCCGCTGGTAGAAAACGCAATTGTTCATGGTATTCAGCCTTGCCGAGGCAAAGGAACCGTGGTGCTGTCCGTTAAGGAACAGGGCGACAAACTGCTCGTCGCGGTAAAAGATACGGGTCATGGCATCAGCCAGGAAACGATGGAGCGCGTTGCGCGCAATGAGTTGCCGGGGAATAGGATTGGTCTGCTGAATGTCCATCATCGGGTGCGTTTGCTCTATGGTGATGGTCTGCATATTCGCCGTCTGGAACCCGGAACCGAGATTTATTTCTACATTCCACGAGAAGATAAAACACCGTCGGCATTGCCAGATACCGTTCTGGTGCCGTCGTCGACTTATTCTGCTGCTGAAAACAGAGGAGGCAACCCATGAAAGCCATTATTGTTGAAGATGAGTTCCTCGCACAGCAGGAGCTCAGTTATCTTATTAAACAGCACAGTGATATTACGATTGAGGCAACATTCGATGATGGGCTGGATGTCCTGAAGTATCTGCAACATAACGACGTCGATGCGATCTTCTTAGATATCAATATTCCGTCGTTAGATGGTGTATGGCTGGCGCAAAATATCAGCAAATTCGCACACAAGCCCTATATCATCTTTATTACGGCGTATAAAGAGCACGCGGTCGAAGCCTTTGAGGTCGAGGCTTTCGATTACATTCTCAAACCGTATCATGAATCTCGTATCATCACGATGTTGCGTAAATTGGAAGCGACCTGGCAACAGCGGCAAATTGCCCCAACTGCTGAAACAGGCGTGCATGCAGGTGCTCCGAGAGGTGCCCAGCAAACGATTAATTTGATGAAAGACGAACGGATTATCGTCACGGATATTAATAATATCTACTATGCTGCCGCGCAGGAAAAGGTCACGCTGGTTTATACCCGCCGTGAGGAGTTCATCATGCCGATGAATATTACGGAGTTTTGTAATCGCTTGCCGGAAGACTATTTCTTCCGTTGCCATCGCTCTTACTGCGTCAACCTGACGAAGATCCGTGAAATTGTACCGTGGTTTAACAATACCTATATCTTGCGATTGAACGATCTGGATTTTGAAGTTCCGGTAAGTCGAAGCAAGATAAAGGCGTTCAGGTCATTGATGCGTCTTTAAAGGCATTTCATTCCACGTTTCAGGCATCTCATTCCCCATTCGATCAACCACTGTCAGCCCGCTTGTATACTGACCCCAGCCCATAAGCTGACAGTGTTTTGATGGATATTCTCTTCTCCACATCAGCTTATATTTTTTAGCGTGCCGAGCGAATCGGACTAATTTTTGATGTAGGGGAAAACCCATGAATGCTAAACCTGTTAATCGGGGAGTCATTGTCCTCGGTACGATTATCACCCAAATGGGACTCGGCACGATTTACACCTGGAGTTTATTCAACCAGCCGCTGGTGGATAAATTTGGCTGGGCGCTGAGCGCTGTGGCAACGACGTTTTCAATCACCAGTTTCTGTCTGGCATTCGCAACACTGTTTGCCGGTAAATTTCAGGAGCGTATTGGCCTGCGCCGCTTAACGATGATCGCCGGCATTGCGCTGGGTATCGGTCTGATGGCAAGTGCAGTGAGTCCGTCGTTGACGTTGATTTATCTGCTGATGGGGGTGGTTGTCGGCTTTGCAGACGGCACGGCTTACATCACGACGCTGTCCAATTTGATTAAATGGTTCCCTAACCGTAAAGGGCTGATCGCGGGTATTTCGGTTGGTGCATTTGGCACCGGAAGCCTGTTGTTCAAATACGTAAACAGCTTTTTGATTGCGGAAGTCGGTGTCTCAGACGCCTTTTTCTACTGGGGAATTATCGTTATGGCGATGATTCTGGTCGGGAGTTCATTGCTGAAAGAGCCTGCTGCGGTACCCGTGCAGCAGGCTGCGGTTCAGGGATCGTCGAGTGATTTCTCGCTGGCCGAGATGTTGGCAACCAAAGAATCATATTTGCTGTTTATTATCTTTTTCACGGCGTGCATGAGCGGCCTGTATTTGATCGGGATTGTGAAAGATATCGGCGTGCAAATGGCCGGAATGGATATGGCGACGGCGGCAAATGCAGTTTCTGCGATTGCAATTTTTAATACCGTTGGGCGTATTGTGCTTGGTGCACTTTCCGATAATGTCGGACGTATGCGAGTCATTAGCTTTACGCTGTTTGTAACTATTCTTGCGGTGTCAGTGATGACTTTTCTGCCGCTTAGCCCAATTTTGTTCTTTATCTGCGTCAGTGCGATTGCCTTTTGCTTTGGTGGCAATATCACGGTATTCCCGGCGATTGTCGGCGACTTCTTTGGCCTGAAAAATCACAGCAAAAATTACGGCGTGATTTATCAGGGATTCGGTATCGGCGCGTTGTCTGGCTCATTTATCGCCGCCCAACTTGGGGGCTTTCAGGCGACATTTATGGCAATTATCATTATGTCTGTCGTCTCGCTGCTGATTACCTTGTGGATTAAACCACCTAAGCATCAACCTGTTACTGACGCAATGCGTGCGGACATGGCACATGCGCAAAGTTAATAAAATCCCACACTGACGGAATATCGCGCTGGACATGACACATGGTGTCCAGCGCGAAGCTTTACCCCTTTCCTGCTACATAATACCTTCTCTTCATCTGCTGAAATATCGCGATACAGTTCACCACTTTTATCGTCATCCACGTGTCACAGGCGAACTCTAGCGTCGTTATTGGCACGCCTTTTCCTGAAGCGGGCTTTCTTAAAAATAATTTTCTTTAAAAATAACTTTCTTTAAAAACAAAGCGTAGCCGGAGAAAATAACATGATGATTCGGTTTAGGTTCACATCTGTTTTTTCGATGTTGTTAAGTATGGTTTTGCTTATCCCTCTGTCTGCCAGAGCGGCGGTTGAACTGACATTCTGGCATGGCATGGACAGCAATCTGAATACCGAATTGATACGGCTGGTCAATCGGTTTAACGCATCTCAGACGACATATCATGTTGAACCTATCTATAAAGGTAGCTATGAGCAGACGCTGGCTGCGGGTATTGCCGCTTATCGCACCGGTAATGCACCGGATATTTTGCAAGTTTATGATGTCGGTACGCCGAATATGATACACAGCGGGGCGATTGTTCCGGTGTATGACCTGTTCAAACAGGTCGGTATCGACAATGATGAAAAAGCCTTTCTGCCTGCGGTAGCATTGTTTTATAGCGATAGCCAAACCGGGCATTTGATTTCCCAACCGTTTAACAGTTCAACCCCCGTTCTCTACTACAACAAAGATGCTTTTATCAAAGCAGGACTCGATCCCGATAAACCCCCACGGACCTGGAACGAATTGGCCTACGATGCGGCACGACTGCGTCAGAGCGGGATGACATGCGGCTACACGAATGCCGGGCAACAGGGTTGGATATTGCTGGAAGCCTTTAGCGTGTGGAACGGATTGCCGATCGCGACAAAAAACAATGGATTCGACGGTGTCGATACGCATTTGCTGGTGAACGGTCCGTTGCAGGTCGCACATATCAACCAGCTTGCGGAGATGATGAAGAAGAAAGAGTTCAGCTATTTTGGCCGCAATGACGAGGGGACTACGCGCTTTTATAACGGCGATTGCGGCATATTGACGACCTCATCGGGTGGGTTACGTAAGATTCAGAACTATGCAAAATTTCATTACGGTGTAGGCATGTTGCCTTACAGCGAAGACGCTAAAGGGGCGCCGCAGAATACGTTCATCGGCGGTGCAAGTCTCTGGGCCATGAAAGGGAAAGCCGCATCGCATTATCAAGGGATCGCTGAATTCCTGCATTTCCTGACGCTGCCGGAAAATGCTGCCGAATGGCACCAGATGACGGGCTATCTTCCGGTGACGCAACCCGCTTACGAACTGACGCGTGAGCAAGGGTTTTATGCCCGATACCCCGGCAGCGATGTTGCCATGAAACAGCTCACCAATAAGCCGCCTTTACCTTATACGCGTGGATTCCGACTAGGTAATATGCCGCAAATCCGTACCATCATGGACGAAGAGTTGGAGAAAGTTTGGGCAGAGCAAGAAACGCCGCAGCAGGCGTTGGACAATGTGGTTTCGCGTGGCGATCTTCTGTTGCAGCATTTTGCGCAGTCGGTTTCCCGTCATTCATGATGTTCCCCGTTTATGTGGAGTTTTTGACTGATGACAAAGCAAAGTAAAGGTGTAACGCAGGAATTGATTGCGGCGCAGAACACGGCGGTTCTGACGGTAGCACATCGCGGTGTCTGGGCGTCGGCACCGGAAAATTCGCTGGCGGCGCTGCGCGAAGCCATTCGATTGGGGGTTGATATCGTGGAGATAGATGCGCAATTAACGGCTGATAGCCATGTTGTTGTGATTCATGATAATACACTCGATCGCACAAGCAATATGAGGGGGAAGGTTGGCAAGATGACGCTGGCAGAGATTCGCCAGGCGCGTCTACGCGGGAGTGATGGCAGTTCGGCATGGCCGTTAAGTAACGAAAAAATCCCGCTGTTGTACGAGGTACTCGAAGAGGCTCGTGGGCGTATTGTTATCAATGTGGATGTGAAAAATGAGCGGGAATTTGGTGTCATCGCTCGCGATATTCGTGATAAAGGTCTCAGTGCGGGGGCGATCATGAAAAGTCCTATCCATCTTGCTGCTGCCCGTTTTCCTCTCGTTTCACCGTCGGCGGACTCCCAGATACCGTACATGCCGTTGATCGACCTCCAACGAGGGGAAACCGTCGATATTCTGCGGCAAATTGACGATTTTGGCGTTGCCATGGTGGAAGCCAATTTTGATCATATTGATACATTGGTTGAGACGTATGCTGAATTTCAACGGCTTGGCGTACGTATCTGGGTAAACACACTGGATTGTGCGCATCCGCTAGATTACAGCGATACTCGCGCTTTAGTCGATCCTGACGCTGTATGGGGGGCACTCATTCGAGCTGGTGTCGGTGCGATTCAGGTCGATCACGCCGCTGCATTTATCGATTTTCGGTCAACGCTAGTACGCTGATCTATCAGGGCTACCAGCAGACAAGATGCCGCTTTCCTCTTGAAAAATGTAAAGTTATGTGGATTTAGTAACTGAAAAGTTAAGAATACTTGAAAATACCACGACAACCCATACGATGTAGGTGTTGTAAACTTTATTTTTCTGCGAGAGGAAATCAGACCTTTATGATGCGTATTGCGCTTTTCCTGATCACCAACCTGGCGGTGATGTTGGTTTTCGGGCTGGTACTCAGCCTGACGGGAATTCAGTCCAGCAGTGTCCAGGGCTTAATGATTATGGCTGGGCTGTTTGGCTTTGGCGGTGCGTTTGTTTCACTGCTGATGTCTAAATGGATGGCGTTGCGTTCCGTTGGCGGTGAGGTCATTGAACAACCACGTAACGAAACCGAACGCTGGTTGGTGGAAACGGTGCGTTCACAGTCACAGCAGGCTGGGATCGCGATGCCACAGGTGGCTATTTACCATGCGCCAGACATCAATGCGTTCGCGACGGGAGCTCGTCGTGATGCTTCTCTGGTGGCGGTGAGCACGGGTTTGCTGCAAAACATGAGTCGTGACGAGGCTGAAGCGGTTATCGCGCATGAAATTAGTCATATCGCGAATGGTGACATGGTAACGATGACGCTGGTTCAGGGCGTAGTAAACACCTTCGTTATCTTTATCTCTCGCCTGATCGCTCAGGTCGTTTCCGGTTTCTTGTCCGGTAATCGTGATGAAGGCGAAAGCAGTAACGGCAATCCGCTGGTTTATTTTGCCGTTGCTACCGTGTTGGAACTGGTATTTGGTATTCTTGCCAGCATTATCACCATGTGGTTCTCACGCTATCGTGAATTCCATGCAGATGCCGGCTCCGCCAAGCTGGTGGGGCGTGAAAAAATGATCGCGGCACTACAACGCCTGAAGACCAGCTACGAACCGCAGGAGGAGGGCAGCATGATGGCCTTCTGCATTAACGGAAAATCGAAATCCTTCAGCGAGCTCTTCATGTCACACCCGCCGTTGGATAAGCGCATCGAGGCGCTGCGCTCCGGTGAGTACCTGAAGTAATTCACGGTAGTTTTCTTCCCAAAGGCCCATTCGGGCCTTTGTTATTTCTGCGCTTATTGATTCATCGATCCTGCACTTTATCTGCCCGAATGTTTTCATTAGATCTGAAACAGGTGGTGAAAATAGGAAGAATGTTTTATAAAATAAAACCACGATCACGGAAAAATGAAACATTGTTTCTATAATGCCGATATAACAGGCGTCTCGCGTGAGATTGGTGGCCTGATTTTTGAACAACCAGTGTCGGCGTGGCCGACTCGCTGGGCGAGCGGAATATCAGGTTATCGGAGAGTATGCGCGTGTGGCGTCAGATTCTTCATGATAAGTTCTAAGGATTTACGGATGGCCAAAGGTAACAAGATTCCCCTAACGTTCCATACCTATCAGGATTCAGCAACCGGCACCGAAGTTGTGCGTTTAACCCCGCCCGATGTTATCTGCCACCGCAACTATTTCTACCAGAAATGTTTCTTCAACGATGGCAGCAAACTGCTGTTTGGTGCGGCGTTTGATGGTCCATGGAACTACTATCTGCTGGATTTAAAAGAGCAGAATGCCACGCAGTTGACGGAAGGCAAAGGCGACAACACCTTCGGTGGTTTCCTGTCCCCGAATGACGATGCGCTGTATTACGTTAAAAATACCCGTAACCTGATGCGCGTCGATCTGGCTACGCTGGAAGAGAAAACCATTTATCAGGTGCCTGATGACTGGGTTGGCTACGGTACTTGGGTTGCCAATTCCGATTGCACTAAAATGGTCGGTATTGAGATCAAAAAAGAAGACTGGAAGCCACTGACTGATTGGAAAAAATTCCAGGAATTCTATTTCACTAATCCTTGCTGCCGTCTGATTCGCGTCGATTTGGTAACGGGCGAAGCAGAGACGATCCTTCAGGAAAATCAATGGCTGGGTCACCCAATTTACCGTCCAGGCGATGACAATACGGTCGCATTCTGCCATGAAGGTCCACACGATTTGGTTGATGCCCGTATGTGGTTCATCAACGAAGATGGTACCAACATGCGTAAAGTGAAAGAGCATGCAGAAGGCGAAAGCTGTACCCACGAATTCTGGGTGCCAGATGGTTCTGCGATGATTTACGTCTCTTACCTTAAAGACGATACCAACCGCTATATCCGCAGCATCGATCCCGTTACGCTAGAAGATCGTCAACTGCGCATCATGCCGCCATGTTCTCACCTGATGAGTAACTATGATGGCACGTTGTTGGTTGGTGATGGTTCCGATGCGCCAGTCGACGTGCAGGATGATGGTGGCTACAAAATTGAGAACGATCCGTTCCTGTATGTTTTCAACCTGAAAACCGGCAAAGAACACCGCATAGCACAACACAATACATCTTGGGAAGTGTTGGAAGGCGACCGTCAGGTCACCCACCCACATCCTTCTTTCACGCCGGATAATAAACAAGTCCTGTTTACTTCTGACGTAGATGGAAAACCTGCGCTGTATCTGGCGAAGGTTCCTGATTCCGTCTGGAACTAATAATACTAATAAGTCCGCGTCACATTTTATGGCGCGGATTATTTTAAAATATTTACTTACATATTATTTTATTAAGTCTCTGACGCGGTTATTTCTCAATCTTAACTTGATTATCGTTATTGCTCCATTGCCATAATCAAAGCGTTCCCTTTATACTAAAACCATTGTTCTATTTTTTTTAAAACAAAAAAAACCTGAGTAGGGTAACCACAAAAATGGCTATTGCAGATTTAGATAAACAACCCGATTCCGTGTCGTCCGTTTTAAAGGTTTTTGGTATTTTGCAGGCATTAGGTGAAGAGAGAGAAATTGGTATTACCGAGCTTTCTCAGCGCGTCATGATGTCCAAGAGTACCGTTTACCGCTTCTTGCAGACGATGAAATCCCTGGGCTATGTTGCGCAGGAAGGTGAATCGGAGAAATATTCGCTGACGCTCAAGTTGTTTGAACTTGGTGCGAAAGCATTGCAGAACGTAGATTTAATCCGCAGTGCGGATATACAGATGCGCGAGTTGTCTGCGCTGACGCGAGAAACGATCCACCTTGGCGCGTTAGATGAAGACGGCATCGTTTATATCCACAAGATTGATTCTATGTATAACCTGCGCATGTATTCGCGCATCGGTCGCCGTAATCCATTGCACAGTACCGCAATTGGTAAAGTGCTGTTGGCGTGGCGCGATCGTGGTGAAGTGGAAGAAGTTCTCTCGACGGTAGAATTCACTCGCAGCACACCACATACGTTGTGTTCTGCTGAAGATCTTCTTAACCAATTGGATGTTGTGCGCGAGCAAGGCTACGGCGAAGATAACGAAGAACAGGAAGAAGGGCTGCGTTGCATCGCTGTTCCGGTATTCGATCGCTTCGGTGTTGTGATTGCTGGCCTCAGTATTTCTTTCCCAACAATTCGTTTTTCAGAAGAGAATAAACACGAATATGTGGCCACGCTGCACACCGCAGCCAGAAATATCTCAGAACAGATGGGCTACCACGATTACCCTTTCTGATATTCCTTATCGTTTGCTAAGCCTGTCCTTGTCGACAGGCTTTTTTTTATGGCGGGCCGTCGTGAGCAACGTTGAAAAACGTTCCCACGTTTTTTTATTTTTTGCACCAATACGATAGCGATGTGCATCAGCATGCTGTGGATAACGGACGGCGTCGGGTATCGAATTTGGTTACGCCCTGGTGTTAAGATAGCCCGTAGATGTCTGTCTAAGTAGCGATAAGTGGAGTCGTTGTGAACATATTAGAAGTGGTTTTTGTCTTGCTGGTTGTGCTACTGGCCGCACTGGTTTGGTTTTTTGTCAATCGGGCGAGCGTCAGAGCGAATGAGCAGGTGAAATTGCTGCAAGAGATCGTAGAGCAGCAACGTCAGCAGCTAGCGTTATTGAAAAAATTGTTACCCCAGAATGTAGAGAAAAGCGAGCCTGAAGCGCTTGTCGCCGAGCTCGGTCGTGATGATGTGGAGTTAACGTTCAAAAATGTCATTCCTGAACGTTAATAGCCCAATCACTGTGTAGCGCTTAAATACACTTCTTTTGCCTGTTTGCCTCCGCTTTCATTCGGGGGGCGTAAGCAGGCATTGTTATAAAAATGAAGAAGGCTTTACAGGAAGCATAAAAACAACATGGCAAATGCTCAGAACAACATAGCAAACGATCAACAGGAA
Organism: Pectobacterium punjabense; assembly: GCF_012427845.1. Classification (NCBI taxonomy): domain Bacteria; kingdom Pseudomonadati; phylum Pseudomonadota; class Gammaproteobacteria; order Enterobacterales; family Pectobacteriaceae; genus Pectobacterium; species Pectobacterium punjabense. Next base: position 2,226,531 of record NZ_CP038498.1, read on the forward strand.
CTGGTTTTAAAACGGGGGCTAAAAAATCGGCATATTCAGTTGATAGCACTGGGTGGTGCTATTGGTACTGGGCTGTTTTTAGGGATATCGCAGACTATTCAAATGGCTGGCCCGTCCGTCTTATTGGGCTATGCGATAGCCGGCATGATCGCGTTTCTGATTATGCGGCAACTGGGTGAGATGGTAGTAGAAGAACCAGTAGCGGGTTCATTCAGCCATTTTGCCTTTAAATACTGGGGTGATTTTGCGGGTTTCCTCGCAGGTTGGAACTACTGGGCGATGTTTATTCTGGTAGGGATGGCGGAGTTGACCGCCGTGGGGATTTATATCCAATACTGGTGGCCGGAGACGCCAACCTGGTTGTCTGCGGCGATCTTCTTTGTGCTGATCAACCTGATCAATCTCGTTAATGTGCGGATGTTTGGGGAAACAGAATTTTGGTTCGCCATTATCAAAGTACTTGCCATCGTCGGAATGATTGTCTTTGGCAGTTGGCTGTTGCTGAGTGGTAATGGTGGCGAAACGGCGACGGTTCGTAATTTATGGATTCATGGCGGATTCATGCCGAATGGCGCAAGCGGCTTGATCATGGCGATGGCAGTGATCATGTTTTCATTCGGTGGCCTGGAGTTGGTGGGGATCACAGCCGCAGAAGCGGCCGATCCGAAACGTTCTATCCCTCAGGCGACTAATCAGGTGGTGTACCGCATCCTGATTTTCTATATCGGCGCGCTGTCTATTTTGTTATCACTCTACCCGTGGGGGAATGTGGTCGGCGGCGGTAGTCCGTTTGTCCTGATTTTCCATGCGCTTAACAGCAACATGGTGGCGAACGTGCTCAACGTCGTGGTGCTGACGGCAGCATTATCGGTTTACAACAGCGGCGTATACTGTAATAGCCGGATGCTGTACGGTTTGGCAAAACAAGGAAATGCGCCGAAGTCTTTGGCTAAGGTTAACGCGCGCGGTGTGCCCGTTCGTTCTATCGCGCTGTCGGCGTTGGCGACCTCACTTGGCGTAGCGATTAACTACCTGATGCCGGGTAAAGCCTTTGAGCTGCTGATGGCGTTGGTGGTGTCGACGCTGGTGATTAACTGGATCATGATCTGCTTTGCGCACCTGCGTTTTCGTCAGGCGATGATCGCGAAGGGGGTTGTTCCTGCGTTTAAAGCCTTCTGGTATCCGTGGGGTAACTACCTGTGTCTGGCATTTTTGGCAGGGATTTTAGTGATTATGCTGCTGTCGCCGGGAATTCGCATTTCGGTCATTTTAATTCCGTTCTGGATTGCTGTTATTTGGCTTGGTTTCCGATTTTCCCGCAGAAATAACGCGATGCTCAAATCGACACAAACACAGTAAACACTCCCGTGGCCTGTTCATCGCGCGGTAACGATGCGCAGGCTACCCATCCGGCTTTAACACACCACTTATAAGGTGTATTATTGTCGCCGACGTTATCCATGTCACGCTACTGCGCGCCTGTAGTGTTCGCATCATGTGTATATATTTCACAGAGTACAGAGAAATAGCATGGGTAACACTTTTGATTTTCAATTGATATGCGATTTTTTGCATGTGAGCTTTCGTGTGGCTCACCACTGTAAATAAGGGAATTATAATGCCAGTTATCACCCTTCCTGATGGAAGTCAGCGTCATTACGACCACGCCGTTTCTCCCCTCGATGTTGCACTTGATATTGGTCCCGGTCTTGCAAAAGCCTGTATCGCCGGACGTGTTAATGGCGAGCTGGTTGACGCCAGCGATAAGATCGATACCGATGCACAGTTAGCCATTATTACCGCCAAAGATGAAGCCGGTCTGGAGATTATTCGTCACTCCTGTGCGCACTTGTTGGGCCATGCGATCAAGCAACTGTGGCCAGATACCAAAATGGCGATTGGTCCGGTTATTGATAACGGTTTTTACTATGACGTTGACATCGACCGTACTCTGACTCAGGAAGACATTGAGCTGCTCGAAAAGCGTATGCATGAGCTCGCTGACACTGACTATGACGTAATCAAGAAAAAAGTCAGTTGGCAGGAAGCACGCGACGCGTTCGCTGCGCGCGGTGAGACCTACAAAATTGCGATTCTGGATGAGAACATCAGCCACGACGATCGTCCAGGTCTGTATCACCATGAAGAATACGTCGATATGTGCCGTGGCCCGCACGTACCGAATATGCGTTTCTGTCATCATTTCAAATTGCAGAAAACCTCTGGTGCTTACTGGCGTGGCGACAGCAAAAATAAAATGCTGCAACGCATCTACGGCACCGCATGGGCGGATAAAAAGCAGTTGGCTTCTTACCTGCAACGTCTTGAAGAAGCGTCTAAGCGCGACCACCGCAAAATCGGTAAACAACTTGACCTGTATCACATGCAGGAAGAAGCGCCAGGTATGGTGTTCTGGCACAACGACGGCTGGACGATCTTCCGCGAGTTGGAAGCGTTTGTACGCATGAAACTGAAGTCGTACCAGTATCAGGAAGTGAAAGGTCCATTCATGATGGATCGCGTGATGTGGGAAAAAACCGGCCACTGGGAAAACTACAAAGAAGCGATGTTCACGACGTCATCAGAGAATCGTGAATACTGCATCAAGCCGATGAACTGCCCGGGCCATGTACAGATTTTCAATCAGGGATTGAAATCTTATCGCGATCTGCCGCTGCGTATGGCTGAGTTCGGTAGCTGTCACCGTAATGAACCGTCAGGTTCTCTGCATGGCCTAATGCGCGTGCGCGGCTTCACTCAGGACGATGCGCACATCTTCTGTACGGAAGAGCAGGTTCGTGATGAAGTGAACAGCTGCATCAAGATGGTGTATGACATGTACAGCACCTTCGGTTTTGAAAAAATCGTGGTGAAACTGTCTACGCGTCCTGAAAAACGCATTGGTAGCGATGAGATGTGGGATCGTGCTGAAGCCGATTTGGCGGCGGCGTTGACTGAAAATAACATTGAATTCGCTTATCAGCCGGGTGAAGGGGCGTTCTATGGCCCAAAAATTGAATTTACCTTGCATGACTGTTTGGATCGCGCGTGGCAGTGTGGTACGGTGCAGCTCGACTTTTCATTGCCGGGTCGTTTGAACGCCTCTTACGTTGGCGAAAGTAATGAGCGTCAGGTGCCGGTTATGATTCACCGGGCTATTTTGGGTTCAATGGAGCGTTTTATCGGTATTCTGACCGAAGAATTCGCTGGTTTCTTCCCAACCTGGCTAGCGCCGGTTCAAGTGGTGATTATGAATATCACCGACAGTCAGTCTGATTATGTCAACGAATTGACCCAAAAATTGCAAGAAGCGGGCATTCGTGTGAAAGCAGACTTGAGAAATGAGAAGATAGGCTTTAAAATCCGCGAACACACTTTACGACGCGTTCCCTATATGCTGGTTTGTGGCGACAAAGAGGTCGAGGCAGGAAAAGTTGCTGTCCGTACTCGTCGTGGTAAAGACCTGGGGAGCCTGGATGTCAGTGAAGTTATCAGCAAGCTGCTGCAAGAGATTCGCAGCCGTAGTCTTCATCAATTGGAGGTATAGGTATTAAAGGCGGAAAACGAGTTCAACCGGCGCGTCCTAATCGCATCAACAGAGAGATTCGCGCACATGAGGTACGCCTAACTGGCGTCGAAGGCGAACAGCTTGGCATCGTAAGTCTAAATGAAGCATTAGAAAAAGCCGAAGAAGCAGGTGTTGATTTAGTTGAAATCAGTCCGAACGCCGAGCCGCCGGTTTGCCGAATTATGGATTACGGCAAGTTCCTTTATGAGAAGAGTAAGGCTACAAAGGAACAGAAGAAAAAACAAAAAGTTATTCAGGTCAAGGAAATCAAATTCCGACCTGGTACCGATGATGGCGACTATCAGGTCAAACTACGCAACCTGGTTCGCTTTCTGGAAGATGGTGACAAAGCTAAAATCACACTGCGTTTCCGCGGTCGTGAAATGGCACACCAACAGATTGGTATCGAAGTGCTTAACCGCGTTCGTGACGATCTGAGTGAACTGGCAGTTGTCGAATCCTTCCCATCGAAGATCGAAGGCCGTCAGATGATCATGGTGTTAGCACCGAAGAAGAAACAGTAAGGCATTCAAGTAGCGGAACCGCACTGCTTTTATTTTGCGTTAAGCAGTAAATCTGTGCGGTTTTGTTCGCCTTATCTGATTCGTTTTATTAACAATGCGAAGTGGAAATAAAAATGCCAAAGATTAAAACAGTACGTGGCGCCGCTAAACGCTTTAAAAAAACCGCTAGCGGTGGTTTTAAGCGTAAGCATGCTAACCTGCGTCATATTCTGACCAAAAAGTCAACTAAGCGTAAACGTCACCTGCGTCCAAAAGGTCTGGTCTCCAAAGGGGATCTGGGTCTTGTTATCGCATGTCTGCCGTACGCATAAGTAACCTTTTTTTAATTCAGAATAAGACTTTAGGAGAGAGCATATGGCTCGCGTAAAACGTGGTGTAGTTGCCCGTGCACGTCACAAGAAAATATTGAAACAAGCGAAAGGTTACTACGGTGCCCGTTCGCGTGTTTATCGTGTTGCCTTCCAGGCAGTAATCAAAGCTGGTCAGTACGCTTACCGCGACCGTCGTCAACGTAAACGTCAATTCCGTCAGCTGTGGATTGCACGTATCAATGCGGCAGCTCGTCAAAACGGTTTGTCTTACAGCAAATTCATCAACGGCCTGAAAAAAGCCTCTGTTGAAATTGACCGTAAGATTCTGGCCGATATCGCAGTATTCGATAAGTTAGCGTTCAGCGCGCTGGTCGAAAAAGCGAAAGCGGCACTGGCGTAAGTCAGTTGAGAGAGGGAGCTTTGGCTCCCTCTTTTCGTCAAACGCTATAGTTTTCGGTGTTTACAATGCCGTTGGTTATTTACACGTTTTTGTGGTTCTCAAAACAAGGTAAAGCAAGTATGAACGCTGCTATTTTCCGTTTCTTTTTTTACTTTAGCGCCTGAACTCAGGGGGCTTTGCGCGTAAGAAAAGAAACGAAAAGTAGCGCTTAAGCCTCCCTAAGGGAGGCTTTTTTATTTATAATTATCGGTTTTTACTATCGTTTTTAGTAAAACGACATTCTTCAATCATGACAGTTGGCCGCATAGGCAGAAAAAGAGGAACACAATGCCACATCTCGCAGAACTGGTTGCCAAAGCCAGAACAGCTATAGAAGAGGCCCAGGATGTTGCCGCACTGGAAAATGTGCGTGTCGAATATCTGGGTAAAAAAGGTCACTTAACCCTTCAGATGACCTCGCTGCGCGAGTTGCCGGCTGAAGAACGCCCTGCTGCTGGTGCTGTCATTAACCAGGCTAAGCAAGACGTTCAGGACGCGCTGAATGCCCGTAAGCAAATGTTGGAATCTGCTGAATTGAATGCGCGTCTGGCGCAAGAAACCATCGATGTGTCCCTGCCGGGCCGCACCATTGAGAATGGTGGTTTGCACCCAGTGACGCGCACTATCGATCGCATCGAAACCTTTTTTGGCGAGCTGGGTTTTTCGGTGGTCACCGGGCCAGAAATCGAAGACGACTACCACAACTTTGATGCGTTAAATATTCCAGGGCATCACCCCGCACGTGCTGACCACGATACGTTCTGGTTCGATGCTACGCGTCTGCTGCGTACACAGACTTCAGGCGTTCAGATCCGTACCATGGAAAAACAGCAACCGCCTATTCGTATCATTGCGCCGGGCCGTGTTTATCGTAACGATTACGATCAGACCCACACGCCAATGTTCCATCAGATGGAAGGGCTGATTGTCGATAAAGACATCAGCTTCACCAATCTGAAAGGTACGCTGCATGATTTCCTGCGTAATTTCTTTGAGGAAGATTTGCAGGTTCGCTTCCGTCCGTCTTATTTCCCGTTTACCGAGCCGTCCGCAGAAGTGGATGTCATGGGTAAGAACGGTAAATGGTTGGAAGTACTGGGTTGCGGCATGGTGCACCCTAACGTCCTGCGTAATGTCGGTATCGATCCCGAAGTTTATTCCGGTTTCGCATTTGGTATGGGCATGGAGCGTCTGACGATGCTGCGCTATGGTGTGACCGATTTGCGTGCATTCTTCGAAAATGATCTGCGTTTCCTCAAACAGTTTAAGTAAGGCGGGTATACATCATGAAATTCAGTGAACTCTGGTTACGCGAGTGGGTAAACCCGGCGGTTGACAGTGAAACGTTATCCGAACAAATCACGATGGCTGGGCTGGAAGTGGATGGCGTTGAGCCTGTTGCTGGCGCATTCGACGGAGTGTTTGTCGGTGAAGTGGTTGAATGTGGGCAGCACCCGAATGCAGATAAACTGCGTGTGACAAAAGTCAATGTTGGTGGCGATCGCCTGCTGGACATCGTTTGCGGCGCACCGAACTGCCGTCAGGGTCTGAAAGTGGCGGTAGCGACGGTAGGTGCCGTGTTGCCAGGCGACTTCAAAATCAAAGCTGCCAAACTGCGTGGCGAGCCGTCTGAAGGTATGCTGTGCTCATTTTCCGAATTGGGTATTTCCGACGATCACGATGGCATCATCGAGTTGCCAGCAGATGCGCTGATTGGCACGGATATTCGTGACTACCTGAAGTTAGATGACAACGCGATTGAAATCAGCGTGACACCAAACCGTGCTGATTGCTTAGGTATCATCGGTGTGGCGCGTGATGTGGCGGTATTGAATCAAATGGCGTTGAATGAACCGGCTGTTGAGCCCGTTGCCGCGACAATTCAGGATACCTTCCCAATTCAGGTTGATGCGCCACAGGCATGTCCACGCTATTTAGGCCGTGTAGTGAAAGGCATCAACGTTAAGGCGGCAACGCCGTTGTGGATGCGTGAAAAACTGCGTCGTTGCGGTATTCGTTCTATCGATCCCGTGGTTGACGTGACCAACTACGTTCTGCTGGAACTCGGCCAGCCGATGCATGCATTCGATCTTGACCGTCTCAACGGCGGCATTATTGTGCGTATGGCGAAAGAGGGCGAAACGCTGACGCTGCTGGATGGTAACGAAGCGAAGCTGAACGCCGATACGCTGGTTATTGCCGACCAGCAGAATGCATTGGCAATGGGCGGTATCTTTGGCGGCGAGCATTCTGGCGTCAATGAAGAAACGCAAAACGTTCTGCTGGAATGTGCCTATTTTAACCCGCTGTCGATTACTGGACGCGCACGTCGCCACGGCTTGCACACTGATGCCTCTCACCGTTACGAACGTGGTGTTGATCCGGCGTTGCAACACAAAGCTATTGAACGTGCCACTCGTTTGCTGATTGAGATTTGTGGTGGCGAAGCCGGCCCGGTCGTTGATGTCACCAGCGACGCTGATTTGCCAACGCGTGCAACGATTACGTTGCGTCGTGAAAAGCTGAATCGTCTGATTGGCCATGTGATTGCCGATGAGCAGGTGAGCGATATCCTGCAACGTTTAGGCTGTAACGTGGTGAGAACTGACACCGGCTGGCAGGCGACTGCACCGAGCTGGCGCTTTGACATGGAAATCGAAGAAGATCTGGTTGAAGAAGTCGCGCGTATTTACGGCTACAACAACATTCCGAATATTCCTACTCAGGCTCCGTTGATCATGACCGCGCATCGTGAAGCGTCATTGTCATTGAAGCGCGTTAAGGCACTATTAGTCGATCACGGCTATCAGGAAGCAATTACTTACAGTTTTGTTGACCCGAAAATTCAGGGGTTAATCCACCCTGAAGAAGCTTCTCTGAGTCTGCCGAGCCCGATTTCAGCAGAGATGTCGGTGATGCGTTTATCACTGTGGAGTGGCTTATTAAGCGCCGCTGTGTATAACCAAAACCGTCAACAAAGCCGCCTGCGCCTGTTTGAAAGCGGTCTGCGTTTTGTACCGGACACCAGTGCTGACCTGGGCATTCGCCAAGATCTGATGCTGGCAGGTGTGATTACGGGCACGCGTTATGAAGAACATTGGGATCTGGCGCGTCAGGCCGTTGACTTCTATGATTTAAAAGGCGATTTGGAAGCGGTACTGGCATTGACGGGCAAATTGTCTGAGATTGAATTCAAAGCCGAAAATAATCCGGCATTGCATCCAGGACAAAGTGCTGCTATTTATCTGTGCGGAGAACGCATTGGATTTATTGGCGTTATTCACCCAGAGCTGGAGCGCAAGTTGGATCTTAACGGGCGCACCGTGGTGTTCGAATTGTTGTGGGATAAGGTTGCAGACCGCGTATTGCCTGATGCGAACGAGATTTCCCGCTTCCCTGCGAACCGTCGTGATATTGCCGTTGTGGTCGCTGAAAATGTCCCTGCGGGTGATATTTTGGCCGAGTGTAAGAAAGTTGGCGCAAATCAGTTAGTTGGCGTAAACTTATTCGACGTGTACCGAGGGAAGGGCGTAGCGGAAGGTTATAAGAGTCTGGCTATCAGCCTGACACTGCAAGATACCACGCGTACACTGGCAGAAGAGGAAATTGCCGCTACCGTTGCTGAGTGCGTAGCAGCATTAAAACAGCGATTCCAAGCATCCTTGAGGGATTGAACCTATGGCGCTTACTAAAGCTGAAATGTCAGAATACCTGTTTGAGAAGCTCGGGCTGAGCAAACGGGATGCCAAAGACCTAGTCGAGCTATTTTTTGAAGAAGTTCGTCGCGCTTTGGAAAATGGCGAGCAGGTCAAGTTGTCAGGTTTTGGCAATTTTGATTTGCGAGACAAGAACCAACGTCCTGGACGTAACCCAAAAACTGGCGAAGATATTCCGATTACGGCGCGCCGTGTGGTCACGTTCCGTCCGGGGCAAAAGCTGAAAAGCAGGGTAGAGAACGCCTCTCCCAAAGAGTAATTGTGTCACTCAAAAAGGCCGCGCAAGCGGCCTTTTCCTCTTTGAGCCTTGACTGATAACACGCTTTCTATGAGGAAGTTAGGTGTTCCATGTGAAGAATGGGAAAAGGCTTGCCATACGAATCTTGCTCCGAACGGTGCTTTACGATAAATCCCATTGTTTCGTAAAATTTTCTGGCTCTTCCATTTTGCTCATTAACATCAACTTTTGTTATCGGAAAGTGTGTGAGCACGAATGTGACCAGTTCACTGCCAATGCCGTTACCGCTCCAGTGGGGTGCTACAAATAGCATCTCGATGGTGTCATCTGACAGGCCAATAAAGCCCTTTATTTCACTTTTATGTGCTCTTATAACCAACACATTCAATGCGGGTAGATAATCGTTCAGAATACGTGGACGAAAAAAATGGATGTCCTCCTCACCGAGAAAAGTATGTGTGGCGCGAACGGATGACTCCCAGAGTGCGGTTAATGTGGGAAAGTCTGCTGGTGTGGCCGATTCAATCATGCTCATGAATAATAATGGTACTCTCTGTTGCTGAGTTAATGCGGAAAAATAGGTTATTTAGACGATTTTTTAATATTTTCCGATGTTACACTTTTTGGTCGTGGATAGTCCGGCACGGGGCGATAATCGTCAATTAAGTGGCGTATTGCCAAAATAGGGTGACGTAGCAGCATCCGTGGCCCAGACCAGCGCATAATTGCTTTAATTGCTTCACGCCTGGCTGGCTGATAGCAGTGGATAGGGCAATGCTTACACGCGGGCTTCTCTTCACCAAAATGACAGCGCTCCAGACGTTTGATGGCGTAGCTAAATAGGTCTTTATACTGTGTGCTGTCGTTGGTTTCTGGGTGGCGCTTTTCATACAGTTCGATCATCAACCCGACGGTACGAATCTCCCGCTGTCGGTATTTTCCCAGGGGTTTTCTCGCCATGTGCGTCATGTCCTGATGAAATCATAATAGATGTATTTTAAATGCAATTTATGGCAAGGGAAACCTCTTACGTCACATGAACGTGCAAAAGGCGGAGAGAAAAAGGCGAGGAGAACCCTCGCCGAAGAAAAGAAGGTATCAGGCCTGACCGAATTGTGCCTGATGCAACGTCGCATAAATGCCACTTTGTTCCAGCAACGCTTGATGACTGCCTTGCTCAATGATGCTGCCATTATCCACTACCACAATGCGCCCCGCGTTCTGTATGGTTGCCAGTCGATGCGCGATAACCAACGTGGTGCGTCCTGCGGATAGTTCGCTAAGCGATTGCTGTATCGCCTGCTCCGTCGCCGTATCTAGCGCGGATGTCGCTTCGTCAAGAATCAGGATCGGCGGATTTTTCAGGAAGATCCGCGCGATGGACAAACGCTGCTTTTGCCCACCCGACAGCTTAACACCGCGTTCGCCGACTACGGTATCCAGCCCTTCAGGCAGATTTTCGATCAGTTCATCTAATCTGGCCCGTCGTGCAGCTTCCATGATTTCGTCATCGCTGGCACCAAGTTTGCCGTAGGCGATGTTTTCTCGAATGGTGCCGCCGAATAGGAAAACATCCTGCTGTACGATGCCAATTTGGCTGCGCAGTGACGCCTGCGTCATCTGGCGGATGTCCATGCCGTCAATAGTGATGGCTCCGCTAGTTAAATCGTAGAAGCGGGGCAATAGAGAGCAAAGAGTGGTTTTACCTGCACCGGACGGGCCAACAAACGCTACGGTTTCTCCCGCGCGAATTGACAGGTTGATATTGCGCAGAATTGGGCGTTCGGCGGAATAACCAAAGCCTACCTGTTTAAACTCGATATTACCTTTCAGAGGCCCTGCATCATGCGCATCAGGGGCATCGGCAATCTCGGGAACCGTATCGATCAGTTGAGTAAAGCGCTTGAATCCCGCAATGCCCTTGGGATAACTCTCCAGCACAGAGGTAATTTTGGCAACAGGGCGGAAGAAAACCTCAATCAGCAGCAGAAAACCGATAAAACCGCCGTAGGTGAGCTCTCCCTGAATGACATACCAGATACCTGCCAGCATCACGATAAGCTGTATCAGGCGCGTGCTGAGGTAACTGAGCGTCATGCTGGCGGTCATGATGCGGTAGGCCTGCAATTTGGTACGGCGATAGTTTTCGTTGTCGTTAGAGAACAGTTTCTTCTCATGGGCTTCATTAGCGAAAGCTTTAACGACACGGATACCGCCCACGCTCTCTTCAATGCGGGCGTTGAAGTTGCCCACTTGACCAAAGAGCTGACGCCAGGTTTCCGTCATTCGTGCGCCATAGCGGCTGACGAGATATCCCATGAAAGGCACGATAACAATCGTTAGCAGCGCCAGATTCAGGTGAACCGTCGCCATCAGAATAAATGCGCCAATAAACGTCATAATAGCGAGGAACAAGTCTTCCGGGCCGTGGTGGGCGATTTCACCCACTTCTTCCAGATCTTTGGTGACGTGCGTGATGATATGCCCGGTCTTCATATTATCGTAGTAACGGAACGGCAAATTTTGCAGGTGCTCAAATGCCTGCCGGCGCATGTCGGTTTCAATCCCCACGCCCAGGGCATGTCCCCAATAGTTGACGATGGCCATCAGCGCGGTATTCAGCAGATAGACTGCCAATAGCGCCACCGACGCTAACAGGATCAGTGACCAATCCTGCGCCGGTAACAGTTTGTCGATGAACGCTTTAATCGCCATCGGAAACCCTAATTCAAGCAGGCCTGCGATAATGGCACAGCCAAAATCGAGGACGAATAACCCTTTATAGGGAGAATAGTACGAAAAGAAACGGCTTAACATGTGGACTTTTTTAGGTAACGAAATGTGAAGGTGACTATAACAGGTTAGTGAGAATAATGTGACCGCGAGCAGATTAAGGTTTTTATTGGCCAGAAAGTCTAACCGGAAACGAATTAGCTCGAGGGTGACCGTGTCGCATACCAGCAGAGTAATGAGCCTGCTGTGACCATTGCGACGCCTTGCCAAAACGAAATGGCGGGCGTGATATTGAGCCAGATCGCCGCCAGCAATGTCGAAAGCACGGGCGTGAAGTAAGAGGCGGTTGCCAGCAGCGTCAGATTGCCGTATTGAATACCGGCATTCCATGCTGAATAAGCCAACGCGGCTGAGGCCCCCATAAAGAGCAATTCCAGCGAACTCGGCAACGTTAATGAAATCGGCCCTTCGGCACTGAAGGCATACTGAATCCATAGCACGAGCGAAGCGATGAAGAAGAACAACGATACACCGCTTTTTCCCTGCCCGTAACGCTTGGTGATATTGCAGTATAGCGCCCAGGTCAAAGCCGCAGAAAATGCCAAACTGTAGGCCAGTGGGTTAGCAAGAATGTTGTTCCACAGGAGCTCGGGTGTCCAGTCACTTTCTCCTTTCATAATCCAGACGATACCACCCAGCGCGAGTGCGAGGCCTGGCCAGAGCAGAAAACGGCTTTTCTGCTGATTGATAAAAAGAGAAAAAAGGATGGTCAGACTGGGCCACAGATAGTTAATCATCCCGATTTCCATCGCTTGCATGCGGCTATCGGCTAATCCGATAGACAGAGACAGAAATATTTCATAGCAGACAAATAGCGCACCGCCCGCGAACAAATAGATTCTGGGTAGCGCGTTAATGCGTGGAAGACCATAAAACGCCAGTAAGCATAGCGTGCTGGTGGAGTAAATCATTGCCGCTCCCCCAATCGGGCCGAGCGCCTCTGTCAGGCTACGGATAAGCCCAACGGATGTACTCCATAGAATGATGGCGAGTAAGCCTGTGAGCGTGGCGCGCTGTGGTGTCATGTTTATCCCTGCCATCCTTCAAATTGCCTGTACGTTGGTTGCATTGCCTGGTCTTTCCATGGCTGTGGCCTGATGAACCAACGCTTCACGTTATTCAAAACGCTAATATTTTGTCCTGCCACTTGAATGCGTGACGGTGTCGTAAAGTGCGTACAGAAGGAATCAAGTTCGAACCGGACGTTATTGTTAGCGCCCGGTGGTGTTTATAGTGATGGTTTACTGCCAAAAGTCATCAAACACGGTAATAGGTGGACGACGCTTGTGCTCTGTTTTCCGATACCAGTTCTCGATCGTAGCCGCATCTTTAGCGTCGATCTGCTTACCTTCCAGATAATCGTCGATCTTTTCATAGGTCACGCCCAGTGCGACTTCATCGGGAAGGGAAGGACGATCTTCTTCCAAATCGGCCGTTGGGGCTTTTGTATAAAGATGAGAAGGGCAGCCCAGTTCGCGCAACAGCGCTTTACCCTGACGCTTATTCAGCCGGAAAATAGGGTTGATATCGGTACCCCCATCTCCGTATTTGGTGAAAAAGCCCGTTACTGCTTCTGCTGCATGATCGGTGCCAACGACAAGACCTGCATTCATGCCTGCGATGCTGTACTGTGCTTTCATGCGTTCTCTGGCTTTTTCATTACCTTTGACAAAATCAGAAAGCGCTACGCCAATGGCGCGTAATGTGGCTTCACTGGCTTCGATTGCAGGCTTGATATTTACGGTGAGTACGCGATCGGGTTGGATAAAGGCGATGGCATCCTGACAGTCAGCTTCATCAGCCTGTACGCCGTAAGGTAGTCGGACCGCGATGAATTGATAGCGAGAATTTCCCGTTTCATTGCGCAATTCCGTGATAGCCGTCTGGCAGAGTTTGCCTGTCAAGGTAGAATCCTGACCGCCGCTGATGCCCAACACTAACGACGTAACAAACGGGTGAGCATTCAGATAATTCTTTAAAAAATCAACGCTAACACGGATTTCCTGTGCTGGATCGATGCGACTTTTCACTCCCAGCGCAGCGATAATGTCGTTTTGTAATGACATGCCATCTCCCTCCTGAACTTATTGATACTGAAAAAGAATTATTACGATTACTTGAGTGTAAAACGAATCGACGTGAAGAAAAAGAGCAAGCTGTCAGGTAGTCATTTTCCCTATAGATACACCGTTTTTGACTATCGGCCAATATGTTACATATCCACGTTATGATTTGAAAAAGTGGTCGCCGCCGACTAGCCTTAGGGGGACCCATTAATAATGAGGTGATGAGATGAAGAATAACAGATTACTGATGTGTATTGCGGCAGCGGGTGCTGTCATGCTGGCGGGATGTTCGGCTTATAACAAAGCAGAAAGCTATGTTAATGAGCCCGTGGTGAAAGATGTGAAGGTGGGAATGACGAAGCAGCAGGTCCACCAACTTGCAGGCAGCGGAATGGAGAAACGGCTGGTAAATGCCAAGGGAACCTGTAGTGATTATCTGCTGAAAAACCGTGATGGGACTGCGCAGAACTATTTTGTGAGCTACAACGATACGGGGCATGTCCTCAACAAAGGTTTCCAAACCTGTCAGGCTTATGACACAAACCCACAGCGCTAAGTAACCTGATTGCACGATATCGTCATAAAAAAACGTAGGGAACGTTTTTCAACGTTGCGCAGCAACGGCCCGCAGGGTGACGGACAAGGATGCCGTCATAAAAAAACGTAGGGAACGTTTTTCAACGTTGCGCAGCAACGGCCCGTAGGGTGACGGACAAGGATGTCCGTCATAAAAAAACGCCGACAGCATGAGCCGTCGGCGTTTTCTTTTGTGCAGCAACATGGCTTAGCGATGTGTCAATTCCGCATCATCCTGCGCGTTGAAAACCGTTTTATCCGTCTGCTTCATCAGTTGGCTGGTGACGGTTCCTGCTGTCATCGAGCCGCTAACGTTGAGTGCGGTACGACCCATATCGATAAGCGGTTCAATGGAGATTAGCAAAGCCACGAGCGTTACTGGTAGCCCCATCGCGGGCAAAACGATTAACGCGGCAAAGGTGGCACCGCCGCCTACGCCAGCTACGCCAGCGGAACTGATTGTGACGATACCGACCAGCGTCGCGATCCAGACGGGATCGAGCGGGTTAATTCCGACCGTTGGTGCGACCATCACGGCCAGCATCGCTGGATAAAGACCGGCACAGCCGTTTTGACCGATTGTCGTACCAAAAGACGCCGCGAAGCTGGCGATAGATTGCGGCACACCGATGCGGCGCGTTTGTGCTTCGATGCTAAGTGGAATGGTTGCCGCACTGGAGCGACTGGTAAACGCGAATGTCAGTACCGGCCAGACTTTGCGATAAAAACGCGCCGGATTGATACCGGTAAAAGACAAAATCAGCGCATGGACGCCGAACATTATTGCCAACCCCAGATAGGACGCAACAACGAAGCTACCCAGTTTGAGGATGTCTTGCAGGTTGGAGCTAGCAACCATTTTGGTCATGAGCGCCATGACGCCGTAAGGGGTTAACTTCATCACCAGACGAACAAGCTTCATTACCCAGGATTGCAGTGTGTCGATGGCGGTTAATACACGTTCGCCTTTCACTGCATCATCTTTTAACAGTTGTAACGCGGCAACGCCAAGGAAAGCCGCGAAAACGACGACGCTGATGATCGATGTTGGGTTAGCGCCAGTCAGTTCCGCAAATGGGTTTTTAGGGATGAATGACAGGATAAGCTGAGGAACGTTAAGATCAGCAACTTTGCCTGCGTAGTTGCTTTCAATTGCCGTTAATCGTGCGGTTTCTTGCGCACCCTGTACCAGTCCGGTTGCCGTCAGGCCAAACAAATTGGTGACAAAAACGCCGACCAGCGCAGAAATCAGCGTGGTGATCAACAAAGTGGAAAGCGTCAAAACGCTGATTTTCCCTAGTGATGAGGCATCATGCAGTTTGGCAACGGAATTGAGAATGGAGATAAATACCAGCGGCATCACGATCATTTGTAGCAGCTGTACATAACCATTACCGACGATGTTAAACCATGAGATGGACTGCTTAACTACCGGGTTGTCGCCGCCATAAATCAGATGCAGTGCCAGACCAAATAACACCCCAACAACCAAACCCAGCAATACCTTCTTTGCCAGGCTCCAGGATGGATTGCGGTTGGTATAGCCTAATCCGAGCAGTAATACGACAAATAGCAGAATATTTATGAGTAGCGGAAAATTCATCCGACTTTGCTCCCTATCAGTGAATCGCAACACATTGCCCACGATCCCGCTCAGTAGTGCAGAATGGCGGAGGCGGTGTGATTTTTTGCGATAAAAAATAACAAACGCGCACAGGATAACAGGTCTTTTGCCATCATGTTACAGAGATATGTCTGACGGTAGGTAACGCGGCTATTTCACGTATTGAAAGAGGTACGTTTGGGCTGACTGTAAAAAGCGAAATGACTGCTCGTAGGTACAACAATCCAAATTTTTTTGCGGTTGATACAGTGAAAAACCGATGCAAGCAAGACACAGGAAACGCTCCAATTGATTACCTTTTTGGCTGTTTAAAATCGGTAAGCGGAAACGCCAGCGGCATGGCCAGAGTAGGGGAACACCGGAGGGGGTCAACATATCGGCGAGAATATGGCTAAGATAACCGACGATCATGGCATGATAGGCATCAGTCGGAATCGGCCAACTCGGTGGTAGGCGCGTCTGAATAAAGAAAATACCCGTAGCGATAGCAAGGAGGCTGTGAGTAAATCCCCGATGACCAAAAAGCCGCGCAATAGGTGTAGAAAGCCACTTGAGGCGCTGTCCAAGAACGGATTTGGGGTGATCGATATCGGGTAGCAGCGCGGTAAGGAGTGCTCCAGGGATAATGTGCCACCAATCTCCGGTAGCCAGCGCTGGCGATAACTCAACTTTTTTAGCCAGAATCGCGCAGGCAACAGAAAAAAGCAGGTGTCCTTCCGCAGTCATGAAACTTCTCAAATAAAACTGTTATTTTATACAGTATAAGAGATTATCTCTGTCTGCGGAAGCGGTGACAGCGTAACGATTTATTACGCTACATCTCTATCATGGTACGGCTTTGGGCTGTTCTACGGGTAAAGCTTGCAGCCAATTGTCCAGCAGTTGAGGCCATGCTGCTGCGGGAAGTCCCTTGGTACCGCGTAGGCCGAAGCCGTGTTTACCTTTCTCAAAGAGATGCATTTCAACCGGAATTTTTTCCCCTCTCAGTGCACTGAACATGACCAGACTGTTATCAACAGAGACTGACGGATCGTCAACGGCATGTACCAGAAACGTAGGGGGCGTTTGAGCCGTAACCTGTTTCTCTGGAGAATAACGAGCCACCTGCGCTTCCGTTGGCTGTTCACCGATTAATTGTTTGCGTGAACCGGCGTGCGCAATATCGGCTTGCATAGAAATCACGGGATACATCAGCACCATGAAGTCAGGACGTGCGCTTACGCTATCGATGGCATCCATCGCAGGATAAACGGATTGTGCGAATCGGGTTCCGAGGCTAGCGGCAACATGACCACCAGCAGAGAACCCCATAATACCGATGCGCTGTGGGTTAATGTGCCACTTCTCAGCATTGGCTCTCAGTGTCCTTATTGCTCGCTGTGCATCAGCCAGTGGGGCATCTGCGCCTTCTTTATGGCCCTCGCCGGGCATGCGATAGGTCATGACGAAAAGGGTGTAACCTTGCTGGTTAAAGAACGGTGCCAAATCGCTGCCTTCTTTATCCAGTACGACACGTTGATAAGAACCGCCGGGCGTAATGAGCAATGCCATGCCATTGGGTTTCTCTGCCTGATAAACGGTAATTTCGGGGCTGCGAATACCCATCGCCGCTCGGTCGGGGAGTGAAGCATCTTTACTTCGTTCGACGACTTGCGGCTGTACCGTTGAAGAAGAAGCTCCTGGTGCATCACCGTGTGGCCAGACAGGAAAAACAGGGTGGGCGTAACTTAATCCATTTACAGACATCATAATGGCCCCGACAAGCAGAGAACGAACAATCATGATAGATCACCTGACAAAGGGAAAGGGGGTGGGCGATGATAAAAAAATAGGGTAGCCATTACATCGGAGAAAAAATGACTACCCTGAACCGCAAAATTTAATAAAGAAGTAACATTCATACACGAAGAGGGTAAATCAGACACAGCAATTCCAACAGCTAAAACGCATGCAACTAAAAATATTAACTCGATCGTATGTAACAAAGAAACGTAACTAACTTGCTTAACCAACAACAGATATCGTAATAAAGGGATGTTAATGATAAAAGAAAAACCAAGTAAACAATTAACAATAACATCCCTTTTTCTAACTAATAACGCTTATTTAAATAACAAGGCCGTTATTAGAAGTTGTATTGCACACCAACACGGTAACGAGTCTGACGCTCATCGCTGAGTTTATCAGCAGCAATGTTTCCGACTTCTACATAAGGAGTCCAGTTTTTATCCCACTTGTAGGAAAGTTTTACGTTGTGATCGATTTTCCATGTTTCATTATCGGCCTGGTAGTTATTAGCTCTGTTTGATTTTTTATAATCAGTTTCATAACTGATACCAAAATCTTTCAGGAATTTATAACTTAATGTACCTGTGAGGTTATAACCATTCTCGGATGTATTGGCCTTGCCAATGTTTCCGCTGGTACGAGTATAGTAAGGGCGATAACGTAATGAGTAAGACAAATCTTTAATGATGTTAACTTTACCGGTTAAGTACGGTTTGTAGGTGCTGCTCGTGTTGTTTGACTCAAACGTTAAACCTGGTTCAACAGAGAATGTGTCATTGATTTTGTAGGCATAGCTAGCTTTTACTTCTGTGCCGTTACTTACGGGCTCATTAAGCGGTTTATCTGGTGTTGTGTCACCATTTTTCCATTTAGCTTCGACGGAAATACCAAAGCCATTATCAAAACGGTGAGACATTGAAAGACGATCTTTATGATCACCTTTAGCAGTGTCTTGCATTTCATGACGGTAATCGATGGTTACGGCCATTGCATTTACACTAATTAATGAGGTAACTGCCAGAGCTAGTAATTTAACTTTCATTGTTATATTCCCTACTGGTTAGGAAGTCGCTTAATAAAAACACGCATTATGATTTTTGGGACAAGTTCTATTCTATTTATTATTAAATTACGTTCTGTGATCGAGATCGTCTTGGGTAACAAAAAGTAAAATAGGGTTTCAAATTGTGAGGGAGATCGAATTGAATATAGCGGATGTTTTAATTTAAATGAAAAATCCCTGCCGGCGGTGCGGCAGGGATGAATTACAGTCTAAAACGGGTGCAACATTATTTCATTGCGCGTTTCAGAATACGCTCAGATTGACGCTGGAAATATTTCGCTGCGTCTTCAACAGATTTCTGACCGTAATCGATAGACTGGATGGTATCACCAAACAGAGAAACGATTTGCGGATCGTCGAAATAAGGAGAAACGGCAACGTCATGCGGCAGAGACAGCGCCAGCTTCAACCCGGCAACCGCTGGTGCATCATCTTTGATGACGCCATCAGCAGTCAACTGAGCCACAGCGGCTTTACTCAACGGTACACCACGCTCCAGACCCAGCGCCTGAGCGCCTTCTTTGCTGTTCAGCAGGAAGTTGATCAACTGAGCAGACTCTTTAGGATGCTTGGTTGACTTACCGATAGACAGCATCTGTGCAGGCTTGAAGAACAGGCCGGCGTCTTTCGCACTTGGCAGCATTGGGTAGTTACCCAATTCCAGTTTCGCTGGTGGTTGCAGGTTGTCAGAGTACTTGGTAATGGTGGAGTTCCACATGTAAGTACCAGACCATTCACCATTGATCCATGGCTTCATTTCATACATGTTGCTCTTGCCGAAAGAGGCATAGTACTTCGCATCAGGCATGACATGGCTGTCGATCAGCTTTTTATACATGCCAAAGAATTCAGCCCATTGTGCATCGGTATAGGCGAATTTCTGACCTTTTACATCAATCGCTGGAATGTTGTACTTCTGAACCATATAAGAGTTCAGCAGCGCCAGAGAATCCTGGTGTTCCAATACGATAGGGTAGTATTGGTCGCCCAGTTTTTCTTTGAACACTTTACCGGCGTTCAGCAGCTCGTCCCACGTTTTCGGATATTCCAGACCGGCTTTTTTCCAGCTTTCGGTGTTGAAATAGAACACGCGAGCAGTAACGGAAATCGGAATACCGTTCAGTTTGCCGTTGACCGTGGTGTTTTGCAGTTCTTTGGATTCGAACTGGGTCAGATCCAGAGAATCTTTAACCTTGTTCAGATCGTAAAAACCGTCGCCGTTTTTAGAGAAAATCGGCAGCCAGTTCCAGTTGGTCTGCATCACATCTGGCTCGGTATTACCGGCAATCTGCGTTGTCAGACGAGACAGGTGACCATCCCAACCTGTGTATTCCGCTTTCACGGTGATATTTGGATGCTGCTTATGGAACTCTTCAATTGCCTTGAGCGTCTGCTGGTGACGGCTGTTGCCGCCCCACCAGGACATTCTCAATTCAACCTGATCGGCTGCCAGAGACGGCATTGCCACTAACGCCAGAGATGAAGCTATTAACGTGTGTAGGATCGCTTTTTTCATCGGTTACTACTCCTGTTAAAGAGAGATATTTTTTTCTGTTTTTGCATCAAAAATATGGCATTTTTCCATGTCGAACTGGAAATATACCGGACGATGCAGTCCCTTCTCGATAATCAGCCGACCTTCGTCATAAGGAATGCGGCTGGTTAATTCAAAGCCATCGACTTTAATGTACATAAAGAATTCGTGACCCATGTTTTCTACGCGAACCAGCTCACCCTGTGAGTGGCTGCCTTCAAATGGCGTATCTGACACGGAAACATAGTCTGGGCGAACACCGAAGAATACGTCTTGTCCGATATAGCCGCGCACTTTATCTTGTTTTTCAGCATTTAACACAAGCGCGTTATTACCCACAACAACGCCAACCTGACCGTCTTTCTCGACCAGTTTGCACGGCTTAATGTTCATTTCTGGTGAGCCAATGAAGCCAGCAACGAACATGTTGACAGGGAAGTGGTACAGGTTATCCGGCGTATCGACCTGCATGATGTGACCGAGTTTCATCACGCAGATACGGTCACCCATGGTCATTGCTTCAGTCTGATCGTGGGTAACATATACGCTTGTCGCCGCTTTACCGCTTTTCTTCAACTGCTTATGCAAGTCGGAAATACGGATACGCATGGAAGCACGCAGTTTGGCATCCAGGTTAGACAACGGTTCGTCAAACAGGAACACATCTGGTTTTTTAACGATGGCGCGGCCTACGGCCACACGCTGTGCCTGACCACCAGACAGCTGGCGCGGCAGACGATCCATCAGTTCTTCCAGCTCCAGAATTTTGGCCGCTTCTGCTACCTGGGCTTCGATTTGCTCTTTAGGAATTTTGCTCAGTTTCAGACCAAACGCCAGGTTCTCTTTTACCGTCATGTGCGGGTAGAGGGCATAGTTCTGGAACACCATCGCAATCCCACGCTCTTTTGGCGCCAGATTGTTAACAACGCGCTCACCGATGCGAACTTCACCGCCGCTAATGGTTTCCAGGCCTGCCAGCATGCGCAGCGTGGTGGATTTCGCACAGCCAGACGGGCCGACGATAACCATGAACTCGCCGTCTTTAATCGTCAGGTCGATGCCGTGAACAGCTTTGAAACCGTTGGAGTATACTTTTTCCAGTTTATTGAAAATAACTTCAGCCATGATAAATCCTCTATTAACCTTTAATTCCGCTGCTGGTCACGCCTTGTACGAAGTAGCGCTGTGCCAGGAAGAAAACAATAATGGATGGCAGAATGGAGATGCTGGACATGGCCAGAATTTCATTCCACGGAGCGCCTTCAGTAACGTCGATAGACATTTTCAGCGCCAGCGCAATCGGATATTTATCCACGCTATAAACATAAATCAGCGGACCGATGAAGTCGTTCATTGACCACATGAACTGGAACAGCGCAACAGAGATGATGGCTGGTTTCAAAATCGGTACGACCACATACCACAGAACCTGGAAGGAGTTACAGCCATCGATCTGAGCGGCTTCTTCCATATCACGTGGTACACCACGCAGGAACTGGATCAGCATGAACACAAAGAACCCTTGTGTTGCAAACGCCAGCGGTAAGTACAGTGGCAGATAGCTGTTCAGCATGCCCATTTCGCGGAACATAAGGTACTGAGGAATCAACAGTACGGTGCTTGGCAGCAGCATGGTGGTGATCAGTGTCGCGAACCAGAAGCCTTTCCACGGAATATCAAAGCGAGCGAAGCCATAAGCCACAATCACTGAGGAAATAACGGTCAGAACCACTTTCGGAATCACGTACTGGAAAGTGTTAATCATGTAGTGACCGAAATTGTATTCCGTACCGGTTTTCCAACCGTTAACGAAACCGTCCCATGTGGCGTGTTCTGGCCACAGGCCCAGTGTCGTGAAGATCTCATGGTTCGGTTTGAACGAGGCTGAGAACATCCACGCCAGTGGGTAAAGCATCAGTAAACCAACGAACAGCAGTATCACGTAACGGATAACGGCACTGATTTTTTCTTTACGCAGCGTGCGGCGTACTTCTGCAGCAGCAATTTCTTGTGCTGTAGTCAGGTTTGAATGCATGTCAGCCATTTTTTCCTCCTTTATCAGCGGAGTAGAACACCCAGTATTTCGACGACTTAAAGGAGATAGACGCAAATACTGCAACAACCAAGAACAGAACCCATGCCAACGCAGCACCGTAACCCATATCGAAATACTTGAACGCCGTATCGTAGATATAGAGCGAGAACAGGTAGGTGTAGTGTGTTGGTCCACCGCCAGTGATGACGTAAGGTGCCGTAAACTCCTGGAATGCTTGGGTTGTCTGCATGATAAAGTTAAAGAAGATAACTGGTGTAATCAGCGGTACCGTTACTTTCAGGAACATTTGCCATTTGGATGCGCCGTCGATCATGGCTGCTTCATACTGTGATTGCGGAACGTTCTGCAATGCAGCCAGGAAGATAACCATCGCGGAACCGAACTGCCATACGCGCAGCAGGGTGACCGACATCAGTGCCAGAGACGGTTCGCCCAGCCAGTTGATGGCGTCAAAGCCAAACACGCCGAGGAAGCTGTTTAACAAACCATCGATGGCGAACAGTGCACGCCACAATACGGCAATTGCCACGCTGCTGCCCAGAATAGAAGGCACATAGTAAGCAGTACGGAAGAAGCCGATACCACGTAATTTGAAATTAAGTACAAACGCAATTAACAGCGCAAAGATTAATTTCAATGGAATGGTCAGAAATACATAGGCAAAGGTGACGCCCATTGATTTCCAAAAGAGATCATCCTCCAGGAACATGCGGTGATAGTTTTCTAGCCCCGTAAATTCAGGCGGATTTATCAAATCATACTCAGTAAAACTGAGGATAAATGACGAAACAAAGGGGAAAGCGGTAAAAACTATCAGCCCTATAATATAGGGGGAGATATAGGCTAACCCCAGCATTCTGTTTTCATTCATAATGCTTACCTATTTGTAATTGTGAATCATTAAAAAAAATATAAAATCAAGCCGTTAATAACTCTGGATAAATTAACTCCACGTCATAAACAATTCTATTTTCCCCGTTAACGCAAAAATCACCGTGAACATATCCACCTTGCGTCAAGAACGGTGGAATAGCGTTTAATTTGTTGCGACAAGCGGCAACGAAAGTCAGTAAAGCCAGCGGATAAGTATCATCCAGACGAACATAACGATGCTGTGCAGAGCGAACAAACAAGCCATGATGGAAGTGTTGTTCAAACAGAACGCTCGCCAACTGCGCGGCGTAATGTGCCCAGGATTCTGATTGTTTGTGATCGGCCAGTTCAATAACGGTCAACAGCAGCATTGGACTGGCGATGTGCTGAATATTTTCTTTGTTCAGCCGCGTCAGCATTGTGTTAACCAGTGCATACAGGTCTTCATCGCCGCTTAGACGATAAGCACGAACCAGCGGTAATAAATAATCGCCTTCTAATGCAAACGGTTTTAATTCTGTTCCCGCTTTGCCGTAATAGCCATCGCGTTGAAAACGGTAACCTGTCATGTCTTGACCGTTGTTCCACATTGGACGCAGCGTATTGCTAGTGACATCGTAGGCATACTGATAATAATTTTTTAACCCAGAAATCACCCAATCCAGCATTTCAGCATCAGGCTGGGTACGGAGGATATCCAGCATTGCCAGTGGGTTATCAATCAGCAGTGGGCGCATATCACGAAACAGCACATTGGCTTCACGCGCAATTTCGCCGAACTCTGGGCCAAACTGGCGTTGCGCGCGATCGCCAAACCAGGATTGTGTCTGGTTATCATCTTCCGGCACGGGCTGGCGTTGCTGTGGTGAGCTGAACTGATACACCGGCATACCGGTTTCTGGGTTGCGAGCCAGAACATATTGGCGATAAAGGTGTTTACCCCAAGCCGCGGCATGGCTATCACCCGTGTATTCTGCGTATTTGAATGCGGCGTAAATCAGATCAGTGCCAGCGTTAACAAACGTCAACCCTTTCGTTAATGGCAGAGCAGGCCACTTTGCTGGATCGACGACGTCATGACGGTTATGCAGGAACACATTAGGATCGCGTTTTTTGCTGTAATCGCCATGGCGACCTAAGTCCAATGATTCCCAGTTTTCAACGTGCGCGTTCCAGAAGCCCTGAAAGAAATTCAGCGTCTTTTCCGCATTAACACGATGCAATAGCGAATAATAAGGCAGGTGATGCTTTAATTCATGCACCTGAGCTTTAGATTCTGGGCCTTCACCGTCTAATGTATCCAGATTAATAAAGCGATGGCCGCCCCAGTAGAACAGGCCGCTATTATTATCAACAAAGTGTTCCAGAAAATATTCGCTTTGTGCGATAGCGTATTGTTGATAACTATCATCATCGGTAACGACGCTCATGGCGCACAGCGTTCTTAGCCAATTCTGCTGGCTGGCAAAATTAGAAATAGGTGCGCTATGTCCATTAGGGAATTGCCAGACTACAGGCGCATAATTTTCCACATCAAAGCCATCTGCCAATAACGGCGTAGGTTGACTCTGGCTGCGACCTTTATCCCGTACGCAAGCTATGTGGCTATCAAGTGCTGCAACCCATTCGTCGAGCTGCGATTTCCTGCTGGTGTATAAGTTTTCAAAAATACTCATGGAGTACCTTCTTATGGAACCGTGGAACAGTTCCTTATAAATAGAAACACTGTTTTGATTGATTATATTGCGCTATTAACCTTGTCGTCATGCACGCAATCTCGAAAGTGTGATCAAAGTCGGAACGTTGTTTTGATTTTTTTTAAGAAAGGATTTTGGCAGGAAAAAGAATGATGAAAAACGAAATAACAAATTGAAAAATAAATAAAAAGCACAACCGAAATTGTGCTTTTTATCGCAGATTGGCGAAATGCCGCTAAGAAAAATTACACTTAGCGAGCCAACCAGCCACCGTCAACGGCAATCGTGTAGCCATTGATGTAGTCAGATGCGCTGGATGCCAGGAAGACGGATGGACCCATCAGATCCTGCGGCAAACCCCAACGGCCAGCGGGGATACGATCCAGAATTTCTTTGCTGCGGTCTTCATCGGCGCGCAGTTGCTGGGTATTGTTGGTAGCCATGTATCCTGGAGCAATCGCGTTGACGTTGATGCCGTGTTTTGCCCATTCGTTAGCCAACAGACGGGTCACACCCATAACGGCGCTTTTTGATGCGGTGTAAGAAGGCACGCGGATACCGCCCTGGAAGGACAGCATAGAAGCGATGTTGATGATCTTGCCGCCTTTACCTTGTTTGATGAACTGGCGCGCAACGGTCTGAGACATAAAGAAAACGCTCTTAATGTTCAGGTTCATGACGTCGTCCCAGTTTTTCTCGCTGAACTCGATAGCATCTTCGCGACGAATGATACCGGCGTTGTTGACCAGAATGTCAACGTGGCCAAATTCAGCAACGGCTTTTTCTACCAGTTCGGCATGGCCAGATACATTGCTCATGTCAGCAGTCAGGCTCAGGAAACGACGTCCCAGTGCGGTGACTTTTTCGATGGTGTCTTTCGGTTCAACGATGTTGACGCCGACGATATCACAGCCTGCTTGTGCCAGACCGATAGCCATACCCTGACCCAAACCGGTATCACAACCAGTGATAAGAGCAACTTTACCTTGCAAATCAAAAGAATTTAAAATCATATCTATAATCTCTCTGTAAGCGACAATACTTAGTCGTTAGCTGTTACTGTAGGGAACGCCGGTAATTCCGGTTGAAAGCGATTAACGTAACTCGCTAACCTTGACGTGATCCATGTCATCGAAAACTTGATTTTCGCCAACCATGCCCCAGATAAAGGTGTAGCGTCTGGTGCCAACACCGGAATGAATTGACCAGCTCGGTGAAATCACCGCCTGCTCGTTTTTTATAACTATGTGACGGGTTTCCTGTGGCTGCCCCATCATGTGAAAAACGGCCGTTTCTTCATCCATATCGAAATAGAAATAGACTTCCATCCGGCGCTCATGCGTATGACAAGGCATGGTATTCCACAGGCTGCCTTCAGCCAGCTTGGTTAACCCCATTGTGAGCTGGCAGGTCGGCAATACATCAGGAACAATGTATTTGTTAATTGTGCGACGATTACAGCTGGCATCCTCTCCCACGGTTTGTGGCGATGCGTCAGCTTGGGTAATCTTGCGAGTAGGGTATGCGGTATGTGCTGGCGCACTGTTGTAGTAGAATTTGGCTGGGTTAGCCGCATCGACGCTGGTGAACTGCACATTTTTCACGCCCATACCCACATAGATGGCTTCTTCATTACCTACGTCGTAGCGTTTCCCATCGATAGTTACGATGCCCGCCCCACCAATGTTGATGGCACCGAGTTCGCGACGCTCAAGGAAATAGCTGACGCCGAGTTGCTTGCCTACTTCAGTGCCAATTGCCACAGCACTGTGTACAGGCATGATGCCACCGACGATGATCCGGTCGATGTGGCTATAGGTCATCGTGTAGGCATCGGCAGAAAAAATCTGTTCGATAAGAAATTCACGACGCAGGCCAGCGGTATCTAGCTGCTTCGCATGATCGCTGTGAATGCTTTGACGAACTTGCATTTCTTAGCCTCTCTTTCAGAGAAAAACAAAAATCAGGCGTTGTTCCTGAAACAGGAATCGTTCCTGGCGAAAGCGCCGGGCGAAACAGATGATGTTGCGTGGCAGTGACAACGTCACCTATTCCTCAACATGCCCGGTTCTTTCTTGTTATGCGGGATGATAGTTTGGATGGGATGTGAATTCAATAAAAATGAAATAATGTTTTATTTATTTCTTGAGGGCCGTCATGGTTTTGCTTATTTTATGTTTCTTCTGGTACTGATGTGGCTAAAATGTCGCAATCCATAGTCATACACTCGTTGTCGTGCACAGTTTGTTGGCGCAATAGAAGGTATGGGCAATAAAAGCGTTAGAGGAGAGATGATGATGAGAAGATACTTTATTGATGATGAAACGCCATGGGAAGAGCTGGGCGGTGGCATTAAACGTAAAATCATGACGTGGAGCGATGAGCTGATGATGGTTTACGTGCACTTTGATAAAGGTGCGATTGGTACGCCGCACTTCCATGAAATTCACGATCAGATTGCTTATGTTGCTGCTGGCAGCTTTGAAGTGGAGATCGAAGGCGATAAGCGTATCCTGAAAGCAGGCGACGCTTATCTGGCGGTGAAACCCGAAATGCATGGCGTAGTTGCGCTGGAAGACGGCAGCGTTCTGATCGATGCTTTCTCGCCTAAGCGAGCTGATTTCCTGTAATGCCTCAACGCGTGGCCGGTATTATATAGTCGGCTACGCTTTCGCAATATCCCGCGATTCCTACCGTTCTACTCTTCTACTTTGCTGCCCCTATACCAAATGCTCAGCAGTCAGTTGATTCAGTGAGTCCAGCTTATAGTCGGCCAACACCCAGCGTGCGTCAGCACGAAATTCAGTCTGTGGAATAACGATGGAGCGCATACGCGCCGCTTTGGTTGCAATCATGCCATTCACCGAATCTTCCAGCGTAACGCATTGTGCGGGAGAAACGCCGAGTCCGTGTGCTGCATTTAAATACACTTCGGGATGAGGTTTGCTATAAGGCAGTGTCTCGGCTGACATCAGTACATCAAAGTAGTGATCCAGGTTAAACATGCGCAGCACCTGCCGTTGCATGTGGAGCGGTGAAGCGGAAGCCAGTCCAATTTTAAGATCCAGCCTACGACACAGTTGCAGAGCATGTTCTACGCCGGGCAGGAGAGGTCGCTGCTCAGCAACGAGTTCGATGGCGCGATCAATAATGCGACGAACAACTTCATCTCGACCAGGTGCCGCCCAGGGAGAGCGTTGATACCAGAGTTCGACCACCATATCGATGCGTAAGCCCAGCGTATCTTTCATTGACTCTCGTAGTGAGATATCGACGCCTAGCGAAGCGATAACCTCCAGCTCTGCTTTATCCCACAGTGGTTCTGAATCAATCAGCAGGCCATCCATATCGAAAATCGCCGCTCGTATAGAAGAATCAAAGGACATACCACGGGCTCCGTCAGCAAAGAAAAGAGTGTTTAGTGATAAACTATACCCTAATAAGTCGAGTGGCAGGATAAAACACTAGCCCTTTGAACAAGGCGCGGTTCATGCAAGGGCTGAGTCATCGCCAGCACAGGTAACTTGAAGCAGAGTGGATGACAAATTGCTATTGTGGCTTATCTGGCGGTGTGGGAGATAAAGTATTGACTGCACGTAAACTTACAGTAGGCTACCCGTCGTACTAAAACGATATATTATCGATGTTGCGTCGCTAAGAAGGGGTTCTCATGACGTATCAACAGGCTGGCCGTATTGCCATGGTTAAACGCCTTGCTGGATGGATACTTTTTATCCCCGCGCTGCTTTCAACTTTCGTCTCGCTGGCTAACTATCTCTACGCCTATACCCAGAAAAAACAGGGTATCGATGCTGTACTGCTGGATTTTCTGCATTTAATGCTCGATATGGTGCGCTTTAATACGCCTTTCCTGAACATTTTTTGGTTCAACTCGCCAATTCCGGATTTTACGCGCTTTTTCAGTGCAGCGACGCTGATGTTTTTGTTGATCTACATCCTGATTTTTATTGGTCTTGCGTTGCAGGTTTCGGGTGCCCGGATGTCTCGTCAGGCGAAGGCAATTAAGGAAGGCATTGAGGATCAACTCATTCTGGAAAAAATGAAGGGAGAGGGGGGGAACACGCGTGAGACTCTGGAGTCACGTGTCATTGTTCCTACGCATACAATATTTGTGCAATTTTTCCCGCTTTATGTTCTGCCGCTCATTATCGCGGGTATTGGGTACCTGGCGTTGCGTTTATTAGGATTGCCAGTCTGAGTAACGCTCTGGCGCAGAGAGTGCGCCAGACGCTGAAACCTCTTTCCTGGCTTAGATTAAACATCCAGGCTTTGAGTAAACACCTCGCCTTAAATCAAAAGCTGCCGTTCGATGAGCTGCTGCGCTTCAACAATATGTTTGCCACCGAAAAGATTGGCGCGGTTAAGCAGATAGTAAATCTGGTAAATGGGTTGGCGCTCGATAAAGCCTTTATCCAGCGGCCATACACTCTGGTAGCCATCATAAATCTGCGCCGGTAGCGCGGGATAGCGTGGCAGCATCGCTAAATCACACTCTCTGTCCCCCCAATAGCAGGCCGGATCGAACAAATAACTACCATCCTGGCTATTTGCACAATTATCTGGCCACAGGTCGCCGTGCAAGAGTGATGGTTGGGGCTGGTGCCCAGCCAGACGTTCCTCAACGCGCGCGATCAGCGTTTCAACGTGACCAAAATGCATTCCTTTTTCTGCCGCCAGTTGTAACTGCCACCCAATACGCTGTTCGGCAAAAAAGGTCGCCCAGCGCCGCTGCCAGCTGTTTGGTTGCGGCGTTGTCGAGAGGTCATTATCAAAATCCAGCCCAAACTGCGGTTGATCGCTCCACTGGTGCAGGCGTGCTAACTGTTCGCCCAGACACCACGCGCTGTGGGCATCCAACGGTTTGACAGGCAGATATTGTAGAAGCAGGAAGCTGTGATCGCGTGAACTACCGACACCGTAGACGGCGGGTACGCGCACGGTATTACTGCGGCTCAGTAAGTGAAGCTGATCGGCTTCAGCGGTGAACTTGGCTAGCATTTCACGGCTATCGCATTTTACGAAGACGTCATGCTCGCCGTAGCGGACGTACCAGGCTGGATGTATTTCACCGCCGGACAATTCGCGATGTTCCTGAATCTCCGCAGCACCGTGATGCTCTTCCAAAAGTCGGCTGATAGCTTGCCACATAAGGTCATCCTCCCGTTGATGTTGCCGATACCCTGCTGTTCACTGGGGTGATTCGTTTACGGTAACCCATTGAGCGCAATAAAAATGGAATCTATACCTCAAATAATTCGGGTGAGTGAACGCAGCCAACACACATGCAGCTTGACGTATTACAGGTATACAGCACAGTGATAACCGATAGGTAGAGATGCGAGAGACAAGTATAGTCGGAATTAAAAATAACGACGTTAGGATGACGGACAATCCGTTAGATAATGGCGTAACCGGCAGTTGCGTTCCGGTTACGCCAGGTTGGGGCAGAGAAGCAAAGCACTACAGCGCATTAGTGACAATCTGGGATGCTGCCTGACGGCGTAGTTTGAGCTGGTGGTAAGTTAGGGCTAATGTGAAGAACAGCGCTTGAACGATGACGATGCAAGGACCGGTCGCTCCATCGATGTAAAAACTGATCAGGGTGCCAGCAATACAGGAAATGACGGAAACCAGTGTGGCAACAAGAACCATATAATCGAAGCGCTTGCAGACCATAAAAGCAATGATTCCAGGCGCAATCAGCATCGCGATCACCAAAATAACGCCGACGGCCTGTAATGATGCGACGATGGTCATTGCCAGCAGGCTCAGTAATCCGTAGTGCAGTAGCTTAACGGGTAGGCCAATGACGCGGGCATGATTGGGATCGAAGCAGTACAGCATGAAATCTCGCCGTTTTAACAAGATGACGGCCAATGTCACCCCTGCAATCAGTAATATTTGCGTCAGTTCTTGCTGAGTGATGCCTAGCACGTTACCAAACAAAATATGGTTCAGGTGCTGATCGGTATCGATACGCGCAAACATGACGAGCCCCAGCGCAAACATGCCGGAAAAAATGATCCCCATTACCGTATCTTCTTTGACTCGGCTGTGCTCTTTTACATATCCCGTCGCTATCGCACAGAAAATACCGGAAACAAAAGCGCCGATGACCAGCGGAATCCCCAGTAGAAACGCGACAACGATACCAGGCAACACGGCGTGCGAAATGGCATCACCCATTAGCGACCAGCCTTTCAACACCAGATAGCAGGATAATACTGCGCAAACCGTACCCGTGACGACGGCGGCGAGTAATGCTCGCTGCATGAACGGATAAGAGAGGGGGTCGGTTAGCCAGCTAATTAGCATCATAAAGCATCTCCTGATTGATCGCGTAATCGCAGACGGCGTGATGCCAGCAACCCATGCTTGGGAGCAAAGACAAACGCCAACAGGAAGACAACGGTTTGCAACGTGACAATCACACCGCCCGTCGCGCCATCAAGGAAAAAGCTCAAATAGGCTCCCACCGCACTGGTTAGTGCGCCGAGCACAATGGAAATCACAACCAGACGACCAAACCGGTCGGTAAGCAGGTAAGCCGTGGCCCCCGGCGTAATCACCATCGCGATAACCAAAATCGCGCCGACGGTTTGCAATGCGGCGACAGTACAGGCGCTTAGCAGCGTAAAAAAGAGGATTTTCAGCTTCAGCGGAGAAAGGCCAATCGAACGCGCATGGTTCTCATCAAAAAACACGGCCAGTAAATCCTTCCACAGTAAACAGAGAATCACGAACGTCACGCCAATGATGATCTCAACTTGCAGAATATCTTCGTCGGCAATCCCCAAAATATTACCGAAAATGATGGATTGCACGTTAACGGATGTTGGATTGAGGGAAATAATCAGCAGACCGACAGCGAAAAACGTTGAGAAAATAAAGCCGATAATCGCATCTTCGCGCAATCGGGTAATGTGACGAATCAGGGTCATCGCCAGCGCGGCTAGCATACCAGTAAAAAATGCGCCGGCAGCGTAGGGCAGGCCCAAGGCATAGGCACCTGCGACGCCGGGGACGACGGAATGTGAGAGTGCATCCCCCATCAGCGACCAACCTTTCAGCATCAGGTACGCCGAAAGAAAAGCGCACACGCCACCGACAATGGCGCTGACCCAGATCGCTTTGACCATGTAGTTATAGCTGAATGGCTGTAGCAGGATATCGATCATCAGGGCTTTTTCTCCTCCGGTATCGTGCGTGATGCAGGAGGGTCACTTTTAGTCGAACCATAGAACACTGCCGGACGTTCATCGTCAGTCAATACGGTCACTGAGCGAACGTCATCGTCATCGTGAAGATGAGATCCCCCGAGGTTGATATGCCGCAGGACGCCCCCGAACGTTTTCTCCAAATTACTTTGGGTAAAGGTGCTGTGCGTCGGTCCAGCGGCTAGCACAGTGCGATTGACCAAAATAACATTGTCGCAAAATTCTGGAACGCTGCCGAGGTTATGGGTTGCCACCAGAATCAAATGTCCTTCATCGCGCAGAGTGCGAAGTAGCTCGATGATGGCATTCTCCGTTTTGACGTCTACCCCCGTAAAAGGCTCATCCAGCAGTAAAACACTGCCTTGTTGAGCCAGCGCACGGGCCAGAAAGACCCGTTTTTTCTGGCCGCCGGACAACTCCCCAATTTGGCGATGTTGCAGCGTCGACAGCCCGACGCGCTCCAATGACTCTGCTACAATGGCGCGATCTTGTTTACTGGGTATACGTAGGAAATTCATCCGTCCGTAGCGTCCCATCATGACCACGTCGGCAACCAGAACGGGAAAATTCCAGTCGACGTCTTCTGTTTGCGGAACGTAGGCCACCAGATTTTGTTTCAGCGCCTGGTAGATGGGCTGCTGATTGAGCAGAACCTGTCCTGAGGTTGGCTTGACTAATCCCATGATACTTTTGAACAACGTGGATTTCCCACTGCCATTTACGCCGACTAAGGCGCAAATCGTACCGCCTGTCAGAGAAAAAGAGGCGTGGCGAATAGCCTGATGCCCGTTGCTGTAAGTAACCGAAACATCATTGACTTCTAATGATTGTCCTGCTCGATCACCACTCATTGATTAAATCCTTTCGCGATGGTTTCCACCGTCACTTGTAACAGGTCGATGTAAGTTGGCACAGGACCTTTTTCTGTCGACAGTGAATCAACATACAGCACGCCGCCATATTTCGCGCCCGTTTCTTTGCTGACCTGTTTTGCTGGCTTATCGGAAATGGTGCTTTCACTGAACACAACAGGAATCGCCTTTTCACGTACGGTATCAATCACCCGGCGCACCTGTTGTGGTGAACCTTGTTCATCAGCGTTGATTGGCCAGAGATAGACTTCACTAAATTGATAATCTTTCGCCAAATAGCTGAATGCGCCTTCGCTGGTGACTAACCACCGCTGCTGCTCAGGGATACGGGAGAGGCGTTCACGCAGTGGTGCATCGAGAGCCTTAATTTTTTCAGCATAGGCCTTGGCGTTACGGTTATATGTCTCCGCATTGGCAGGATCGGCTTGAACCAGACCTTTGCGGATATTCTCAATATAGATTAACGCATTGGAAGGGGACATCCAGGCATGCGGATTTGGATTGCCATTATAGGCACCCTCGCGAATAGGGAGGGGAGTGATACCTTCCGTCACTACGACGGCGGGCACGTTTTTTACATTTTCGAAAAAGCGCGTGAACCAGCGCTCAAGGTTCATACCATTCCACAGCACCAACTGT
Source organism: Pectobacterium punjabense (assembly GCF_012427845.1). Classification (NCBI taxonomy): domain Bacteria; kingdom Pseudomonadati; phylum Pseudomonadota; class Gammaproteobacteria; order Enterobacterales; family Pectobacteriaceae; genus Pectobacterium; species Pectobacterium punjabense. The sequence goes on from NZ_CP038498.1 coordinate 2,260,146, forward strand.
GCAGACTGTGTTTTAACAATATCGCGTGGCGTCGGTTGATAATCATGAATCTCTGCACCCGGTTTGGTGATGGATTCGACGGTTGCGGCATCACCTGCTATGTTTTGTGCGATATCCTGAATAATGGTAAAGGTAGTGATTACTTTTAGTTTTTCAGCCGCCTGCGCGGATGTGCTGGCTAAAAGCAGTAAGGCGCACGGTAGCGCAATGCGGCGGAACAAGGCAGATAAAGGGGCGTGAAAACCAATCATGCAGATATCCTTACAAACCGTGAAAATATTATTTGAGAATAATTATCAATATCATTTAAGTCAAGGGGCAAAAAAGCGCGGAGGGTTAGTAATCGAGGGGGGCTCATGAGACAAGCAATCGCTGTTCGCTGGCTTGTCGTATGTACTTGTGCAGATAAGGAACGCATTATGCTCCTTTTGTAACAAAACTGTTGCTTTAATTTAATGAATCGTACTTAAGGTTACAATGAAAGTCTAACGGTAACGAGGGCGAACTGTCGTGTGGCTATACATAGATATACACATGGTTAAATTTACGCCAGAAAAAGGGAAAAATCTGAAGTAACCTTAAAAATATCGTGGTGGCTGCCGATAAACCATAAAGAATGTGAAAGATGTCTCTATTTTTATATGAAAGGACTGTGAATGGTATGAGCACAAAATCAGAGCGACGCTGGAAATTGGCGAGTGTATTTTTATTGACTTTCCTGGTGGCATTATTAGTTCTGCTGGTTCAAACAAGTTAATTTCTGGTACAACGAGAAGCTAGATAATATCTATTATGTAATGAATTAATGCAAAGGATATAGATAGCATAAAAATGATAATTGATTTTAAACATTGATATAAGCGTAACTGATGTGGGTCACGCTTCTCGTTAATGTTCAATCTCTCTTGATGGTAGAAGGCTAATTATAGCTTTTTGTTATGACTGTTGGTCCGCTGTGCCAGAAATGCGACATTTGTCGCGTATTTTGTGCGTAATAAAATCTGAAATGTACTTATTGTGTAATGTCAGAACTGGCTTGTTAATATAGGCGTCAATGTGCGCTATCGTGTATTAATGAATCAGTGATGATGTGAATTTGTGCGGCGTGTCCATGACTGGTAAAAAAGGCCTTGCCATCGTTTGCATAGTGTGTAATAACGCTTCTGGGTAAAACGAGGTACAGTTCTGTATATGAATGGCATTTTCAGTAAAGAAGACTTAGGTACAACCTTTAGCGTTGCATGCTACTTCTCTGCCGATCCTTATCTTAGTGCCTCAAGCAGTAACGACTTTGGTTTGTCTGTATAACGCCTTTTGGGCGGTTTAAACAATTAAAGGAAATATTAGAAATGGCAAAGATTAAAGGTCAGGTTAAGTGGTTCAACGAGTCTAAAGGCTTTGGTTTCATCACTCCTGCTGACGGCAGCAAAGATGTATTCGTACACTTCTCTGCAATTCAAGGCAACGGCTTCAAAACTCTGGCTGAAGGCCAGAACGTAGAGTTCGAAATTCAGGATGGCCAGAAAGGTCCTTCTGCAGTAAACGTCACTGCGCTGTAATTTTACAGCTCTGTTGCAAAACCCGCCATGGTGCGGGTTTTTTGTTGTCTGCGTTTTATCTGCACCTGTAATGCAATGAAGACGTGTTTAATGAGGAAAATGTGCCGATGAGTTATCAGTGTCCGCTATGCCAGTTACCTCTGGAGCGACACCCGCGGCAATGGACGTGTGGTAAACATAGCTTTGACTGTGCGAAAGAAGGGTACGTTAACCTGTTGCCAGTACAGTTTAAGCGCTCAAAACAGCCCGGTGATAGTGCTGAAATGATGCAAGCCAGGCGCAGTTTTCTGGAAGCCGGTCACTATCAACCGCTACGCGATGCTGTTGCACAGCATATTGATAATCTTGTGCCGGATGACGCGTCAGCACTGCTGGATATCGGCTGTGGCGAAGGGTATTACACCGCAGAATTGGCCCATCGTCTCATATCGCGCAAGGAGATGGCGATATACGGACTGGATGTTTCCAAAGCAGCGATTCAACGTGCGGCAAAGCGGTATGATCACGTTGAGTTTTGCGTTGCATCCAGCCAGCGGCTACCTTTTCGCGACGCATCCCTTGATGCTGTGGTGAAAATCTATGCGCCATGCAATGACGCCGAATTACGGCGTACGGTTAAGATTGGTGGCTGGGTGGTGACGGTGTCTCCAGGGCCGCGGCATCTTTATCAGTTAAAGGCGGAAGTCTACGATGAGGTGCTATTGCATCCAAGCAAAGATGAAGTGCTCGCGGGCTTTCAACTTATAGATCAGCAAACGCTGGCGTATCCGATGCAGTTATCCGGAAACGAGGCATCTGCATTATTGCAAATGACGCCTTTTGCCTGGCGAGCCACGCCTGACGTGAGCGAACGGTTGCAGGCAACTATGCAGTTTAGTTGTGAAACGGATTTTATTATCCGTTTGCATCAGCGCGTTGAGATCGATGCTGGCATGTGACCAGGAAGAGTAAAAACGGGCTGCGTGATGATAGCCGGGCTGCCCGTTGCTATAGATGCGTTTTTATCAAGCAGAGTAGCCGAGGTGTTCATACAAGATATTACAGCCGATACCAATCAGAACCAATCCACCCATAATTTCTGCTTTTTTACCGAGAATTGGACCGATATAGCGGCCAATCATCATCCCAAGCGTAACCATAATCATGGTGGCACAGCCAATGACCATCGCGGTATGGAAAATATTAACCTGAAGAAACGCTAAACCGACACCAATTGCCATGGCATCCAGACTTGTGGCAATCGCTGTGCAGATTAACAGGGCAAGGCTATGGTTTTTGACTTTTTCGCAGCGACAATCTGAAGAACCCTTGAACCCCTCAATGACCATGCGGCCACCGAGAATCAATAACAGCGTAAAAGCAACCCAATGATCCCATTCGAGAATATACTGGCTGGCAAAAAAACCGAGCGCCCAACCGATGAGTGGAGTAATTGCTTCAATAACGCCAAAAATGAGGCCTGTGCGTATCGCATCACGAAAACGGGGATTATGCAGGACGGCACCTTTACCGATTGACGCGGCGAAGGCATCCATTGACATGCCAAATGCTAGGATAAGTGTTGCTGACGTATTCATTGTAAAATAGCCTCGGCTGGACGATTAACCATATACACGCAGATCATCCCCAACCCGAATGACGATACTACGTGTCTATGGTCTCGCCTGCCAATCATGCTTGGCCGCCCGCACCACGTTTTATGCTCCGATAATATGGAGATAGAACGAGTATGTTGATACGAGCATTTCTGAATGTTTACTAATCAGAAATCGGCTACTCCCCAATGACGGCGCAACCTTACCATATTATTTAGGTTGCAAACAACACCAAAAGTTTTAAGTGTTAATAATGCAATTGATAATTATTTTCATTTACTCGTGAGGGATGAAAATCGTATAAAACAACGTCAAGATTGTTGTGGTTAAATTATCATCGAGATAGGGAGAGTATATTGAGAACTATTTAAATAATTTGAATGATAATTTTATTTCATTGATTGTTAATCATAAATTTATATATTTTTTCTAAATCATCGAGCTGTGTAACCTGTATCAATAAGCGACGTTTTTCAAGTTCGATGACCAATACGCCATCCTCAGATAAATTCATATTCTTAATTTTGGTATAAGGAATGAATATATTTGCATAAAAGAAACCGGTTGGTTTAAAAACCAGTTTGGGGCGGCGAATATAGGCCAGATAGCATGCCATGAAGGCCAGTGAAATCAAAAGATAGGTTGTGATAACAGTGCCATTATTCACTACATTTTGATAAATAAGAATACCCACTAAGCCGATAAAAATCAGCGTGTCGAGTCGATTGATCCGCTTCAGGGGGATGAGAAGTTGTGTTTTCCCTTTAAGTTTATCCATGATGAATTCGTCATAGATGGCATAAATCAGTGCTAAAGCAATCAATCCCACCAGCGTGATATCTGTCATCGTCATCCGTATTCCCCTGTCCGTTGTGTCTCCGTTGATAAATACTAGTCGGGCACACATTGTGCCCGACTAGTATAAACATTACACGCCGAGCAGACCGATCCAATATCCGAAGATACCGATGGCAAAGAAGCCCATAATCAACCACAGCGCGTTCACCTTACGTCGCAATAGCCACATGCAGCCAAACGTCAGCAGTAGCGGAACGAGCCCAGGCATGAGCTGATCGAGGATGGATTGAACGGTGGTTACCGTGGTTTCCCCATTCTGGTTCGTCACTGTCGACACCACCATCGGAATGTTGACGTGAGTCCATTTATTAACCAAGGCTCCCATAACGAACAAACCGAGGATAGACGCCGCCTCGGTCATTTTTTGCAGGAAGCCGCCGCCCATATCGCTAACGATATCGATCCCTTTACGGTAGCCGTAAGCGACGCCATAGTAGCGCACCAGCAGGCGAACCAAATTGAACAGGAGGAAGAAGAGGACAGGCCCTAACAGGCTGCCGCTCATGGCGATCCCGGCACCCAGCGCAGCGAACACCGGACGGGCGGTACCCCAGAATATCGGGTCGCCGACGCCAGCCAGTGGCCCCATCAACCCGACTTTCAGGCCGTTTATTGCCGCGTCATCAATAGGCGCGCCATTAGCGCGTTGCTCTTCCATTGCCATCGTTACGCCGAGTATCGGAGCTGCAACAAAGGGCTGTGTATTGAAGAACTCCAGATGGCGCTTGATCGCCTGTTTACGCTCTTCTGAGTTTTCAGGATAAAGACGGCGAATTACCGGCACCATGGAAAAACAGAAACCGAGTGCCTGCATACGTTCAAAGTTCCAGGAGCCTTGAAACAGGTTGGAACGGATAAACACCGCACGGATGTCGCTGTCAGTGAGTTTTTTAACATTCGTATTTTCGACCATTTTTCTCACTCCTGTTAATCCAGTTCGTTATCAAGGCTGTTATTGCCTGATGCAACAGACTGGCCTTGAACCTTGTTATATTTCGGGCTGAGCTGGATATACAGCACCGCCATCACAATACCAATTACGCCCAGCGCCACCAGATTGAACTCAGTGAACGCGGCAGTAACGAAGCCGAGATAGAAGAATGGCATCAGGTAGCCTGCGCGCATCATGTTGATGACCATCGCGTAACCGACGACGACAATCATCCCACCGGCGATATTCAGGCCGTTGGTGACCACCTCTGGGATGGAGTTGAGCAGGGCGTGAACGGCGTCAGTACCGACGGAGACCGCGACAATAACCGCAGGAATCGCAATACGCATGGCTTGAAGCAGTAGCGCGGAGACGTGAATCCAACTGATGGCCGTCAGGTTACCTCGCTCTGCCGCGCTGTCTGCCGCATGCTGAAACGCGACCGTGATGGTACGAACAATGATGGTTAATACTTGCCCGGCGGCAGCGAGCGGAATCGCCAGGGCAATCCCGGCACCGATTCCCTGACCACCAGCAATAACCAGAATGGTTGAAATAATGGAGGCCAGCGCCGCATCGGGTGCGACTGCCGCACCGATGTTCATCCAGCCTAATGCGATCATCTCCAGCGTACCGCCAATAATGATCCCGGTTTTTAAATCACCTAATACTGCGCCAATTAGCGTACAAGCGACGAGTGGACGGTGGAACTGGAATTCATCGAGAATCGAACCCATCCCCGAAACACACGCGACGAGAAATATCAGCACAATTTGAAGTGTGGTAATCTCCATCGTACTTCTCCTATAAAATGTGTCTGAGTAAAAATAAATCGACATACCCGTTGATTTCCTATGTCGACATAAAGCTTTTCAATATCGACATAAAGGCATATCTTGAAAATCGTCAGGTCTATAAAACTATTATTGATGGTGATGTGAGTGTTAATACCTTTCACATTGCGACAGGTATCAACGCGGCATTTTGTTAATCAAATCCATCATTTTAATCCGGGAATCGGTTGATACTTTCCGAACCTCCAGTTCAATACCGCGTTTATCTAATTCACGGAATGCCGCAATATCTTTTTCATCAATAGAGACAGCATTATTGACCTGTGTTTTCCCCTGTTTAAATGCCATCCCACCAATATTGACTGAGGTGATCTTTACGCCATTCTCGATCAGCGTTAATACATCGGTTGGATTAGTGAATAGCAACATTACGCGATCGGCGGCATATTTCGGGTTGTCATAAACGCGAACGGCTTTTGCCACATCCACGACGTGTGCGGTAACGCCCGGTGGCGCAACCTGAGTCAGCAACGTTTTACGCACGTGATCGGCGGCGACTTCATCGCTGACAACAATAATGCGCGAAACATTGGTTTCTTTCGTCCAGCGGGTGGCGACCTGACCATGAATCAGACGATCATCTATACGTGCCAACCCGATATTCATATGTTCACCGGGTCCTGCCGGTGTGGGAACCGTGTTGGCTTTTGGTATTGGAGAGGAAAGGGGAGCTTTGGCTTTCTCCTGATGTTTTAACGCTTTTACACCCTCTCTGCCAGTTTCCAGAGCGATAGCAACCAGATCGGAAAAGGACGGATTATCATCCCTAGCCATAAAGGTTTCCGCTAGCATGGGAATATTCACGCCGGCGATAACATCATGGTTTTCTTTGTCGGTGACGAGGCGGCTGGCGGCGTTGAACGGGCTGCCGCCCCAGGTATCAACGAGAAACAGCACGCCTTGCGATGTATCTAACTGCGTGAGTTTTTCCTGATATTTTTCTATCAATGTTTCGGCGTTTTCTCCAGGAACGAAATCAATCCAGGCGACATTACGTTGTTCACCAAGAATCATTTCTGCTGTCTTTAACAGCGGTCCCGCAGTGGCGCCGTGAGTGCATAACAGTATGGCAATACTCACTTGCTACCTCCTCACGTTCACGATCAAAAAGAGTCAATGTGTCAGGAAACAGGGTCAACGCTTAGTCGTTCAACGTTAACCGTCGCGGTATTAGTATGGCTGCAAGAAAAATTTTTACCGTGGATTCATGACATTTCACTGTGTTCCTCCAGGTTGTCAGGCGAGAAATCGTGACTGACAGATTTATTTTAGTTATCGAAAAAATAAATAGTGTGATGATGCTCTAATGCTGACCAGTTAAGCAGGGGGGCAAAACGGTGTGGAATCACAAAATTTGAGCGCGTTATCAATGCGAAGCCAGTCTAAGAAATTCTTTGTGAAAAATGGTAACAACCTGTTAGAGTAAACATCCCTTAAATTGCTTAGGAGCACCGGGCATCAGCCCTTCCCATGGACTGTCACCGACAAAACGTTCTCTGTTTCCCCGCTAATGCTGGCGGTTTTCTGCACTCAGTTGGTCACTCAGACCACATTCAGAATCTCTCTGATTCACACCCACTCTTTTTATTACCATTCAATGCGGTTCATGCATTGATGTCATTTGCTCGTTCATTTTCTGGAGTCTGACATGGAATTTTTGCTAGATCCTTCAATCTGGGCAGGCCTATTGACGCTGGTGGTACTTGAAATTGTTCTGGGTATCGACAATTTGGTGTTTATCGCCATTTTGGCGGATAAATTACCTCCCAAGCAGCGAGATAAAGCCCGCATTATCGGTTTAAGCCTGGCGTTATTAATGCGTCTGGGTCTGTTGTCTTTGATTTCCTGGATGGTCACCCTGACGCGTCCACTGTTTAGCGTTGGCGATTTTAGCTTCTCAGGTCGAGACCTGATTCTGCTATTCGGCGGTATGTTCCTCTTGTTCAAAGCCACGATGGAATTGCATGAACGGCTAGAGAATAAAACGCACGACGGCAATGGTAATCGCGCGCATGCCAGCTTCTGGGCTGTGGTAGCGCAGATTGTCGTGCTGGACGCCGTGTTCTCGCTGGATGCCGTCATTACCGCCGTGGGGATGGTGGATCACCTGGGCGTCATGATGACGGCGGTGATCATTGCGATGGGTGTCATGCTGATTGCCTCTAAGCCACTGACCAACTTCGTCAACGAGCACCCAACGGTGGTTGTCCTGTGCCTCAGCTTCTTGCTGATGATTGGTCTGAGCCTAATGGCGGAAGGTTTTGGCTTCCACATACCGAAAGGCTATCTGTATGCAGCGATTGGTTTCTCTATCCTGATCGAACTGTTTAACCAAATTGCCCGTCATAACTTTATGAAGCATCAGTCGCACCGCCCTTTGCGTGAACGTACCGCAGAGGCCATTCTGCGCTTGATGGGCTCACGGAAAAATACGGACGATGCGGATGCGGATGAACCGCAGAAGAAACTCACGACAGAGGAATTCGCCGAAGAAGAGCGCAATATGATCAGCGGTGTGCTGACGTTAGCCTCACGTTCGCTGCGTAGCGTGATGACGCCGCGTACTGAAATTTCCTGGGTGGATAGCGCGAGTTCTGTCGAACAGATCCGTATGCAATTGCTAGATACGCCTCACAGCCTGTTCCCAATATGTCGCGGTTCTCTGGATGAAATTATCGGTGTCGTCCGTGCCAAAGATCTGCTGGTAGCGCTGGAAACGCAAACCGATGTGGAAAGCTTTGCCGCGGCTAATCCGCCGATTGTCGTACCCGAAACGCTGGATGTCATTAACCTGCTGCCGGTTTTGCGTCGTGCGAAAGGCAGCCTGGTTATCATCACCAACGAGTTTGGCGTGGTACAAGGGTTGGTTACGCCGCTGGATGTGCTGGAAGCCATCGCGGGTGAGTTCCCGGATGAAGACGAAACGCTGGATATCATCCCAGATGGCGAAGGCTGGTTAGTGAAAGGCGGAACAGATCTGCACGCTCTGCAACAGGTAGTGGATAGTAGCGATCTGGTTGATCCAAAGGAAGAGTATGCGTCGTTGGCAGGCATGTTGTTGGCGCACAGCGATGAATTCCCGAAAGTCGGTGAGATCATCGAGTTGCACCGCCTGCGTTTCCATATCATCGATGTTTCCGAATACCGTATTGAACTGGTGCGTGTAGAACGCATTGTCGATCGGGAAGAGGATAAAGACGCGTAAGCACGATATTGTGTGTGATCGATGAATAAGAAAGCCCCGCCAATTTGGCGGGGCTTTTGATGATGAAAGTCAGCAGGAGTCAGGTGAAATAGATGAATCGCACTGTACTTTTAATCGCACTGTACTTTGATCGCCAACCCGCCTCGTGAGGTTTCGCGGTATTTGGCGTTCATGTCTTTCCCTGTTTCGTACATGGTTTCAATCACCTTATCTAGCGAAACGCGTGGTTCACTGGTGCGTCGGGTGGCCATACGCGCGGCGTTAATCGCCTTAACGGAAGCAATCGCGTTACGTTCGATGCACGGAACCTGTACCTGACCTGCAACAGGATCGCAGGTTAAGCCTAAGTTGTGTTCCATACCGATCTCGGCGGCGATGCAAACCTGTTCAGGACTCGCGCCCATCAGCTCTGCCAGCCCAGCCGCGGCCATGGAGCAGGCCACGCCCACTTCGCCTTGACAACCCACTTCGGCACCGGAGATAGAGGCGTTCATTTTGTACAAAATGCCGACCGCACCAGCAGCGAGGAAATAACGAATATAAATGGTCGGGCTAACGGGTTCGATGAAGTGATCGTAATAGGCAAGAACAGCAGGAACGATACCGCACGCGCCGTTTGTTGGTGCTGTAACCACTCGGCCACCTGCGGCGTTTTCTTCGTTCACTGCTAGCGCGAACATATTAACCCAGTCGACGACGTTCATCGGATCGTTGGACAACTTATCGGAAGACACCAGCATACGACGCAGCGCAGAGGCGCGGCGTGGTACGCGCAGTGGCCCGGGCAAAACGCCTTCGGTGTTGATACCGCGATCGATACAGGCACGCATTGTTTGCCAAATATCGGCAAAGTACGCATCAATATCCTGGCGGCTGTGCAACGCCAGCTCGTTACGCATTACCATGCCGGAAAGTGACAGGCCGCTCTGCTTGCAGTGTTCCAACATCTCTTTGGCAGAATGGAAGGTATAAGGCACGGAGACGTCGGTGGTGGCGTCTTTACCAAAATTCTCTGCATCGACGATGAAACCGCCACCGATGGAGTAATAGGTTTTGCTATAAATTTCTTTATTGCTGGCAAAGGCGGTGATCGTCATGCCATTTTCGTGCAGCGGCAAATTCTCGCTGCGAAAAACCATGCCGCCTTCACGAGGGAAATCCACCTCGTGCTGCCCGTTAGCCAGCAGCAGACGTTCGCGTTGCTCAACATCGCGGATAAAGCCGGGGATGGCATCAATATCAACGGTATCTGGCATGTTACCCGCCAGACCCATGATGATAGCGATATCCGTATGGTGGCCTTTACCCGTCAGCGACAGCGATCCATAAACGTCAACGGCAATGCGCGTGGTCGCGGTCAGTAAATTTTGGTTGATCAATTCATCGACAAATTGCTTACCGGCTTTCATAGGTCCAACCGTATGAGAGCTAGAGGGGCCAATACCGATCTTAAACATGTCGAAAACACTTATCACACCAAACTCCTCAAAGAGTCAGGGCAGTATCCACAATTCTCTGGCTGCCAGTTTTTGGCTCTGGCGAAACATGATCTGAATTGTAGTGGATATATACCCAAAGATTAGAATAAAACTCGTCAAATCGCGCTATTGTAGTGTGGAATATGTCGTGTGGCTTTCTTTTTCGCATGAAATAAACTTATGCCAATACATAATTTAACTTATCTCAAATGTGAGATAAGTCATTGTAAAATCTATACCTGAATGGTTTTTGTCCGGCGAAAATGTTTTTAAAGTAGAGATAATTAGTGGGGGAAAAGAAGTGTTGCGCTAAAAGCCGCCAGCGGCGGCCTTGGACTTAGGGGCTGTCGGAGATCTGTAACGCAAGCTGGTGGATGATGGCGGCGGTCAATCCCCAGACAAACTGCTGCTGATACCAGGAGAGATAAACCCGATGCCGTTGCTGTTTACGCTCGATATCCAACGGGTAATAGCGCGTTAGCGCGAAAGCTTCGTCCAGTGGCATTTCAAACAGCTCGGAGACTTCATCTTCATTAGGGTGAAAGCGAGTTTGTGCTGTGATCAACCCGATGACTGGCGTGACCTGAAAGCCACTGACGCTGTCCAACGGCGGTAAGACGCCCAACACCTGAACATTCTCCGGTGGGATTGCCACTTCTTCCTGCGCTTCACGCAGCGCGGTTTCGATAATCGAACGATCCGTTTTATCTGCCGCACCGCCGGGGAACGCCACTTGCCCGGCATGCTTACGCAGGTCGACAGACCGCCGGGTCAAGAGCAGAGTGGGGGCAGGGTGACAGATAATCGGCACCAGAACCGCCGCCTGACGTTGTTGATGCACTGGCCGTAGCGGTGGAGGAAGCTGTAACTGAAAGCGCGTAATAAAGTCATTCAACGCAAACGCCGCTGGCGGCAAGGCGATCTCACTCATTTGTTTAGTACCTGAATTATCTGGGAATCCTCCAGCAGGGGAAGAATACGACCCACTTTATCAAACGTTTCCTGATATTCCGCCTGTTCCTGACTGTCGGCAACAATACCGCCACCCGCCCAGCAGTAGATTCTGCCGCGTTCTGTCAATAACGTCCTGATGGTGATGTTGGTATCCATCGTTCCGCACTGGCTAATGTAGCCGACACTGCCGCAGTAGGCATTGCGTCGCTGAGGCTCTAGTTCCTCAATAACCTGCATGGCGCGGATTTTTGGTGCCCCAGTGATCGACCCTCCGGGGAAACAGGCACGTAGCAACGTGGTTGCGGGGCAATCTTCGGGTAGTTGTGCTTCAATCGTGCTGACCAGATGGTGCACTGCGGGAAAAGGCTCGACGACGAACAGCTCAGGTACGCGAACGCTGCCCGGAACCGCCACGCGACCGATATCATTACGCAGGAGATCGACAATCATCAGGTTTTCTGCGCGATCTTTCTCTGAATTGGCAAGCCGCGCCGCCTGCTGTTTATCAGCGTCTGAATCTGCGAGACGCGGTAATGTGCCTTTAATCGGACGCGTTTGAATATGGTTGTTTTCAAGCCAGAGAAAGCGTTCCGGCGACACGCTGATCACGGTATTCTCTGGCAAGCGTAGAAAGGCAGAGAAGGGCGCTTTATTTCCTGCGGATAGCTGTAAAAACGCCTGCCATTCATCGCCTTCGTAAGCTGTAGAAAAACGCTGTGCCAGATTAACCTGATAACAATCCCCCGCCAGAAGATAGTCCTGTATTTTGCGGAATTTCTCTCCGTACGCGCTGCGTGACATATTCGACTGCCAGGCGTCGGTGAGTTTGAAATCGGCTTTCGGGGCGTTAACTGGCGGGTTAGCTAGCCAGTCGAGCCGTGTCTGAAGGGAATGATGTACGATCAGCGTTAACGTTTTCCGATGATGATCGGCAACCAGCGCCCAGTCATATAGACCCACAGCCATATCTGGCAAATCAATGTCCCGTTCGGCCTGTACGGGCAGCGTTTCAATCTGGCGTCCCAAATCATAGCCGAACAGACCTAACACGCCGCCCTGAAAGGGAAAATCAGGGTGTGATTCGACGGGTAACGACAGCGTATCCAACTGCTGTTGCAGCAGGATAAACGGATCACCCTCGATGGTTTTCGTTACACTGTCACTTATAATTTCCGTTTTGTCTCCGCGCGTACACAGCGTGATGCGCGGGTCAGCGACCATGATGTCAAAGCGATTGTGCGGATGATCGGCAAACCCAGAATGCAGTAGCATAGCCCACGGTTGTTGGGAAAAAGGGGCAAAGCGATCGAGCAGCACATTCGGGTAATATGGCAGCGCGTGATAGAGAACGGCGGAGCCCGAATCGCTGGTATTGATCTCGTGAATCGTGTTGGCGGCAATCATGTTTTCGTGTGGTATCTATAGAGTGTCGTGTCGATTTTACTGCCTACAGCGTACCATAAAGCAGAAATACTGGTGTATCTCAAAGCGGGCGTGCGATGATACGCGTGAATTTATTAATCAGGAAATAATCATGATTACAGGTATGCCCGCGCTGACACATAAACAACAGCAAGATGCCGTAGAGCGCATTCAGGAACTGATGTCTGAGGGCATGAGCAGTGGTCAGGCTATCGCGCTCGTTGCAGCCGAAATCCGCGAAAATCATCAGGGTGGCAGCGTCGCGGTGATGTTTGACGAAGACGATGACGACACAGTTAATGACAACGATGATGAACATCATTTTGACGATGGTGAAGAGGAGGATGAGCAGTAACTGCCATCCTCTTCGTTAGGGTATTAATGATAGGGCGGTTTATACCGCGGCAATCGCTTTTATTTCGACTTTAAATTTCGGATGCATCAACTTCGCCTGCACGGTGCAGCGCACCGGCGCGCTGCCAGCCACGATCCAGGCATCCCACGCTGCGTTCATCGCGGCGAAATCATCGGCGTCGGCGAGAAAAATCGTCACATCCAGCAGTTGGCTCTTATCTGTTCCCGCGTGTGCCAGGATCGCATCCAACGCGCCCAGCGCGTTTTCCGTCTGTGACTGAGCGTCGTCATCCAGATTCTCTGGCACACTGGTGTAATAGAGCGTGTTGTTATAGATAACGGCGTCTGACCAGCGTGCTTCAGGATGAATTCGTGTGATCGCCATGGGTGAAGTTTCTCCTAACGTAATAAAAGCGAATTGCCAAGCCTAACACAGCGGGCGTCGGCCCGCTTTCCTGATTTAAGGTGGTAGCGCCGAGCGACTCTTGGCATAATCAGCGCGATATTTTTGCCGCGACCAGAAACGGTTAGGGGCGACAGAGAACGTATTCCTTTGAGAAAGAGAGTTGGCGTGACGAACGATCGGGTAATCGATGATTTTGCTAATGACGGCGCGCTGGCGAAAGCGATCACTGGCTTCAGGCCTCGTGAACCACAGCGACAGATGGCGCAGGCCGTCATGCGGGCCATCGATGACAAAACGGCACTGGTGGTGGAAGCGGGAACCGGAACGGGTAAAACCTATGCTTACCTCGCGCCCGCCTTGCGATCAGATAAAAAAGTCATCATTTCAACCGGGTCTAAAGCGTTACAGGATCAACTCTATAGCCGCGATTTGCCGACGATTGCGCAGGCGCTGAAGTACAAAGGCAAGTTAGCGCTACTGAAAGGCCGCTCGAATTATCTCTGTCTGGAACGGCTCGAACAGCAGTCGCTGGGGGGCGGTGATTTACCCGCCGAAACATTGAGCGAACTGGTCAGGCTGCGAGGATGGTCGTCGGAAACAACGGAAGGTGATGTCACGACCTGTTCGGGCGTAGCGGAAGACAGCGTGATTTGGCCATTAGTGACCAGCACCAACGATAACTGTCTGGGTAGCGACTGCCCGCATTATAAAGAGTGCTTCGTGGTGAAAGCGCGACGCAAAGCGATGGATGCCGATATCGTGGTGGTTAACCATCATCTTTATTTGGCAGACATGGTGGTGAAGGAAACCGGTTTTGCGGAGCTGATCCCAGAAAGTGACGTCGTGATTTTCGATGAAGCCCATCAAATTCCTGATATCGCCAGTCAATATTTCGGTCAGCAACTTTCCAGCCGTCAACTGCTGGATTTGGCAAAAGACATCATCATTGCATACCGCACCGAAGTGCGCGACGCCTCTCAGCTACAGAAAAGTGCCGATCGCCTGACGCAAAGTACGCAGGATTTTCGGTTGGCGCTGGGCGATCCGGGGTTTCGCGGTAACTTACGCGATGTGCTCGAACAGCCGTCGCTTCAGCGTGCTTTGGTACTGCTAGATGATGCGCTGGAGCTGTGTTACGACGTCGCGAAACTATCACTGGGGCGTTCTGCGTTGCTGGATGCCGCCTTTGAACGTGCCACGCTTTACCGCAATCGACTAAAACGGCTGAAAGACGTACAGTTACCGGGCTACAGCTACTGGTATGAATGTAATTCGCGTCATTTTGTGTTGGCACTGACGCCGTTGTCCGTCGCCGATCGTTTTCGTGAATTGATAAAAGAGAAACCTGCGGCCTGGGTATTTACCTCTGCGACCTTGTCTGTTAACGATCAACTCTTTCACTTCACGGATAGACTGGGGTTGGATAACGCGAACACGCTCCTGTTACCTAGCCCGTTTGACTATGCCAATCAGGCACTGCTCTGTGTTCCTCGGAACTTGCCGGAAACCAATCGCCCCGGTGCGGCGAAAAGGCTGGCGACGATGCTGCGGCCGCTGATTGAAGCGAATCAGGGGCGCTGCTTTATGCTATGCACCTCGCATCAGATGATGCGCGATTTAGCCGCCGAGTTCCGTGCTATGCTGACGCTACCGGTGCTGTTGCAGGGTGAAACGGGCAAGGCGCAGTTGCTGTCGCAGTTTGTGTCGGCGGGAAATGCGTTGCTGGTGGCGACCAGCAGCTTCTGGGAAGGGGTGGATGTGCGCGGTGATACGCTCTCCTGCGTTATTATCGATAAACTGCCGTTTACTTCACCGGATGACCCGCTGCTGAAAGCGCGTATAGAAGACTGTCGCCTGCGCGGCGGTGAGCCGTTCGACGATGTACAGGTTCCCGATGCGGTGATTACGTTGAAACAGGGCGTAGGCCGCCTCATCCGTGATGTTGAGGATCGCGGAGTGATTGTGATTTGTGATAATCGACTGGTGATGCGGCCGTATGGTGCCGTATTTCTTAACAGCTTACCGCCGACACCGCGTACCCGCGATATTCAGCAAGCGATTACTTTCCTGACGAGTAGCACCTAATCTCCGTTGATGATTGCCGTATGGCCTGACTGGTGGCGGGAAGGGCTGCGGCGCGACAGGGGCTTATGCTATGATGCGGGTTATTAAGATTTATTTATCCTGCCTGAGGTTGGCATGTCTACGCGAATTCTAGCGCTTGATACCGCAACGGAAGCCTGTTCCGTCGCACTCTGGAATGATGGTGAAATTCATTCCCTGTTTGAAATTTGTCCCCGTGAACACACACAACGTATTCTGCCGATGGTTCAGCAGGTGCTGGCCGACAGCGGCCTGACGCTCAAGGATCTTGATGCGCTGGCCTTTGGTCAGGGGCCGGGAAGTTTTACCGGTGTGCGGATTGGTATCGGCATTGCACAAGGGTTGGCGCTGGGCGCAGATTTACCGCTGCTCGGCGTATCGTCACTGGCGGCGATGGCGCAGGGCGCTTTTCGCCAGAGGCAGGCGACCCACGTGCTGGCTGCCATCGATGCGCGGATGGGAGAAGTCTACTGGGGCTGTTATCAGCGCGATGCTGACGGCAGTTGGCAGGGCGAGTCCGAAGAAGCGGTATTGAAACCTGAACAGGTGCAGGCGTTAACGGTTGCGCTGTCAGGCGAATGGACCACGGTAGGAACCGGATGGGAAACCTATCCAGAATTGGTCAAACATCCATCGTTGGTATTAACGACGGGGGGTGTGCTGCTGCCGCAGGCACAGGACATGCTGCCGTTGGCCTGTCAGCTATGGCAGGCAGGAAAAGCGGTCAGCGTCGAGAATGCGCAACCCCGCTACCTGCGCAATGAAGTGACCTGGAAAAAGCTGCCTGGCCGCGAGTAGGTCGAGCGTACATTTTTGCGTGACGTATAACGGGAATAAACAGCAACTTATTCGATGCCGAGCAGTCTAACTATCAGATGTCTGGTAGAGGGGGTTGCGCCATGCGTGTACAGATAAAAAGTATGCAAATGAAAAGTCTGTATCTGAATCAGAAAAAAGCACGCCTCTGTATAGTGGCGGCTACAGCGCTGCTGTTGTCAGGCTGTGTCACAGTGCCGGATGCCATTAAAGGCACGTCGCCAACGCCGCAGGATGATCTGGTGCGCGTGATGAATGCGCCGCAGATTTATGTTGGTCAGGAGTCACGCTTTGGTGGGCGAGTGGTCAGCATCCGCAATGAAGCGAATAAAACGCGCCTGGAAATTGCCAGTATGCCGCTGGATAGCGGGGCGAAACCGCTGTTGGATATGCCGTCAGAAGGCCGCTTTATTGCTTATGTGAATCGCTTTCTGGAACCTGTCGATTTTAAAGAGCAACTGGTGACCGTGGTTGGGCCGATTGTTGGTACCGAACAGGGCGCGATTGGTGATAAACCTTATCGCTATGTCGTGGTCGATGCGCAAGGCTACAAACGCTGGAATGTCGTGCAGCGTCTGATGGTGCCGCCCGGTGGTTATGGCCCGTGGGGATGGCGTGCAGGTTACCGTTATGGCTGGGGGCCAGGATGGGGATTTGACGGCGGTTGGCCCGGTCCGGCGCGGATTGAGAATATCGTGACAGAATAAGCGTAGGGCTATTTTACTTGTCATTTTGAACCTGGGTAGGCTCTAAAATTATTTCGTTCGACGTAAAGAGATCAGGCGACGCAGGTCGCCTGATTTTTTTTGAATAAAGAATAAATTAGTGATCGTTCTCGCAACCTTAACATTGTTTGTTAGCTAACTGGTAGGCTGAGTTAAAATAATGTTAATAACTATATGCCTATGAGGGCGACGACGATGCCACTAAAAAAATATCTCGGGAGTGACGTCTTGGAAAAAATTTGGTTATCACGTTATCCGGCGGACGTACCGGCGGAAATCGATCCAGATCGCTATTCGTCGTTGGTTGAAATGTTTGAAAATAACGTAAGGCGTTATGCCGATCGACCTGCATTCATCAACATGGGTGAGGTGATGACGTTTCGCAAGTTGGAAGAGCGGAGCCGGGCGTTTGCGGCCTATCTTCAAAATCAGCTTAAATTGCAGAAAGGCGATCGCGTGGCGCTGATGATGCCCAATCTGCTGCAATACCCTGTTGCACTGTTTGGTGTGCTGCGTGCGGGTATGGTGGTCGTCAACGTCAACCCGCTGTACACGCCACGGGAACTGGAACACCAACTAAAAGATAGCGGTGCCAGCACGATTGTGATCGTCTCGAACTTTGCGCATACGCTGGAAAAAATTGTCCATAACACGGCGGTGAAGCACGTTATCCTGACCCGCATGGGCGACCAGCTATCCACGGCAAAAGGCACGCTGGTTAACTTCGTAGTGAAATACATTAAGCGACTGGTGCCCAAGTACCATCTGCCGGATGCCATCTCGTTTCGTCGTGTTTTGCAAGAAGGACGGCGTCAGCAATATGTGCGGCCTGATATCATCAATAGCGATCTGGCCTTTCTGCAATATACTGGCGGTACGACGGGCGTCGCCAAAGGTGCGATGCTCACGCACCGCAATATGCAGGCGAATGTGGCACAGTGTCTTGCGGCTTATGGCCCGGTGTTGAGGGAAGGAAATGAATGGGTGGTCACGGCGTTGCCGCTGTACCACATTTTTGCGTTGACGGCTAACTGTCTGCTTTTCTTTGAGTTGGGCGGACAGAATTTATTGATCACCAATCCCCGAGATATCCCCGCGGTGGTAAAAGAACTGAAGCAATATCCTTTTACTGCGATTACTGGCGTCAATACGCTGTTTAATGCGTTGCTCAATAATAAAGAATTCCATGAGCTTGATTTCTCGACACTGCGGTTATCCGTTGGCGGAGGCGCGTCAGTGCAACGGGCAGTGGCAGAACGCTGGGAGAAACTCACGGGTAAACATCTGCTTGAAGGATATGGCTTAACAGAAAGTTCCCCTCTGGTGGCCGTGAATCCCTACGATCTCAAGCATTACAGCGGCAGTATCGGGCTGCCAGTCGCATCAACGGATGTCAGAATCATTGACGATAACGGCAACGATGTGGGGCCGGGCGAATCCGGTGAACTGTGGGTGCGCGGGCCGCAGGTGATGTTAGGATACTGGCAGCAGCCTGCTGCCACGGATGACGTATTAAAAGACGGCTGGCTGGCGACAGGTGACATTGTCACGGCTGATGACGAAGGATTCCTGCG
Organism: Pectobacterium punjabense; assembly: GCF_012427845.1. NCBI lineage: Bacteria > Pseudomonadati > Pseudomonadota > Gammaproteobacteria > Enterobacterales > Pectobacteriaceae > Pectobacterium > Pectobacterium punjabense. The sequence goes on from NZ_CP038498.1 coordinate 2,278,980, forward strand.
GGTGATCGATCGCAAGAAGGATATGATTCTGGTTTCCGGTTTTAACGTCTATCCTACGGAGATTGAAGACGTCATTAGTCGTCATCCCAAAGTCTCCGAGTCGGCAGTGATTGGGGTCGAAAATGAAGTATCCGGTGAGGCAGTTAAAGCCTTTGTGGTAAGGCGCGATCGCACGTTAACGAAAGAAGAACTCATCACCCACTGTCGCCGTAATCTTACGGGCTATAAAGTGCCGAAAGAGATCGAATTTTGTGAGGATTTGCCGAAATCCAACGTCGGGAAAATCCTGCGCCGCGAATTACGTGAAGATAAGAAGGCGAAGAAAGACGCTGCCGCTTGACGATTTTCCGCGAAAAACGACTGCCAGAGAGAGGCAGGACGCGATATGATGTTTTCACGCCGGTTTATCCGGCGTTCTTTTTTATGACGGATTTATTCGTCGTTACCCCATGGGCCGTCGCTTGCGACGTTAAAAATTTCCGCCGGGAATTTTTTACGGCGATACGGATTTGACCCAGAACCGTAAAGTAAAAACAACCAAGAGAATGACGTTTTGAATTATCAGTTGATCACTTCCGACATCGGGTTACAACAGGTCTGCGCCCAGGCGCGGCGCTTTCCGCAGGTGGCATTGGACACGGAGTTCGTCAGAACCCGCACGTATTACCCGCAATTAGGGTTGATTCAATTGTATGACGGTGAACAGCTTTCGCTTATCGACCCGTTAACGATTAAAGACTGGGCTCCTTTTCAGGCATTACTGCGTGACGAACAGGTCACTAAATTCCTGCATGCGGGCAGCGAAGATCTGGAAGTCTTTCTCAATACGTTTGGAACACTACCGACGCCTTTCATTGATACACAGATTCTGGCCGCATTTTTAGGCAAGCCACTTTCTTATGGCTTTGCTGCGCTGGTGGCTGACTACATGGACGTGATGCTGGATAAAAGTGAGTCGAGAACGGACTGGCTTGCCCGTCCACTGAGTGAAAAACAGTGCGACTACGCGGCCGCTGATGTGTTCTATCTGTTACCGATGGCGATCCAACTGGTGGCGGATACAGAAGCCGCGGGCTGGATGAATGCCGCGTTGGACGAGTGCTTCCTGCTTTGTCAGCGTAAACAGGATATTTTGTCCCCGGCGCTGGCCTATCGTGAATTTGGCAACGCCTGGCAACTGCGTGGACGACATCTGGCATGTCTTCAGCGTTTGGCTGAGTGGCGTTTACGTAAAGCGCGTGAGCGGGACAGCGCGGTGAATTTTGTCGTACGTGAAGAGAACCTTTTGCAGGTTGCACGCTGTCTGCCGTCTTCGCTGGGGGAACTGAGTTCTCTGGGGCTGAGCGGCCCTGAAATCCGTTATCACGGCAAAACGCTGCTGGATTGTGTTGCGCAGACGGAAGGCATTGCTGATGTGGATTGCCCACCACCAGTAATTAATTTGATCGACCATCCCAGCTATAAGAAAGCATTTAAAGATATCAAGGCGTTGGTGCAGCGCGCCAGTGAACAGAGTGGCTTATCCGCCGAATTATTGGCATCACGTCGTCAAATTAATCGCCTGCTGAACTGGCACTGGAAATTAACGGGGCAAGATGCCAGTACACCAGAAATGCTATCTGGCTGGCGTGGTCAGTTATATGGCGATGAACTGCGCGAAATTGTGCAGGGCTATTAATCACTGGCAAACGAGTATTCTTAAGACGCCTTATTTGTTGCGATGTTCAATTAGAGAAAAGCAGCAAATAGGGTGAGAAGAATGTGGTGAAAAACAGAATAAAAATAAATACTGGCTAAATATACAGTTTATTTTAAACGATTCGAGTTTTAGAAAGGTCACAAAAGAAAGAGTCTTAATGAGTTTACTCAGGTAAGTGATTCGGGTGAATGAACGCAGACAATGCACATGCAACTTGAAGTATGACCGGAATATATATCCCCTGCGTGAAAGCAGGGGATATCACAGCAGAAAAATCATTTAGGCGTTTCTTCCGCTTCCGGTAATGTCACGTTTAACTCAAGCACGGAAATATCATCTCCTTTTTGCTCAAGTTGAACTGTCACCATCTCAGGATCAATCTGTACATATCTACAGATAACCTCAAGAATGTCTCGCTTTAATTGCGGCAGATAATGGGGTTCACTGTCACCCCGGCGTCGCTCCGCGACAATAATTTGCAGCCGTTCCTTGGCAATATTGGCTGTCGTTTTTTTGCGGGACAGAAAGAAGTCCAGTAAAGCCATAATTTATCCCCCAAAAAGTCGTTTAAGGAAACCCTTCTTCTCTTCTTCAATAAAACGGAAAGGACGCTCTTCGCCAAGCAAACGTTCAACGGTATCCGCGTAGGCTTTACCTGCATCGGCTTCCGCATCCAGAATAACGGGTTCGCCCTGGTTAGAGGCGCGTAGCACGGATTGGTCTTCAGGAATAACGCCAACCAGCGGAATCCGCAGGATCTCAAGGACGTCTTCCATACTCAACATATCACCACGGCTCACCCGCCCTGGGTTGTAGCGCGTCAACAGCAGATGCTCTTTAATCGGATCTTCAGAACGTTCCGCACGACGTGATTTAGAGGACAGAATGCCCAGAATACGGTCGGAATCGCGAACGGAAGACACTTCCGGGTTAGTGGTGATAATCGCTTCGTCGGCGAAATAGAGTGCCATCAATGCACCTGTTTCAATCCCGGCTGGCGAATCACACACGATAAAATCGAACGCCATATCGCTCAGGTCGTTGAGTATTTTTTCAACGCCCTCATGCGTTAACGCATCCTTATCGCGTGTTTGTGATGCAGGCAGAATATAGAGATTGTCCGTTCTCTTATCTTTGATCAGCGCTTGATTCAGTGTGGCATCACCCTGAATCACGTTCACGAAGTCATACACCACGCGACGCTCACATCCCATGATCAGGTCGAGGTTACGTAGACCGATATCAAAATCGATGACAACCGTTTTTTTTCCTTTCTGGGCTAAACCGGTAGCAATGGCCGCGCTTGATGTGGTCTTGCCAACGCCCCCTTTACCCGATGTAACAACAATGATGCGTGCCATAAATGTTTCCTTGGGAGATTCTAGTCTAGAGGTTTTATCGTTAACACATTGTCCAGCTGGTTCAGGTTGATCCGTGCTGGTTGCCCAAAATACGCTTCAGGAATCTGGTCGCTCAGCCAGTAACGTCCGGCAATAGAGACCAGTTCTGCGGCCAGATGCGTACAGAATATCTGGCTTTGAACATCGCCAGAAACGCCCGCGAGGGCTCGGCCGCGCATCATGCCGTAAATATGAATATTGCCATCAGCAATCACCTCTGCCCCTGCGCTAACGCTGCTCATGACGATTAAGTCACTGTTTCGAGCATAGATCTGTTGGCCGGAGCGAACAGGGGTGTTGATGACTTTCGTTTTCACCGCGGTAGGAACAGCCGCAACGGGTTCGATTGCCCGACGTTGTGCTTTGCCTTCACTCAAAAGAGGAAGCCCCGCCTGCGCAATGGCTTGTTTTAATACGTCGTCGGTGCATCCGCTGACGCCAACGACATGCAGGCCTGTTGATGAAATGGCCTGCTGCAATTTTATCCAGTCGGTTTCCGCTGTTAATGCAGCAACATTAATGACAACGGGGGCATTTTTCAGGAAAGCAGGCGCTTGCTCTATTTTTTCCTGTAGTGCCTGGTAAATTACCTCGGGTTGGGAATCATGCAAATGAACAACCGATAAGGTAAAGCTGCTGCCTTTTAGCTCTATTGGCGTTTGTGACATCTATCCTGACTCAGTTTCAGCATCTTTTAATCCCTAGAGTAACATTTAAGGCATGATATTCCAGAGCGCTGTAAGCATGTTATAGTTACAATTATATACAGGCAAGATGGCATTCCCATCAAATAGAGTAAAAAAAATGTTTTGTGTGATCTATCGAAGTGCTAAACGCGATCAGACCTATCTTTATGTTGAAAAAAAAGACGATTTTTCACGCGTGCCTGAAGAATTAATGAAAAGTTTTGGTGCGCCGCAGTTGGCCATGGTTTTACCGCTGGATGGGCGTAAAAAATTGGCGAATGCCGATATAGAAAAAGTAAAACTTGCGCTTCAGGAACAGGGCTTTTATCTACAGGTTCCGCCGCCGGTTGAAAGCTTATTAACCACGCCGGTGTAAATGTAAAAAAATAATACTAAGGCGTAATTTCAGATAAAGCCGAACACATAATTTGGTGTGGAATATCTCGACGGTTTACATGATATTCCGCACGATAAATATTCATCTTTCGAGTTTTAGCCCGTCATAATTTAATGGTTTCTATTCTTGATAGGCTATGGTGCCTTCTTCAGACCACGCGATCGGTAACCTTGCGCTCCTGAAATCTGTTGGGAGAACCCCTGCTGCGATGATATAACGATGGTTTTGCACCATCGTGTTCTTATATAGCGGCTTTCTTTTTGGGCATATTCTGCGCCATGAAAGCAGCGATAATCCAACAGACAGGGCAGGAGAATACCCATGTATCAACACAGAGACTGGCAGGGCGCGCTGCTTGATTTCCCAGTAAATAAAGTCGTTTGCGTCGGAAGCAACTACTCAGAACATATCAAAGAAATGGGAAGTGCAACCCCGAGTGAGCCAGTGTTATTCATCAAGCCTGAAACCGCATTGTGTGATTTACGCCAGCCCGTCGCCATTCCCAAAAACCTGGGATCGGTACACCATGAAGTCGAGCTGGCGGTGCTGATTGGCACGCCGTTAAAGCAGGCGAATGAAGAACGCGTCGCTCGTGCAATCGCGGGTTATGGCGTAGCGCTGGATTTGACGCTGCGTGATTTGCAGTCTGAATTCAAAAAAGCGGGTCAGCCGTGGGAAAAAGCCAAAGCATTTGATGGCTCTTGCCCGATCTCCGGTTTTATTCCGGTCGCTGAGTTTGGCGATCCGCAGCAAACCGAACTGGGTGTAAAAGTGAATGATGAAGTACGCCAGCAGGGCAACACGCGTGATATGATTACGCCGATTCTGCCGCTGATTGCCTATATGAGCCGTTTCTTTACGCTGCGTGCGGGCGATATTATTTTGACGGGTACGCCAAAAGGGGTTGGTCCGATCCTGTCTGGCGATATGCTGACGATTACGGTCAATGACCGGACGCTGAGCACACGTATTATTTAACGCTCTGGCTGCCCGTATCGAACGACGGGCAGCAACACTTCCCCGCAGTGCCTGCCAGAATCACGTATCTTTATTTACAACGCTATAGATTTACAACAGGAAGAAACATGACTGAACGCCCTTTTTGGCAGCAAAAAACGTTGTCTGAGATGTCTGACGATGAATGGGAGTCGCTGTGCGATGGCTGCGGTCAGTGCTGTTTGCATAAACTGATTGATGAGGATACGGAGGAGATCTACTTTACCAACGTCGCCTGTAATCAACTGAATATTAAAAGCTGCCAGTGCCGTAACTATGAGAAACGCTTCGAGTATGAGCCGGACTGTATCAAGCTCACGCGAGAAAACCTGCTGACGTTTAACTGGCTACCGGCGACCTGTGCTTATCGTCTAGTTCATGAGCGTGAGGATTTACCGCAGTGGCATCCGTTGGTCTGTGGTACCAAGACAGCCATGCACCGCGAACGTATCTCGGTGCGCCATATTGCCGTGCGCGAAAGCGAAGTGGTGGACTGGCAAGACCATATTTTGAACAAACCAGAATGGGCGCGATAATTTTTGTTCGGCGCGGGTTGTTGTATGACGAAAACAAGTTGCATGCCTAAAACAAGAAGCCCCTCAATCTGAATCTCTCAGAAGAGGGGCTTTTTATCGGGGGGAGAGTCAGTGCTCATTAGTCATCCCATTTGGGGCTCAGGTACGCCGCCAGAAAGCTAAGAAAGAGGATGCCGCCCAATACGGCGATGAAAATATTGATATTGCCTAACATGATTGTTTCTCCTGAATACATTAATTGCGCTAGAAATACCTCATAGGGTGAGAAGTCGTTGTTGACCTGCGATACCTACTATAGGCATGAGTGGGGTTGTAATGAAGAAAAAGTGCTCAAAAAGGGGCGTGTGGTTTAAATACCATTGAGGAAGAAAACACCGCACTTCACTACTGAAACCGAAACATCCATTTTTTTGCCCACCACTTCACATTTTTCTTTTTCCTTGTGCGAATCATGCTGTCGTCTCCGGCATAAATCGTGACGTGTTGTATAATTTTAGAGCAGTTAAACCAGCAGAGGGGGAGAGCATGTGATTAACTTTGAGAAAATCATCCTTGAATACAGCGAGCAGTACACCGACTTTGCTGCCTCCACGATTGCTTTCATGGAAAGTCAGGAAAAAAAGATCGACGCAGATGAAATATCACGAAGAATCCCGCAAGAAAAAAGGCCTTTCTTCAACGAGCGATTAGGCCATTATCGGGATATCTACAGGCCACAGCAGTGACGGTTGGCGTGAGTCTGTGAAGTGCAGAAACGGTTACCAGAAGCCCGACATATTGTCGGGCTTTTCGGTTTCTTAACAGATTATGTATTAACGGCTGAAGAGGTCGCGGCGCTTGGGACGGAAGGGCTGAGCGATCAGTACCAGCGCAGCAATCAACAGATAAGCAGCAAAGATGCCGAGCAGCCATTGTGGCATTTCCATCGAAAGGAACGACCATTGACGCTCTGAGCAATCCCCTGTCGCATTGAAAATGGCGGGAAGCCATTTGTCCAAAGGCAGCCATGACGGGAAGCTGACAAAGAAATCACAGGTGTTAAACGGCGACGGATTCAACAAGATATCCGTATGCTTCCATGCCAATCGAACCCCTTCGTACGAGCTGTATATCCAGAGCGCAATGGCAGGGTAACGCAACGGTGTTGATGGTGCGATGGCACCGACAATACCTGCCGCGAAAACGCCCCATAGTGCACAGCGCTGATAGATACACAGCACGCACGGTTTTAATAGCATAACGTGCTGAAAATAGAGCGCAGTCAATTCCAACGCTAAAGCGGTAAACGCCAGCAGCAGCCACGCACCACGTCCGCGTGAGCAACGATTAAGAAATCGCAACATAAAAATATTCCATGCTAAACATGATTAAAGCAGCAGTGTAAACCGTTCTGGCTTCACTGCCATCATTTCACTGTGCAAAACGTAACGATATGTTTATTTGATGCTTTTCTGTCATTTTTTCGGCGACAATGTCCCTGTGGATAGGAGCATCAACAGGGACATTGCCACCACCGTAATGACTATACACGATCGTGATTATGAGTGACTGCCCGATAGGGTCAAATTTGGCAAAGAAATCCAGTGATTATTCAGCAAAAAGTCAGTGAACGGCACCAGCGCGAATTCAACGCAAAGCAACCCGACCAGCGTCATCACTATGGTGTAAGGCAGCGCCATGATCACCATACGCCCGTAAGAGAGGCGGATAAGCGGTGCTAGCGCGGATGTCAGCAAGAACAGAAACGCAGCTTGCCCATTCGGCGTAGCAACCGAAGGCAGGTTGGTGCCGGTATTGATCGCCACGGCGAGCAGTTCGAACTGAGAATACGAGATCTGTCCATTTTTAAATGCATTGTGGGCTTCGTTAATGTAAACCGACCCCACAAAGACATTATCCGATATCGATGATAGCAGGCCGTTGAACAGATAAAACTGTGTTAACTGGGCGCTATCCGAAGATTGCAGGACGTAATGGATAATCGGTGAGAACAGGTGCTGATCGATAATGACGGCGACGATGGCAAAGAAGACTGTCAACAGCGCGGTAAACGGCATGGCATCTTGAAACGCTTTTCCGATAGCGTGTTCTTCGCTTACGCCGCAGAACGTTGTGGCCATAATAATCACGGAAAGACCAATCAACCCGACTTCAGCCAGATGGAACGCCAGCGCGATGATGAGCCAAACGCCAATCAGCGCCTGCACGAGTAAACGCACGTTATCCTGCGGCGTACGTTTTTCTGTCATGTCCCGATCATAATCCTCAAGTACACGGCGTACGCTGTCCGGCAGGTTTACCCCATAGCCGAACAGTTTAAAACGTTCGACCAGCACGCAGGTCAGGATGCCGCAAATAAACACGGGGACGGTGACTGGTGACATGCGCAGGAAAAAATTGACGAAATCCCAGCCAGCGCTTTTCGCGATAATCAGGTTTTGAGGTTCGCCGACCATCGTCATCACCCCACCCAACGCTGTGCCGACGCCAGCGTGCATGAGCAGGCTGCGTAAGAAGGCGCGAAACTGTTCCAACGTGGACCGATGCTCCTCGCTGCTTAATGCACTGTCATCGCTGATGTCGGCATCACTTTCACCCTGTTGGGACGCGAAACGGTGATAAATACCGTAAAACCCGATGGCGACGCTGATCACGACGGCAATTACCGTCAACGCGTCTAAAAACGCGGAGAGAAACGCTGCCGCTATACAGAAGGCGAGTGAGAGTAGCGTTTTGGAGTGAATGCGCAGCAGCAGTTTGGTAAACACAAACAGCAGCAGTTGCTTCATGAAGTAGATGCCTGCCACCATAAATACCAGCAGCATGAGCACTTCAATATTCCCTGTGACTTCATGCCACACCTGCTGTGGGCTGGTCATGCCGATGAGAATCGCCTCCAGCGCCAGCAGACCGCCTGGCTGTAGCGGATAGCATTTCAGCGCCATACCGAGCGTAAAAATAAACTCCACGACCAATAACCAGCCTGCCCAGAACGGACTAATAAAATAGAACAGCAGTGGATTAATCAGCAAGAAGCAAAAAATAGTCAACTTATACCAGTTTGGTGACTGCCCAAGAAAGTTTTTAAACAGTGCGTGGTGAAGGGGCATGCCAATCATGATGAGAAGAGAATCCTTATTCGTTAGAATAGTTTGATGGTTTTTATCATACCGTAAAAACTTTACAAATGGTCATAAGTCTACCGTTCGTCGCAGTGAGGGGCGGTTTGCAGTCACAATTTTTCATTGAAATGGTTCGGGGTCTGAGTACGGCGCTATATCATGATTCTTTCGTCTGGTATTATGGTTCGGCTTTTTTCGGCAATCACCGCTACGGATTATCAAACACATGGTTATAAAGGCGCAAAGTCCGGCTGGATTCGCGGAAGAATACATTATCGAAAGTATATGGAATAACCGTTTTCCACCAGGCTCTATTTTGCCCGCGGAAAGAGAGCTTTCCGAACTGATCGGCGTGACCCGTACTACCCTGCGCGAGGTGCTTCAGCGCTTAGCCCGCGATGGCTGGCTGACGATACAGCACGGGAAACCAACCAAGATTAACAATTTTTGGGAAACTTCTGGGCTTAACATTCTGGAAACATTGGCTCGGCTCGATCACGATAGCGTCCCGCAACTGATCGATAACCTGCTGGCTGTGCGTACCAATATCGCCGCAATTTTTATTCGGACGGCGTTACGACATAATCCTGAAAAGGTGCGCGATGTGCTGACCCAGTCAAACGCGGTTGATGACAGCGCAGAAGCCTTTGCGCTACTTGACTATAACGTGTTCCGTGGTTTGGCTTTTGCTTCTGGCAACCCGATTTATGGCCTGATCCTGAACGGTTTGAAAGGATTATATATTCGCGTAGGGCGATATTATTTCTCCAACCCAGAAGCCCGTAAGCTGGCGGTGAATTTTTACGGTCGGTTGGAAACGTTACGCAGCGAAGAGCTGTACGATCAGGTTATGGATGTCGTCAGACATTACGGTAAAGAAAGTGGAGCGATCTGGCACAGTATGCAGAGCGCCATCCCGCGAGATATCGCGGAAGTGCGCCGCTAAGACGTCATTCGCTTCATCGTGAAAACGTGAAAAGGGGATTCAGGTACTGCCTGAATCCCCTTTGTCTTTTATTGGCGAAGCTTTTTACCTGTGCCCGCTATGCGGATGCCGCCCCGTTACGCGGCGGGCAGCGCTCAATTAGCTCAATGCTGCCATCTGAGTTAGCCTGCTCCAGATAAACATCAAACCCCCACAGGCGATGGACGTGTTTTAACACTTCCTGACTGCTTTTATCTAAGGGCGCGCGGTTATGCGGAACGTATCGCAGTGTCAGCGCTCGGTTGCCGCGCAAATCCACGTTCCAGACCTGAATATTTGGCTCCAAATGGCTCAGATTGTACTGCGCGGACAACTCTTGCCGAATTAAACGATAACCTTCTTCGTCGTGAATCGCGGCAATTTCCAGATAGTTGTTTCGATCATCGTCCAGCACGGTAAATAGCCGGAAATCGCGCATCAATTTAGGTGATAAGAACTGGCTGATGAAGCTCTCATCCTTGAAATTCTGCATTGCGAAATGCAGCGTATCAAGCCAGTCCTTACCCGCGATATCGGGGAACCAGTAGCGGTCTTCCTCTGTCGGTGACTGACAAATACGCTTGATGTCCTGAAACATTGCGAAGCCCAGCGCATAGGGGTTGATGCCGCTGTAATACGGGCTGTTATACGGCGGCTGATAAATCACGTTGGTATGGCTGTGCAGGAATTCCAGCATGAAACGCTCAGAGACTCGACCCTCATCATAAAGATGGTTCAGGATGGTGTAGTGCCAGAAGGTGGCCCAGCCTTCATTCATCACCTGAGTCTGCTTCTGTGGATAGAAATACTGGCTGACTTTCCGCACGATACGCAACACCTCTCGTTGCCAAGGCTCGAGCAGCGGGGCGTTTTTCTCCATAAAGTAGAGCAGGTTTTCCTGCGGTTCTTGCGGAAAGCGTCTTGCTTGTTCTGGTGCCGTCCCCTGTTCGCGGCGCGGTAAGGTTTTCCAAAGGTCGTTGACCTGGCTTTGCAGATAGGCCTCGCGGCTTTTCTGGCGAGATTTTTCCTCTTCGAGCGAGATTTTCTGCGGACGCTTATAGCGGTCAACGCCGTAATTCATGAGCGCATGGCAGGAGTCTAACAGGTGCTCGACCTCATCCACGCCATAACGTTCTTCACATTGCGCAATATACTGCCGGGCAAAGAGCAAATAATCGACGATAGAGCTGGCGTCGGTCCAACTGCGGAACAGATAGTTGCCTTTGAAGAACGAATTGTGTCCGTAGCAGGCGTGTGCCATGACGAGTGCCTGCATCGGTAGCGTATTTTCTTCCATCAAGTACGCGATACAGGGATCGGAGTTAATGACGATTTCATATGCCAGCCCCTGCTGCCCGTGCTTGTACCGCTGTTCGGTTTCGATAAATTTTTTCCCGAACGACCAGTGGGCATAGTTGATCGGCATACCTATGCTGGAATAGGCATCCATCATTTGTTCTGAGGTGATTACCTCGATCTGATGAGGATAGGTTGCCAGACGATACAGCTTGGCTACCCGATCAATCTCGTCGAGATAAACCCGCAATAACTCAAATGTCCAGTCCGGTCCATCACTCAGGCGAAGTGTTTTTTTTACCTGATTATCCGTCGATATAGCCATCAGCGCGCCCCCTAGCATAACAAGCCTGTAGATGAGATCCCGTGTGCTGCCTTCCCGTTGGCTCCTGTCAAAAAATCATCGTGGTTCATTTAGTTATAGCTGAGCTTTGGAGACGCGGCAATTGACTAATTGAGCGTATTCAGTGGATAAATATCGCTGATGGGATAAAAAAGAACGGTGTTTGCACTGTCTATCAATCGGAGAGTGCGCTCCCCTGAGAGAGCGCAACATGCCGTCTGAACTAGGGGCGCTGATACCGTTTTAACAGCACCTGAATATCGTTGAGGCGAGACACGGCGAGCGTGGACAATTTCTCTTTAGAAATGTTGCGATCGAGTGAGATGCAATCCTTCCAGAGGGAACGTCCTGCAATCACACCAGAGGCACCATTTTTCAACGCGCTCTCTACCTGAGGGAGAAAAGTGGCGTGATCGACGCCCGCAGACAGGACAGCCCAAGGTATTTCACCACAGAGCGTGGTCACGCGCGCGCAGGCTTCATCCGATCCAGGATAAGGGATCTTCAACACTTTTGCGCCTTGCTCAATACAGGCCTGACAGCCCGCTGGAATGAGCTCGGGCAGGAGATGGGTATAGGCTTCGCGAGATTCATTTTCCAGAGAATAGGTGAGGAACTCGACGACGAGCAGCAAGTCTTCCTGTGCAAAGTCCTGAATCACGGCACGAAGTGTTTCAAGATTACGGGTATTGGCGTCTGTGATATCTGGGCGAAGATAGATCATAATTTTTCCGCCAGTGGCACCCCATTCACGCACTTTACGGGCCGTTACGCCCTCAACCATCGTGGAGATCCGATAGCCTTCCGGGCTCGTTTCCCAGCCAGAGGCATCCAGGCCGATGAGTAGGCCGGTATCGCGAGGCAAAATATTGTCGTCTATCAGGCCTGGTATGGCGCAGATCGGGTCAACCAGCACACAGCCCGCCTCAGCCGCTAGATAGCGTGTGATATCATATTTTGTTTTACCTAATGTTTCATTGGAAATGGCAGCTTGTGCCTCTGATGTTGGCGCTAATAGTGTGCGCATACCGCCACGTTGATCGCAGGCAATGACCATCATGGCGCCCGTCTCGTCACAAATTAATTGATATCCCCGGTGTTCAGCTGTTGTCATGGTGTTCATGATAATTATCCTCATAAAAATTAATGTAAATAAGCGATTAACCCAGATGTGTTTTGATCCATTGAATTAATTCCTGATGATTAATTTCCTTATCCTGATCAACCGTGTAACACTTTCCAATGCACATTGGCCGTGCCTGATGCGCGAGTGAAATTAATTCCGGGAGATACTCATCACCGGGATGGCCCTTTATTCTTTCATTCATTCTTTTTTGATACCGTTCCACAACCCGTTCAGGTGAGATAGCATTCCATATTTCAAGCGAATGCTTGACGCCACACGACGTGAGATATTCTTGTAATATCGACTTCTCACGGAATCCGAACCAGGCATCAAGTATGAAAATGTTATTTTCTGGAGCCTGTTGAACGATATTAAACATCGCCTGATACGCGGCGTATCCCAGCTTTCTATTTAACGTCCTGTCAATGACATCGCAGAACTGCATCATGAACGGCTCTTTTATTTCATCGAGGCTTAATCGTGGGAGATACAATTCGTCAGAAATAATACGTGCTACCGTGCTTTTCCCTGATGCTGGTATGCCATTTACTAAAATAAGCGTTTTCATAATACCCCGACAATATCATCTGCTGTGGTGGCACATCGAATACGAGAAAGCATGTCGTCCTGTTCTAATAAACTGACGATGGAGGCAATACCTTCTGTAATATGTGCATCGCTGTTAACACCACCGAACATAATTAAAATATCCACCGGCTCACTTCCCTGAATAGAAAGTGGTGTTTGCAACGTCAGTAAACTAAAGCAATTCTCAATGACGCCGCACTCAGGGCGTGCATGAGGAATAGCGATGCCTTCATCAAAAACATAATAAGGACCGTATTCCTTCGTGCTGTTTATTACAGCAAGCGGATAGCTCTTTGTAATACACCCTGCGCTGATTAATGGTTTTGCGGCACAATAAATAGCCTCTTCCCATGTTTCACATATCACGCCGAGTTGAATGCAATTGTGCTGCAAAAGGAAATTTTTTATGCTCATAAAGCCTCATATATTTTTCCGAATGGTGTTCCTGAGTTCATCTATCTGAATGAAAATAGTATCAACGCGATCCCGATAGTCAGGATGGGAAGAAAATAATTGAATGGCCTGGTTGTATTTAATCATTAGCGTTTTTTGTGTTTCACTATGGGTTGGATCTTGTGCTAAACGAGATTCAAGTTCAGCTAATTCCTCCTCAATTTCCCTGACGCGGTTGTTATCCGTATTATCACGACGGCCGGAAGAGGCGGTTGGCAATAAAAAACGTTTGAGTGAAGAAAACATAGTGACTCCTTAACAATCTACACCATGACATTAATGACGACAGGACATGCGATGTGTTTATGCGTTATTGCGATAGTTTACGATTCGCAATAAAGGCAATGGCTGCAACAAACGCGATAAATACGGCGACAAATAACCAGTCTTGCTGGAAGGCGTGTCCTAATATCAACCCTGTACCGATGACATCAGAATCACTGAAGGTGACGCCAGTAAATCCGAAGACTTCCAGTAATGGCACCAGAATGGCGGGTAACAAGGTAATGAAAAGGCCATGAACCACACCGCCGATAATTGCGCCACGCCGTCCTCCCATCGCGTTACCGAAAATACCCGCCGTTCCGCCCGCAAAGAAGTTGGTCAATAACCCTGGCAAAATCATCGCCAATCCAAACATGGGGAAGATCAGCATTCCCAGGATTGAACCGACGGTGGTGGCGAGGAAGCCAACAATCACGGCGTTGGGAGCATAGGGGAAGAGCACCGGGCAATCCAACGCGGGTTTAGCGTTAGGCACCAGACGCATGGCGATACCTCGAAATGCAGGTACCAGCTCATTAAGCAGCAGGCGTACGCCGCTGTAGAGAACGAAAACGCCCGCCACAAACTGCATCGACTGCATGAAGGAATACATCAGATAGTTGACGCCATTGGCATACTGCGCGATGTAGGCGGGTCCCGCAGCCAAGGCGGGGATAAGGTACATTGGCACCATGACGACGGCCATCGACAGGTAGGTATCCTGCAAGAATTTGAAGTTATCGGGCAGCGTTAAATCTTCTGTAGATTTGGAGTTTTACCGACTAGCCGAGCGACGGCAGCCTGCACCAGATATCCAATGGTACAAAAATGGCCCAGTGCAACATCATCCGAATTCGTGATTTTACGGACAATCGGCTGCGCCAGCGCAGGCATCAGCACGGCCATCACGCCGCCAAATATGCCTCCGGTGAGGATCAACGTCGCGCCGCTCAAGCCCGACTTATAGCCGATCACAGTACCGATGGTTGCCATCCACAGCAGAGCCTGCCCCGTCAGGAAGATATATTTAAAGGGAGTAATCCGCGCAATCAGGATGTTGACGGCAAAGATCACCATCAGCGTCAATGCGACTTCGGACCCAAGTTCGCGGTTTGCCAATCCGGCGATGGCGGCGACATCGGTGATGTAACCCTTCATGCCGAAACCGTGGGTAAAGATGCTGTTCAAGTACGTCAGGGCATCGACGATAATGTTAATCCCTGCCATCATGATGAGGAAACCAAGCAGTGTCTTGAACGTCCCCTCTGCAATTTTCCCTACCGATTTTTTCTGTAAAATCAACCCGATCATGGCGATCAGCGCGATTAGTATGGAGGCCTGGCCTAATAAATCTTTCACAATGAAATTGATAACGGTGTTCATTTTTCACCTCATGCTATTTATGAGCCTGGATGTAGGCTAAAATTTTTTCTTCTATTTCATCTTTGTCGGTAAGTTTATTAAGAATGATGACTCTTTTTTTCTCATCTTCACTGGCGTCGCTATTCAGGATCTCCGCAAATATTTTCTGGGTTAGAATGACGTCATAATTAAAGGCTGAGGCTTCTGAAATCGTGGTATGATTGATTTCTGCATCAATTCCCAATTTTTTCAGTACGGATTTCGCACTCATTTCGATAGCGAAACTGGAACCTAATCCACAGCCGCAAACGCAAAGTACTTTCAACATGATAATGGCCTCATATAAGGTGATGAGCTTTCGCGAGCTTATAAAAATGGCTTTCGACATCAACCAAACGTCGTTCGGAATCCTCCAGGTCAATAGGGATGGCTTTATTGTTGTTATTAATAATGATAATTTTATTGGTCAGCCCGGCGTTAATGCACCGGACCATTTCTTCTGCTAATAGTGTGCCCTGAATAATTTCTTCCCCGGTGGGCGCGCCATTTCGTAAACCGTACCCTAAAATGGTTTTTCGGATGCGGATTCCAACCTTATGCTCAATTTTCTTGATAATCGTGTCTATGGCACCCTGAAAGCCAGGCGTATATTCCTGAGTGTATCCTTCAGAGCATAAAATAATGACGCTATTCTGTTCTGCGATTTTCTCGCGAATACGTTGCGATAATGTATCAATGCTCCACGGTGATTCTGGAATGAGTGCGATATCGGCATTGCTCTTTAATGCTGCCTGTAGTGTTAGTTCACCGCAATAGCCACCGAGTAATTCAATCATAAAGACCCGACCTTGTAATCCCCGACCCGTATTGCGTAATTTCTCCACTTCACTCATTACCTGCTCGCAGGCGGTAGAAAAACCAATCGTATAGCTGTTCCCTGAAATATCATTATCGATTGTCATTCCTACACCGTAACAATGAATGCCATAGTGGCTTAACTTTTTTAGAAATTGAAATGAACCATCTCCTCCCGCCATAATGAGCGCATCGAGTTTTTGTTTTTGGATGTTTTTAACGATGTGCTCGTAGTCTGTTTTTCTACATTTTCCATTTTTTCGCCCTGATGCAATCAGCGGCATTGATGAAATGGAGTAATCTACCAAATCTCGACGAGTGAGGATTTTACAGCAATTATCGATAAGGCCATTAATTCCCCCATCGAAAATGACGATGTCAGCGGCAGTCATTCTATTCACCTGATAGATGAAGTTATTTATTCCGCTAACGTCGCCGCCGCTAATGACTAATCCAATTTTCATCATCGCCCTCGAAAATATGAATAACCGTCGTGTGAACACAATGTTATTAAACTGATAAGGCGTTTTTTTGATGGATGTCGCAATTTTGTATTTAATTACGCGTAAGCATGTCTTGACAGCAAGATTGTTGCTTCTATTTGTGTGATGATGGTCATAATTTAAAAACAAGCAATCTAACTAACGTGTTAATTAAACTGGGATTTAACATTTCTATCTTTTTTACTTTTCCTTCTCTTTTTTGCGAAAAAACGAAAGCGTATTTTGTGAATGGTTTCACAGTTATTTCGTTATGATTTCAGTGAAGAATCAACGGGACAAAAACATAACAATAAATAAATGTTATCGTCGAGGCAGGTGACAATTGCTTCCCAAATGCTAGAGTAGTCTTCAGTTTTACCTGTTAACTAGTGTTTTATTCCAGTGAATGAGTGATTCATTAGCAGATTAAATGGTCTTTAACGGTGCAAAAGGGAGAGTGGTCGCATGCGGGTTGTGATTCTGGGAAGTGGTGTAGTTGGCGTGAGTACCGCCTGGTATCTTGCGCAGGCAGGGCATGATGTCACCGTTATTGACAGGCAACCGGAACCCGCGCTTGAAACCAGCGCAGCGAATGCAGGGCAGATCTCACCCGGCTATGCTGCACCGTGGGCTGCACCTGGAATACCGTTGAAAGCGATAAAATGGATGTTCCAGCGCCATGCACCTCTGGCTATCCGGCCAGATTTCACGGCGACACAGCTTTGCTGGATGTGGCAAATGTTACTCAACTGTGATGTGCGCCACTATAAAACCAATAAAGCCCGGATGGTGCGTCTGGCTGAATACAGCCGTGACTGCCTGCAACAGCTGCGGCGAGATACCGGCATCCAGTACGAAGGTCGGCAAGGGGGAACGCTTCAACTGTTCCGCACCGAACAGCAATATGACAATGCGATACGGGATATTGCCGTGCTGGAAGAGGCTGGCGTCCCGTATCAATTGTTGGCTCGCCATGAGCTGGCCTCTGTCGAACCCGCATTGGCGAATGTCGTCGGGAAACTGACTGGTGGGCTGCGGTTACCACATGATGAAACGGGGGATTGCCAGCTGTTCACCCGTCAACTGGCCACGATGGCCGCTGATGCAGGGGTCACCTTCAAGCTGGGGCGTCACGTTCGTCAACTGCGAGTTGAAGGACATCATGTCACAGGCGTGCAGTGCGACGATGGCATGATTGTGGCTGATGCCTATGTGATGGCCTGCGGTTCCTATTCTACGGGACTACTGCGCCAGTGGTTCGATATTCCGGTTTATCCGTTGAAAGGTTATTCACTAACCATTCCTCTGGCGGATGATGCCGCCGCACCCGTTTCTACCGTGTTGGATGAAACGTACAAAGTTGCCATCACACGTTTTGATCATCGTATTCGCGTTGGTGGCATGGCGGAAGTGGTGGGTTTTAACACCGATCTGAACCCTAAACGGCGTGAGACGCTGGAAATGGTGGTGCGCGATCTGTATCCCCATTGTGGTCCGATCGAGCAAGCGACATTCTGGACAGGGCTGCGCCCGATGACGCCAGACGGCACACCGCTGGTGGGGCGTTCACCGCTGAAAAATCTGTATCTGAATACTGGACATGGCACGTTAGGCTGGACGATGGCCTGCGGGTCAGGGAAATTATTGGCAGATATTCTGTCAGATCAATCACCGGAGATTGAGTCCGATGATTTATCTGTAGAAAGATACGTTCGTTAGTGTATCTGTATTCAGTGTTTTGAACTAGGCGCGGGGCAGCGACGTAATGCTGCTCTTATGGTGACGCGTGAGCAGGCGGGCGCGTATCGCCAGCAGGGCGGCACAGAACATGACCAACGCCAGTGATATTTTTGACGGCAGAGGAATGGCCATCGCAATCAGCCCCAGCGCCGCACCGCCTGCCATCTGCACAAATCCTACCATCGCCGATGCAATACCCGCCTCGTTAGAATAAGGCTCCAGCGCATAGCTGGTGGACGGCCCGATCAAAAACGCCAGACCCGCACAGGCTAGCGCGACGGGGAACATATAAGTTGGCCAGGTGTCTTGCATCGCCTCTGGCAAGAGCGCGACGCCGCCGAGCAGCGAAAGAAAACCCGCCCCCATTAGCAGGCTACCGATAGCCAGACAACGTGGTCTACCGACTTTGCGGATAATACGATTCGCGAAGAAGCTGACCAGCATGATCCAAAAGCCGTTCGCGCCGAAGGCAATCGAAAACTCAAGCGGTGTGAGCTGTGCCTGATTCATTAACACCACAGGTGAAAAGGTGACATAGGTTAATGCCATCCCCATTGCGCCCGCATTGACTGACGCGAAGCCCAGAAAGTGGCGATCGGATAACAGGCGTGCATATTGGCGCAGCGGCAAGCCGTGTACGGGCAAGGTTGAATCCGGCCGTGTCTCGGGCAGGAAGCGGATCACGACTGCCAGCACTAGAATGCTGTAGCCTGCGAGGAACCAGAAAGGGGCACGCCAGCCGAAGGCCTCGGCTAAGAGCCCACCTAGTAGCGGTGCCAGCGCGGGTACAATATTCAGCGTACCGTTAAGAAAACCATAGGTTCTGGCAGCATCATCACCGTTTAGTTTGTCACGTACGCTGCTGAAAATGGCAACGGCGGTACAGCAGACGGCCATGCCCTGAAAAAGGCGTGAGAGAATGAATAGCGTGGCATCGGTGGCCAGTGCCGCCATGATCGCCCCAATGATGTAGATCACTACACCTGCCAGTGCCATTGGACGTCGACCATATTTATCAACCAGTGGCCCAGCCAAAAGCTGTCCTAATCCCATGACCAGAATAAAGAGGGCGACGGTGGACTGGATCAGCGATTCTGGGCTGTTCAGCGCCACGGCGATGGCGGGAATAAGCGGTAAATAAATGTCGATGCCCAGAGGGCCGAGTAGAACCAGAGTCAGTAAAATCAGAACAAATCGTTGCATAACAAAACAGAAATCTATGTTTTATGGGGCTGACAGGGTAATGCGCACGCTAGCGGAAAGGAAGTGTTATATTTGTGACGATGTCACAAATATGTGGCGGAAAATGAGTTTATATGTTCGGACGCGGGCGGTCATTAACAGGGCGGAGCGTCATGTGTCAGACATTCTCCCCCCTTAAGTCAGGCGTACTTAATGTGCCTAGGCTGTTTCAATACGGGGGTAAAAATCGTGATTCTCTCGCTGCATACGCTCATAGACTTTACGCAAGACGTGGTTAGCGTCTGCCCGGAAATCCCTATCATGGCCCACTAACTGTGAAGCTGTATTCCAGCGGCGGGAAAAGGCATCGTAATCCGCGGCAATGGTTTGCATTTCATCCTGATAATGCTGACTCATTTTCGTTAATTGTTCATCACCGCTGCGTTGCAGAGAAGGGTAAAGCACGCGATCTTCCGCAGAAAGATGCAGTTTGATAGTCGAACTCATGGCGACAATGGCGCGGGCGATGTCAGTGGCGTTCTCCGTCACGCCTTCTCGCGATAGCCGACGCAGGGTGTCAATGCTTGCGAGTATTTCGGTATGCTGGTGTTTGAATTTATCAATATTCATGAGCGATTCTCTGTGCAGGTATAATGCTATTTATAATACATGTATTTTAAATGCATGTTTATAGAAAAATGCTCACAGAGATAAAATCAGCCAGCTAACTGTTAACAGATAACTGGCCGATTGAGAGGTCGCTAATGCCCTACGGTTTGTTTACGGAAGAGTTCACGGAAGACAGGGTAAATATCATCCTGATCGCGGATATGCTGCATAGCGAAATTGTCGAACGTATCGCGCAGCGTTTCATATTCGCGCCAGAGCGTCTGGTGTGAACGTCGGGTGATTTCAATGTAGCTGTAGTAACGCACCATCGGCAGCAGCTGATTCGCCAGAATCTGGTGACACAGCGGCGAATCATCTGCCCAGTTATCGCCGTCCGACGCCTGTGCGGCGTAGATATTCCACTGTGACGGATCGTAGCGCTCGCGCACGACTTCCTCCATCAGCTTTAGCGCACTGGAGACAATGGTGCCGCCGGTTTCCTGAGAGTAGAAGAATTCCTGTTCATCGACCTCTTTCGCCTGAGTGTGGTGGCGAATATAGACAACGTCGACGTTTTTGTAATTTCTGCTGAGGAACAGATACAGCAGAATATAAAAGCGTTTCGCCATGTCTTTCGTCGACTGATCCATAGAACCAGACACGTCCATCAAACAGAACATCACGGCCTGGCTCGATGGTTCGGCTCGACGCTCGTAGTTCTTGTAGCGTAGGTCAAACGTATCGATAAAAGGTACGCGTGCGATTTTCTGGCGTAGTTCGGCGATGTCCTGCCGTAACCGTTCCTCCTCCAGCAATTGTGCGGGTTCGGTGTGCGCCAATTGCTCTAACGACTCTTCCAACTCATGCAATGTGCGGCGTTTACCCGCCGTCATCGCCATACGGCGTGCCAGCGAGTTTTGTAGTGAACGCACGACGCTGATATTGGCGGGAACGCCGTTAGCGGTGTAGCCGGCGCGATGCGTTTTGTATTCGGTCATCTGCCGATGCTGGGTCTTCTTCAGATTCGGCAGCGCCAGATCTTCAAACAGCAGATCCAGATATTCGTCTTTGGAGATCTGAAAGACAAACTCATCCTCGCCTTCGCCGTCTTTGCTGGCGTCTCCCTGACCGGAACCACCGCCGCCACCTCCTTGTGGCCGCTCGATTTTGTCATTTTGTACGAAGTGATCGTTGCCAGGGTGGACGCGGTGGCGGCGTCCTCCACGGCCCTGATGGAACATCGGTTCGTTGATGTCTGCATTGGGGATCGACACCGACTCCCCGCTTTCGATGTCGGTCACCGAACGCTTATTAATGGCCTCGGAAATCGACTGTTTTATTTGCGACTTATAGCGGCGCAGAAAGCGTTGGCGGTTCACCGTGCTTTTGTTTTTGCCGTTCAGTCGCCTGTCAATAAAATAGGCCATGTTTCCCCCAAACGCTGTTGCCAGCATCGTGCGTCATTATGATGATTTCCTCACCCGCAGATACCATTCGCACAGCAAACGTACCTGCTTCCGGGTGTAGCCTTTCTCCATCATGCGATCGACGAAGTCATCATGCTTTTTCTGTTCATCCGTTGAGGTTTTGGTATTAAACGAAATCACAGGCAACAGCTCTTCCGTGTTGGAGAACATTTTCTTCTCGATAACCGTGCGCAGCTTTTCGTAACTGGTCCAGTTTGGATTCCTGCCGCTATTGCTGGCACGGGCGCGCAGGACGAAGTTGACGATCTCGTTACGGAAGTCTTTAGGGTTACTGATACCCGCAGGCTTCTCGATCTTTTCCAGCTCGGCGTTCAACGATTCGCGGTCAAACAACTGGCCCGTATCTGGGTCACGGTACTCCTGATCCTGAATCCAGAAGTCCGCATAGGTAACATAACGGTCAAAAATATTCTGTCCGTATTCGGAATAGGATTCGAGATAGGCTGTTTGGATCTCTTTACCGATAAACTCAGCGTACTTCGGCGTCAGATAACCTTTCAGGTGTTCCAGATATTTCTCTGCCAACTCCTGCGGGAATTGCTCGCGCTCGATCTGCTGTTCCAGTACGTAGAACAGGTGTACCGGGTTGGCGGCGACTTCGCTGTGATCGAAGTTAAAAACACGTGACAGAATCTTGAACGCGAAGCGGGTCGACAGACCGTTCATCCCTTCATCCACGCCCGCGTAGTCGCGGTACTCCTGATAGGATTTCGCTTTTGGATCGGTATCTTTCAGGCTTTCACCGTCGTAAACCCGCATCTTGGAGTAGATGCTGGAGTTTTCGGGATCTTTCAGGCGCGACAGAATGGAGAAGCGAGCCAGCGTTTCCAGCGTGCCGGGGGCGCAAGGCGCATGCGTCAGCTCGCTGTGATCCAGCAATTTGTCGTAGATTTTAACCTCTTCGGATACGCGCAGGCAGTACGGCACCTTCACGATATACACGCGGTCGAGAAACGCTTCATTGTTCTTGTTGTTACGGAACTGCACCCACTCGGACTCGTTGGAGTGCGCCAGAATAATCCCGTTGAATGGCAGGGCAGCAATGCCTTCCGTCCCGTTATAGTTGCCTTCCTGTGTCGCGGTCAGCAGCGGGTGGAGCACTTTGATCGGAGCCTTGAACATCTCCACGAACTCCATAATGCCCTGGTTCGCGCGGCACAATGCACCGGAGTAACCATAGGCATCGGGATCGTTCTGGGCAAAATGTTCCAGTTTGCGGATATCGACTTTACCGACCAGCGCGGAAATATCCTGATTGTTCTCATCGCCCGGTTCGGTTTTCGCGATCCCGATTTGCGCCAGAATGGATGGCCACACTTTGACAACCCTGAATTTGGCGATGTCACCACCAAATTCCTGCAAGCGTTTGGCGGCCCACGGCGACATGATGGTGCCGAGGTAGCGCCGCGGAATCGTATACTCTTTCTCGAGTATTGCGGCATCTTCCTGTGGATTGAATAGGCAGAGAGGATGGTCATTTACCGGGCTGCGTTCACCGTTGGCGCTGAGGATGTAAATGGGCACGCGCTGCATCAGGGCTTTTAAGCGCTCAGCCAGCGAGGATTTCCCGCCGCCGACGGGGCCCAACAGATACAGGATCTGCTTTTTCTCCTCCAATCCCTGCGCGGCGTGTTTCAGGTAAGAGACAATCTGTTCGATGGCCTCTTCCATACCGTAAAATTCTTCAAAAGCAGGATAGCGGGCAATCACCCGGTTCGAAAATAAGCGTGACATTCGTGATTCTTGGGCGGTATCCACCATTACAGGCTCACCGATAGCCGTTAACAATCGTTCAGCCGCGTTCGCATAAGCATTGCGATCCTGCTGACAGATGGTAAGGAATTCCTGCAGAGTGAACTCTTCGTCCTTGGCAGCGTCGTAGCGCTGGCGGTAGTGATCAAATATGTTCATAGCGATGCCCGTCCTTCGTCGATTAGCACAGATTAAGAGAGCGAGTGGAATATATGCCTATTAATGTATTGCCCTCCGAAAGAAGAAGTCTCCTGAACCCAGCAACCCTTATGCCAACTTGTGGCGTCAGGGCGTCGTGATTTTATTCATACCTGCTGGTCAGGAAAACGTCACCTTCTGTATTAAAGCGTAGTTTGCATCCGTAAAATTTCCTCTAGTCCACAGACGTATTTTTAAGATATTTCAAGGACTCACTTTCAGGTAAATCCGTGTAACATTACCGTTAATAGGCTCTCAGCCTGAAGGACACTGCTTATTACCGACGTTAGCGCACGTAAAACCTATCGAATATATAGGTTATTCGTTAATGTTATTTTTATATAACCTGAACGCGAACGTGTGTAATTGGCCTATCATGTTTCATGATATTTATCTGTAATAGGAAATAGAAAACTGTGAAAAAACCTCAACTATGTATGCTGGCCGCGCTGATTTCTGGTGCTGTGCTCCTGCCTTCAGCCTATGCCGCAGATGTCTCTCTGGGTCTTGGCGCTGCGGGTTCAACGTCTGTATACCGTGGTGTTGATAATGACGTTTATCCGCTTCCTGTACTGAATTATGAAAGTGAAAGCTTTTATTTCCGCGGGCTGGGTGGTGGATACTACCTGTGGAATGACGGCGCAAATCGTTTCTCTTTAACGGCTTACTACCTGCCTTTAGGTTTTAAACCGGGAGATAGCGACGATCAGCGCATGAAACAGTTGGATAAACGCCGCGGTACGCTGATGGCCGGTGCGGCTTATCGTCATACCGCCGACTGGGGTGAAATCCGTACTGTGCTGGCTGGCGATACGCTGGATTACAGCAACGGTTTCGCGTGGGACACCGCCTATCTTTACCGTTTCTCGATGGGCGATCTGAGCATCACTCCCGGTATCGGTGCGACCTGGTTCAGTGAAAACATGAACCAATATTACTACGGTGTGAGCGCGCAAGAATCTTCGCGTTCTGGATTTAACCAGTACAGCCCGGGTGATGGTTGGGCTCCATATCTTGAACTGAGCGCGGGCTATCAGCTTAACGAAAGCTGGAGCGCTTGGGCAGTCGGACGT
Source organism: Pectobacterium punjabense (assembly GCF_012427845.1). Taxonomy (NCBI): domain Bacteria; kingdom Pseudomonadati; phylum Pseudomonadota; class Gammaproteobacteria; order Enterobacterales; family Pectobacteriaceae; genus Pectobacterium; species Pectobacterium punjabense. Next base: position 2,303,590 of record NZ_CP038498.1, read on the forward strand.
TACACGCGTTTGTCTGACGAAATGAAAGACAGCCCTATCGTCGATAGTAACCACAGCATCTTAATGAGCGCAGGTGTCAGCTATCGCTTCTGATGCTTTTCGTAAGCGCTTTTAATGCTTTTCGTAAGCATAGTGCATCTGCCGTACAATAATGGGGTGATATCACCCCATTTGCACGTTTATGGTGCGCTGAATGCCATGTTAGGTTTGACGGTAAACAGATTACGTTGATGCCAACCAAGGGAGGGATGCATGACAAAAGCGATTCGTTTCCCAGATGACACCCGTGTACCCGCGATCGGTCAGGGAACGTGGTACATGGGTGAAGATGTCCGACTGAAAGCGCAGGAAGTGGCGGCGCTGCAAGCGGGCATTGACCTTGGGTTAACGTTGATTGATACGGCTGAAATGTACGCGGAAGGTGGAGCAGAGGATGTCGTCGGTGAGGCGATACGTGGCCGCCGTGACAGCGTTTATCTGGTATCGAAAGTCTACCCGCACAATGCGGGAGGCGAAAAGGCGATACAGGCGTGTGAACGCAGCCTGAAGCGACTGCAAACGGAGCGTATCGATCTGTATCTGTTGCACTGGCGCGGTGGCATCCCGTTAGTTGATACGATCTCCGCCATGGAACGATTACAACAGGCGGGAAAAATCGGTCAGTGGGGCGTATCCAATCTCGATCTTGAGGATATGCAGGAGCTGTGGTCGTTAGATGGCGGACAGCATTGCATGACCAATCAGGTGCTTTATCATGTGGCATCGCGCGGTATTGAGTTTGATTTGTTACCGTGGTGCCAACAACGGCAACTTCCTGTGATGGCGTATTGCCCGCTGGCACAGGCGGGGCGCTTACGCGATGGGTTATTCTCGCATCCGGTGGTGAACCGTATTGCGCGCGAACACAGTATCACGCCAGCGCAGCTTTTATTGGCGTGGGTCATCCGTCAGCCGGGCGTGATCGCAATTCCGAAAGCAAGCGCTATGAAGCATGTTCAGGAAAATGCGAAAGCGCTGGATGTGCAGTTATCTGCGGAAGCTATCGCGCAGTTAGATCAGGCGTTTCCACCGCCAACGCGCAAACAGCATCTGGATGTGGTGTGACGAAAGGGTCTAGAAGAAAAGTGTATGGCGAACAGCGTCGCCATACACGGTATAACGGTGGTTATTTCTTGATGCGGATAACCGTCGTCAGACGAGCTGGAGCGTTGGTGGACGCGACAAACGGCTGATTAATTCGCGCGGTTTCCACGCACACGAACGTTTTATATCCCTCATCGGGCATATCGCTAATCGTACGAGACAGTTCTGCGCCAGGGTTCCATGACACCACATCGCTATGGTGCGTATGGTGTACTTCAATAGCGCGTTTCAGTACTGCATCATGTACCACACTGGTGTCCTGCGGTTGGGTATAGATACGGTCTGTACGGTCAGTAAAGACCAGATCGCCTTGTTGCGTCGCCAGCTTGCCCTGATCCACCTTATCAATGAATGGTTCACCAAGGCCAGTGATACGAATATCGCTGATGTCACCGATGTTGAAATAAGTGTGCAGTGCGCTGGTAATGCTGTAATCGCCATGCGCTTCCAGCTCAATACCGCATTCTTTGCCCAGCTTGAAACGGGCGATGAGTGTGAACTCATGTGGCCAACTTTTACGTGTTTCTTCATTATCACGCAGCGTGAAGGTGAGTTGCACACCGTGCTCATCTTCGCTGTGGGCGGTAAACTCCCAGGGCAGCAAACGAGCAAAACCATGATTAGGTTCGGCGAAAGGGCCAAACCACGGGAAACAGATAGGGACGCCGCCGCGAATGGCAACGTGCTGAGTAAAAGGCGTATTGTCGCTTAACCAAAGAACGGGTTCTTCATTCGTCGGTTGCCAACTGAGCAGGTGAGCCCCTTGTAATGCTACGGCTGCACGAACTTCAGGATGATCGACGACGATGATGGGTAATTGATCCAACTGGCGCTGGCTAAGGGTGGTGCTAATTTGCTTAGTGACGGGGAGCGAGAAAATTGTGTTATGCATGATAGAACCTTTTTTGATTGTTTTTCGTTGTAAAAGAAATCTGCAATAAACAATAAAAAAGGGCGACATCACGTCGCCCTTTTTTCACCGAATCATCGCTGACACTTATTTAGAAATGTGAGCAATCAGATCCAGAACCTTGTTTGAGTAACCTGTTTCGTTGTCGTACCAAGAAACCAGTTTCACAAAGTTGTCGCTCAGTGCGATACCGGCTTTAGCATCAAACACGGAAGTCAGTGTTTCACCGTTGAAATCGGTAGAAACCACTTCGTCTTCGGTGTAACCCAGAACGCCTTTCAGCTCGCCTTCAGAAGCGGCTTTGATTGCTGCACAGATTTCTTTGTAAGACGCTGGTTTTTCCAGACGTGCAGTCAGGTCAACGACAGACACGTTCGGGGTAGGAACGCGGAACGCCATACCCGTCAGTTTGCCGTTCAGCTCAGGAATCACTTTACCTACTGCTTTAGCTGCACCAGTAGAAGATGGGATGATGTTCTGTGCTGCGCCACGGCCGCCGCGCCAGTCTTTGTGAGACGGGCCATCAACGGTTTTCTGCGTTGCAGTGGTTGCGTGAACGGTGGTCATCAGTGCTTCAACGATACCGAAGTTGTCGTTGATAACTTTTGCCAACGGTGCCAGGCAGTTAGTGGTACAAGAAGCGTTAGAAACGATTTCCTGACCTGCGTAAGTTTTGTGGTTCACGCCCATAACGAACATTGGGGTGTCATCTTTAGATGGGCCAGTCAAAACGACTTTCTTAGCGCCAGCAGCGATGTGCTTACGTGCAGTCTCGTCAGTCAGGAACAGGCCAGTTGCTTCAGCAACAACATCAACGCCAACGTCGTTCCACTTCAGGTTTGCAGGATCGCGCTCTGCGGTAACACGAATGGTTTTGCCATTAACAACCAGCTGACCATCTTTAACTTCAACGGTGCCGTCAAAACGACCATGAGTTGAGTCGTACTTCAGCATATACGCCATGTACTCAGCATCTAACAGGTCGTTGATTGCAACGATCTCGATGTCAGAACGCTCTTGTGCAGCGCGGAAAACAATACGGCCGATACGGCCAAAACCGTTGATACCTACTTTGATAGTCATATATTCCACCAGCTATTGGTTTGTGAATAAAAGGTTGGTTGTAAAATTACAAAAACCTTGCTGAGCGTCAAGCGGAATCGTGTCAATAGTTGCTGTAAGTCAAACCTATGACCAATCTTTGTGCAAAAACCGCTCGAGCCTGTAACTAAGTAACATCTAAGACTGATATGGGGGCGGAATGCATCATATAAAGCCCGCGTCATTTCAATATGTGATGTATGTCACAATTAAATATTCATGCTAATAACATTGCTAATATTAAGCCAGAACGGCCTGTTAGGTTGTTAATTTTTTGTTATAATCAATGATTAATTGAATAAATAACACCGCAGTGAGACTTCCATGACTAACGACTCTGCTTCGCACACTTCGTCCGACAATACTGAACTGACAGAGATGCAGCGCTATGTCACCCAGCAACGCGGTACTGAGCCTGCGTTTTCAGGTAAATTGCTGCATAACAAGCGCACGGGCGCTTATCACTGTCTGTGCTGCCAGGCACCGCTGTTTTATTCTGACAGTAAATATGATTCCGGCTGTGGCTGGCCGAGCTTCGATCAGCCCGTGTCCTCAGAGGCGATTCGCTATCTGGAAGATGATTCACACAACATGCGCCGTATTGAGATCCGCTGTGGGCAGTGTGATGCACACTTGGGGCACGTTTTCCCTGATGGTCCGAAAACCACTGGCGAACGCTACTGCGTGAATTCTGCTTCGCTGAGCTTTATCGATGACGTTGATGGCGAACGCGTTGACGGGTAATCTGTTTGCGATAGGTGTGACAGTGACTGGCTAATGATGTCTGGCTTTAAACGATTCAGCTGTTATAAAACGCTGCCAGCACAGGAATCCAGTAATAATAAATCTGACCTTTCTCGGAGCAGAAACCGGATATGGAACTCAATGATCTGATCGACGCCATGACGCCAGAAATTTATCAGCGGTTAGTCACGGCGGTAGAGCTGGGCAAATGGCCAGACGGTGTTGCGTTGACCGCTGAACAGAAAGAAAACTGCCTGCAAATGGTGATGATGTGGCAGGCTCGTCATAATGAACAAGCTGAGCACATGACAATTGGCACCAATGGCGAGATTGTGATGAAGAGCAAGCAAGAACTGAAGCGCCAGTTTAACGGTGCCGACGCGATCATTACGCTGAAACCCGATGCTTAAAATATCAGCGGCAGCCTCGATGGCTGCCGCTATGCTCTCTGCTGGTAGTTTCAGCGATCGGCAGACAGCGTTGCAAGAAACTGTGTCATATCGATAAGCGTTGCCCCGCGCTGTACCATTTCCTGCAATGCGAATGTGCTATCGTCGGGTGAAAGATTGACACCACGACAGCCATCCACCAGTACTTCTGTATGATATCCCAAGGCGATGGCATCCCATACGCTGAATTTGACGCAATAGTCGGTCGCCAGACCCAGAATGGTTAAATGGGTAATATGGTGAGCGCGTAGCCAATCATCTAATTCAGTTTTAACCCGATGACCATTATCGAAAAAAGTGCTGTAGCTATCGATGTCAGGCTGCGTGCCTTTTTGTACTATCCATTGAATGGCGGACAGTGGAAGCGCTGGATGAAAATCGGCACCTGTCGTCCCCTGAACACAATGGACGGGCCACCAGATTTGCGGCCATCCGTTTAATTCACCGATTTCACCGACTACCGCCTGTTCACTCACGGCAAAGCAGCCGTGGTTATCTGGGTGCCAATCCTGGCTGGCAATCACCGTCACGCCTGCGGCTACACAGGCATCAATGGCGCGATTAGCCACCTCAAGGACCTGATCGCTTTCGTTAACCGCCAGTGCACCACCGGGGAAGAAATCATTTTGTAAATCAACTAATAGCAATGCTTTTTTCATTATTTACTCCGTGATTGCTCAATCTTTATCGCTCAATTCCCCATGCAGGTTCTGCTGCATTAAACGGCGAATGTCATCGGCGCTTAAATCTTGCTGGCTCAGTAAGTAATGCAGTTTGGTTAATGCTGCTTCAACGGTCATGTCAAAGCCACTAATGACACCCGCATGCGCCAGCGCGTTGCCTGTTGCATAGCCGCCCATATTCACACGCCCGGAAATGCACTGAGTCAGGTTAACGACCACAATGCCGCGGGCTGAAGCTTCACGTAATTCGCGCAGTAGCCCAGGGCTTTGCGGCGCGTTGCCGACGCCATAGGAGCGCAAGATAAGTGCTTTCACGGGCTGACGGAGGAAATTGCTGATGACATCGGCAGAAATGCCGGGATAAATCGTAATTACCCCAATAGGCTGCGGCGTAATGTGGTGGACTTTCAGCGGTGGACAATTGCTGCATTCCACGGTGGGTGCCAGCCGACGAATATGGATACCGGCTTCCAGCAGCGGTGGATAATTAGGGGATGCAAAGGCATCAAAACCATCCGCATGGGCTTTGGTAGTGCGATTGCCGCGCAATAGCTTGTTATTGAAGAAGAGGGCGACTTCATTAATCGGATGATTAGCCGCAACGTACAGCGCGTTCAGCAGGTTGGTCTGACCGTCCGAGCGCAATTCCGCTAACGGAATTTGTGACCCTGTCACGATAACCGGCTTGGCAAGATTTTCTAGCATAAACGAAAGCGCGGAGGCGGTGAACGCCATCGTGTCAGTACCATGCAGAATCACGAAACCGTCGTAATCATCGTAATGGGCTTGAATATCGTCCGCGATGGATTGCCAATCCGCTGGCGTCATGTCAGACGAGTCGATCAGCGGGTCATATTCATGAATCGTGAACGACGGCATTTCTTCGCGGTGGAATTCAGGCATGTTTGCCAATTGCTGCTGTAAATGGCCCGATACTGGGACATAGCCATTAGCGGAACGCTGCATACCGATGGTGCCGCCCGTATAAGCGACATAAATGGATTTCTTTCGCATGGTTGTGTGAGTCAGGATCAAAACAAGAGTATAGAGGGAAAAGGAGCCCGGTAATACTATCATAAGCAATGACTATTACCGGGCTATACCCGTCATATTTCAAGCTACGTTGGCGTTGTTCAAAACGCTAGCGTTTTGTCACGCAACTCGAATTATTTAGGGTATATATGTGCGGCTACTATAAACGCTACCGGACTTCTCCGCAGGTGAGACAAAATGCGTATCGGTTCTGCGGGTCGTTCAGGTTATTCATGATGGACGGCTGTGAACGCATGGCTTCCGCCAGCTGCGCAACCGGTGCTGGTAACATGGACTGGACAGCAACCGGCAGCAGGGCGTAAACGGAAGCATTCACCTGATTCAACATTGTATCGAGCAGGCTCGGCTGTTCGGCATACCAGCTCAATTGATATTGTCCCAGTTTAGCCAACTCAGCGGCCTTCTTCACGGCGTCATCAAAATCACCGATCTGATCGACCAGACCATTCTCTTTCGCGTCGCTACCGACCCAGACGTGGCCTTGCGCGATCTGATCGATTTGCTCTGGCGTTTTCTTACGTGCCTGTGCCACGATATCGATGAAATTCTTATAACCGCGTTCGATACTCAACTGCATCATCTGTGAGAACTCAGGTGGCAATGACTTCGTGATCGACAAATCGGCCAGCGGGGAGGTGGCAACGCCGTCCGTATGGACGCCAAGACTTTCCAGAGAATCTTCGAACGTGGTAATCACGCCAAAAATACCGATAGAGCCGGTCAGTGTGCTGGCGCTGGAGATGATCGCGTTCGCGGGCGTTGAGATCCAATAACCGCCGGATGCCGCCATTCCCCCCATAGAGACCACGATCGGTTTACCTGCCAGACGGAGCGCCATCAATTCTGATCGAATCAGCTCTGACGCAGTGACGCTACCGCCGGGGCTATTGACGCGCAGCACTAGCGCTTTAACTTTAGGATCGAGGCGTGCGGCACGAATTTGTGCTGCCGTGGTATCACCACCGACCATCCCCGGTGTTTCCGGTCCATCAATGATGGCACCATTAGCAAAGACAACCGCGATCTGGTTATTATTTTGCACCGGTGGTTTGACGACATAGTCGTAGATACTGATGAAATTAAAGTGGTTCTTCTGGCTATTCCAGCCGAATGCTTTAACCAGCGACTGCTCGGTCACAGAACGCGAGGCGACTTCATCAACCAGCTTGTTATCCAGCGCATAGCGTGCGGTATCGCCCTGAACGGCCTGCAAACCTGCCAGAATGCTCGTTGCACCTGGGAAAAGTTGCTGAGGCGTGATCTGGCGGTTAGCGGAAACGGTGTTTAAATACTGCTGCCACAGGGCGTTAATCCAGCGGCCATCGGCATCGCGCGCAGCAGGGGACATATCGTCACGCAGATACGGCTCAACGGCTGATTTATAGGTTCCCACACGGAAGATATTGGTGGTCACTTTCAGTTTGTCGAGCATGGATTTGAAGTAGAGATTGTTGGTCGCGAAACCATGCAGATCTACACTGCCTTGTGGCGTCAATGACACCGTATTGGCAAAACTGGCCAAATAATATTGAGACTGGTTGTAGCTATCGCCGACGGCATAAATAGGTTTACCGCTATCACGAAATTCGCGCAGCGCCTTACCGATATACTGCATAGAGGGTTGATCGGCACCGGTAAAATCGCTGAGATCCAGCACGATCCCGGTGATGTTGTCGTCACTTTTTGCCTGACGGATACTATCGACGATATCAAACAGTGAGTTTTCTTGGCGACGATTATTGGATGCGCCGAAGAATTCGCGCCCTAATTGACGCAGTTTGTTATTGACGGAAGGCTGATCAACCACCACACCCGTCAGATCGACCAGCAGTGCCCCTTTCGTGGCCTCTTCCGGCGTCGTTTTCACCTGTGAGTAGATCCCAACGCCAACTAAAATCAGTGCGATAAGAAAAATATTGAGAATAAATTCTCTGATAAAATTAAGCAGACGCCATGTCCACTTAAAAAATCCGCTAAAAATTCGCCACAATGTGCGCATGATATCTCCATGAACGGGTAAACAGCGTGTGCCCTACGTCCTTCAACTTGCCTTCTGGCAAGTGGTGAAGCACAAGGAGTGATAGTATCCTAATGAGCGGACAGTAAAAAGTCAGCATTAAATCACCGTTGGGGCGTGCTCTGTTGGGGCTATCTTGTAACAAAACTTCTACTTGTGCTAACGTGGCGCGCAACGTTGCCCTACAACCGTTTCTTGTAGATAAATCGGTTGTATCGCAGAAATTATATTGCCAGACAGGAGATGTGCGATGGATGCTCTTGAGTTGCTATTGAATCGTCGTTCGGCCTCGCGCCTGACCGCACCAGCACCGACGGGTGACGCATTGAATAACATTATCCACGCAGGTATGCGTGCGCCGGATCATGGTGCGATGCAGCCATGGCGCTTTTTTATGATCGAAAATGACGGTTTGGATCGTTTTAGTACGGTACTGACCCGTGCGGCGCAGCAGGAAGGCCTGGATGAGGCTGGCATCGATAAAGCACGTCAGGCGCCTTATCGTGCGCCACTGATTATTACCGTTGTTGCGCATTGTGAAGAGAACCCGAAAGTGCCGCTCTGGGAGCAAATTGTTTCCGCTGGCTGTGCGGTTCAGGCGATGCAGATGGCAGCCTTGGCGCAGGGCTTTAATGGTATTTGGCGTAGCGGCGCCTGGACGCACAATGCTTTGGTACGTGAAGCATTCCACTGTCGTGAGCAGGATGAAATTGTGGGCTTCCTCTATCTGGGTACACCACAGCTCAAAGCCTCTACTACGGTTACGCCGCTTGATACTGACGCGTTTGTTCACTACTTCTGATCGTCATCTTTTGAATAGCACCGATTTCCTACCCGTTTTACAGCGTGCTTTCCCGCGAGTGACGCGGGAAATGCCCAGTCTGCTCGATGGTGAATAATGCGACTTTTTATTGCCGAAAAGCCCAGTCTTGCACGGGCGATTGCAGACGTGTTACCCAAACCGCATCGACGCGGCGATGGCTTTATTGCCTGTGGTCAGAATGATGTTGTGACGTGGTGCGTAGGACACCTGCTGGAGCAAGCGCAGCCGGATGTTTATGATGCGCGCTATGCTCGCTGGTCTCTTGCCGACTTACCTATCATTCCCCAAAAATGGTTGTTACAACCGCGCCCCTCGGTTAGCAAACAGCTCAATACCATAAAAAAGTTGCTGAATGATGCCAGCGAAGTCATTCACGCGGGAGACCCCGATCGTGAAGGACAACTGCTGGTCGATGAAGTACTGGAATATCTTTCTCTGGCAGAAGAGAAACGTCAGCAGGTACGCCGTTGTCTGGTTAACGATCTCAATCCACAAGCGGTAGAACGTGCGGTTTCTCGCCTGCGTGAGAACAGAGAGTTCATTCCTTTATGTGTCTCGGCCTTGGCCCGCTCTCGTGCAGATTGGCTCTACGGCATTAACATGACCCGCGCCTATACGATTTTAGGGCGCAATGCGGGTTATGACGGCGTGCTGTCGGTTGGCCGTGTGCAAACGCCCGTGCTGGGACTGGTGGTGCGGCGAGATGAAGAGATAGAAAACTTCGTTTCCAAAGACTATTTTGAAGTTAAAGCCCATATCGTGACGCCAGCCGATGAGCGTTTTGTCGCGCTTTGGCAGCCCAGTGAATCATGCGAGCCTTATCAGGATGAAGAAGGGCGCTTGCTGCACCGATCTTTGGCGGATCATGTCGTCAAACGTATCGAAGGCCAGCCCGCATTCGTCACCAGCTATAATGACAAACGGGAGTCAGAAACCGCGCCGCTGCCTTATTCGCTCTCAACGCTCCAGATTGAAGCGGCGAAGCGTTTTGGACTCAGTGCGCAGCAGGTGCTGGACGTCTGTCAAAAGCTGTATGAAACCCATAAGTTGATTACGTACCCGCGTTCTGACTGTCGCTATCTGCCTGAAGAGCATTTTGCCGGGCGTCATGCCGTTTTGAATGCGATTGCCGTGCATCAGCCCGATCTGTTGCCGCAGCCAGTCATGGATGTTGATCGGCGTAATCGCTGTTGGGACGATGGGAAGGTTGATGCCCACCATGCGATTATTCCCACCGCGCGCAGTGCAAGTGCGTCGCTGACGGAGAATGAACGCAAGGTATATGCTTTAGTCGCACGGCAGTACATCATGCAGTTCTGCCCGGACGCGGTGTTTCGTAAATGTGTTATTGAGCTGGATATTGCGGGCGGTAAATTTATTGCCAAAGCGCGGTTTCTCGCTGAGGCGGGGTGGCGAACCTTGTTGGGCGGCAAAGAGCGGGACGAGGAAAACGAAGGTATGCCGTTGCCCGTGGTGGCAAAGGGCGATGAATTGCTGTGTGAGCGCGGTGAGGTCGTTGAGCGTCAAACTCAGCCGCCACGGCCCTTTACCGATGCGACGCTGCTCTCGGCGATGACGGGTATCGCACGTTTTGTGCAGGATAAAGAGTTAAAGAAAATCTTGCGAGCGACCGATGGGTTAGGTACCGAAGCGACGCGTGCGGGGATTATCGAACTACTGTTTAAGCGGACATTTCTGTTTAAGAAAGCGCGGTATATTCACGCGAGTGAAGCAGGGCGAGCATTAATTCACTCACTGCCTGACAGTGCAGCGCACCCGGATATGACTGCACATTGGGAAGCCACGTTGACGCAGATTAGCGAGAAAAAATGTCGCTATCAGGATTTTATGCAACCGCTGACGAACTCCTTGCAGGAGTTGATTCAGCAAGCGAAACAAAACGGCGCGGTGAGAGCGTTCAAAGGGCTTTCTGCGCCGCCGTCGGGGGCCTCAAAGCGGCGCAAACCTCAGGCTAAAAAAGCGAAGGAGCAGAAGCAATGAAATCGTTAGTGTCTTTGTGTGTCGCTAGTGTGATGCTGGTGCTGCCTACGCTGGCGCAGGCTAATCGCGGCGGAACGGATATTGTCGTTCCCGTGCCACCGGAAGTGTGGGGCGCTGGGACGACGACGGTACGCGAGCAGAGCAATAACTGCCTGCGCTGCTGTGTGTATGAAAATCGTAATTATTCCGAAGGTGCGGTGGTAAAGGTTGAAGGGGTGATTCTGCAATGTGTGCGGGATAAACAAACGCTGGGAACAAACAACCTGATATGGCAACTGGTGAAGCAATAAACGTGCAGTAAGAAATGCGTGCTTCAATGCTCAACGCTGCAATCGATCGTCATCACCGCTGTGGCTTTTCTGCACAGCGGTGATTTATTTTTACTGTACACTCGTTTTAAAGTGTAAATTCCGCCCAGATCGGCGCATGGTCGGAAGGTTTTTCCATTCCACGAATATTGTAATCAATACCCGTGGCGACACAGCGTTCGGCCAGGAAGGTGCTGGCAAGAATCAGGTCGATACGCAGGCCACGGTTGTCATCAAACCCAGAAGAGCGGTAGTCAAACCATGAGAAACGGTCATTGTTCTCTGGATTGGCAGCACGGAAGGTGTCGACGAGTCCCCACCCTTGCAAACGCGCCATCCATTCACGCTCTTCTGGTAAGAAGGAGCATTTTCCGGTACGTAACCAGCGCTTGCGGTTTTCTTCGCCGATCCCGATATCCAGATCGGTTGGGCTGATATTGACATCCCCCATCACAATCAACGGTTGTGTCGCGCTGTGATGTTGCTCCAGATAGGTTTGCAGATCCTGATAGAAGCGCGTCTTAGCGGGGAATTTCACGGGATGGTCGCGGCTTTCTCCCTGTGGGAAATAGCCGTTTACTACCGTAAGCGTGCCGTGCTCGGTGGCGAAGTCCGCCATGATGATCCGGCGTTGTGCATCGTCTTCATCCGTTGGGAAACCGCGACGGACTTCAAGGGGTTTCTCTTTACACAGCAGCGCGACGCCGTAGTGACCCTTCTGTCCGTGATAATAAACGTGGTAACCGTACTGGCTGACATCCTCTAACGGAAACATGTCATCGTGGACTTTGGTTTCCTGCAACCCGATCACGTCTGGCTGGTGTTGTTCGATAATGGCGGCCAACTGATGAGGGCGCGCTCGTAGGCCATTGATGTTAAAAGATACAACTTTCATGTTCGCTGCCATTCGCTAAAAAATGTGACCAGATGGTAGCAGAAAATGGAGCATGGCGTCACGGCTAGGCTGCGCTTTCAGACTGGCAAGGAGGAACGGTTGTGGCAGATGAAAACGGCTGAAAATAAGATTCACTTATATTCAGTTGAACACGAGGCTTATCGACCGTTATACTCCGCTCCTCGCAGGAGAGAGGGCGTGTACCCGTCATACTTCAAGCTGCATGTGCGTTGGCATTCCTCGCTCACCCCAGTCACTTACTGGTGTAAGCTCCTGGGGATTCACTGTGTCGCCGCCTTCATGCAACTCGAATTATTTAGGGTATATATAACGCTCCGCCGAAGGCGCAAACTCCCATAATCGCTCAGGCTACCCTAACTGCGAATTCCATTGAAGCCAACTGGAGAGAGGTTGCAATGCAACCCACCGAAGGGGCAAGCAGCTCTGCTGCGTAAACTCTCAGGTAAAGCGGACAGAGGGAGTGGCACATTTCACAGGATAACTTGTGTGCTGACTTACATCTATCTGATCGCGATCACGGCAGAGGGGATGTCCGGGGCGCTGGCCGCTGGACGTCGCAATATGGATATTTTTGGCGTAGGCATGATTGCCTTCATTACCGCACTTGGCGGTGGCACCGTTCGCGATATTCTCCTTGGTAATTATCCCATCGGCTGGACGCAGCATCCTGGCTATATCTACCTCACCATTGGTGCGGGCCTTTTCACCATTATCATTGCGCGCTTCATGCACCATTTGCACCGTCTCTTTCTGGTGCTGGATGCGATGGGGCTGATTGCCTTTACCATCATTGGCTGCAATGTGGCGCTGAAATTGAATTATTCGATGACGGTAGTGGTCATGGCGGGTATCGTGACCGGCATTTTCGGTGGCATATTGCGCGATATCTTCTGCAACCGCACGCCAATGGTACTGAAGAAGGAACTGTACGCCAGCGTTTCGCTGTTAGTTGCGCTGTTATATCTGGGATTAAAATCGTTTAACGTCAACCACGATATTAACCTGCTGACGTCATTCACTATTGGTCTGGCTGTGCGTCTGGCGGCAATTCGCTGGTCATGGCAACTCCCCGTATTCTCTTATGTACCCGGACGCTGGAAAGGGAAGGCGTAAGGTTATTTTTTCCCCCATCCCATGATATTACGTTGCTTATTAGAGCAAGTGGCGGTAGGGGAAAATAACGCTGCGCGTTGCTCAAAACCGTACCGGCTTTGTCGAACCTTGGTCGAAGGTTCTCACCTTCCCCTAACGGGAATCTAATGCTTTTGTGTTGGGATGTCATTCAGAAGTATTGCTTTGAAATGGTGGTGGGGGAAGGATAATTCGGTGCTTCGCACCTCACCCTGCGGGTCAACGCTGCGCGTTGCTCAAAACCGTACCGGCTTTGTCGAACCTTGGTCGAAGGTTCTCACCTTCCCCTAACGGGAATCTAATGCTTTTGTGTTGGGATGTCATTCAGAAGTATTGCTTTGAAATGGTGGTGGGGGAAGGATTCGAACCTTCGAAGTCTGTGACGGCAGATTTACAGTCTGCTCCCTTTGGCCGCTCGGGAACCCCACCACTGGCCTTGCTGCAAGTCGCTTTCGCTCCAAGCGGGGCGCATCATATCAAATGACACGCCCCTGTAAAGGGCTATATATGAAAAATAAATGCGCTTGCCGTTTTTTTATTCCGTTCGGCGCATCCTTATACAAAAAGATGTCCGATCAACCGATTACAGAATAATGGTGCGGTTACCGTAGACAAAAACACGTTGCGCCAGTACGCGATACAGGGCACGGCTGAGAACGTTTTTCTCAACGTCACGGCCTGCACGCATCATGTCATCACCCGAGTAAGTATGGTCAACGTGAATGACGTCCTGCATGATGATCGGGCCTTCATCCAGATTATCGTTGACGTAGTGAGCTGTCGCGCCAATGATTTTTACACCGCGCTCGTAAGCTTGATGGTACGGGCGGGCACCAATAAAGGCGGGTAAGAATGAATGGTGGATGTTAATCACCTGATTCGGGTAATGCTGCACGAACGCTGGTGTCAGGACACGCATGTATTTCGCCAGTACAACGTAATCAGGTTTGTATTGGTCGATCTGCGCGATCATCTGTTGATCGTGTTCTTCGCGCGTTAACCCTTCATGACTGACTAAATGGAAGGGAATATCAAACCGTTCAACCAGTGTCTGTAAGGTATCGTGGTTGCCGATGACGGCAGCGATTTCGACATCCAAACCACCGTAGGCGCTTTTCATCAACAGATCGCCCAGGCAGTGGGCTTCTTTTGTCACCAAGACCACGATGCGACGGCGGCCTGCTGCGGTTAATTCGCGAGAAGATCCTTCGGGAAGCGCGCTGTCCAGATCGGCTAACAGCGTGGTGTCGTTGAAAATCCCTTCCAACTCGGTCCGCATGAAAAAGCGGCCAGTGCGATGATCAACAAACTCATTGTTTTGTACGATGTTCAGTTCGTGCTTATAACAAATATTCGTAATTTTCGCGATGAGCCCTTTTGCGTCGGGGCAAATGGTTCGTAATACTTTTCTTTGTATATTTTGGGATTGCATGAGCGCGTGGGTCCTGTCCGAAAACTAAAATAACGATCTTATGGTAACGCAGCGATAACGCCGCGTGGACGACTGCCGGTGTTCTATTGTCCGCAACACTTTTTGTATTTTTTGCCGGAACCACACGGGCAAGGTTCATTTCTGCCTGTCTGCATATGAACGCCGTCTATATAGTACCAGCGATTATGCTGGCGAAGGAAGCGTGAGCGCTCTCGCATTAATTCTGTTCGCTGACTGTCGGTTTCTGATAGATAACGTGCGGCGAATTCCACATAGCCCTCATCGGGCGTTTTTCCAGGAGACGTTGCCAGTATAGTGAGGCCGAGCCACTGTGAATTCTGACAGCTTGCAGTGAGAGACTCACGCCATTTATCGGGCTGGCAATCGGGATGCCAGGTAGCGATAAGGTAGTCGACATCGTGTTTGACGTAAGCTGTGTAACGCGAACGCATTAACAGAACGGGCTCGGCCGCGGTTGCGGCATGCGTGAGATAGGGTTGACAGCATGCGTTATACTGCAACCCACTGCAACAGGGGCAAGATTCTGACACAACGTCTCCTGAAGAAAATTTAAGATAAAAACTGATAGATAATAAACAGATCCCTATGCAGGATGCCGATATGTTACCTAAGAAACTCTACGTGTAGCAATGTGCGCTAAAATGAAGATGGGTGGAACAATCATGCAGCGGAAAAAGATTGGAATAGCCTTGGGATCTGGGGCGGCGAAAGGATGGGCGCATATAGGGGTATTTAATGCGTTAACCGAGCTGGGGATAGATGTCGATGTTGTCGCGGGTTGTTCTATTGGTGCGTTGGTTGGTGCGGCGTATGCGACAAACAATTTGCCCTCGATGGATCGGTGGGTGAGGGGATTTGGCTACTGGGACGTGATTCGGTTGATGGATCTCTCCTGGCAGCGTGGCAGTCTGTTGCGCGGCGATCGTGTTTTTAATAGTGTGAAGCATTTGTTACATACAACACAGATTGAAGACTGTGCGATCAAATATGGTGTGGTGACAACAAATCTCAGCACTGGTCGTGAACTGTGGCTGACAGAAGGCGACTTGCATCAGGCAATGCGGGCGTCTTGCAGTATGCCTGGCTTGTTATCCCCCGTTCGATTTAACGATTACTGGCTGGTGGATGGTGCGGTGGTTAACCCTGTTCCCGTCTCTCTGGCGCGAGCAATGGGCGCTGATATCGTGATTGCTGTCGATCTCCAGCATGATGCTAGCCTTAATCATCAGGATCTGCTGTCGATTAAGCCAACGGCATCAGAGGTGGACATTGATATAGACAATGCTCCACAAGATTGGCGGAGTAGAATCCGGGAACGTTTACTGAGAGGCCGACGCCAGCAAGCAGAAAGTTCACCCACGGCGATGGAGATAATGAGCACATCGATCCAGATTCTGGAAAACAGGTTGAAAATGATGCGAATGGCGGGCGATCCACCTGACATACTGTTACAACCTAATTGTCCCCAGATCGCTACGTTAGATTTCCATCGGGCACAGGAGGCGATAGAAGCTGGCTATAAGGCGGTGGAAAAGATACGTGATGAATTGTTACCGCTAGCGAAAGAGGCATAGTAAAAAGTGCATACAGCCGTTGAGAGAACAAATGAAGAGGACGTGGTGTGCCATCTATCCGGCGCATTGGCGCTAAAGCAAGTGTGATTATTCGGTGTTTGAAGTAAGGGGTACTGATGGAACAACCACTGGCGGGTAAGCATATTTTAGTCATTGATGACGAGGCCGTTTTTCGATCTGTGCTCGCTGGTTATCTGACTTCTCTTGGGGCTTCTATTCGGGAAGCGATTAATGGATTAGATGCGCTAAGTATTCTTGAACATTACCAACCCGATTTAATGATTTGCGATCTGAAGATGCCGACGATGGGCGGGATCGAGTTCCTTGAACATTTGCGCTTGAAGGACAACGACACGCCAATACTCGTCATTTCTGCAACCAGCCAAATGGCGGATATTGCAAAAGTCTTGCGTCTAGGCGTTCAGGATGTATTGCTTAAGCCTATTCGTGATTACACGCGTTTGCGTGAAGCTGTGATGTCCTGCCTCTATCCTGACATGTTCACCTCGCAACTTAATGAGATGGATCAACTGATGCAGGATATGGATTCCCTCAATCAATCGCCTGAAGCGATAAATAAACTGCTTGCTCAATTGCAACCCCCCGTTCAGCAAACGCTTGCTCGCTGCCGCGTTAACTACCGGCAACTAACGACGGCGGAACAACCGGGGCTCGTGTTAGACATCGCCGCGCTTTCTGAAGATGAGTTGGCATTCTATTGCCTTGATGTCACTCAAGGTGCCAATAATAATGGAACACTGGCAGCGTTGCTGCTTCGAACGTTGTTCAATGGACTACTTCAGGAACATTTGGCCGATCAGCAACACCGTTTACCGTATTTGCCGACGTTATTAAAGCAGGTAAACCAACTGCTGCGGCAGGCGAGTCTGGATGGCCGTTTTCCTTTGCTTGTGGGGTATTATCATCGGCCGCTGAAACAGCTGATACTTATCTCTGCCGGGCTAAACGCCACGCTAAATGTTAACGAGCAGCAGGTCGCATTGAATAGCGGGGTTCCTTTGGGAACACTTGAAGGAGCCTATCTCAATCAGCTTAATTATCAGTGTGAAGCATGGCAATGTCAGATATGGGGGGGCGGCGGCCGCTTACGACTGATGTTGACGACAGAATAGCCTGATAGAACGACGCGGATGTTGATTTCGGGTAATACCTACCTTTCGGTATTATTCTTTATTTCCTACGATGTAGGGAGTTATCTTATTTTTTATTGAACGGTAACGTTGGGACAAGCGTGTCCTTGTTAAAATCGTTATACTCCATCGGTTATCTTGCTTAGATAAATAAAGTTCATTATTTGAACGGTATATAAGAGGCTGTTTATGTCTATTGTGAATAAAAAAGTAAAAAAAGCGGTCATACCGGTTGCTGGATTAGGGACGCGTATGCTGCCTGCTACCAAAGCTATCCCTAAAGAAATGCTGCCGTTGGTAGATAAACCGCTGATCCAATATGTTGTTAATGAGTGTATCGCCGCAGGGATTAATGAAATTATTTTGGTTACACACTCGTCTAAGAATTCTATTGAAAACCATTTCGATACCAGTTTTGAACTGGAAGCTATATTGGAGAAGCGGGTTAAACGTCAGCTATTGGAGGAAATTCAATCCATCTGCCCTAAACACGTTACCATTATGCAGGTACGTCAGGGATTAGCGAAAGGATTGGGCCATGCCGTATTGTGCGCGCATCCGTTAGTTGGAGATGAGCCTGTCGCGGTTATTCTGCCGGATGTGATTATTGATGAATATGAATCCGATCTGAAGAAAGATAACCTGAGCGAAATGCTGCAACGTTTCTCTACTACAGGCCACAGCCAGATTATGGTTGAGCCGGTTGAAAATGTAAGTAGCTATGGTGTGGTGGATTGCAAAGGCGTCGAATTAAAAGCGGGGGATAGCGTCCCTATGGTTGGCGTGGTTGAAAAACCTAAAGCTTCCGAAGCACCGTCTAATTTAGCGGTCGTTGGTCGTTATGTGCTTTCTGCTGATATTTGGTCGCTGCTGGAGAAAACACCACCGGGTGCAGGTAATGAAATTCAGCTGACTGACGCCATTGCGATGTTGATGGAAAAAGAAACGGTAGAGGCGTATCACCTGAAAGGTGTGAGCCATGACTGTGGTAATAAACTCGGCTATATGCAGGCATTCGTGGAATATGGCTTACGCCATGACGGTTTAGGCCAAGAGTTCGCACAATGGTTGCAGGAAACAATTGACGCAGAAGAAAAATAACAGAAGGTAATTATTGCTCTCTGTTTACACTAAACAGAGAGCTGACAACGCGGCAACCTATCTGTTTTCTTTTCTTAAAAGACGTTTCAAAGAAAAACCCCCGAAGCTATCGGGGGTTTTTAGTATTCAGGGTTTAAGCAAGATTACAGCAGGAAATCGTCTAAAGATTTACCTTGCTCTTCGATTGCTTTTTTGATTACTGCTGGTGTACGACCTTGGCCGGTCCAGGTTTTCACTTCGTTGTTTTCGTCAGTATATTGATATTTTGCAGGGCGGGCAGCGCGTTTGCTTTTACCTGCAACTTTCACTGAACCTAAAGACTGTAATAATTCGTTAGGGTCAATACCATCGGCAATCAGCATATCGCGATATTGTTGCAATTTACGCGCACGTTCTTCAACTTCAGCCTGAACCTGGCTATCTTCTTCGCGGCGTTCATTAACCACGACTTCCAGTTTTTCCAGCATTTCTTCTAAAGTATCCAGGGTACATTCTCTTGCCTGGGCACGCAGAGTACGGATGTTGTTAAGAATCTTTAGTGCTTCGCTCATTGTGATAATCTCAAATTAATATTATTGGTGGCGTGTAGTGTGATAATAGAGTGCTATTTTCTTTTCTGCAATAGTCAAATTTGTAAGTTTGTTAAAAAACGTCATTTTTAAAACAGAACTCACATCATATGTTACATAAATATAAATACTTTCTGGTTATCAAAAAAATACATTTGGTATGCTGTTTTTTTACTGCAAACGATGCCGATGGCTTATTGACGCTGCGCTATTGTTATATACTCGTCATGTTTCAAGTTGCATGTGCGTTGGCTACGTTCAGTCACCCGAATCACTTACTTGAGTAAGCTCATCGGGATTAAATGAGAGACATCCTGTCTCTCACCGAAGGCCAGCCTTTGGCTGGTCAAATTCGTTCCCGACGAATTTGTCCTTCTCTTGCCGCCTTCCTGAAACTCGAATTATTTGGAGTATAAGAGATGTTTATATCTTTTATCATAACCGAACTCTGGTGGTTGCTGATTGGACAACGAGTGGTCGAGGAATAGCCCATTGCATAGCGGGAAGACGAGTTGTTACAATAAGTTCTTACGATACGAATATCATATACGCCAAATAATTCGAGTTTCAGGACAAAACGTATTCGTTTTGAACAACACTAAGCGTTAACCCTTTAGGACCATGTTCAGCGATGAGCATCGTAACGCGGCAAGAACAGAACAAATCTGCTTAAGTCGATTTGAACACTGCCTGCCACGGCTTTTTAGGGCTGGGTTCACGACGGACCGAGTATTTAAACGCAGCCAACGCACATGCAACTTGAAGTATTATGAGTATATCCCCTGCCTTTTGGAGTAGCTGAGTGGCTCAACTTTATTTTTATTATTCTGCAATGAATGCAGGGAAATCGACAGCACTATTGCAGTCGTCATATAACTACCAGGAACGTGGGATGCGCACGCTGGTGTTCACCGCAGAAATAGATAATCGGCACGGTGTGGGGATAGTAAGTTCACGTATAGGCCTTTCTTCTCCGGCATTATTGTTTAATCCGCAGACATCCTTATTTGGATTGTTGGAGAAAGAGCACCGTACCCAACCTGTAGACTGTGTATTAATTGACGAATGTCAATTTTTAACCCGCGAGCAGGTGAGTGAGCTTTCCGATGTCGTAGACCAATTAGATATCCCAGTATTGTGTTACGGATTGCGTACTGATTTTCGTGGCGATTTGTTTTCTGGTAGCCACTATTTATTGGCGTGGGCTGATAAGCTGATCGAGTTAAAAACAGTCTGTCATTGTGGTCGTAAAGCCAACTGTGTATTGCGGTTAGATGCACAGGGTAATGCTGTCCATGAAGGGGAGCAGGTTGTTATTGGTGGCAATGAAAGTTATGTTTCGGTATGCCGCAAGCATTATAAAATTGCGCTGGGATTAACCCGTAAAGAAAGCGAGTAAGGCGGCTAAATAGCCGACAGTAGAGGCTATTAATAACCGATGTCCTAAGGCGTGCCAGCATTGGGCTTCTGTAATAAAAATACCCAACCCTAAAAGGGTTGGGTATTGCAAAGCGATAACTTAAGTCAATAATAACCGACGTGTTAATGTGCGGCTTTCTTGCTGGTTTTTGCCGCTTTCGCTACAGGTTCAACCTCTTCCGTTTTTATCTCTTCAGAGAACTTACGACCATAGTAAGTATCCAGCAGAATCTGTTTCAATTCGGAAATCAACGGATAGCGCGGGTTAGCGCCAGTACACTGATCGTCGAACGCATCTTCTGACAGCTTATCGACCTTGGCCAGGAAATCGGCCTCCTGTACGCCAGCTTCACGGATGGATGTTGGGATTCCCAGTTCAGTCTTCATTTCTTCCAGCCAGTTCAGCAATTTCTCGATTTTCTGCGCAGTACGATCGCTAGGTGCAGTCAGGCGCAGATGATCGGCGATTTCAGCGTAACGACGGCGTGCTTGCGGACGGTCATACTGACTGAATGTCGTCTGTTTGGTCGGGTTGTCATTCGCGTTATAGCGAATCACGTTAGAGATCAGTAGGGCGTTAGCCAGGCCGTGTGGAATATGGAACTCAGAGCCAAGTTTATGTGCCATTGAGTGACAGACGCCGAGGAAGGCGTTGGCAAACGCGATACCGGCAATCGTCGCAGCGTTGTGCACGCGTTCACGGGCAACCGGGTTTTTCGCGCCGTCACGGTAGCTGTCTGGCAGGTTTTCTTTCAGAAGCTTCAGCGCTTGTAACGCCTGTCCGTCCGAATATTCGTTTGCCAGCACGGAAACATAGGCTTCCAGTGAGTGCGTCACGGCATCGAGCCCGCCAAACGCACACAGTGATTTCGGCATGTTCATGACCAGGTTTGCGTCAACAATCGCCATATCTGGCGTCAAAGCATAGTCTGCTAATGGATACTTCTGCCCGGTTGCATCGTCGGTTACCACGGCAAACGGCGTAACTTCGGAACCCGTGCCGGATGTGGTAGTAATCGCCACCATTTTGGCTTTGACACCCATTTTCGGGAACTTGTAGATACGTTTACGGATATCCATAAAGCGCAATGCCAGCTCTTCAAAGTGTGTCGTAGGATGTTCATACATTACCCACATGATCTTAGCGGCATCCATTGGTGAACCGCCACCCAGCGCGATAATGACATCCGGCTTGAAGGAGTGCATTTGTTCTGCACCTTTACGCACGATGCTCAGAGTCGGATCGGCCTCAACCTCAAAGAAAACTTCGGTTTCCAGTCCGTGGTGTTTCAGCACGGAAGTGACCTGATCGACATAACCATTGTTGAACAGAAAACGGTCGGTCACGATAAATGCACGTTTTGCACCATCGGAGGCAACTTCTTCAAGTGCGATTGGCAGTGAGCCGCGACGGAAATAAATAGATTTTGGAAGTTTATGCCACAACATATTCTCTGCTCGCTTGGCTACCGTTTTCTTGTTGATCAAATGCTTCGGACCGACGTTTTCGGAAATGGAGTTTCCTCCCCAAGAGCCACATCCCAGCGTCAGAGACGGGGCGAGTTTGAAGTTGTAGAGATCGCCGATACCGCCCTGAGACGCCGGCGTGTTAATCAAGATACGCGCCGTTTTCATCATATTACCGAAATGATTTACGCGTTCTGGCTGATTGTCTTGATCGGTATAGAGGCAGGATGTGTGACCGATGCCACCCATTGCGACCAATTTTTCCGCTTTAATGACGGCGTCGTTGAAGTCTTTCGCACGGTACATCGCGAGTGTTGGCGACAGTTTTTCATGGGCAAACGGTTCAGATTCATCAACGGCCGTCACTTCACCTATCAGTACTTTGGTGTTAGCAGGGACGGTGATACCCGCCATCTCTGCGATTTTCGGCGCAGGCTGGCCCACAATGTCGGCATTGAGTGAACCGTTTTTCAGCAGAATACCTTGTACAGCATGGAGTTCTTTGCCTTTCAGCATGTAGCCGCCGTGGGTAGCAAAACGTTCACGCACGGCATCATAGACACTGTCTACCACGATGACGGACTGCTCTGACGCACAAATGACGCCGTTATCGAAGGTTTTCGACATCAGAATAGAGGCGACGGCCCGCTTGATATCCGCGGTTTCGTCAACGACAACGGGGGTGTTACCGGCACCTACGCCGATTGCTGGCTTACCAGAACTGTATGCAGCCTTCACCATGCCTGGGCCACCAGTAGCCAGAATCAGGTTGATGTCTGGGTGGTGCATCAATTGGTTGGACAATTCGACAGAAGGTTGATCAATCCAGCCGATGATATCTTTCGGTGCGCCTGCGGCAATTGCTGCTTGCAGAACGATGTCCGCGGCTTTGTTGGTCGCATTTTTTGCGCGAGGATGGGGAGAAAAGATAATCCCGTTGCGGGTCTTCAGGCTGATCAACGCTTTAAATATTGCGGTAGAAGTGGGGTTGGTGGTGGGAACAATACCGCAAATCAGGCCGATAGGCTCTGCAATGGTAATAGTACCGAAAGTGTCGTCAGTAGAGAGGACGCCGCAGGTTTTTTCATCCTGATAGGCGTTATAAATGTACTCGGATGCGAAATGGTTTTTGATGACTTTATCTTCCACGATCCCCATGCCCGATTCAGCAACGGCCATTTTTGCCAGCGGGATACGGGCATCCGATGCAGCGAGTGCGGCAGCGCGGAAGATCTTGTCTACTTGTTCCTGAGTGTAAGTGGCAAATTCCTGCTGTGCCTTTCTTACTCTTTCGACCAATGCGTTAAGTTCAGCAACGTTGGTTACGGCCATAATGCTCTCCTGATAAATGTTAAACTCTTTCAGTCAATTGTTCGCCGAATAGAACAGTATAGATAAACGAGAAGGAGGCGTTTCCGTTACCTTGCTATTCTTTCCTGCCTATTCCGCATCAATTGACTCAAAGAGCTTGCCAGCTACTGTTGTGGCGCGATCGCTGGTTTTTAAAATACTGTAATCGCCGATATCGTAAATTTTTAAAATATTGTTTTGAAAATGCGTAAAAACTAAGATTATTTGCGCATTCATCACGGCATAAGATGAGCATACCTATTTGTGGGTGCATTTTTTGTGATCGATATCGTAATTTCTTTAAGCTGACACCATTCAGCATGGTGATATTGATAATGACTATCATTAATAAAGACGTAGCGGAGAGTTTCCTACCTAAAATGGAGTGGTGGGGGGCGTTGGCGTTAAGGCGGGTAACTACCCATGCGTATAAACGTGGTCGTATAAATAGTGCTTATATCTTAATCTAATGCGTTATTTTTGCTCGCTGCCTCTGGCAGAGGAATGGCGTGACACTGTTGGGCCATGGTAGTAATGAAATTGTTAAAATAGTAACATTTTGGTCAGATAATGACGCGGACAGGTAAGTGCTCATCATCATTTTTGTGCTGTGAAAACGATGAAATCCACTACGATGTTTTTTTGCTCAAAATCTATAAATTGCTGAATATTTAAAAATTACTTGAAATTAAGCGTAAAAAACATTGATTATCATGGGGTTAATTATTATATCGCCGTGTTGTAATGAAAACTATACCGGGCTGTGGTGAAGAAAATTAAGCAACATCAATGTAAAAATATTGGCGAATGTGTCCGCTTTTGATAGCTTCGAGTGTCGACCTGTTACTCGTTATATATTCATAAAATAATATTATGATTTATTTGGATAATGGGCGTTCTTTTCTGCTCTATGTGATGACGATCTTTATGCATAGAGTCCGGTATGGCGTTGTATCAAGACAGGGGCGTTATAAAGTGAAAACTCGCAAAACAAAACGATACTTTGTTACCAGTATGATTGCCGTAGCAGTGATGGCGTCATGCGTGAATGTTCAGGCTGCTAATGTACCTGCCGGTGTTGAATTGGCGAAAGAACAGGTTCTGGTGAGAAACAACGGTGCTGAAGTGTCATCGCTGGACCCGCATAAAATAGAAGGTACACCGGAATCCAACGTTGCGCGCGATCTCTATGAAGGGTTAGTGATTTCCGATCCTGATGGGCACCCGATTCCTGGTGTCGCTGAGCGTTGGGAAAGCAGCGATTTTAAAGTCTGGACGTTCCATTTACGTAAAAATGCCAAGTGGTCAAATGGCGACCCCGTTACCGCCCAGGATTTTGTTTATAGCTGGCAGCGTCTGGCCGATCCGAAAACGGTTTCTCCTTATGCCAGCTATTTGCAATATGGTCATCTGTTGAATATTGATGACATTATTGCCAGCAAAAAATCGCCTGATACGCTGGGCGTAAAAGCACTCGACGACCAGACGTTGGAAGTCACATTGAGTGAACCGATCCCTTACTTTTATAAATTGCTGAATCACTCATCCATGTCCCCGGTAAATAAAGCCGCAGTGGAGAAATTTGGTGATAAATGGACTCAGCCGGAAAACTGGGTGGGAAATGGCGCTTATCGCCTTAAATCTTGGGTCGTGAATGAGCGATTGGTGTTGGAGCGTAATACCCAATATTGGGATAATGCCAAGACCGTGATTAATCAGGTCACCTATCTGCCGGTTGCGTCTGAAGTGACGGATGTTAACCGTTACCGTGCGGGCGAAATTGATGTCACCAATAATAAATTACCGATCGAACTATTCCAGAAGCTAAAAAAAGAAATCCCACAAGAAGTTAACATCGATCCCTATCTCTGCACGTATTATTACGAAATCAATAACCAGAAACCGCCATTTAATGATGTACGGGTACGTACGGCACTGCGCATGGGGCTTGATCAGGACATATTAACCAATAAAGTTAAAAATCAGGGCGATATTCCTGCCTATGGCTATATCCCTCCTTTTACCGACGGACTGAAAGCGCATACCCCTGAATGGTTTACCTGGCCACAGGCGAAACGCAATGAAGAAGCGAAAAAACTGCTGGCGGAAGCGGGCTATACCGCAGAAAAACCGCTGACGTTTAATTTGCTCTATAACTCGTCAGATTTACATAAAAAGCTGGCCATTGCGGCGGCCTCGATCTGGAAACAGAATTTGGGCGTCAACGCGAAGCTGGAGAATCAGGAGTGGAAAACCTATCTCAGCACGCGTCATCAAGGCAATTATGATGTCGCCCGTGCCGGATGGTGTGCAGACTATAACGAGCCGACGTCGTTCTTGAATAGTATGTTGTCAGATAGCAGCAACAATACGGGGCATTATAAGAGCGCGGCGTTCGACAAGCTGATGGCGCAGGCTGTTCAGGCGAAAACGGATGAAGAACGAGCACAAATTTATCAGCAGGCAGAATCGCAGTTAGATAAAGATGCGGCCATTGTACCGGTCTATTACTATGCGAATACCCGACTGGTCAAACCTTATGTCGGCGGTATAACCGGCAAAGACCCGTTGGATAACATTCGGGTGAAAGATCTCTATATCATTAAGCATTGATCCGCTGCTGTTTACGGTTTGATGCAAATGAATTGAGCGAGCAGCGATTAATTTGGTGTTTACTCTATGCTTACCCATTCCTACTATGTGGGAATGGGGGGGGGTGAATCGATTAATCGTTTTTCTCACAGGGCGCTAACTCAGGAACCGTGTAGGTATCACTAACACGGAAACATTACAGGAGAAAATAATGACACACATCACAACTAAAAAAAGAATAGCGGCCGCTATTATTGCGGCGTTAAGTAGTACGATGGCTGTTTCTGCCTTCGCCGCGACCGTTCCCGCAGGCGTTCAATTAGCAGAAAAACAGGAATTGGTTCGTAACAACGGCGCGGAAGTTTCATCCCTCGATCCACATAAAATCGAAGGCGTACCCGAATCTAACGTGTCGCGCGATCTGCTGGAAGGGCTGGTCATTTCCGATGTTAACGGCAAAACCAGCCCTGGCGTAGCAGAAAGCTGGGATAACAAAGAGTTTAAAGTGTGGACATTCCATCTGCGGAAAGATGCCAAATGGTCCAACGGTGAGCCGGTTACCGCGCAAGATTTCGTCTACAGCTGGCAGCGTCTAGCCGATCCCAAGACGGCATCGCCTTACTCCAGCTACCTGCAATATGGTCATCTGCTCAATATCGATGACATCATCGCCGGCAAAAAATCTCCAGATACATTAGGCGTGAAAGCGATCGACGATCATACATTTGAGGTCACGCTTTCTGAAGCCGTCCCTTACTTCTATAAGTTGCCGGTTTATGTCGCGATGTCGCCTGTTAATAAAGCCGTTGTTGAAAAGTTCGGCGAAAAATGGACGCAGCCGCAAAACTGGGTCGGTAATGGTGCCTACAAGCTGAAAAGTTGGATCGTGAACGAAAAACTGGTATTGGAACGCAACCCACAATACTGGGACAACGCACATACCGTGATCAATCAGGTGACGTACCTGCCTATTTCTTCGGAAGTGACTGATGTGAACCGCTACCGCAGCGGTGAAATTGATATGACATACAATCAGCTGCCGATTGAACTCTTTCAAAAATTAAAGAAAGAGATCCCCGATGAGGTGAAGGTTAACCCGTACCTGTGCACTTATTATTATGAAATTAACAACCAGAAGCCGCCGTTTAACGATGTTCGTGTAAGAACAGCGTTACGTCTGGGCATAAGTCAGGATATTCTGACCAATAAAGTGAAAAATCAGGGTGATATTCCAGCCTATGGTTTTGTACCGCCGTATA
Organism: Pectobacterium punjabense; assembly: GCF_012427845.1. NCBI lineage: Bacteria > Pseudomonadati > Pseudomonadota > Gammaproteobacteria > Enterobacterales > Pectobacteriaceae > Pectobacterium > Pectobacterium punjabense. The sequence goes on from NZ_CP038498.1 coordinate 2,330,804, forward strand.
TCGATGGTTTCAAAGCAGAAATCCCAGAGTGGTTCACTTGGTCACAGGAAAAACGTAACGCAGAAGCGAAAAAACTGCTGGCGGAAGCCGGGTACACCGCAGAAAAACCACTGACGTTTAATTTGCTCTACAACTCATCCGATCTTCATAAAAAGATGGCGATTGCCGCCGCCTCTATCTGGAAGCAAAATATCGGTGTGGATGTGAAGCTGGAAAATCAGGAATGGAAAACGTTCCTTAGCTCTCGCCAGCAGGGAACGCAAGATCTGGCGCGTGGCGGGTGGTGTGCAGATTATAACGAACCGTCTACCTTCCTAAACAGTATGTTGTCTAACAGCAGCAATAATAAGTCACACTATAAGAGCAAAGAGTTTGATGCGCTTGTCGCGAAATCTTTACAGGTGAAAACCGATGAGGAGCGTGCTGTCGTATATCAACAGGCTGAAGCATTGCTGAATAAAGACGCAGTTATCGTACCTGTTTACCACTATGCGAATACCCGTTTGGTGAAGACCTATGTTGGGGGCTTAACAGGCAAAGATCCCCAGGATAATGTCTATGTGAAAGATCTTTATATCATCAAGCACTAATAATAATGGCTGGCGGCACGCAACGATGTCGCCAGCCTTTTATAGGTACGAGCAATGTTAAAATTTATCCTTCGCCGCTGTTTAGAGGCGATCCCAACACTATTTATCCTGATCACCATCTCATTTTTCATGATGCGATTGGCACCCGGCAGCCCTTTTACCGGTGAGCGTAATTTACCGCCGGAAGTGATGGCGAATATTGAGGCCAAATATCATCTGAACGATCCCATACTGACGCAGTACGGTAACTATTTACTGCAATTAGTGCAGGGTGATTTTGGTCCTTCTTTTAAATACAAAGACTATTCCGTGAACGATCTGGTCGCGACGTCTTTCCCGGTTTCTGCGAAATTAGGGTTCGCCGCATTCATTCTTGCCATTGTTTTTGGTGTGAGTGCGGGAGTGATCGCTGCGCTGAATCAAAATACGAAATGGGACTATACCGTGATGGGCTTTGCCATGACGGGGGTGGTTATTCCCAGCTTCGTCGTCGCACCGCTGCTGGTGCTGATTTTCGCTATTACGCTACGTTGGCTGCCCGGCGGTGGCTGGAACGGCGGGGCACCGAAATACATAATTTTACCGATGGTGGCGCTGTCTTTGTCTTATATCGCTAGCATCGCGCGTATCACCCGAGGATCGATGATCGAGGTTTTACACTCTAACTTTATCCGCACGGCACGCGCCAAGGGGCTACCGATGCGTCGTATTGTCCTGCGCCATGCGTTAAAGCCTGCATTACTACCGGTACTTTCCTATATGGGGCCAGCGTTTGTTGGGATTATTACTGGCTCAATGGTGATCGAAACCATCTTTGGCTTACCCGGTATCGGGCAACTGTTTGTGAATGGTGCGCTGAACCGCGATTACTCACTAGTATTGAGCCTGACGATTTTAGTCGGCGGCTTAACCATTTTATTTAATGCGATCATTGACGTGCTCTACGCTGTTATCGATCCGAAAATTCGCTATTAATTGGGGGCGCTATGTTTTGGAATCGAAAAAACGTTGAAGCGTTAGAGAACTTCACTGAGCAGTCTGAGATTGAAGGGCGCAGCCTGTGGCAAGATGCGCGCCTGCGTTTTATCCATAATCGCGCCGCGCTGGCTAGTCTGTTTGTTCTGGCTGTGATTACCCTTTTCGTGGTGTTTGCGCCGATGCTGTCTGCATTTGACTACGCCGATACGGATTGGGGAATGATGTCAGCCGCACCGGATATGACATCTGGACACTATTTCGGCACGGATTCTTCTGGCCGCGATCTGCTGGTTCGTGTTGCTATCGGTGGCCGCGTTTCGCTGATGGTCGGTGTGGCTGCCGCGCTGGTTGCCGTTTTCGTCGGGACGCTGTATGGCGCGATGTCCGGCTATCTGGGGGGGAAAGTGGACTCGGTGATGATGCGTCTGCTGGAGATCCTCAACTCATTCCCGTTCATGTTCTTCGTTATTCTGCTGGTCACGTTCTTTGGGCAGAACATGCTGCTAATTTTCGTGGCTATCGGCATGGTGTCCTGGCTAGACATGGCACGTATCGTGCGTGGTCAGACGTTGAGTCTGAAACGTAAAGAGTTCATTGAAGCTGCAATGGTTTCTGGTGTCTCCACGCGCGGTATCGTGTTACGTCACATTGTTCCTAATGTGCTCGGCGTGGTAGTGGTTTACGCCTCTCTGCTAGTACCAAGCATGATACTGTTCGAATCCTTCCTGAGCTTCCTCGGTCTGGGAACGCAGGAACCGTTAAGCAGTTGGGGTGCCTTGCTGAATGATGGTGCGAACTCAATGGAAGTGTCGCCGTGGTTACTGTTCTATCCGGCGGCGTTTCTGGTTGTCACGCTGTTTTGTTTTAACTTTATCGGCGATGGCCTGCGTGATGCCCTCGACCCGAAAGATCGCTGAGGAGCATCAACATGAGCAAAATTGAGTTAACTGGCGCGCACGACGCGCTGCTACATGTTCAGGATCTACGGGTAACGTTCAAGACGCAAGATGGGGACGTGACGGCGGTTAACGACTTGAATTTCACGCTTAATGCCGGTGAAACACTGGGGATTGTCGGTGAATCAGGTTCGGGTAAATCGCAGACGGCGTTTGCGCTGATGGGATTGCTGGCCCGCAATGGTCGAATTGGTGGTTCGGCGCGTTTTCGTGGCAAAGAGATTCTCAATTTACCTGAAAACCAGCTGAATAAACTGCGTGCTGAAGAAATCAGTATGATTTTCCAGGACCCGATGACTTCACTGAACCCTTATATGCGCGTCGGTGAACAACTGATGGAAGTGCTGATGTTGCACAAACGCCTGAGCAAAAGTGAAGCGTTTGAAGAATCGGTCAAAATGTTGGATGCGGTCAAAATGCCGGAAGCACGTAAGCGGATGAAAATGTATCCGCATGAGTTTTCCGGTGGGATGCGTCAACGCGTGATGATCGCGATGGCACTGCTATGTCGTCCGAAATTGCTGATTGCCGATGAACCGACAACGGCATTGGATGTGACGGTTCAGGCGCAGATAATGACGTTGTTGAACGAACTGAAGCGTGAGTTTAATACTGCCATCATCATGATCACCCATGATTTGGGCGTGGTTGCGGGTATTTGTGACAAAGTGCTGGTCATGTACGCGGGGCGCACCATGGAATATGGTGTCGCACGCGATGTCTTTTATCATCCGAGCCATCCGTATTCCGTCGGTCTGCTCAACGCCGTGCCGCGTCTGGATGCGGAAGATGAGGTGTTGGCGACCATTCCAGGCAATCCGCCTAACCTATTACGTTTGCCGAAAGGGTGTCCGTTCCAGCCACGCTGTCCCTATTCAATGGATGTCTGCCACAGTGCACCTGCACTGGAATCTTTTGGTGATGGCCGCTTGCGCGCCTGCTTTAGAGCGATTGAGGAGGTGGTATGAACAACGCGGACGAAAAAAAGGTGTTGTTAGAAGTGGACGATCTGAAAGTTCACTTTGATGTCAGAGATGATAAGCAGTGGTTCTGGCAACCGCCCAAAAAACTGAAAGCGGTCGATGGCGTAACGCTGCGCTTATATGAAGGTGAAACTCTGGGCGTGGTAGGGGAATCTGGCTGCGGTAAGTCTACGCTGGCGCGTGCCATTATCGGGCTGGTAAAAGCGACCGACGGACGCGTCACTTGGCTGGGGAAAGACCTGCTGGGCATGAGTGCCGATCAGTGGCGTGCAGCACGTAGCGATATTCAGATGATATTCCAGGACCCGTTGGCGTCGCTGAATCCTCGTATGAACATTGGCGAAATTATTGCCGAACCGTTGAAAGTTTATCATCCAGAGCTTGATCGGCAGGCGGTAAAAGATCGTGTGAAAGCGATGATGCTGAAGGTTGGGCTACTGCCTAGCCTGATTAACCGTTATCCACATGAATTCTCTGGTGGTCAGTGTCAGCGTATTGGTATCGCACGTGCGCTGATCCTGGAGCCGAAGCTGATTATCTGTGATGAACCTGTTTCGGCACTGGACGTATCGATTCAAGCACAGGTGGTGAACCTGTTGCGTCAGTTACAGCGTGAAATGCGCCTGTCGCTGATTTTCATCGCTCATGACTTATCGGTAGTGAAACACATTTCTGACCGTGTATTAGTGATGTATCTGGGTCATGCCGTAGAGCTGGGCACCTACGATCAGGTCTATCAAAACCCGCAGCATCCCTATACTCGAGCATTGATGTCCGCTGTGCCGATTCCCGATCCCGATCAGGAACGTAACAAGAAGATACAGCTGCTGGAAGGGGATTTGCCTTCACCGATCAATCCGCCATCCGGTTGCGTGTTTTGCACCCGTTGTCCGGTTGTCGGCCCTGAGTGCTCGAAAACCCGTCCATTATTGGAAGGGAGTTTTGCGCACGCTGTCTCATGTCTGAAGGTCGATCCGCAGGCGCTGTTACCGGAAACGGAAGCGCAGTAACCCAATTTTATCGGTTACCGATGTAAAAAAGGCGTCTCCTGTGGGAGACGCCTTGCTAAGCAAGATAACTTATTCTTTCCACAGAATGTGGCAAAGTTTGTGGTCTTTTTCCCGGCAAATCAGCACGCGGGCAAAAATATCAGTAATTTCTTCACCGTCTTGTTCGGCCAGCCCAATCACGACTTCGGCAAAGAAATCAGGATTCAGGTCGAAATCAACGTGTTCAGCCCAGTCTTCTGCGGGGTCAAATAATTCAGCACCGCCGCGCTCTTCGAATTGCAGGTTGAAAAGTAAAATATCTGCCGGATCGAGGTTGTCTGCCGCCAGTTCTAAGAAGATGTCGTAGGCCTGTTCCAATGCTTCGTCTTCGGTCAGGCGATTATTCAAATCCATAACGTAATTCCTGTTAATTCCCAATAGCCTTATTAGAACACGGGAAAACGCGTATTTATAGCAGGGGGCTGAAAAAGTAGAACAACCGTTCGACGATGCGTTGCCAGTAAGGGCGGTTTTGCCACTGCGTCGCGTTTAACAGACGTGAACGGGCAATATAGTCTTCCTGCACACAGGCTAAATCACTGCCGAATCCGGCATCGTCAATCACCAGCGTAATTTCAAAATTCAGCCACAGGCTGCGCATGTCGAGATTCACCGTACCAACCAGACTAAGCTGCCCGTCGACCAGCACGCTTTTGGTGTGCAGCAGCCCGTCCTTGAATTGATAAATTTTTACGCCTGCGGCCAGCAGTTCCGTGAAGAACGCACGGCTGGCCCAGCCGACCAGCACGGAGTCGTTCTTGTGTGGCACAATAATACTGACATCGACCCCGCGCTGGGCGGCGGTACAAATGGCATGTAGCAGGTCATCGCTGGGGACGAAGTAGGGCGTCGTCATGATCAATTGCTTACGCGCCGAATAGACGGATGTCAGCAGCGCCTGATGAATCATTTCTTCCGGGTAACCGGGGCCTGAAGCAATAACCTGAATGGTATGACCGCTCTCCTGTTCGAACGGCATGACGTTAACATCCGGCGGCGGCGGGAGCAGGCGCTTGCCTGTCTCCATTTCCCAGTCGCAGCAGTAAATAATCCCCAGCGTGGTCGCCACTGGGCCTTCAATACGTGCCATCAGATCTATCCATTGCCCTACGCCGGCATCCTGCTTAAATAAGCGAGGATCGACCATATTCATACTGCCGGTATAGGCAATACGGTTGTCGATCAGAATAATTTTACGGTGCTGTCGCAAATCCATACGGCGCAGGAAAGCACGGAATAGATTCACTTTCAGGGCTTCGACCACTTCTATGCCTGCGGTGCGCATAAGTTCGGGATGATGCTGGCGGAAAAATTGGACGCTGCCAGCCGAGTCCAACAGAATACGGCAATGTACTCCGCGTCGTGCAGCCGCAATCAGGGAAGAGGTAACTTGCTCGACCAACCCACCGGATTGCCAGATATAGAACACCATCTCAACATTGTTACGTGCAAGTTCAATATCACGTAATAGCGCCTTAATGGTGTCATCAAACGTGGTCATCAACTGCAATTGGTTGCCTTTGACGCCACCCACACCTTGTCGACGTTCACAAAGCTGGAATAGCGCGCTAGCAACTTCACTGTTTTCCGTCGCGAAAATACGACGGTATTCCTTTAACTCGCGCAGCCATTTAGCGGTTGAAGGCCACATTTTACTAGCACGTTCAGCTCGACGTTTGCCGAGATGGAGTTCGCCAAACGAAAGATAAGCGATAATACCGACAAGTGGCAGAATATAAATCACCAGCAGCCAAGCCATCGCTGAAGGTACAGCCCGGCGTTTCATCAGAATACGCAAGGTCACACCCGCGATCAGCAACCAGTAGCTAAAAACCAGTAACCAACTTATTACGGTATAAAATGTCGACATAAAAGCAGCACAGTTCCCTTCTGCAAAGAATTAACAAAGTGTACGCATAGATTTATAAAAGGGGAAATGCCTTTCCTCTGAATAAAAGTTATGAATAAGAAGAGAGCGAAGAGGGCGATTCACTGATTGTCGCCACGTATCAGGGGTATATAATGCCCAGCGCGAGTGTATTAACAAGAGTCGCATCATGAAACGCAGTCGGAATGAAGTGGGCCGTTGGCGGATGTTACGTCAGGTCCAGCGTAGAAGAGGCCGTTGGTTGGAAGCGCAATCGCGTACTTACCGCCATATTCGCTCTGCTCGTTATTTGCAGCAGAAGCACCAACGGCGGGCATTGCTCTATGCGGTAGCCTACGAGTGGTAAGTCAGTGAGAAAAATAGCGACCCGAAGTATGGTCGCTATTTTTTATCACGGTATTTTGTTATCAAGGCACTGATTTATGCCGTCATCGGCTTATCCCATCATTGGAATGCGCTGAACTATTTCTCTCTGGTCAATCATCGAATTAACGTCATGCTCTGTCGAGGGAAGGATAAACAACGATACCGAGGTACTGAGACGTTCCGTTTGCTCCAGCAGTGAGGTGAAGGTGTGCGCGGAAGCTTCAACCTGACCCGCATTTTCTCTGACGGTGTCGTTCAGTGTGCTGAGCCGGGCAGTCACTTCATGAATGCTTTCATTTTGCTGATGCGATATTTCCGAGATCTCGCTCAGAAACGTGCCTGTTCCTTTCGCCGTTTGGATGATGTTTTGTAGGCTATCATTCAGCTTGTTTACCAGCCGCGTTCCTGCGGTTACGCTGTTGTCTGAATCACGGATCAGCACATTGATGTTCTGTGCAGAGTGGCTGCTTTGCGAAGCCAACGTGCCGACCTCTCGCGCGACAACGGCGAACCCGCGCCCCATTGCCCCAGCCCGTGCGGCTTCAATCGCTGCGTTCAAAGACAAAATGTGGGTCTGGAATGCTACGTTCTCAATCATCCCAATCGCTTCCGTCATTTCTCGCGTTCTGCCTGCGATATCTGACATCGCCGCTTTGACGTCATTCATCATCGTTTCACCTTGTGTGGCAATTTTACTGGTATCTTCCGCATGCAAGTTGGCCTGTTGCGTATGCAGCGTATTTTGTTCCAGATGTTGGCTGAGCTGAATAATGTGTTCCGTCGTGGCTTTAAGTTCGCGGGATTGGCGATTTGCCTGTTCGGAAAGCTGTTGGTTATCCGCAGCGACGCGATCGACCTGTGTCACCATGTGGTCAACGCCCTGACGAACTTGATTGACCAATGTAACCAGACCTTCCTGCATTTGAATGACGTTGGTATTGAGCTGTTCAACTTCGCGTGTACCGCGGGTTTCTGCGTTGACCGAGTGAGATAGATCGCCAGCGGCGATCCGTTTTAAATGGGTAATAATTTGTGTCAGCGGGCGAATAATGACCCGATTTACACCAATCCACACAGCGATCGCGATCGCCAATAAGAGCCCCAGAACCGTGATGAAAATGGTTTTCGCGCGATCGAGAGAGGATAAGAATTGTTGGCCATGCTGCTTTTGTAGCGCATCGGTATCTTGCAGATAGTGCGAATATTTTTGAGTAAAATCGCTTTGGTAGGCCTGAACCGGGACAGCAAAGAAAATATCGATCTGATTGGTCGTTTTGATTCCCTCGGCCAGCTCGACAAGCCCGGAATAAAGCTGGTTGTAACTTTTCTTCAAATCGACAAAGGCTGGTGTGTCTGCTTCATTCGTCGTGGCTGTTCCCAGTAATTGGTAGTGCGCTTGTGCCTGTTTTAGAGAGACTTCCGCTTCATCCATCAGGCTATGCCAGCTGCCTTCAGAGCCTGTTTCTTTATCTACCAACAGATAAATACCCGCGCGGTTGAGTTTGTCGCTGGCATTCATCACTTCCATCCGTGCTTTATCCATTACCGCTTGTTGCTGGCGCAGCCCCTCGTTCGCGGAAATATCCTGTCTAACTTGAGTCATCGTTTGAGAAATGACGCCGATAGAAACCAATTGCAGTAAAGAAAATAGCCCAATGATCAATAACAATCCGGAGAGAATACTTAGGCGATGACGGCGGCGGATAGTAGCAATTCCGTTTCGCAAAACCGCAGGCATTAACATGATTGTTGACCCTCTATAGATGAATAGCGGTCAAACTATCACTGTTAAATGACTAAAATATTTCAGCTTTTGGTGTGGGGGCAAGAGGTCATGATTTTTCGTACTATCATGACCTGTATCAACGGAACTCCTAAAACACTTTTTTGTATGGTTTCACGCTAACGTGTTTGTAGACGCCAGCCGCGATGTAAGGGTCCGCATTGGCCCACGCCGTAGCTTCATCCAACGATGCGAATTCGGCGATAATGACAGAACCGCTAAAACCAGCCTGACCGGGATCTTCGCTATCGATAGCGGGTAAGGGGCCAGCAGTAATCAGCCGACCCTGATCGCGTAATACCTGTAAACGGGCAAGATGGTCTGGTCTGACCGACAGGCGTTTTGCCAGGGAATCAACATTATCTTCAGCATAAATGACATAGAGCATAGTGGCCTCACGGGTAGGAAGGTAAATTCTCGCGTTCGGGATTCCGGGTACGGTTCCCCCAACGGCCAAACACTATCGGTAAGAGAAACGTGTTTCTACTATCATACGTGATGTTGTTTGAAGACAATAGCTCGAGGACAATAGGTTGATTTGCCAGAGTAATCCCCCCACAATTTCTGTTTTTTTTACAATTCCACGGGTTGTTATTGAATATGATTGCTATTTGCATTTAAACTTGGGCGGCATAAGAGGATAAAGACAGACTATGCCGCAAAAAAAATTTTTTCTAACCCGTCGTTACTCATGGCCATTCATACTTTCAGTTGGTTTCCACGGTTCACTGATTGCAGGTTTGCTGTACGCTTCGTTTAATAATTCAATTGAATTACCGCAGGAGTCTAAACCTATCAGCGTGGTAATGGTGAATCCCGCAGCCTACGAAGCGGCACCTGTTGCCAAATCAGCCCCTGAACCCGAGCCCGTTAAGCAGCCAGAACCTGAGCCGGAACCGATTCCAGAACCGGAACCCGTGCCGCAGCCAGTAGCGATACCGTTACCTGAACCAAAACCCAAGCCGAAACCTAAACCGGAGCCTAAGCCCGTGAAGAAGGTGGAGCAGCCGAAGCCGGTTAAGCGTGAACCGACCGTTGAAAAACAGCCGCCTTCGCCGTTTACCAGCGAAGAGCCGACGCGCAATGTCAATAATGCGCCAGTGAAACAGGCACCTGCACCAGCAGCAAGCTCACAGTCGAGTGGGCCACGTCCGCTGAGCCGCGCGCAGCCACAGTATCCAGCCCGCGCGTTCTCGTTACGCGTTGAAGGACGAGTGAAAATGCAGTTTGATGTGGATGAATCCGGGCGCGTTGACAACGTTCGGGTACTTTCTGCTGAGCCGCGCAATATGTTTGAACGTGACATCAAACAGGCGATGCGTAAATGGCGTTACGAAGCGAGCAAGCCAGGTAAAGATCTGGTTGTGACCATCGTGTTTAAAATTGATGGCGGGGCGGCGGTCGAATAATACCCGGCAATACATAAAAAGAAACGGGGCATCGTCTTTGATAGATGATGCCCCGTTTTCATTATAGAACGGGTGAAATCGTGTCGATGCAGCAAGCGCTCAGTCTGATATTACTCGCTTGGCGTGAAGTTGCTTTTACCGGCTGGCAGTTCACGTGGATGGCCTTCTTCATCGACGGCGACGTAAGTGAATAACGCTTCGGTGGCCCGATAGCGCTGACCAATCGGCTCAGACGACACTTTCTTTACCCAGACTTCAACGTTGACATTGATAGAGCTACGGCCAGTACGTAAGCAACGCGCATAGCAGCAAACCACATCGCCGACGGCAACGGGTTTTAGGAACGACATCCCATCAACCCGTACAGTAACGACGCGCCCTTCGGCGATTTCTTTCGCCAGAATGGCACCGCCGATGTCCATTTGCGACATCAACCAGCCGCCAAAAATATCCCCGTTCGCATTGGTATCAGCTGGCATTGCCAGCGTACGGAGAACCAGTTCACCCTGTGGTAACACGTTTTGTGTGCTCATTGTGTATGCCTCGGTTTAGCGATTACTGTAGCTCGCTTTTTTCTTCTTCTGATTTCTCTTGGTCGTTAGGTAAGTGGCGATAAATATAGACGCCACAAACCAGCGTAAACAGCAGCGTCACACCGGTTAGTCCAAAGACTTTAAAATTTACCCAAACGCTTTGCGGTAGCCAGAAAGCAATATAAATGTTAACCAATCCGCACACCAGAAAGAACATGGCCCAGGCGAAATTCAGTTTCCCCCAGACAGGCTGCGGTAAGGTCAACTCTTTGCCCAGCATCTTCTGAATCAGAGTCTGTTTCATGACAAACTGGCTAACCAGCAGGGCAATGGCAAACAAGGCGTAGATGATGGTCACTTTCCACTTAATAAACAGATCATTATGGAATACCAGCGTTAGCGAACCAAAAACGACGACCATCGCAAAGGTAACCAGCGTCATTTTCTCTATTTTACGGTACATCACCCAGGTGACCGCGAGTGACAGCGCCGTTGCCGCAATCAGCGCACCCGATGCAATATAGATGTCATAAAGTTTATAGGCCGCAAAAAAAACGACCAACGGTATAAAATCAAGAAGTTGCTTCATTATGTCAATCCATCACTCAACTGTGTCGTAATCATAACCCGCAAGAGTTACCCGATAGCGCATGCCATTATCCTTTATTGTGGATCACCATTCCCGAGATATTGTAATAATTTGCAGAAAATTACGAATGGGTCGGTAACGGCCAAGGGATTGCTAAGCCTATGCCACCACAGGTGTGGCATAGGCTGGGAGCGGTAGTTATGCGCGCAGCAACATATAAAGGCGGAACAGGTAAATCAGCAGAATGGCGGAGATCAAGTTGCTCAAGCCGTTCAGAACCACGCCGAGTACCGTGGGTGAGGAAATAGGTAACTTTGACACGACCAGCAAAATAACGATTTTAGCCAGCAACCACATCACGATGGCGGGCGCTGTAGCGCGTAAGTTGCTATAGGCGAGCTTAGTACTTACTTTAATCGCGTTGAAAATCCCGCTTTTTTCCGTTACCACAATCACCGGTGATAAGCTCAGTGCAATAGCGAGCAATACGCCAGGGATGATCAAAAGCATCATACCAAGCTGGATGAGCAACGTGCACAGCAGAATCAGGAAAAGTAGGCGGAATAAAAAAGGTGCGGATGCGCCAATAGCGCGTAGAGCGCTGGTGCGGTGTCCGCCAGAAACCAGTTGGATCAGCATCAGAACCCCGCCCGTCAGCAGCACATTACCTACTAATGCAGCAAAAGTGCCTGCTGCCGACATTTTCAGCAACACGGTTTGTTGTTCCGGCGTCATCTGCTGAATCAAGTCCATTAAGCCAGATTCGACAGAAGATGACAGATCGCTGCTGGAACTGCTCAGAATCTGTAACTCGTCTCCAGAAGGCGATAGTGCATGATTCAGTATGACAGTAATGAATGCCGTCAACAGTGACATCATTAAGATGCTGATGAACTGGTTACGGGTAAAATTCATCGTGTCACGGTACAACGTGTTAGCCGTGATAGGCATGAAGGCTCCTTGGAAAAGATAAATCGACAGAAAGAACTTAACTCGCGATTGTAACCTGTTAATTCGCGCTGTGGCACCCCGTTAGCGATGCAATGCTGTTTTTACTTTCGTTGAGGATCAATGTGGCAGGGTTACCCATATCCATTTTCCTCATCATTAATGACGCAATTTATTCGTCATGCTGTTTTTGATCTGGATCAATCCCATGAATTTTAATTAGTTAGTGATAAGTGATTTAGTTCAATTTGAACGTAAAACCTTTAAAGGATGTGATCTGGCTTAAAACAATAATACCCATTTAGGGGTATCTTTCGCTCGAAATTTAAACCCTATAAATGGAGTGGGTAATGAAAAAAACATCTTTCTTATTGTTGGCAGCGGCACTCATGCCTGCATTTGCGCAGGCTCATCAAGCGGGGGATTTTATTGTTCGGGCGGGAACGGCTACTGTGCGTCCTGCTGAAAGCTCGGACAACGTGCTGGGGTTGGGGGAGTTTCAGGTTAGCAACAATACTCAACTGGGTCTGACTTTCAGCTATATGGTGACGGACAACATTGGTGTTGAATTGCTCGCCGCTACGCCGTTCAAACACAAGGTTGGCACACCGGGTACGGGAACAATTGCGGAAGTTAAGCACCTGCCACCGTCACTGGTAGCACAGTACTATTTTGGCGATGCTCAAGATAAGTTACGCCCTTATTTAGGCGTTGGTCTGAACTACACGATGTTCTTCGACGAGAAATTCAATGATACGGGGAAAGGTGCGGGTTTGAGCGATCTGAGCCTGAAAAATTCCTGGGGTATTGCAGCGCAGGCTGGGTTGGATTACAACCTGGACAAGAATTGGCTAGTAAACATGTCCGTATGGTGGATGGATATTGATACCGATGTGAAATTTAAAGCCGGTAACGCTCAGCAAAGTATCCATACTAAACTCGATCCGTGGGCCTTTATGTTTGGTGTAGGCTACCGCTTCTGATTTGATAGTTAAATATGAAGAATAAAAAACGGCGAAGTGAATAACTTCGCCGTTTTTATAGACAGGAAATAACAAACCAATAAAAAGAACGCTATTTGCTATTAAATCTATTTTCTATATGGCGTTAGCCATTAGAAATTGTATTGCACACCAACGCGGTAACGAGTTTGACGCTCGTCAGTCGTTTTGCTGCCAATCACGTTGCCGACTTCAGCGTAAGGCGTCCAGTTTTTGTCATATTTGTACGCTAATTTAACGTTATGAGTGAGGCCGTAGTTGTCGTTGTCGGCAAGGTAACCAACAGAACCGGCTTTGGTTTTCTTGTCGTATTCAAATTCGTATTCAACCACAAAGTTCGCAGGCAGTTTATAACCCAGCGTACTGGTGATGGTATAACCTTTCATGTCGGAAGGGGCTGTAGTACCGATGCTGTCACTTTTGCGCAGGTAAGATGCACGGTAGCGCAGACCATAGTACAGTGAATCGGTAATGTTAGCCGTACCTTTGACATAAGGGCGGTAGTTGTTGTCTTTTGAAGAGGACACCATGTTTAAGCCCGCTTCAACGCCAAAGGTTTTGTCGAACTTGTACTGGTAGCTAGCGGTAACTTCAGTACCGTTGCTGACTGGCTCGTTATACGGTTTATTTGGTGTTTTATCGGCGTCTGATTGACCCCATTTTGCTTCCATTGACAGGCCAAAGCCGTTGTCAAAACGGTGGGACATCAGCAGGCGATCTTTATGGTCGTTTTTTGCTGAATCATTCATCTCATGACGATAGTCAATCGTAACAGCCATGGAGCTTAAGCTGATTAAGGAAGTTACCATCATCGTCAATATTTTAACTTTCATTTTATTATCCCATGTTGAAGAGAATTATTATTTAAAAAACGCGCTGCCACTTTGTTCAGCGATTTCATTCTATTTATTCTATCTTACAGTAATGTGAACAAGATCTTCAAAAAGAGAAAATTTTAAATGATCTCAATTCTGTGATTCTCTTCGTGTTTTATTCGTGGGATTTATGCGGATTAAAAAATACTGGGAAATTAATTTATTTATTTGATGTGGAATTAAATAATTATTTCAATTTGAAAACTTTTCTTACAATTATTGAAGTTTGGAAATTAAATAATTATTGAATATATTTCCCGCCAGTAAAATAAGAAATAATTTGAAACACTATTCGGCGCGCGACATTGCTTGCGCTAAGTACAAATCGCGCGCCTGAAACGTGTTATGAACGCGTAGCTGCTTTCATTTCACTCACAAAGGTGTGTAACTCTGACAGCATTAAGCTGGGCTGGTTCAGATTTTTTTCAATAATCCGCACGATCGCAGAACCAGAAATAGCCCCCGCGGCACCTGACGCTAATGTTTCTCGCACTTGAGTTGGATCGGAAATGCCAAATCCTTGCAGTGGTGGGGCAGCATGATACGCATTCAGTTTGGCAACCAGATGATTCAGCGGTAGTTGGGCGCGTTTTTCTGCTCCTGTCACGCCTGCGCGTGACACCAGATAGGTATAGCCACGGCCATAAGAGGCGATCTCGCGTAATAGCTCATCATCAGCATTAGGCGGGCAGATAAAGATAGGGGCAATACCGTGCCGTAGCGCTGCCGTACGGAAAGGAGCCGACTCCACCACGGGAACATCTGCCACTAAAACCGAATCGACGCCAACCTCGGCACAACGCTGATAAAATTCATCGATACCATTGCTGAAGACCAGATTGGCATACATCAGCAGGCCAATCGGAATTTCTGGGTATTTCTGACGTATAGTCGCCAGCATCTCAAAACATTGCTCTGGCGTGACGCCTGCGGCGAAAGCGCGCAGATTAGCTGCCTGAATGGTTGGGCCATCCGCCAGTGGGTCAGAAAAGGGCACGCCTAATTCCAGCGCATCAGCACCCGCAGCAATCAGCGTATCGATAATTTTCAGTGATTGCTCAGGGGATGGGTCGCCCAGCGTGACAAACGGGACGAACGCGCCTTCTTTTTTCTCTGACAGGCGTGCAAATAGCTGTTGGTAGCGCTCCATTACATTTCTCCCCGATCTTTCAAAATATCGTGCACGGTAAAGATGTCTTTATCACCCCGACCTGACAGGTTGACCACCAGCAGTTGCTCTTTCTCCGGCTCTGCTTTGATCATCTTCAAGGCATGTGCTAATGCGTGGGAGGATTCCAGCGCGGGAATAATACCTTCATTACGGCAGAGTGCTTTGAAGGCATCCAGCGCTTCATCATCGGTAATCGAGACATAGTCGGCACGACCAATACTATTCAGGTAGGCGTGCTGTGGCCCTACGGACGGGAAATCCAGCCCGGCGGAAATAGAGTAAGACTCTTCAATTTGTCCGTCGGACGTTTGCATCATCGGGGACTTCATGCCGAAATAAATACCAACGCGACCGTGTTTTAACGGTGCGCCGTGCTGCCCGGATTCAATGCCCAAGCCGCCAGGTTCGACGCCGATCAGACGGACGGTAGTATCGTCGATGAAATCAGCGAACATCCCAATCGCGTTAGAACCACCGCCAACACAGGCCAGTACTGCATCCGGCAAGCGACCTTCTTTTTCCAGGATCTGCGCTTTGGTTTCTTCACCAATCATGCGTTGGAATTCGCGTACGATCGTTGGATAAGGATGCGGGCCAGCAGCCGTTCCCAGCAGATAGTGTGCCGTTTCATAGCTGCCAGACCAGTCACGTAGCGCTTCGTTGCAGGCATCTTTCAGCGTGGAAGAACCGCTGTGAACCGGAATTACTTCCGCCCCCATCAAACGCATGCGGAACACGTTCGGCGACTGGCGCTCAACGTCTTTTGCTCCCATATAAACGCGGCATTTTAGGCCAAGCAGGGCGCAAGCCAGCGCCGTCGCGACGCCGTGTTGGCCTGCGCCGGTTTCAGCGATGATTTCGCTTTTGCCCATGCGTTTAGCCAGCAATGCTTGTCCAAGTACCTGATTCGTCTTGTGCGCGCCGCCGTGCAGTAGATCTTCACGCTTTAGGTACAACTTCGTCTTCGTTCCTGCCGTCAGGTTTTGGCACAGGGTTAACGCCGTTGGACGACCTGCATAGTTTTTCAGCAGATCGGTAAACTCGGCTTGAAATTCAGGATCTTTTTGTGCGCTGACGAAAGCCTCTTCTAACTGGCGTAACGCCGGGATGAGGATCTGCGGAACAAATTGTCCGCCGAATTCACCGAAGTAAGGGTTGAGTAATGTCATAATTTTCCCGTCTGTTTTAGTGTTACGGCTGACGTAATGTCGCAAAAACCGCAGCAATTTTATGTGAGTCTTTTTTTCCCGGTTCGCTTTCCACCCCGGAATTGAAATCCAGTCCTGCGCAACCTTGCTGTGCCGCCAGGGCGCAGTTATCGTTATTCAGGCCACCGGCTAACAACACGTTATCCAGTGACTGATTGGCCAGCAGTGACCAGTTGAACGTTTTACCGCTGCCGCCCTGAGCGTTATCAAACACATAGCGATCGACGTGGATAAGATTACGTTCTGGCAGCACATCTGTGATGCTCAGCGCTTTCCAAATTTGGCACGTCGCAGGTAATTGCTGGCGCAGCCGGTCGATCGTCTGTTGATCTTCATCACCGTGCAGTTGAACGGCTGCTAATCCTAACTGCGTTGTGATCGCAACGATGTGTTCGACGGGCGCGTTGCGGAAAACACCGACATAGCGCAGTGGTGCTCCCCCAATGACATCGGTAGCTTGTTTGACGTCAACATAGCGCGGAGAACTGGCGACAAAGATTAACCCGCCGTAGAGCGCACCCGCCTGATAGGCGGCCTGTGCATCTGCTGCACGCGTCAGGCCACAGACTTTGTTTTCACCTAGAATCACGCGGCGTACTGCACCGTTCAGATCCGGCTCGGACATTAGCGAGCTGCCGATCAAGAATCCCTGAGCAAAGGCGCTGAGTTCACGAATCTGCGCATGGCGGTTGATACCGGATTCACTGATCACGGTTACGCCAGCAGGCAGACGTGGTGCGAGTGTCCGAGTACGGTTGAGATCAATAGAGAGATCGCGCAGGTCACGGTTGTTGATCCCGACGACGCGCGCTTCGAGCTGAATGGCACGCTGTAGCTCTTCTTCATTACTGACTTCCGTCAACACGCCTAACTTCAGACTGTGCGCCACCTCGGCCAATTGCTGATACTGGTCGTCGTCCAGCACGGACAGCATCAGTAGAATGGCATCGGCCTGATAGTAGCGCGCCAGATAAATCTGGTAGGGTGAAATAATGAAGTCTTTGCACAACACGGGCTGGTGTACCGCGGCGCTGACCTGAGGCAGAAAGGCAAAGTCACCCTGGAAATACTTCTCGTCGGTTAAAACGGAAATAGCGGACGCATAATCTTTATAGACCTGAGCAATTGCCACCGGGTCAAAATCATCGCGAATCAATCCCTTCGACGGCGATGCCTTTTTACATTCCAGAATAAAGGCAGGTTTATCCTGTTTCAGCGCTTGATAAAAGTCGCGCTGGCTGGGAACGATCTCATGTTGAAAAGAGGCCAGCGGCTGTGCTTTCTCACGTTCTGCAACCCAGAGGGCTTTATCACGCACAATTTTATGTAATACGGTTTCCTGCATGGTTCTATTATCCTCTGGCGGACAGGGCGACAACGCGTTGATAAGCCTGTCCACTATGAATGACTTCAAGTGCCTGTTGCGCATTCTGGCGCAGATCTTCTTGCCCGAACAATCTCAGAAGCAACGCAACGTTGGCGGCAACCGCAGCGGCGTGTGCGCGTTCGCCTTTACCTTGTAGCAGCGACGCGAGAATGTCACGATTTTCTTCCGGTGTTCCGCCTTGTAATGCCGACAGCGGGTATGCCTCTAGACCGAAGTCGCGATGTGTCAGTTCGTAGGTTTCGATCTCTCCGTTATGTAACTCTGCAACCTGTGTTGGCGCATGAATCGCGACTTCATCCATCCCGCCACCGTGTACCACTGCTGCACGTTGGTAGCCCAGCACCTTCAGCGTTTCAGCGATAGGGCGAACCAATTCGGGGCTATACACGCCAATCAGCGCCAGCGGCGGACGAGCCGGGTTAACCAGCGGCCCCAGCACGTTGAAAACGGTACGGGTTTTAAGTTGCTGACGCACCGGCATGGCATGGCGGAAACCCAGGTGATATTGCGGAGCAAACAGGAAACACACGCCCAAATCGTCCAGCGCCTGACGTGAGTCCTGTGCGCTCATATCCAGCTTAATGCCGAAAGCAGAGAGCAAATCGGATGAACCAGAACGGCTGGAGACGCTGCGGTTGCCGTGCTTGGCGATTTTCAGGCCACAGCTGGCAGCAACGAATGCGCTGGCGGTTGAGATGTTGATGCTGTTTGTACCGTCACCGCCGGTGCCGACGATATCGGCAAATAAATAGTCGGGGCGAGGAAATGGCTGAGCATCGGCCAGTAATGCCGTAGCGGCACCCGCAATTTCATCGGGATGCTCACCGCGCACTTTCATGCTAATCAACGCTGCTGCCAGCTGGCTGGCATCCAGTTCACCGCGGATAATGGCGCCAAACAGCGCCTGACTTTCCTGACGGCTGATGTTTTCCGCGCGGTATAATTTTTCCAGTATGTTTTGCATGATAAATACATCCTGAGCAGTAGACGGTTCCAAAGTCGCAGAAGACAGTTGCATAATCGTATCCCTCGTTAAGCTAGCGCCCAGTCAAGCGTTTGTTCCAGCAGCCGAGCGCCGTGTGTGGTCAGGATCGACTCAGGATGGAATTGGAAACCGCAAACGCGATCCGCATCGTTACGCACGGCCATCACCATCTCATTGAAGTGCGCGTTGACGGTCAGCGTAGAAGGAATGTTGCTGCCGACCAGCGAGTGGTAGCGTGCAACGGGCAGCGGGTGCGGTAAACCGCTAAACATGCCGCTGGCATCGTGGTCAATGGCAGACGCTTTGCCATGCAGGATTTCACCCGCTTGACCGACATGGCCGCCGTAGGCTTCCACGATGGCTTGATGGCCGAGGCAAATACCAATGATTGGCAGTTGACCGCGCAGACGTTGCAGCAGTTCCGGCATGCAGCCTGCTTCCGCTGGTGTGCCAGGGCCGGGAGAGAGCATCAAAATCGGTTTTTCCATTTGCTGTAACCGCGCAATGATGACGTCGGCAGGCAGATGGTTACGGTAAATCACGACCTGATGGCCGCTGGCACGCAGTTGATCCACCAGGTTGTAGGTGAATGAGTCGATATTATCGAGCAGCAGGATGTCGGCCATCAGAAGATCTCCTTTGCATGGTGCGCACTGGCAATAGCTCGCAGTACCGCGCGGGCTTTATTGCGAGTTTCGTCGGCTTCGGCCTGCGGATTAGAATCAAGAACCACGCCCGCACCGGCCTGAACGGTAGCAATACCGTCTTCGACATAGGCGGAGCGAATAACGATGCAGGTATCCAGATCGCCATGAGCAGTGAAGTAGCCCACCGCGCCGCCGTAGCTGCCGCGTCGGGTTTTCTCACTTTCTGCAATCAACTGCATGGCACGGACTTTCGGTGCACCGCTCAGCGTGCCCATATTCATGCAGGCGCGGTAAGCGTGCAAAACATCCAAATCTTCACGCAGTGTACCCACCACGCGCGACACCAGATGCATCACAAAGGAATAACGATCAACTTTGGTCAAGTCAGCGACGTAACGGCTGCCTGGCTGGCAGATGCGCGCCAGATCGTTACGGGCTAAATCTACCAGCATCAGGTGTTCGGCCAATTCTTTATGGTCGGTACGCATTTCCAGCTCAATGCGGCTATCGAGATCGCGATCCAACGAACCATCGGCACGGCGGCCGCGCGGGCGAGTACCTGCAATGGGATAGATTTCGATTTGGCGGCTGTCGGCATCGTACTTCAGCGAGCTTTCCGGTGAGGCACCAAACAGCGTGAAATCCTGATCTTGCATGTAAAACATGTAAGGGCTGGGATTGTTATCTTTCAGCGTTTGGTAAGCGGCCAGCGGTGAAGGGCAGGGTAAAGAGAAACGGCGTGACGGCACGACCTGAAAAATTTCACCGATGCGGATAGCTTCCTGCATCTGGCTGACAACGTCACCAAAGGCTTCATCACTCTGGTTGCAACTCAGCGTCATGTCTTCGATAGACTGACGCGGCAGCGCAGGAGCGGGCTGGGTAAGTTGAAGTTGCAACTGTTCCAGACGCTGTTGCAGACGCAGCTTTTCGCTGTGGTTTGGCGTAAACAGGCTGGCTTGCAGGGCGGTTACGCGTTTTTGGTGGTCAAGCACCAGCAAGGTTTCTGCCAGATAGAAGCAAAAATCGGGGCAACGCTGCTGCTGGCTCAACGCCGGCAATGCTTCAAACCCGGCGACCAGATCGTAGGCGAACAGACCGCCAAGGAACATGGCTTCACGTTCGTCCGTCGGGCAGGCAACCAGCGTTAGAATCTGGCGTAAGGCATCAAATACGGACAGCGAACGCAGGCGTGCATCTTCATCCTGCATGGCGTCGGCTAGTGGGAAGGTGAGCTCGCGACCGTTCGGACGCGGTTGATTAATAATTTCCGCAGGCAGTGCGGCATCCAATAATGGCAGCAGGCTGGCACCGTTTGCGGTTAATGCCTGAACGGAAACCTGCTGGCCGAGAGCGGTGATACGTAGTGCGCTATCAATAATTAACAGGCTTTTCAGGTTTTCCTTGCTGTCGATTTCAGCTGATTCTAACAGCAACGTGGCAGGTCTGGCACCGCAGAGCTGATGGAAGATGGCGCTGGGGTCGTTACGGTAAACGGCCTCGGTACGCAGCAGTTCCAGTTTCGGTTGTGTTGTTTGCATTCTTGCTACCCGTTTAATGTTGTGCCCATCAAATAAAAAACCCGCTTAGTTAAGCGGGTTTGGGAATATCTGCATGTGTGATAACAGCGATGCGTGATTAGTCCACCCGCGATAGGGAAGAGCGCCACCAACCATGTTTCATCATTTTCTGCGTTGCCATTATCATCGTCTCACTGTTTATTGCGGACACCGTGTTTGTGTACCGAGCTTGCGTACTAGTTAACTGGTTCGACGATAAAATGTCAACACCTGCAATAGGATTATTTTATCCATGCTTTACATCATAAAAAGGCAGCCGTTATGTCATTTCCTGGGCAAGCATGCCTTCCTGCCACCTCTTTCGCGAAAGAATCCTGGAGATGACCCGAACCAGCGTAGGCATGCTCGGTGGAAGCTGCTGAGCTCTTTATATCCAACAAATTCAGCAACTTGAGAAAGTGAGTATTGGCTATAGATGAGGTAATATTCTGCAAGATTCATTTTAACGTCCTCAAGTATATCCTTGAAATAAGCCCCTTCTTCTTCCAGACGCCGCTGTAATGTCCGTGGAGTCATAAAGAAGTCAGATGCGACCGAATGAATATTGCATGAACCGGCTTCTAGTTTTTTGCTAATGCTGTCTCTTACCCGGCCCTTTATTGTTTTATTAAAAAGAATGTCGATCAAGTAGGTTGCGTGTTTTTCGTGCAACTTGAAAAGTGATGCATTGGACGTAACTAATGGCATTAACAGTGTTTCTGCATTCAGATAAACACGATTTCGATCTGTGCCAAAGGTCATTGGGCAAGCAAATAGCGTTTCATATTTTCTTATGCTGTAGGGTTGTGGATAACTAAACTCCATGGAAGAGAAATGAGTAAAATTAGCCACTGGCAATAAGCCAGTAAACTGGCGACTGTTAATTCATGAAATTGGCGGGTGATTTCTTTGTTTTTATCTTGTGGATAGAGATAAGTAAATCCAATACAGTATGTATTTGTGTTTTTTTTATCTAACGTTAGTTGGCATCCGCTGTATAGCAGTCTGGAAAAACGGCAAAGGCATTCAAGGGCATGTAATAGATTGTCACTACTCATCATAATATAATTAACAATGTCATAATCACCAGGATGAAAATATTCATAAGATAGTAGCCCAAAACTTTCTTTTCCCTGACTGGCATAGGCAATGTTAAGCAACGCTTGAATGTTATAAACACTGGTGAATTCACCACCACTTTCTTCACCCCTGTCGCGTATTGTTGTATCATTTGATAGTGCGTCTACATTTATCCCTTCCTTTTTTAATATACTCTCTAATGATGTTATATATTTTCTTCTTATTACATACATGATGGCATACTCCTTGTTTTATTGTTTTTTATCTCATCCAATAAGTAACTTCATGAGATCAAATTTAATTTATCAAAAATGTCATTTAATGGCAAAGCAGTGTCATTGATAAGCATTGTCATATGTGGAAGTTTTTTTTTGACATAGATAATCAAAATAATGTCATCATTTGTCATTAATCATAACTTGATGAATAAGATATTAATAATGAGTTAACTATGATGGTTATAATTACCAGGGCGTTGTGATGCCACTATATTATTTTGTGAGAATTATTACTCCCTGATTATTTCAAATGTTTTTTAATAGGATTTTTAATGTTTGAATTTATTTCTCTTGATAGAGGCGGGGTTTTATATGTTGCGGCTTTTTTGGTGATGATAAGATCTGTGTCACTATATATTTTTTCAAAAGGAAACTATGGTGAGAAGGCTAATGTCAACGTATTGATGCTGGTCTTTTTTCTGCTATTTATGGCGGCATCTTCCCTGTCATCGTGGCCGTTTATTTATTTTTTGGTACTGTTCTTCGTCGGCAGTATGATCTCTTTCACATGGTTCAGATACTCAGGAATGATAACTTCGTTCGGTTCGGGTCTTACCGCAATTAGTACTACGTTGCTTTTATGTCTGCTCAGTTATGCACTTTCTTTTTATGAGATTTTTGTCGAACATGATCTTCAGGCCATTTTTATTACTATCTTTTCATTTTCGATAATAACGTCGATTTATTCATTTTACTATTTCCCATTTTCTCAAAACTCTTTGTTTTATCTTAATTTTAAGCGAAATAAAAAAGTGACGCATATTCAGGATGGTGGTGAGGTCTATTCACCAAAAGTCACTATTCACCTGCCTTGTTATTCAGAATCGCCTGAAATAGTAATTAATACACTTAATAGTATTTTTGCATTAGATTATGACAATTATGAAGTTATCGTCATAGATAATAACACTCAGGATGAAGCACTCTGGAAACCGGTGAAAAAGCATTGTGACATGTTGGGTAAGAAATTCAGATTTTATCATATTCCTGTACTTGCAGGAGCAAAAGCTGGAGCGCTGAATTACGCATTAAAAATTACGTCTTCTGATACTGACTTAATCGCTGTTATTGATGCGGATTATATTACTGAACCAGATTTCATTCGACGTTATGTCAGAATATTTAAAGATAAAAACGTCGGCTTTGTTCAGACTAGCCATGATTACTATAATCATCAATCAAGCCATGTTATGGAAGGTGCCTATTACTTTTGGACACTATTTCATAAAATAGAGCTGCCATCATATACCGAAATTAACGCTGCATTTACCGTCGGGACGATGTGTATTTTGAGGAGAAATATACTGGAGAAGGTAGGAGGATGGGATGAAACCGCATTGACAGAGGATTCCGAGCTTGCAGTGAGAATGCATGCGCAAGGATATATAGGTTATGTATTTGCCGATACCGTAGGAAGAGGACTGATTCCCACCACTTTTTCTGATATGAAAAAACAGCAAATCAGATGGACTGCGGGACCTGTTCAACAATTACTTAAACATTGGCGACTGTACTTTGGTTTTTCCAGTGAAAATAAAATGACCCTCAATCAAAGAATCATGGAAATTAGGCATAGCACATCTAGAATTAAACCCATTCTTTCGCTAGTATCACTTCATATTATGGTGATGATGAGCTTTTTCCTCTTGAATGAAAATGTGTATTTATCTATGCCTTATGAAGTGGTTGTTTTCTTTTTATGCATGTTGATAAGCACCTTTGTTGAAAAAATGGCCTATTTTAGAATGTTTAATTGCTCAAGACTTCTTCCAGTTTTTTATCATGGGATTATGGCTCGGGCGTTAGAGTGGACTTTTATTTACGGAGTCATTTCATCTCTGTTTGGTCTTTCAATAAAATGGGACAGGACAAATAAATTTGAAAATTCGAAGAGTATTAAACGTGCCTTGCACGCATCAAAAACAGAGGTGACAATGAGTGGCTTTTTTTTCTTATATTCGTTTTTTTTATTATCTGGAAATCATTCTGGCTATAATGATTTTGTTTTCCTTACAGGTATTGCATGCTTTATTAAAGGGATAAGTTTCCTGTGTGCGTTGTTTGTGGCTTTTTTATTGGAAAACAATTTGCGTATCTTGGAAGCACCTTAAAAATCTCGCAGGGAAAGCAGAGAAAAGGGTACGCAGAGATAGATGAGAATTACCCTTTTCCTCCTATTAATGGCATCATGCGGCCTTCGCATGATTCTTGTTAATGGATAGACCTGTGCCAGAAGATTCACAATCGATAGCGTCATTCCCACTGTATGATTTGCATAGCCATACTACGGCGTCTGATGGCCTTTTAACGCCGACGGCGTTGGTCAATCGGGCAGTAGACATGCGGGTAAGTGTGCTGGCTATTACCGATCACGACACGACCGCAGGGCTTGAAGAAGCACGGAATGCGATTGCACAACATGCGTTGCCGCTGAGGCTGATTTCCGGCGTGGAGATCTCCACGCTGTGGGAAAATCATGAGATTCATATTGTCGGATTGGGGATGGATATCACTCATCCCGCGTTAAATGGATTGCTGCAACAGCAGGCGGATAACCGGCAGAGTCGGGCGGAACAGATCGCCGCCCGGTTGGAAAAATCCCGCATTCCCGATGCGCTGGCTGGCGCGCAGCGTCTGGCAACGGGAGGGCAGATTACACGGGCGCATTTTGCGCGTTATCTGATCGAACTGGGTATCGCGGCAAATATGAATCAGGTGTTCAAAAAATATCTGGCGAAAGGCAAAATCGGCTACGTGCCACCGCAATGGTGCACCATCCCACAAGCTATCGAGGCGATTCATCAGTCCGGCGGTGTGCCCGTGTTAGCCCATCCAGGGCGCTACGATCTGACGGCCAAATGGTTAAAACGTTTGCTAGCCATGTTTGCAGAAAGCGGCGGGCTCGCAATGGAAGTCGCGCAGTGCCAACAGGCGCCGGATGAACGGACACAGCTTGCCTGTTATGCGCGAGATTTCAACCTGATGGCATCGCAAGGATCGGATTTCCACCTGCCTTGCGCCTGGATTGAGTTGGGGCGTAAGCTATGGCTGCCTGCCGACGTCGAGCCAGTTTGGCATCATCCATTATTGGCAAATTAGCTGAACATTACCGCGTAATGGCATCGCTATTTCATGAAATAACAATCTTTTACCACCGACACGTTCTATAATAACCCTATTGCACTATGACGCGGTGTGGGATGCGTAACGCCGCGTAATGTCAGACGCACGAGGTAGGCCATGAGTCAGTTTTTCTATATTCATCCGCAGAATCCGCAACCACGATTAATCAACCAATCGGTGGAGTTTTTGCATAAAGGCGGGGTGATTGTTTATCCAACGGATTCCGGCTATGCGTTGGGTTGTATGCTGGGTGAAAAGAACGCGTTGGAACGTATCTGCCGGATTCGCGATCTGGGTAGCGATCATAACTTCACGCTGATGTGTCGCGATTTGTCCGAACTATCGACGTATGCCCATGTTGATAACTCGGCTTTTCGGTTGATTAAAAATAATACGCCGGGTAATTACACGTTTATTCTGAAAGCGACAAAAGAGGTGCCCCGTCGCTTAATGAATGAAAAACGTAAAACAATCGGCCTGCGCGTGCCGTCTAATCCTATTGCACTGGATTTGCTGGCCGCGCTGAATGAACCGTTGATGTCGACGACGCTGATGCTGCCGGGAAATGATTTCGCCGAATCCGATCCAGAAGAAATTCAGGAAGAATTGGGAAAATTGGTAGATTTGATTATCCACGGTGGTTCTCTGGGTCAACAGCCTACGACGGTTATCGACCTGACCGAATCTGTGCCACGCGTCGCTCGTGAAGGCACCGGTGATGTTACGCCGTTCTTATAAGTGCAGCGACGAGTGGTAACAATGAGAATACAAATGGCGCGAAGATCGGTATAATCGCGCCAGCATTGAATATTAGGTATGATTTTTACGTAACTTGCTGAATTTTATACGCAGTTATGACTCCCCCCGACGCCTGGGAAGGCGACACTAGAGGTTGCTCAATGAGCGAAAAGTTACAAAAAGTTCTGGCGCGCGCCGGACATGGCTCACGCCGCGAAATTGAAGGTATCATTCAGGCTGGACGCGTCAGCGTTGACGGCAAGGTTGCCACACTGGGCGATCGCGTTGAAGTGACAAAAGCCACCAAAATCCGTATTGATGGTCATGTGGTTACCGTTAAGGAAACCGAAGAAACCGTGTGCCGCGTACTGGTGTATTACAAACCAGAAGGCGAGCTGTGCACCCGCAACGATCCTGATGGGCGTCCAACGGTGTTTGACCGTTTGCCGAGAATTCAGGGCTCCCGTTGGGTTGCCGTAGGGCGTCTGGATGTGAACACCTCCGGTCTGCTACTGTTCACGACCGACGGTGAACTGGCCAATCGCCTGATGCACCCCAGCCGTGAGGTTGAGCGTGAATATGCCGTGCGGGTCTTCGGTGAGGTTGATGACGAAAAGATCAAGCAACTGAGCAAAGGCGTACAGTTGGAAGACGGCCCGGCCTCGTTCCGCACTATCCGCTATCAGGGTGGTGAAGGTTTGAACCAGTGGTATAACGTGACGCTGACAGAAGGGCGTAATCGTGAAGTTCGCCGTCTGTGGGAAGCCGTTGGCGTGCAGGTGAGCCGCCTGATTCGCGTGCGTTACGGCGATATTACCTTGCCAAAAGGTATTCCACGCGGTGGCTGGGCAGAAATGCCGCTTGAACAGCTGAACTATCTGCGTGAGTTAGTGCAGCTTCCGGTAGAAACCGTATCGAAACTGCCGGTTGAGCGTGAGCGCCGTCGGGTGAAAGCGAACCAGATCCGCCGTGCGGTAAAACGTCACAGCCAGATTAACAGTGCTCCGGCACGTCGCACATCGCCAAAGCCAAAACGCAACGGCTAGTCTTTTTCTCCATACGCTTCGCGGGCAGTCTTCGTTGCCCGCGATCGCTAATAGCAGGTTTACCAATCAATTCCCTGCTGTGCCTGAATCCCGCTATCAAACGCATGCTTTACTGGGCGCATCTCTGTCACGGTATCGGCCATTTCCAGCAATTCACGATGGCAACCGCGGCCGGTAATAATGACGGTCTGTCCAGCAGGGCGCTGCGTTAATGCCGTGACAACGTCACTTAAATCCAGATAATCGTAGCTAACCATATACGTCAGCTCATCTAAGACTACGAGGTCAAGCTGTGGGTCGGCCAGCATGCGTTTACCCGCCAGCCAGACGTTCTGTGCTGCTTCGGTATCCGTCTGGCGATTTTGCGTCTCCCAGGTAAAACCGGTCGCCATGACCTGAAATTCCACGCCATGCTGTTGCAGCAGGTTTTTTTCGCCGTTTGGCCATTCACCTTTAATAAATTGAATCACGCCAGCCCGCAATCCGTGGCCTATCGCCCGTGTGACGGTCCCAAACGCTGCTGTCGTTTTCCCTTTCCCATTACCAGTGAAAACAATCAAGATGCCGCGCGTTTCATTCGCGGCGGCAATGCGGGCATCGACCTTTTCTTTCAGGCGTTGCTGGCGTTGTTGGTGGCGTTCATCGCTCATCGTGCGTGCTCTTCTCTTGTTATTCGGCTGGACCGGCTTTTCTGCCCGGCTGAGCATCAAAACTCATCCCCGTCTTACGGCGGCTATCATCGCCCATCAGGTAGAGATACAGCGGCATAATATCTGCCGGCGTCTTCAGCTTCATCGGATCTTCGTTGGGGAACGCTGACGCACGCATACCCGTACGCGTTCCGCCGGGATTAATACAGTTCACCCGCAGATTGTGCGAACGATATTCATCGGCCAG
The DNA here is from genome assembly GCF_012427845.1 of Pectobacterium punjabense. Taxonomy (NCBI): domain Bacteria; kingdom Pseudomonadati; phylum Pseudomonadota; class Gammaproteobacteria; order Enterobacterales; family Pectobacteriaceae; genus Pectobacterium; species Pectobacterium punjabense. The sequence goes on from NZ_CP038498.1 coordinate 2,358,871, forward strand.
TACCTGCATTAAACCTTCCGTTGCGAACTTGGATACGGAATAGGCTCCCCAATTGGCGCGACCTTCGCGGCCGACGCTGGAACTGGTGAAAACCAGAGAGGAACAGGGAGATTTCAGTAACAGCGGCAGCAGCGCCTGCGTCAACATAAAGGTTGCGTTAACGTTGACCTGCATAACCTGATGCCAGGTCTCAGGCGTTTGTTGTACGACAGGGACGATTTCCCCAAGCAATCCGGCGTTATGGAGGACGCCATCCAGATGCGGTATAACCTGCGCCAGTTCATCCGCCAACTGAAAGCACTGCGCAGAGGATAAGGCCAACATATCGCAGACAACGACGTGTGCCGTCGTACCGTGTTCCTGCTCTATTTGCTGCTTAACCGCCTGTAGTTTACTTTCTGTCCGCCCCAATAAGATGACGTGAGCGCCATAGCGGGCGTAGGTCAGCGCGGCTTCACGGCCTATGCCGTCACCCGCACCAGTGACCAGAATGATGCGATTTTGCAGTAAATCAGTTTTAGGCTGGTAATGCACAATAAATTCCTCTTGCCGTGGCGCAGAGCCGCCACGCTTCAGATAATAGACCTGCCATCGACTATCGGCGCGACGAGATAGGGCGCGCAACTCGGAACGTCAGATGAAGGCGTATCCGGGCAGGGTGGATGGGGGTGTTATGCCTCAAATGTTGCAGGTTTTCAATGAGACTGCCTCTATTTGTCCCTGTACTGTTGTAAAAATCGGCAATAGATAGAGAAACCACAGGAATAACATCGCCATATTGTGTGCCATCAGTTAGGTTATAGGAAGGGAATGGCGCGTGACGTCAGCGCTATAGTTGGCTGGTTAGCCAATATTAATTAATGCTCAGTCAATGAGGACGGTGTTTGTGGAATTACTTTCTCTGTACGGTTTATTCCTGGCGAAGGTGCTCACCATTGTGGTGGCTATTGGTGCGTTAGTCGTTCTGGCATTCGGGATGACACAGCGTAAGCGCCCGCATAAAGGTGAGTTGCAGGTCACGAATCTGGGCGAGCAATATCAGGAAATGCAGCGTGAAATGCAGACAGCCTGTATGAGCGACACTGAGCGCAAGCTGTTATCTAAACAAGAAAAAAAGAAAGAAAAAGAAACGGCGAAGCAAGATAAACAGCGTGCCAAACGTGGCGAAGAGAAAAGTGTAAAACCGTGCCTGTACGTTCTCGATTTCAACGGCAGTATGGATGCAGGTGAAGTCAGTTCGCTGCGTGAAGAAATTTCTGCCGTGCTCGCGGTAGCGAAGCCGAAAGACGAAGTGTTACTGCGTTTGGAAAGTCCTGGTGGTGTGGTACACGGCTATGGGCTGGCCGCGTCGCAATTACAACGTCTGCGCCAAGGTGGCGTACGTTTGACAGTATCCGTAGATAAAGTCGCGGCCAGTGGCGGATATATGATGGCCTGCGTGGCCGATCGTATTGTCGCGGCTCCTTTTGCTATTGTGGGATCTATTGGTGTTGTAGCGCAAATCCCCAATTTCCACCGTTTGCTGAAAAACAAAGATATCGATGTTGAGTTACATACTGCCGGTGAATTCAAACGTACGTTGACGTTGTTTGGTGAGAATACGGAGCAAGGTCGTGAGAAATTCCGTGAAGATCTGAATGTCACGCACACGCTGTTTAAAGACTTTGTGCAGCAAATGCGTCCATCGTTGGATATTGATTCAGTCGCGACGGGCGAGCACTGGTTTGGCACGCAGGCGAAAGAGTTGGGATTGATAGATGCGATCGGCACCAGTGACGATCTGCTCATCGCCGAAATGGCGAATCATGAAGTATTAAGCGTGCGCTATACGCGCCGTAAACGCCTGCTGGATCGCCTGACGGGTAGCGCGGGCGATACCGCAGAACGCCTGATGCTACGTTGGTGGCAGCGTGGTTCAAAGCCTCTGCTTTAGTCGCGGTAGTAAAGCGCGACACGATAAAATGCCCGCGACTTTGCGGGCATTTACATTAATCGACCAAGTAATATTTTTCGGATAAAACATGTGCAAGGTGTTTGAACATGTTAAATACAGCGGTGCTTTTTAACGTCGGAATTCCGTTCGCATCGAGAAAAAACTCACCGCGAAAAACCAATACGCCGTTTTTTTGTTCTACGCTATCTGCGACCATGCCATGCAAGTAATCATCGTGGTGTTTAATGATGTCATTGGCTTCAACTAATAAGTTCTGGCGGCTAATCGGACGTTTTTCTTCGTTAACCTGATATTCAGGTGACATGATTGCTACTCCTGTACGTCCCTTGAAAAAGGGGGAATTACACTATATCAACAACGCTTGTTCCAAAACTGCATCGAGAGAAAGGGTACTGCGATACGGTTTCAGCGTAAAGCGCAGATTATGAGACAAATAGGCTACATTTTAGGGGCTTACCTGCCGATATTCAGTGTGGCAGGAAGCGGATAAAACAGCGTCCCCATGCTAATTAGGTTGCGTGGCAGTATTTATCAGGTAGAGTGTGGGATTTTGCGCAGTCAGTAGAATCCGCTCTGGATGCCCCGAAAAATATCTGATTTTCAGAAGAATTCAGCAGGTAATAGTACATATGGGTAAAGCTCTCGTTATCGTCGAGTCCCCGGCAAAAGCCAAAACGATTAATAAGTATTTAGGCAATGACTACGTGGTGAAATCCAGCGTCGGTCATGTGCGCGATTTGCCGACGAGTGGCTCAGTCAGTAAAAAGAGCGCGGACTCAGCGACTAAAGATAAAACGAAAAAGAAAGTCAAAAAGGATGAAAAATCTGCGCTGGTTAATCGTATGGGCGTCGATCCTTATCATGGTTGGAAGGCTAACTACGAAATACTGCCGGGTAAGGAGAAGGTTGTCTCCGAACTAAAAACACTGGCGGAAAATGCTGACCACATCTATCTCGCAACCGACCTTGACCGCGAAGGGGAAGCCATTGCCTGGCACCTGCGGGAAATCATTGGTGGTGACGATCGGCGTTTCAGTCGCGTGGTGTTTAACGAAATCACGAAAAATGCCATTACGCAGGCGTTTGAAAAACCAGACACGTTGAATATTGACCGGGTTAATGCACAGCAGGCGCGTCGGTTTATGGATCGCGTAGTGGGTTACATGGTTTCCCCACTGTTGTGGAAAAAAATTGCGCGTGGCCTGTCTGCCGGACGCGTGCAGTCGGTTGCGGTGCGTCTGATTGTCGATCGCGAGCGTGAAATTAAAGCGTTCGTGCCGGAAGAATATTGGGAATTGCACGCCGACTTGCTGGCGGGCAGCGATATTCAACTGCAAATGCAGGTAACGCACCACAACGGCAAACCGTTTAAGCCCGTTAATAAAGATCAAACGCATGCGGCGGTCAGCCTGCTTGAAAACGCACGCTATGTGGTTGCTGACCGTGAAGATAAACCGACCAGCAGCAAACCCGGTGCGCCGTTCATCACATCAACGCTGCAACAAGCTGCCAGCACACGCCTCGGTTTTGGTGTGAAAAAGACCATGATGATGGCGCAGCGTCTGTACGAAGCGGGCTACATTACCTATATGCGTACCGACTCCACGAACCTCAGTCAGGATGCATTGACGATGGTGCGTGGTTATATCAGCGAAGAATTCGGCAAGCGCTATCTGCCAGAGGCGGCAACCGTCTACAGCAGCAAAGAAAATTCGCAGGAAGCGCACGAAGCCATTCGGCCTTCTGATGTGGGTGTGTTGGCTGACAACCTGAAAGATATGGAAGCCGATGCGCAGAAGCTGTATCAGCTGATTTGGCGTCAGTTCGTCGCCTGTCAAATGACGCCAGCGCAATACGACTCCACCACGCTAATCGTGGAAGCGGCAGATTATCAACTGCGTGCCAAAGGCCGTACGCTGCGTTTTGATGGCTGGACGAAAGTTATGCCCGCGCTGCGTAAAAATGATGAAGATCGTACATTGCCGAGTGTGGCGGTGGGCGAAGCGCTATCGTTACAGAAACTGCTGCCAGGGCAACACTTCACCAAACCGCCGGCACGTTACAGCGATGCTTCTCTGGTTAAAGAGCTGGAAAAACGCGGTATTGGTCGCCCTTCAACCTACGCTTCAATTATTTCAACCATTCAGGATCGCGGCTATGTACGGGTGGAAAATCGCCGTTTCTACGCTGAGAAAATGGGGGAAATCGTTACCGATCGCCTGGAAGAAAACTTCCGTGAATTGATGAACTACGATTTCACCGCGCGGATGGAAAGCCGTCTCGATCAGGTTGCTAATAATCAGGCGGAATGGAAAGCCGTGCTGGATGAATTCTTCGACGAATTTAGCCAGCAGTTGGAAAAGGCAGAACAGGACCCTGAAGAAGGCGGTATGCGCCCCAATGCGATGGTGTTGACCAGCATTGACTGCCCGACCTGCTCTCGTCAGATGGGAATTCGTACCGCCAGTACTGGGGTGTTTCTGGGCTGTTCTGGCTATGCACTGTCGCCGAAAGAGCGCTGTAAAACCACGATCAATCTGATACCAGAAACTGAAGTGCTGAACGTGTTAGAAGGTGATGAGGCCGAAACTAATGCGCTGCGTGCTCGTCGTCGCTGTGGAAAATGTGGTACGGCGATGGACAGCTACCTGATTGATAATCAGCGTAAACTGCATGTTTGCGGGAATAATCCAGCCTGTGATGGCTATGAGATCGAAGCGGGCGAATTCCGCATCAAAGGCTATGATGGTCCGATCGTTGAGTGTGAGAAATGTGGTTCCGAAATGCATCTCAAAATGGGGCGCTTCGGTAAATACATGGCGTGCACCGGCGAAACGTGCAGTAACACGCGTAAGATCCTGCGTAATGGCGATGTTGCGCCACCGAAAGAAGATCCCGTGCCGCTGCCTGAGCTGCCTTGTGAGAAGTCCGATGCGTATTTCGTATTGCGCGACGGTGCAGCAGGGGTGTTCCTTGCCGCCAATACGTTCCCGAAATCTCGTGAAACGCGGGCACCACTAGTAGAAGAACTGGTGCGATTTAAAGATCGTTTGCCAGAAAAACTGCGCTATTTGGCCGAGGCGCCGGTGGTCGATAAAGATGGTAATAAAACGCAGGTGCGTTTCAGCCGTAAGACCAAACAGCAATATGTCTCGTCAGAAAAAGACGGCAAGGCAACGGGCTGGTCGGCGTTTTATATTGACGGGAAATGGGTTGAAGGGAAGAAGTAATCCCTTTCTGTCACCCTGATGCACCGCTGTGTTTGTGCGTCAAAAATAGCCAAATCGAGCCAGCCGCGAGGCTGGCTTTTTTTATCTTAAAAAATATCCTGCTAAAACAGGTATATGAGGATAGTCTTGCGGTAGCGTAAGGATTGTTGATCCGTGATAGAGAATCATGCGGTTTACCTCGGTGATAATCGCACGCGCTGCGTTCTTTATCGCGCTAATCATGTAAATATGGTTATATAAAAATAGTTTTTATGATTAAATGACATTAATTGATGGAAATATGCGCCAGACGATTAAGGCGTAATCAAGGTCAATATATCCCAAATAATTCGAGTTGCAGGAAGGCGGCAAGAGAGGGAATCCCGATGAGCTGACACAGGTAAGTGATTCGGGTGACAAATCTGCCGGGAGCAGATTTGAACGCTGCTTGCAGCGGCCCTTCAGGGCGAGGCCCACGATGGGCCGAGTATTTGAACGTAGCCAACGCACATGCAGCTTGAAGTATTACGGGTATAAAACGGAACGTCGTTAGAACGTCGTGAGATGCTACGCGCACACTTCAATTGGGAATGGGATAAATTATGAAACTACAACAGCTTCGTTATATTGTTGAAGTTGTTAATCACAACCTGAATGTGTCTTCTACCGCAGAAGGGTTGTACACCTCCCAGCCGGGGATCAGTAAACAGGTCCGCATGCTGGAGGATGAGTTGGGCATTCAGATTTTTGCCCGTAGTGGAAAACACCTGACACAGGTGACACCCGCTGGACAGGAAGTCATCCGCATTGCACGTGAAGTGTTGTCGAAAGTCGATGCCATCAAAGCGGTTGCCGGAGAGCATACCTATCCCGATAAAGGGTCGCTGTACGTCGCGACGACCCATACGCAGGCTCGCTACGCGTTGCCAAGCGTAATCAAAGGCTTTATCGATCGTTACCCTCGCGTGTCACTGCACATGCATCAGGGCTCGCCGACGCAGATTGCCGAGGCCGTAGCGAAAGGGTCGGCGGATTTTGCGATTGCGACTGAAGCCCTGCATTTGTACGACGATCTGATCATGCTGCCGTGCTACCACTGGAATCGCGCAGTGGTGGTAAAACCCGATCACCCGCTGGCGTCTAAAACAGACATTTCTATCGAAGAACTGGCCGCTTATCCCATCGTCACCTATACCTTTGGCTTTACGGGGCGTTCAGAGCTGGATACGGCATTTAACCGAGCGGGTCTCACGCCGCGCATCGTCTTTACCGCAACAGATGCCGATGTGATTAAGACCTACGTGCGTTTGGGGCTAGGAGTTGGGGTGATTGCCAACATGGCGGTCGATCCGCAAACGGAAACCGATCTGGTAACCATCAACGCAAACAGCATCTTCAGCTACAGCACGACGAAAATCGGCTTCCGTCGCAGTACGTTCCTGCGTAGCTACATGTACGATTTCATTCAGCGTTTTGCCCCGCATTTGACACGAGATGTGGTCGATTCTGCCGTGGCGCTGCGTTCGAATGATGAAATTGAAGCCATGTTTAAAGATGTTACGCTGCCAGTGAAGTAAACGTCATTCAGAACGGATGAATCAACGCAAAAAAGCCAGACAGTGTCTGGCTTTTTATCATTCAATGCTTCACCAATAACACGTCACACTCTCATTTGCGTGACGTGCTTCGGCGGGTTATCAGGCGGAGGCTGTTGTAGTGACGGCATCCGCAGGCGCGTCGGCGACATCCTGAGTCATACGCGTCAGTTTCGGCGCGGTCAGCAGCATCAGAACGGCGATAATACCCGTGACGATGCCAATCTGCATGAAGACATTGCTATAAATCTCAAGGGAAGCGTGTGGGTCTACGACGTTCTCAGGTACGGCCATCATGTTGGCGACGTAGCCGGCCATAATCGCGGCACCGGCTGACGTGAGGAACCAGGCACCCATAATGAAGCCCATCAGACGCTGTGGGACTAACTGAGCAACCATCGCCAGGCCCAGACCGGAAATCATTAACTCCCCGATACTTTGCAGACCATAGCAGAGGATCAGCCAGTTAACGGACACAATACCCTGTTCGTCGGCCATGCTAGCGCCCCACGGCAGCACCAGAAACGCGCCGGAGCACAGCACCATACCAATCGCAAACTTGTGCGCCATCGGCAGTTGGTCACCCATTTTATTGTAAACCGCAGCCAGAATCGGGCTAGCAACCATGATCCAGAATGGGTTGAGCGCCTGATACTGCTCTGGCTCAAAGGCAAAGCCTAAAATTGAGTGCTCAACGTTGCGGATGGCAAAGAAGTTCAGCGATGTGGGCATTTGGTTGTACAACACAAAGAAGACCACGGCTTCCAGCATCAGCAGAAGTGCTACGATCATCTTCCGACGCTCTGCACCTTTCACCGCCAGCATCTCTTTGATGAAGATAGCGACAACGGCGATCGAAATAATGGTCAAAATCCAACGGGCAACGCCCTGATTGTGTAATAGCCAGGTGGAGAGGGTGACCAGCGCAACGATGCCCACGAGGGTGATGGCGAGCTTCTGCAAATTAATCGGCTGAAAATCTGGCTGAGAACCCTGTGCGCTGACCCACTTACGACAGAACATGAAGTTGACCAGCGTAAGAATCATACCGACCACGCTCAGGGAGAAAGCAACGCTCCAGCCATAGTGTGCGGCAAGTACTGGGGTAGCCAACATAGAAAAGAAAGAACCGATGTTCACCGACATGTAATACATGGTGAAGGCGCCATCCAGACGCGGATCGTCTTTCGCGTAGCAGGTAGACAGCAGAGCTGATGGGTTAGCCTTAAACAGCCCGTTACCGACAGCAATGGTTGCCATACCGATATAGACCCATGTCACGCTATGTCCCGAGTAGGAAATCATGGCGTAGCCGAATGCCAACACGATGGCTCCCAGCACGATGACACGTTTGGTACCGAGGACTTTGTCGCCCAGCCAGCCGCCAATGGCGACGAAACCGTATACCAACGCGCTGAACGAGGAAAATAGGGTGATAGAGTCGGTTTCGGACATGCCCAGCATTTTGACCAGATAAACCGCCATAATGCCTTGCAGACCGTAGTAACCAAAACGCTCCCACAATTCGATACTAAAGATGAGATAAAACGCTTTTGGTTGTTTGAAGGCGTTCATGCTGACGCTTTCAGTGGATTCGCTGTTGTTGTTTGCTGTTGACACAAAGACCTCTGATTTTACCTATCTCGCTTTTTTTTAACGAGAAAATAACAAGAGTGAGACAGTGAAACTGCGACCTCTTTTGATTAATTATGGGGAGGAAAACGGCGCTATATTGACGTTATTTTACGGACAGACAAGTCATTTGACATGTTTTGTTACAAGTGGGTTTTGTAGCGGGATAAAACCATAAATTAAATTTTATGCAGAGTTTAATTTCATAACTTGCTTTTGCTTCAAATGATTATCTTGCTTTTATGTGTTTGTTTTTTTGTTAAAGGGATATAATCTGCCTTTCGATTAAAATCAAGACAATATCATTAACTATGAATGAATATGCGGTTTAATCTTTTGCATATTACTAAATATGCAGTGAGTGTAAAAATGCATCAACGGCATGCAATAAGATAAATATCGGTATAATAACTATACGTGACTTTCAATCACTAAATTTTCTATTAAAAATAACTTATTAGCCTTAAATAGTGGTTACTTGTGTTTTTATACAGGTTTTTAGGTTGGGTATCTGCCAGAGAGAACGCGGTTGTCTAAGTGATGAGGAACAGAGCACGTGTGGTTTATTCTGATGGTGAGAGAGTTAACAGCAAGATAGCGCGTGGAATAATAGAGAGGAAGGCCTGATGATGGGAGTCCCATCAGGCCACAACCGATTAGGCGTCGACCTTTTCGCCAAATTCACATAAATCTTCAATCAGGCAGGAGCCGCAGCGCGGTTTGCGGGCGATGCAGGTGTAACGACCATGCAGGATTAACCAGTGGTGGCAGTCGACTTTAAATTCTGCCGGAACGACTTTCAGCAGTTTTTCCTCTACCTGTTCGACATTTTTACCCGGAGCGAATCCCGTACGGTTACTGACGCGAAAGATGTGGGTATCAACAGCAATTGTCGGCCAGCCAAACGCGGTATTCAAAACAACGTTTGCCGTTTTTCGTCCTACGCCGGGTAAGGCTTCCAACGCCGCGCGATCTTCAGGAACCTGTCCCTGGTGCTTTTCCAGCAATAGGCGACAGGTCTTGATAACATTTTCCGCTTTGCTGTTAAACAGGCCGATCGTCTTTATATAGCTCTTAACGCCGTCTACGCCGAGTTCTAGTAGAGCTTCGGGCGTGTTGGCGACAGGATAGAGCTTTGCGGTTGCCTTGTTCACGCTGACGTCGGTTGCCTGTGCAGAAAGCAGTACGGCGATGAGCAGTTCAAATGGCGTGCTGAAATTTAACTCAGTCGTTGGATGGGGATTGTTGTCGCGTAAACGCGTTAAGATCTCAGTCCGTTTGGCTTTATTCACAGCGATCCCTCTACGGCATCGGTTGCTGGTGACACTTTCCCTTCGGCGGCAACGGCACGCGCTCGGCGTTGTTTCATTCTCTCATCAATTAAATATTTCGCGGCCAATAGTAACCCTAAACCGATAAAGGCACCGGGTGGCAACATCGCCAGCAGAAAAGGGGAATCGAGGTGGACAACCTCAATGCGGAGGGCTTTAGCCCAACTGCCCAATAGCAGATCCGCGCCGTCGAACAGCGTGCCGTTGCCCAGGATTTCACGCAAAGAACCAAGCACTACCAATGCGCTGGTTGCCCCCAGGCCCATTGCCAGCCCATCGATGGCGGAAGGGAGTACAGCATTTTTAGAGGCAAAGGCTTCTGCGCGCCCGATAACGATACAGTTCGTCACGATCAGCGGAATAAAAATCCCCAGCGATTGATATAAACCGTAAGCATAGGCATTGATCAGCATTTGCACGGTACTGACCACCGAGGCAATGATCATCACGTAAATCGGAATACGGATTTCCGCTGGCACCCAACGGCGCAGCGCGGAGACAGCCATGTTGGTACAGGTGAGAACCAATGTCGTTGCCAGGCCGAGTCCCAGCGCGTTAGTTGCTGTAGATGACACAGCCAGAAGGGGGCACAGGCCAAGTAATTGAACCAGAGCTGAGTTGTTCTTCCATAACCCGTCGATGAAAAGCGCTTTGGTTTGACTCATTGATTCTCTCCACAGGCGGACAGCGTGTTGATTTGTGACGGCAGCGTTTGCAGGTAAAGGGCGCTGCGTTTTACGCTGTTAATGACGGCGCGCGGCGTAATGGTGGCTCCGGTAAATTGATCAAACATTCCGCCTTCTTTCTTCACCGCCCAGCGTGCGTCATGCTCGCCTTGTACCATTAACCCATTAAACCGCGTGATCCAGTCAGAGATACGCACTTCGATTTTATCACCCAGCCCCGGTGTTTCATGATGCTCGGTTACGCGAACGCCGAGTACCTTGCCATGAAAATCGGCGCCAACTAGCAGTTGAATAGCACCAGAATAGCCATCTGGCGCGGTACTTTCTAGCGCGGCGGCGACCGGCTCACCATTCTGGCGGGCGATGAATACACGGTGCGGTGCTGACGAACCGAGCGCTGAATTAGTGACAATGTAACACTCTTTCTGCATGTCGCTGTTGTATAACTCGGCGGGAACCACCTGATCTAACAGCATCTTTTGCTGCAACATCGCCTGATGGGAGATTGTCGGTTCCGTTAACATATTCACCACGGCAGTGACGGCGGTGGTGGCAGCGGCAAATAGCGCCAGGGTTGTCGCGTGGCGGCGCATGGTTGTCATCATGGGGCGTCTCCTCAGCGATGGTGGCCGTAAGCGCGTGGCTTAGTGTAATAGTCGATCAGGGGCACAGTAATGTTCGCCAGTAGAACGGCAAAGGCTATGCCGTCCGGGTAGCCGCCGTAGGTACGAATCAGCCACACCAGTAATCCAATCAACGCCCCGAAAAGCAGACGGCCACGGTTTGTCGTTGAGGCCGTAACGGGATCGGTGGCGATGAAAAACGCGCCAAGCATGGTAGCACCGGATAACAGATGTAACATCGGTGGGGCAAATTTCTCCGGCGCGATGATCCAACTGAGTGAGGCGCAAAACATCAGCGACAGAAGAAAACTGACCGGAATATGCCAGCGAATGGTGCCGCGCATCAGCAAGAACAGCCCGCCGATGAGAAAACCAATATTCACCCACTGCCAGCCAATACCCGATAGCGACTGTGCAAACATCGGCTGTTGCAGAATGTCCTGCGGTGTTTGCCCGGAGCGTAGACTGGTTTTAAACGTATCCAGCGGGGTGGCCTGGCTCACGCCATCAACATTGTGCATCAACTGCTGCATGGTGTATCCGTCAGGCGTGTGTCCGGTGAAAATGATGATGAGCGCATCATGGAAATTGAGCGGAATGGTTTGCAGCGGTGTGGGAGGCAGCCAGCTCGTCATCTGGACCGGGAAAGAGATCAACAGCACCACATAGCCAATCATCGCGGGGTTAAAAGGGTTTTGCCCTAAACCACCATACAGCTGTTTAGCGATAATGATAGCGAAGACGGTTGCCATCACCACCATCCACCAGGGTGCAAGTGGTGGCAGACTGATGCCGAGCAGCACGGCGGTCAATAATGCAGAATTGTCAGCCAGTGTAGTACGTACCGCAAACTTCCTCAGTGACAGTGTCACACCTTCAGCAATCAGCGCGGTGGCCGACGCCAGCCCGACCTGAATCAGGTTGCCGTAACCAAAGAAATAGACCTGCGCCAGCATACCCGGCAGGCAGGCCAGAATAACCAACAGCATAATGCGCTGTGTGCGTTGCTGGTTATGTGTAAACGGTGAACTCGCAATTCTAAAAGCCATTTATTCCTCTTGATATGACGATGCCTGCGCGGCTTTACGGGCTTTGACGCGAGCAATGGCAGCGGCAACGGCGGCTTTACGGGGATCTTCCGGCTCTTGCGCTTCAACGACCGCAATCGGCTCCGCTGTTGCATTGGAAACAACAGGTGCAACTGTTTCTGTGTTTGTCGCAGGCTGCTGCGCGGCTTTACGGGCTTTGACGCGAGCAATGGCAGCGGCAACGGCGGCTTTACGGGGATCTTCCGGCTCTTGCGCTTCAACGACCGCAATCGGCTCCGCTGTTGCATTGGAAACAACAGGTGCAACTGTTTCTGTGTTTGTCGCAGGCTGCTGCGCGGCTTTACGGGCTTTGACGCGAGCAATGGCAGCGGCAACGGCGGCCTTACGGGGATCTTCCGGCTCTTGCGCTTCGACGACCGCAATCGGCTCCGCTGTTGATTCGGGAGCGACTGATGATACCGACTCTGCCGTATTTAACTCGGACTGCTGCGCGGCTTTGCGGGCTTTAACTCGCGCAAGGGCAGCGGCTACGGCGGCTTTACGTGGATCACGCTCATCAGGTGTCGCGTCTGCTGTTGATGTGTCCTGTTGCGCTTGTGTCTCGCGCGCCCGTTCTTCACGCACTAATGCTTTGCGTGCGGCACGTGCGGCGATGGCTGCACTGTTATCCGGTTGTGTATCGGGGATTACCGCGATAGGAGCACCGATTTCGGTTTCTGCGGTTTGTTTACGGCGTACACGTTCCAGCGCGGCCTGAACGGCATCTTTGTCACTGGTGGAGACGCCAGCGGCAGCCTGTTTGTGGCGCAGTTCGCGCGCGGCTTTTTCCCGCTCCAGACGAGCCTGTTTGGCATCAAAACGTACTTTGGCCTGTGCGGCACGCTGTGCGTCTTCGTCGATGGCCCGAATTTCGGCCTTTTCCTGACGATAGTACTGTACCAGCGGGATATTGCTGGGGCAGACGTAAGCGCAAGCACCACATTCGATACAATCGAATAGATGATGGTTGCGGGCTTTTTCGTGCTCCTGTCCGCGACTGAACCAGTACAACTGCTGCGGTAAAAGCCCTGCCGGACAGGCATCGGCACATTTGCTACAGCGAATACAGGATTGTTCTTCGGCAACGGGCTCCATTTCCGAATGTGACGGCGCGAGCAGGCAGTTGCTGATTTTGACGATGGGTACGTCCAGCGACGGCAGCGTAAAGCCCATCAACGGGCCGCCCATCACCACCATCGGCTGCTTATTAACATGGAAGCCACCCTGTTTGAGCAGATGGCGCACGGGTGTCCCCAATCGCGCCCACACGTTCCCAGGCTGGCGCAATGCTTCGCCAGTCAGCGTCACCACGCGCTCTGTGAGCGGCTCGCCGTCAATCACGGCGCGTTTGATGGCGAACGCCGTGCCGACGTTTTGCATGAGTACGCCAATTGCGGCGGAGTGTTTACCGAACGGGACTTCTTTGCCGGTCAAAATCTTGGTGAGCTGCTTGGCACCACCTGACGGATACTTGGTGGGGATGACACGCAACTGCATGTCGCTGCGTTTACCCAAAGCTTGCCGCAGAGCGTTGATGGCTTCTGGCTTGTTGTCTTCAACGCCAATCAAAATACGCGTGGGTTGCAACAGGAACGACAGAATCTCGATGCCCTGAATAATCTCATCGGCACACTCCTGCATGAGCCGATCGTCGGCGGTAATATAGGGTTCGCATTCTGCGCCGTTAATAATCAGGGTTTCAATCCCGCGCATCCCGCCCTGTAATTTAGCTGCGGTAGGGAAGCCTGCACCGCCCAAACCCGCAATACCCGCCTGATGGAGATGGGCAAGTAGGGTATCGATGCTTTGCGCACGGTAATCCGCATAGGTCTGACGCTCACACCAGCGATCTTCACCGTCCGGTATGATAATGATACTGAGTTCTGACAGGCCAGAAGGATGCGCCGTAGTGTGTTGGCGGATCGCGTTCACCGTTCCTGATGTGGGTGCGTGAACGGGCAGTGTTCTGCCTTTTCCCCGCGTCAGCGGCTGGCCGCGCAGCACCTTATCGCCGACGCTGACGCAGATTTCGCCTTCCGGTCCAAGATGTTGCTTGAGCGGAATAATGAACTGTTCTGGCAGCGAGATATGGCGTAACGGCGTCTGGCTGGACTGCGTCTTCATTTCTGGCGGATGAATACCTCCGTCGAAATCCCAGATCCTGTCTTTTCTAAAGGCGGAAAACAGCTTAAGCATGTCGTTCTACTTGAATAACGCGTACTGGAATCGTGTCAAGATCCCATTTCCAGTTAGCGGGAGTCGGAGCGATGGGCCGTAATTCGATACAGTCCGTTGGGCAAGGGGAGACACAGAGATCACAACCGGTGCATAAATCGCTGACGACGGTGTGTACCGCTTTAGTGCTGCCGATGATGGCATCAACCGGACACGCCTGAATACACTTGGTACAGCCGATGCAGTTGCTTTCATCGATCCAGGCAACATGGCGTGCAGGGGATTGAACATCCGCATCACCTTCCAGCGGCTGCGGGTCAACGTTGAGCTTTTCAGCCAGCTTCAACATCATCGCTTCGCCACCGGGGCCACATTTATTAATGCTTTCGCCATTCAGCGCGACCGCTTCGGCGTAAGGGCGGCAGCCGGGGTAGCCGCACTGACCACACTGACTTTGTGGCAGCATCGCTTCCACTTCTTCCACGATCGGATCGTTTTCGACTTCAAAACGACGCGAGGCGTAGCCAAGCACCAAACCGAATGCCAGCGCGAGTGCGCTTAATGCCGCAATGGCGATCCAGATAGCGGTCATCAGAATTTCACCAATCCGGTAAAGCCCATAAATGCCAGCGACATGAGGCCTGCGGTGATCAGCGCGATAGAAGAGCCTCGGAACGGTGCGGGAATGTCCGACACGGCGAGGCGCTCGCGAATGGCGGCGAAGAGCACCATCACCAGTGAGAAGCCCGCAGCACCGCCGAAACCATAAATCGTCGATTGCAGGAAGCCGTGCGACAAGTTGATGTTGAGCAAGACAACGCCAAGCACGGCACAGTTGGTGGTGATCAACGGCAGGAAAATCCCGAGCAGGCGGTACAAATCAGGACTGACTTTACGTACAAACATCTCGGAGAACTGCACCACAACGGCGAGCACCAGAATAAACGCCATGGTGCGTAAATAGAGAATATCGAGCGGAACGAGGATAAATTCGTTAACCAACCAGGAAAACATGGAGCCGACAGTCATCACAAATGTGGTCGCCATGCCCATGCCAATTGCCGTCTCCAGCTTTTTGGACACGCCCATAAAGGGGCACAGCCCAAGAAACTTCACTAAGACGAAATTATTTACCAGAAGGATGCTAACAAAGAGCAATGCGTATTCGGTCATTACGGTGCCTACAAAACAAAACCAGACTATTATCAGGTATTGTTGGGTTTTCGACAACATACCCAAAGTAGGGTTATCGCTGTCCTCTTCAAGAAGCGGAAGATCAGGTTCTCTGAATAAGAGAAATGCCGGACTATCAGACAGCAACACGCGGTGCGTTCTGAGCTATAGCCCGGAAAGGAATTATTGCATAATTATTCTTTTTTTCGCAGATAACAATTTATCGCTACAGAACATAACGCCAGACGGATTTTGGCACGCAGCCGACATCGAATAAGCGCCCGCCGGAGGCTAATTCAGCCCGCCGATGATCGGCTGCACGATACATGTTGATGATTTCCTGACTCTCTGTCAGAGAGTAATTGAGGTGATCAAAGAGTTTTTCCAGACTTTCTGTTGAGCTGACTTTCCTGAATTTGAGCAAGTAATCATGAACGGTCATGGTGAGTTGATCTAATAGTTATGTGGTTGAGATGACTAAGTATATTCAAGCGAGAAAGTCTGTCTAGAGGGCGAGGTAAAAAGTACGCTTATTTTTCAATAACAAACGACTGGAAATAAAAAATAACGAATTGAGAGAAAAATAAGACGACTTTGGAGAGTAGGAGCGATGAATGCCTATAAAGGAGCAGATTGTCTACGGATGAAAGAACCATAGACAACCTGTCTCAATGCGTAAAACTAGCGGCTACAAAGTTTGTAGTACACCTCGTTCCAGCGCAGCGCATCTTTGAATTCGTGGAGTCGAGTTTCGTTGTCGATCACCAGCAGTTCAATGTTCTGCATCTCGGCGTAGAGCCGCATGTGGTCGAGATCCAATGCCTGACTAAAGACCGTATGGTGCGCACCACCTGCCAGAATCCAGGCTTCTGCCGCCACTTCCAGCGACGGTTGTGCTTTCCAGATAGCGCGGGCAACCGGTAATTTTGGCAATGGACGCGGCTGCTCGATGGTGTCGACCAGATTAACCAACATCCTGAAACGATCGCCCATGTCGATCACGCTGGCGTTGAGAGAGGGGCCGGCTGGCGTGGAGAATATCAGACGGGCAGGATCGGCTTTTCCGCCAATCCCAAGGTGTTGCGCATCCAAAATCGGTTTCTGCTCTTTTGCAATGGAAGGGCACACTTCCAGCATGTGGGAGCCGACGACCAGATCGTTACCGTTCTGGAAGTTATAGGTGTAGTCCTCCATGAAGGAGGTACCGCCCGGCAAACCGCCAGCCATCACTTTCATGATGCGCAGTAGCGCTGCGGTTTTCCAGTCACCTTCACCGCCGAAACCATAGCCTTGCTGCATTAGACGCTGTACCGCCAGTCCCGGTAGCTGTTTCAAACCGTACAGGTTTTCAAAATCAGTGGTGAACGCGTGATAACCGCCTTGTTCCAGAAAGCGCTTCATCCCAAGTTCGATCTGGGCGGCATCCAGCAGATTCTGACGATTTGCCCCGTTGAGTTTCACGGCGTCCGTCAACTGATAGCTGGCTTCGTATTCTTCGACCAACGTATCAATATCGCCTTTGGAAACGGCATCAACCACGGCAGTTAAATCACCGAGTCCCCAGGCGCTGACGGCGTAGCCGAACTGAATCTGCGCGCCGACTTTATCGCCTTCGGTGACGGCGACTTCGCGCATGTTGTCACCAAATCGCGCGACTTTCAGCTGCTTGCTTTCCTGAAGTGCGGCAGCAACCCGCATCCATTTCCCAATACGGGCATGCGCATTCTTATCCTGCCAGTGGCCGACCACCACCTGATGCGCCTGCCGCATCCGGGCGCCGATGAAGCCAAATTCGCGCCCGCCGTGTGCGGTTTGGTTTAGGTTCATGAAATCCATGTCCATGGTGTCCCATGGCACTTCGGCATTAAACTGGGTATGGAATTGCAGCAGCGGTTTACTGAGTACGCTTAGGCCACCAATCCACATTTTTGCCGGAGAGAAGGTGTGCAGCCAAGTGAGCAGGCCGATGCAGTTATCCTGATAGTTGGCATCGCGACACAGTGCCAGAATTTCATCCGGCGTTTTTACCAGTGGCTTCAGCACCAGCTTAACCGGTAGGTTGGCCTGCTGATTCAATCCCGCGACGACTTTTTCCGCATTCTCTTTTACCTGACGCAACGTTTCCGGCCCATAGAGATGCTGGCTACCGATGACGAACCAGACTTCAAGCTGCTTAAAATGATCCATGATGACTCCTGTAACGTGATCCCCAGAGGGATAAAATTAGTTTTTTGCCGTAGACGCGGGGCTATAAGCCGGTTCCGCAAGGCGGCACCACTGCTGATAGCGTTCATAAAGCTGCTGATAACGTGCGACGCGCTGACTATCAGGCATTAAGGTGCGTTCTATGCCGCTGGCCATATGCTGTTGTGCGGTTGGAATATCGCCGTGAACGCCAGCGGCGACGGCGGCAAAGATCGCCGCGCCGAGTGCACAACACTGATCGGACGCAACGATCTGTAAGGGGCGATTCATTACATCGGTACAGACCTGCATGATGACGGGCGATTTCCGCGCGATGCCGCCCAGTGCCAGCACGTTTTCGACAGGGACGCCCTGATCTTCAAAACACTCCATAATCGCGCGCGCGCCAAAAGCGGTAGCAGCAATAAAACCGCCGAATAGTGTCGGGGCATCGGTGCCCAGATTGAGATCGGTAATCACGCCTTTTAAGCGCTGGTTAGCGAACGGTGTTCTGCGGCCGTTAAACCAATCCAGCACGATAGGCAGGTGATCCAACGTGGGATTTTCCGCCCAATTACGGGTGAGCCGCTCCAACAGCTTGGCTTCCACCGCCTGTAGGTATGATTTAAGTTCCGGGTGGTCTTTTACAGCTTCTTGTAACGACCAGCCCAGCAGTCTGCCAAACCAGGCGTACATGTCGCCGAAGGCGGATTGTCCAGCTTCAAGGCCGATATAATGGGGGACGACGCTGCCGTCGACCTGTCCACAGATGCCAGCGATGGTGCGATCGGCAATACGGTCTTCATCCGCGATCAGAATGTCGCAGGTGGACGTGCCAATCACTTTGACCAACGTATAAGGCTGTGCGCCCGCGCCGACTGTGCCGACGTGACAGTCAAACGCGCCGCCTGCAAGCGTGACCGTTTCGGGGATGCCGAGCCGCTGTGCCCACTCTGCGGTGATGGTGCCAACAGGTTGTTCAGCGGTCCAGGTCTCGGTAAACAGTGGGTACTGCAATGTCTCTGTCAGGCAAGGATCGAGCGCGTGTAAGAAATCTTTCGGGGGAAGTCCGCCCCAACTCGGGTGCCAGAGTGATTTATGTCCGGCGCTGCACCGGCCACGACGAATGTCGGCAGGGGCTTGTGTACCGGAAAGCAGGGCGGGTACCCAGTCGCACAGCTCTATCCAGGAAACGGCCGCCTGACGCACCGCTGCATCTTCGCGCGATACATGCAGGATTTTGGCCCAGAACCATTCTGATGAGTAAACGCCACCAATATAGCGGGTGTAATCGGGGAACTGACCGCTGCGGCACAGTGCGTTAATGGCATCCGCTTCTTCTATTGCCGTATGGTCTTTCCACAGCACGAACATCGCATTGGGATTGTTGGCAAACTCGGGGCGCAGCGCCAAAATCTGACCGTGTTCGTCAATCGGTGCGGGTGTTGATCCCGTTGAGTCCACGCCAATACCGATGATGCTTTGTCGCTGCTCATCCGTCAGACGGGAAACCACGACTTTAATCGCCTGCTCCAGCGATTCGATATAGTCCAGCGGATGGTGTCGGAACTGATTGTTGGCAGGCTGACAATATTTACCCTCACGCCAGCGGGGGTAGTAGACCACTTCTGTTTCCAATTCTTTCCCGCTTTGGCAGTCAACGGCTAAGGCGCGTACCGAATCACTGCCGAAGTCGAGACCAATCGTAATAGCGCCCGCGCTCATGCTTTGCTCCTCATTAATCCCAGATCGTTGATGTTTACGATAGGCAGGGATAGGGAGGGGCGGTTAGGAGCGGTTAGCTGGAAGTATGTATTTTTCTGTCGCCAGCAGCCATTTTGTGAAGCCCGTCAAAGGTTAATGATTGGTTAAAATTGCTAAATGTATGCACAAACCTGTCATTGTTCCGGGATGTGATAAAGCTCTATATTCGGACTAAAAATAACGACTAAAACATAAAGCGTCTGAATGCTACTGAGTAAAGGAATCGCGCTAAGTCTGTGTTTTTCCTTTATCCAGACCGGAAATACCCTTACCAGGAACTCGAATTCGTTTCAGCGTCGCTGGCGAATGAAAAGATAATGACACCGGAGAACATCATGCATAAATTCACTAAGGCGCTGGCAGCAATCGGGTTAGCCGCTGTTATGTCACAATCAGCTATGGCAGAGAACTTAAAGCTGGGATTTCTGGTTAAGCAGCCGGAAGAACCCTGGTTCCAGACCGAATGGAAATTCGCTGATAAGGCAGGAAAAGATCTTGGTTTTGATGTGATAAAAATTGCGGTGCCTGATGGGGAAAAAACCCTGAATGCGATTGATAGCCTGGCGGCCAGCGGGGCGAAAGGATTTGTTATTTGTACGCCCGATCCGAAATTAGGGCCTGCCATTATGGCCAAGGCGCGCAGCTACAATCTTAAGGTGATTGCGGTTGATGACCAGTTCGTGAATGCCAAAGGTCAACCGATGGATACGGTACCGTTGGTGATGATGGCGGCGACCAAAATTGGTGAGCGCCAGGGTCAGGAACTGTATAAAGAGATGAACAAGCGTGGCTGGAAAGTGGATGAAACAGCGGTGATGGCGATTACCGCTGATGAGCTGGACACCGCGCGCCGTCGTACTTCTGGCTCTATGGATGCGCTGAAGGCCGCTGGCTTCCCAGAAAAACAGATCTATCGGGTCCCCACCAAATCTAACGATATCCCCGGCGCGTTTGACGCTGCCAACTCTATGCTGGTTCAGCATCCCGGCGTGAAAAACTGGCTGATTATCGGTATGAACGACAACACCGTGTTGGGTGGCGTTCGTGCAACGGAAGGACAGGGCTTTAAAGCGGAAAACGTCATTGGTATTGGCATCAACGGCGTGGATGCGGTGAGCGAACTGTCCAAAGGTCAGGCAACGGGCTTCTTTGGTTCACTGCTGCCAAGCCCGGATATTCACGGCTACAAGAGTATCCAGATGCTGAATGACTGGGTAACCAAAGGCGTAGAACCGGAGAAATTCACCGAAGTGACAGACGTGGTGCTGATCACGCGTGACAACTTTAAGGTCGAACTGGAGAAAAAAGGCCTGATGTAATCACGCCTGATTTCGTAAAGACGCGGATAACACCGATCGGCATGATGCGGGTCGAGGTTATCCGCGCTCTACCTGCATCGTTATGAGGAAACAGACATGACAGCACAGTCACCCTATTTGTCGTTTCATGGGATTGGTAAAGAATTTCCCGGTGTTAAGGCGCTTTCGGATATCAGCTTTTCCTGCCATGCCGGCCAGATCCATGCATTGATGGGGGAAAACGGGGCGGGCAAGTCGACGCTGTTAAAAATCCTGAGTGGCAACTATGCACCGTCAGAGGGCGAAATTCGCATTCAGGGCAAGCCTGTGCAGTTCAGTAATACGATGGATGCCCTGAATGCGGGCGTTGCTATCATTTATCAGGAACTGCATTTGGTGCCGGAAATGACGGTTGCCGAGAACATCTATCTGGGGCAACTGCCGCATAAATACGGCATGGTGAACTATTCGTTGCTGCGCTATGAAGCCAAGCTCCAGTTACAACATCTGGGATTGGATATCGATCCTGATACTCCGCTGAAGTACCTGTCGATCGGGCAGTGGCAAATGGTGGAAATCGCCAAGGCGCTAGCTCGTAATGCCAAGATTATCGCTTTTGATGAGCCGACCAGCTCGCTGTCTGCCCGCGAAATTGAGCAACTCTTCCGGGTGATTACGGAACTGCGCAGTGAAGGCCGGATCATTTTGTACGTTTCGCACCGAATGGAAGAAATTTTTGCGCTGAGTGATGCCATTACCGTGTTTAAAGATGGTCGCTATGTGCGCACGTTTGACGATATGCAGCAGGTGAACCATGAGTCGCTGGTACAGGCGATGGTAGGGCGTAACCTGGGGGATATCTATGGCTACGCGGCGCGTCCGCACGGCGAAGAACGTTTGACGTTGAAAGACGTGAAAGCGCCGGGCGTGAAATCCACGATTTCATTGAGTGTGAAGCAAGGGGAGATTGTCGGGTTATTTGGTCTGGTTGGCGCGGGTCGCAGCGAACTGATGAAAGGGCTGTTTGGCGCGACCAAAATCACCGGCGGTCAGGTGTTGTTGGATGGCAAACCGCTGGTGGTGAATTCTCCCATCGATGCGATTCGCCAAGGTGTGATGCTTTGTCCCGAGGATCGCAAAGCGGACGGTATCATTCCGGTGCACTCGGTGCGCGATAACATCAATATCAGCGCAAGACGTAAGAGCCTTAAAGCCGGTTTTATTATTAATAACCAGTGGGAAGCGGATAACGCCTCGCAGCGCATTGATGCGTTGAACATCAAAACGCCGTCCGCTGAACAGCTGATTATGAATCTTTCCGGTGGAAACCAGCAGAAAGCCATTCTTGGCCGCTGGTTGTCCGAAGAGATGAAAGTCATTTTGCTCGATGAGCCCACGCGCGGCATCGACGTCGGCGCGAAGCACGAAATTTATCACGTCATCTATGAGCTGGCGAATCAGGGGATTGCGGTACTGTTTGCCTCCAGCGATTTACCCGAAGTGCTTGGGCTGGCTGACCGGATTATCGTCATGCGCGAAGGTGCCGTCTCCGGCGAACTGCGGCATGCCGATGCCACGGAGCAGAAGGTGCTCAGTCTGGCCATGTTACGAACCCCCGATATCGAATCTGCGGTTGCCTGACCGCGAAGGAGCAAAATAATGTCAACGGTTACGTCTGCAACCTCAGAAAAGAAGAAAAACGGTATGGGACTGTCCCGCATTTGGGATAACTACGGCATGCTGGTGGTGTTTGCCGTGCTGTTTCTTGGCTGCGTGATTTTCGTGCCGAATTTCGCCTCGTTTATCAACATGAAAGGGCTGGGGTTGGCAATTTCCATGTCCGGTATGGTGGCGTGCGGGATGCTGTTCTGTCTGGCTTCGGGTGATTTTGATCTGTCGGTAGCCTCGATTATCGCCTGCGCTGGGGTCGCGACGGCGGTGGTGATTAATATCAGTGAAAGCCTGTGGATCGGCGTCGGTGCCGGGTTGCTGCTCGGCGTGGCGTTTGGTTTGCTCAACGGCTTCGTGATTGCCCGTTTGAAGATCAACGCGCTGATCACGACGCTGGCGACGATGCAGATTGCGCGCGGCCTGGCGTACATCATTTCCGATGGTAAAGCGGTAGGGATTGAAGATGAGCGTTTCTTCGAATTGGGCTACGCCAACTGGCTGGGCCTGCCTGCGCCAATTTGGATCACCATCGGCTGTATGATTCTATTTGGCCTGCTGCTGAACAAGACAACATTTGGCCGCAATACGCTGGCGATTGGCGGCAATGAAGAAGCGGCACGTTTGGCTGGGGTGCCCGTTGTGCGCACTAAGATCATCATTTTCGCCTTGTCTGGTCTGGTCTCGGCGGCGGCGGGGATCATTCTGGCCTCGCGAATGACCAGCGGTCAGCCGATGACGTCCATCGGGTATGAGCTGATTGTTATTTCTGCGTGTGTGCTGGGTGGCGTATCGCTAAAAGGCGGGATCGGTAAAATTTCCTTCGTGGTGGCTGGCGTGCTGATTTTAGGTACGGTCGAGAACGCGATGAACCTGCTAAATATCTCGCCGTTCTCTCAGTATGTGGTTCGTGGCCTGATTCTGCTGGCGGCGGTGATCTTCGACCGCTACAAACAGTTGGCGAAGAAAACGGTATAAATGCCCGTGCGGCAGGTAAGAGCCTGCCGCGTCTTATCATTACTAGCGTATATCGGAGGCCTGATGTATCACCGTATGGCGCATGAATCTCAGCCTAATCCACTGTTGCCAGGATATTCGTTCAACGCTTACCTCGTTGCCGGTCTGACGCCAATTCTGGCTGAAGGGCCGCTCGACTTCTTTATCGATCGTCCTGATGGCATGAAAGGCTACATTATTAATCTCACGATGAAAGGACAGGGCCAGGTTTTTGATGGCGATGAAACCTTTTTCTGTAATCCCGGCGATTTGCTGCTGTTTCCGCCGAAATCGACGCATTTTTATGGGCGCTCACCGAGCAGCGACTGCTGGTACCACCGCTGGGTCTATTTCCGTCCTCGTGCCTATTGGGCTGACTGGCTGGAGTGGCACACCAAAAGTAGCGGGATTGGTCGCATGAGTTTGCCGAATAACCAACTGTTACTGGAGTTCGACAGGCTGTTTGCCAATATCGAGCAGACACAGCGTTCCGGGCGGCGTTTCTCGGAAGAGCTGGGGATGAATCTACTGGAGCGGCTGTTGCTCAGAGCGATGGAAGAAGATCCACAGAGCCCACAGAAGATTATGGACCCGCGCGTGATTGAAGCCTGCCAGTTTATTACCAGTAATCTGGCCGGAGAACTGCGTATTGACGAAGTAGCGCGGCACGTTTGTCTGTCGCCGTCGCGGTTGGCACATCTGTTCCGCGAGCAGGTCGGTATTAATATTTTGCGTTGGCGTGAAGATCAGCGCGTGATTCGCGCCAAGCTGTTATTGCAGACGACACAGGAATCCATCGCCAATATTGGCCGCGTAGTAGGGTATGACGATCAGCTCTATTTCTCACGCGTGTTCCGCAAGCGAGTCGGTGTCAGCCCCAGCGATTTTCGCCGCCGCAGCAGCGAAATTAATTATCCCGCAGCCAAAACGTTGCCCGTCGCATGGGGAGAGCAGATATCCCATGCCGTGAGCGGTTAACGGGTATTAAAACGCGCTAGATTCCCCTGACGGCGATCCCTATCTGCAATCTGGCGAGGGACGGGTATATACTGAGTGAGAAATCACAAAGTCAAAATAAGCTAAGGGGAATCGTCATGAGTGAGACCGTTCGTGTTGGACTGCTGGGCTACGGTTATGCCAGTAAGACGTTCCACGCGCCGTTAATTGCAGGGACGGCAGGGATGGAGCTGGTGGCCGTGTCCAGCAGCAATGCTGAAAAAGTGCATGCGGATTGGGCAAATTTGCGCGTTGAGAACGACCCGCAGGCGTTGTTTAACGATCCCGATATTGACCTCATTGTTATCCCCACCCCTAATGATACCCACTTCCCGCTGGCGAAACTGGCGCTGGAAGCGGGCAAGCATGTCGTCGTCGATAAACCGTTTACGGTGACGTTGTCACAAGCCTACGATCTGAGCGCGATTGCCGAACGCGTCGGAAAAGTCCTTTCTGTATTTCACAACCGCCGCTGGGACAGCGATTTTCTGACGTTGAAGCAGCTACTGTCGGCGGGAACGTTGGGAAATGTCGTGTATATGGAATCGCATTTCGATCGGTTCCGGCCTGAAGTTCGCCAGCGCTGGCGTGAAGACGGCAGCGAAGGCAGCGGGATCTGGTACGATCTTGGACCACACTTACTGGATCAAGCGCTGGAACTGTTTGGTTTGCCAGTGGCGATTCAGGTGGATATGGCGCAACTGAGGCCGGGCAGTAAAGCAACAGATTATTTCCACGCGACGCTGATTTACCCGCAACGGCGGGTGGTGTTGCACGCCAGTATGCTGGTGGCGGCGGCTTCCGCACGTTATACCGTGCATGGCACGCGCGGCAGCTTTGTAAAATACGGACTCGATCCACAGGAAGACCGTCTGAAAGCGGGTGAACGTCCGCCTTTAGCCGATTGGGGGCAGGATAAGCGTGATGGTGTGCTGACGCTGTCCCGCGATGGCATCACGGCAGAGCAAACTATCGCAACGATTCCGGGTAATTATCCGGCGTACTACGCGGCAGTACGCGATGCGCTGCTGGGTAAAGGTGAAAACCCTGTTAGCGTACATCAGGCGATTCAGGTGATGGAACTGATCGAGCTAGGGCTGCTCTCCTATGAGCAGAAAAAAGCCGTTACGCTGAAAAATAGCTAGATTTACTGCGTTTAATTCCAGATAGTTAACAGTTTGTTTAAACGGGCGATCTTAGGATCGCCCGTATTGTTAGGGTGTTAATTGGGCTGATAACAGGCTAGGGGAAAGGTGTCGGGCATGGGGTGGTTACAACGGTTACGTATTGATAAGTTTTTATTGGTTCTGATTTTGGTCGTGGTGACAGCGTCGATCCTTCCTGCTGAAGGCACCGTAAAGGTTTTCTTTGAGTACCTGACAACGGCGGCAATTGCTCTGCTGTTCTTTATGCACGGTGCGAAGCTCTCGCGTGAAGCGATTACTACCGGTATGGGGCACTGGCGTTTGCATTTGGTGGTGTTTGCCAGCACATTTATTTTATTTCCGCTGCTGGGAATGGGCATGAGTCTGCTGTCGCCGATTGTGCTGACGCCGACGTTATACCTTGGTTTCCTCTATCTGTGCGCGCTACCGGCGACGGTGCAGTCGGCGATAGCGTATACCTCTATGGCCGGGGGGAATGTAGCGGCGGCAATCTGTAGTGCGTCTGCCTCCAGCATTTTGGGCGTGTTCCTCTCGCCGATTCTGGTCGGTTTACTGATGCAAACGCAGGGGGGCGAAACGGATACGCTACACGCCATTGGTTCCATTATCATGCAATTGATGGTGCCTTTCGTCATTGGACATTTGTCTCGTCCGCTGATTGCCAAATGGGTCGAACGCCACCGTAAGCTGATTAATATTACTGACCGGTCATCGATTCTTTTAGTGGTGTATGTTGCCTTTAGTGAGGCGGTGGTTGAGGGCATTTGGGGACAGATAAACGGCTGGTCGCTGTTGGCAGTGGTAGGTTGTTCTATGGTACTGCTAGCCATTGTGCTGGTGGTGAATACGCTGGCTGCGCGCAAGTTGGGCTTTAATACCGCTGATGAAATCACCATTGTTTTCTGTGGTTCGAAAAAGAGCCTGGCGAATGGGATTCCTATGGCGAACGTACTGTTTCCTGCAGCTGCTGTTGGCGCGATGGTGTTGCCGTTAATGATCTTCCATCAAATTCAATTGATGGTTTGCGCCGCGCTGGCACAACGTTATGCCAAACGGCTAGCCAAGGAACAAGATACGTCTCATCAGTAAGATATTATCGTTCCTTTGATACATAAATAACGCCCCCGAATTTTCACGGTTCGGGGGCGTTGTCATCTGTAACTATTTAGAAATAGGTTAAATAATCTATTACAGTGATAGTTTCAAAACTGTATCACTTTCTCGATCGGGTACGTTATAACAATGCTGGCTTATCGACATGCGTTGTCGAGAGCAGGGCACAGTTGATGATAATGAGTCTTTGAGATCGAGGGAATATGTTAAAAAAAACGGTGTTAACTTTAGCAATGCTAGGGACGTTGGCTTCCGCATCCGTACAGGCAGCGCAGCATGTGGACTGTGTGAAAACCGATCAAAAACAGATTGCATCGTTATTTGACCGCTGGAATGCGTCGTTGCAAACCGGTGATGCGAAGAAAGTTGATAAAAACTATGCGCCGGATGCCGTACTGTTACCGACATTATCAGGTAAACCGCGCACGAATGACGCGGAGCGTATTGATTATTTCGAGCATTTCCTGGCGAAAAAACCAGTTGGAAAAATTGACACCCGCACGATTCGTATCGGCTGTAATGACGCGGTTGACACCGGAACCTATACCTTCACATTTGGTGATGGAAGCGTAGCCAAAGCACGCTTTACCTATACCTATATTTGGGATGGGAAGCAGTGGTTGATCAGTTCACACCACTCATCGGCAACACCAAACGGGTGATTTATATCCTTCATCTGTGACAATTCGCATCAAACGGCTAACACTTGTTAGCCGTTTTTCGTGCATGGGTGACATGACCCTATTTTATGACATGGCGCAATCAGGCCGCTCCACGTTTGCGCAAAACCTTCTCACGCAGCTGTTGCTTTTCTTGCTCGCTGATAAACGCAATGTTCAGGCCATTCTCCTGCGCTTTACGGGTTTCGACTTCCGTCAGGCCAGCAAGGGGAGCAGCGACTTCATATTCATGACGGATCTCAATGCCTTGAACCGCGGGATCGTCTGTGTTGATAGTGGCTGGAATGCCGTAACGCAGGAAGTGGATCAACGGATGTTTATCCAGTGATTCCACCGTACTGGTTTGGATGTTGGATGTCAGACAGGATTCAATGCCAATCCCATGTTCGGCCATGTGTGTCATCAGGCGAGGATCGATAATCGCAGTAACGCCATGTCCAATGCGCTCTGCGCCCAAATGATTAATCGCCTGCCAAATACTTTCAGGCCCGGCGGCTTCACCTGCGTGAACGGTGATGTGCCAGCCAGCATCGCGAGCTTGTTGGAAATGAGAAGTAAACTGCGCACCAGGGTGTCCCAGTTCATCACCCGCCAAATCGAGCGCCACGATACGATCGCGTTGGGACAACAGGGCATCCAGTTCTTGCTGACAAGCTTCAGTGCCGAATGTCCGGCTCATGATGCCAATCAGACGAATGTCGGTATCGAAATCACGACTCCCGGCGGTAATACCGTCGATCACCGCTTCAACAACGCCAGCAATCGGTAACTTATGATTCATCGCCATATAGTAGGGAGAGAAGCGCAGCTCGGCGTAATCCAGCCCGGCTTTCATCGCATCTTCAACGTTCTCATAGGCGATACGGCGACAGGCGTCCAGTGAACCGAGAACGGCGACACCCCAGTCGAGTTTTTGTAAAAAACTCAGTAAGTCTGGCTCGTTTTTAGTGATCTGAACATGAGGGCGAAGTGCCTCAAGATCGTTGGCAGGTAACGCAATATTGAACTGACGTCCAAGCTCCAGAATACTCTGGGCGCGGATATTACCATCCAAGTGGCGGTGGATATCCGTCAGTGGCAGGAGTGAATCAATCATAATGTTATTGTCTGATTACTGTTTTTCATACGACAAAGTATAAAAAGAAATCGTGGTAAATAGCTAATTGTTACCGCTAAAATCCAAGCATTCTGGACAATCATTGAGCAAAAACAATCTGTTATTGGTTTTTTTGCTCTGTTTCTGGCGCATTCAACCTGGGGATAGCCCGGATATAAATAAGCTCGCTGAGTAGCTCGACTAAAGTTTGGCTGACGATCACGGCCGGAAGTAGCGGTAACGCGCCCGGTATTGCCAACGCGAGCGGTAGAATAACCAAAGAATTGCGCGTGCTGGCACTAAACGCCACGGACCGCCCTCCAGCAGAATCCAACCGGAACGCGCGGCTAGTCAACCAGCCGAGCAACGGTGCTAACAGTGCGAAAAGCAGATAAAACGGTATGGCGAGTAAAACCCCCTCCCACGTGGTTCGCAACTGAGGAATGACTGCCGCAACCACAATAAATAGTACCAGCGCGGTAGCGGGAACAGGTAGATAACCCAACGCATCCGAAAATACTGCCATCGTATGCTGGCGTGGCGCTAGCCATTGTAGAAGGGCAGCCAACGCTAAAGGCACGGCAATCAACCAGATAAATGCGTCGATAAAGGGCGCGAAAGCGATAAGCTCAGCGGCATCATGGCCAAGGAATAACGTCAAATAAAAGGGCAACGCCAGCATTTGTAGTATCAACAGTATGGGTGTTGCGGCCAACAGGCGGGCGGCATCGGCACGCCCCAAATGCGCGAATGTCACCACGTAGTCAATACACGGTGCAAGTAACACCAATATGATGCCCAGTTTGACCAACGGTTCGGTAGGAAGAAAGGGGAGCAGCGCCGCGACCAGCAAGGGGATTACGATGAAGTTGGCAACGAGCAGTGCGCCAATGAACCTAATCTGAGTGATGCTTTTTCCAATCGTAGTCAGCGGAACTTGCAGGAACGTGACAAACAGCATCAGTGCCAGCGCCGGATTAATCACGACATCCAGTCGCTCTGTTTCTGGTAGAACCATGGCTGCTGCCACTGCGGCTATTACAGCAAAAAAGTAGATCGCGGTCTGATAGGTTTCCATAAGAGGTTTCAGCGCGGACATGACGTTATCTCAATATCAAGCAGAAGATGTGGGGCAAAAAAACGGTGGACGAAAGGGCGTCCACCGTGTGTTTTAACGCGTAATGCTACCGAGCGCTGGATTATTGTGCTGGTGGCGTAACGGATTCTTCTTGTGCACCGGGCAGAGACTCTTCACCTTCTTCCGTGGGAACGGAGAAATAAGGCGCGATGAAATCGGCTAGCGATATTTTGTTGCCATTGAAGTCAATTTGACCATCAGCGTAGTGCAGTGAACTGGTAATCGCATTGTCCTTGGTGACGCTCAACTGGTTCATTTGGCCGATGTCCGCCATCATCTTAGCCTGCTGCTGCGCCATTTCTGTCGCCTGCTTTTGCTCTTCAGCGTTTGTTGGTTTTGGCCCTGCTTGTATCATTAGCTCTGCCAGCATATCCAGAGGAACATTGAGTTTAGCATCGAGCTTTTTGACCGACTGACGAATGATTTTTTCTTCATCCGATACCGCCGCGTCAGCGGCTTTATCTGCGCTCTGCAACGGATCGGTTAAATCCAGCGCTAGCGTGAATGCCCCTTCGCCTTTGCTGTTTTTCCAACTGATTGGAGAGATTTCAACGCTCGGGTTGCCTTTCAACAGCTGTGGCAGATATTGCAGAACAGACATGGCAACGTCGTGCTGATAAGCATCGGGGTCCATCGTGCTCGGGTCTTGCAACAGCTTCTGCACTCTTGCCTGATAGGCAGTGAGGAATTGCTTCGTGCCTTCGCCATCAAGCTGCGAAATAGACATTTTCACGTTACCCGAACCCAAATTGCGGTCACCGATAATTAAGGAATCCAGCGTAATGGCTATTTTGGCTGCCAAATTTTTGTCATCTTCTGTCGCGCTGCTTTGCAGAGAGAAGTTGTTGAGTTTAACGGGCTCGCCACCTTCTACGGTAAACGTCATGGATTTAAGAGATAGGGCGCCATCACCTAAATCAAGGTCGAATTTGCCTTTTTGATTGGTTCCCTTGATAGAAAAATCGGTGATATCGACATTTTCTGTCTGGCCCCAGGCATTCTTCCTTTCCATCTTCACGCTACCGATGGTGGTATCTATCTTGCTGCTGCGCAGGTCATGCCCGATATCCAGCAAGATATCCGCGCCGCTGAAGGAAAATTTCTGTTCTGGCGTTTGATGGTCGATCGGCACCAGCGTAATGAGTGACTGTGTGTCACCGCTGTAGGCGACGCGGGTTTCTGCCGTAAAGAACGGCTTATCTTTAGTCAATTCAAACCAGGCTTTGACGGCTGGCGTGTTAGCCAACTCGGTATGGACAGAGCCCATCGCCGGTGCGAGGTTGAATTTCTTGAGCTGTGCCAACGGGAACGGCCCATGAGAGACCGTTTCGTTGAAGACAAGTTCTTCACCAGGCGCAAGGAATTGTGTGCCTTTTGCTGTGCCATCGCTTTGTAATACATAGGCTAGCGTGCTGCTGAATACGCCACCCTGATAGTCACGATAAACGACTTTCAACCCTGAGTTTGGGTAGGCTTGTTTAATCTGGGTATTCAACGTATCGGTAAAACCATCAATCTGCTGAGCCAATTGCTTGCCGGTGTACCAGGATGCACCGGTCCAGATGGCGCCCAGAGCAACAATAACGCCTACGGCGACTAGCGATTTCTTCATCTTTATTCATCCTTTAGTAAAAAATGCGCGTTTTCAACGCGAAACGCAGATAATTTTTCATGCGATACACGTGTAACAACAGTGTACGGAACGCGTTATCGGTTAAATACGCGAGCGAGACGCCCTTGTCCCTCAACCGTTATCGGTGACTCACTGGCGGAAATAAAGCAGGATTCTCCTGGGCGTAGCGAGAGTCGCTGCTCATTTTTTTGCAGGACGGCATGACCGTCAACGCAAAATACAACAGCAGCACTGTTTTGGCTGAGCGTTTGTGGATTTTCGCTCAGCTCGTGCAGTGAAAAAGCAAAATCATCCACAGGGATAGGGAAGCTGAGTTCATTACCTTGGCGCTGCGGCGTCGTCAGTAATTGGTTTGCTGGTTTGGCTTCAAACACGACATTTTCCAGTAGCTCTGGAATATCAATGTATTTCGGCGTTAATCCCGCACGCAGCACGTTATCCGAGTTCGCCATGACTTCTAATGCCACGCCTTTCAGGTAGGCATGTGGCGTTTGAGCAAACAGGAACATGGCTTCGCCAGGCTGAAGCGTAATCACGTTTAGTAGTAGCGGGGAGAACAACCCGCTGTCATCGGAATAATAGTGTGTAATCGCGCGGATCGTCGCCCAAGGTTCACCGTTCTGACTGTTTAGCGCGGCTTTCAATACGCCGAGTGCACGTGACTTTTGTTCGCCTTCCATACTGAGTAGATTGGTGAACAGCATGGCGAGGTTCTTCGCGTCGGGCTGTTGTAAAAACGCGACGATTGACGGATGTGCACTGGCTATCGGCTCGAGTAGATGCACAATTTCAGATAATTCTCGAAACCCGTTCATCGCCTGAAAAGGCGTTAACGCGTAGACCAATTCTGGTTTGTGATTGGCATCTTTATAGTTTCTTTCAGCCGCATCGAGCGGGATGCCAGCGGCATTCTCTTTCTCAAAGCCTTGTTCTGCTGCTGATTTACTTGGATGAACCTGAATGGAGAGCGGTTGCTCTGCGCATAACACTTTAAATAAAAAGGGTAATTCACCAAAACGCTGTGTAACCGCTGCGCCAAGATGAGTTATGGCGTCTTCGGCAATGACGTCACGTAAGCTGCGAGTGTTGCCTTTTTCATCAATAATCGCTGAACTACTTTTGGGATGGGCGCCCATCCACAGTTCTGCCATCGGTAAATCATTAGGGTTATCAATGCCATAAAGCTCATTTAAGGCGTGCTTGCTGCCCCAGGCGTAGTGCTGGACACTATTGAGCATTTTTTGCATGTCGGCTCCCTGCTATTGCATTAAATTGTTAATTTTTGTGATGCCAGCTGTTAACTACTTGAATGATTATGAATACACTGCATCTTCTTCGCTTCATGGTAATGTTTTATGTAGCGCGATACCAGACCGTGTTAGTAGACACAATAAGTGTTATAGGCCAGTCAGTGTTATCAGAATAGGCCCAGCGATGTGATTCGATGTCTTCTATTATTTGAATCTGTGTTTTAAGGAGGAAAGGTAATGAGCACGACGCGTAGTGAAAAAGACTCAATGGGGCCAATTGATGTTCCTGCTGAACGTTTATGGGGAGCTCAGACGCAACGGTCACTGGAGCATTTCCGTATTTCTGAAGAGAAAATGCCACAAGCGCTGATTTATGCGCTGGCGCAAACCAAGCGTGCGGCGGCCCGTGTCAATATGGACCTCGCGCTTCTGCCTGCCGATCGAGGGAATGCGATTATTCAGGCAGCGGATGAAGTGTTAGCGGATAAACACGCGGGAGAATTTCCGTTAGCGATCTGGCAGACGGGGTCTGGCACGCAAAGCAATATGAATATGAATGAAGTGCTGGCTAATCGTGCCAGTGAGCTACTGGGGGGAGAGCGAGGCAACAATCGGCTGGTTCATCCGAACGATGATGTCAACAAAAGCCAGAGCTCTAACGACGTGTTCCCGACGGCGATGCATGTTGCTGCCGTGGTTGCGATCAACGAACATCTGATTCCTGAACTGAAAGTATTGCACGCGACGCTAGCATCGAAGGCTGAGCAGTTTAAGGATATTGTCAAAATCGGTCGTACGCATTTACAGGACGCAACGCCGCTGACGCTAGGGCAGGAAATCTCCGGCTGGGCAGCGATGTTGCAGCATAACCTGAAGCACATCGAAAACAGCGTGCCGCATATTTGCGAGCTGGCACTGGGCGGTACGGCGGTAGGAACCGGACTAAACACGCATCCTGAATATGCGGTACGTGTAGCAGCGGAACTGGCGGAACTCACTGGCCAGCCATTTGTTACCTCACCGAATAAATTTGAAGCGCTGGCGACCTGTGACGCGCTGGTTCATGGGCATGGTGCCTTGAAGGGGCTGGCAGCATCGTTAATGAAGATTGCTAACGATGTGCGTTGGCTGGCATCTGGCCCGCGCTGTGGCATCGGTGAACTGAGTATTCCTGAAAACGAACCGGGCAGTTCAATCATGCCGGGCAAGGTCAACCCGACCCAGTGTGAAGCGCTGACAATGCTGTGTTGCCAGGTGATGGGCAATGACGTCGCCGTGAATATCGGTGGAGCTTCTGGTAACTTTGAGCTGAATGTATACCGCCCAATGGTGATTCATAACTTTCTGCAATCGATTCGCCTGCTGGCTGACGGTATGAAGAGCTTCGATGAGCACTGTGCAGTGGGGATTGAGCCTAACCACGATCGCATCACCCAACTGTTAAACGAATCGTTGATGCTGGTAACTGCGCTGAACACGCATATTGGCTATGACAAAGCGGCAGAGATTGCCAAAAAAGCGCATAAAGAAGGGCTGACGCTGAAGGCGGCGGCGCTCAAACTGAACTATCTCACTGAAGTGCAGTTCGATGAGTGGGTCCGACCAGAAGAAATGGTCGGTAGCCTAAAGAAATAATGCCGCTGTAGTCAGCGTATTATCACATAGCCTGCCGATGTCTATTCGCAGGCTTTTTTTATTCCGGTGCATCGGTATACAGATGCAAACGCGGGATGAGCAAGCGCAGTTCGGCTGCTTTCGGTTTGTGCTTATGTTTGATGTTGTTGGCGTCATAAGGATTCAGTTCGCCGATGATCGGTACCTCGCCGCCGGATTCCTGCTGACAAAGTACGAGCAGAGGAGACGGGCAGGGATGCTGTACTTGTTTCTGCTGATCGGGATACCACACACGCGAGATGGGCTGCACTTTCACCGGACGCTTGATCTTCAATATCGCCTCTTCCGGCAGCGGCAATACGGCATCCATCTCCTGTTCTACATGCTCAATCCACTGCGCTTTGGTATATGGTGCCGCATGCTTTGCTGCGTTCAGGCTTTTGGTCAGTTTCTCCAGCAGTTCCACACGCGTCATATTTTTGATGACGTGCTTATTCGCCCAGCCAAACCGGACTGACGCCGGGTTCGTTATGAGAGTCAGCGAACGATAAGCGCTAAGCGTGATCAATCCTTGCAAATGTGTGTGGACGAACTCAAAGCGTTGTTCCGGCTCTAGCCCCGACTCGACGGTAATAATCTGCTCCAGCTCTTTTTTCAGTGCGTTAATTTCCGCAATGAGCAACTGTGCCTGCTGATACTGCGAAGCGTTGACGGAAAAGCAGAGTGCGCCCGGCAAGCGTATTGCGCTTTTACTGCTGAGCGTTTCCGGGTAGTGGTGAATGAACAGACGCTGAAAATGTTCTAGCCCTTTATCACGAGCCTCTTGTCCAACGTACTGCGTGACGGCGATATGCTCGATAGGATCGTGCTCCGTTCCTTTTTCCACATGGGGAAGAGTGTAGACGCGGCCTGCCAGCAGTCGATACGCAGAGAATTGTTTCTGCATCACGGCTAGTTTTGTCTCTAAGGTTTGGAAACAGCGGTTCATGCGATCGATTAGTGCGTAGCGATTCATAGATAAACTCAATTTAGTTACAACATACTTATATTTATACTGTTAAATGCACACTTCAGCAATCGTGATTATCATTATTTTCAAGCAGGGCATTAGGGAAAATGTAACGAGGAGTTTACCCTAGTTAGGTAAACTCCTATAAGAAAAGGGTTTAAAAGCGGCGTTTTAGTATCAGGCTGACTCCCAGTGCGAGGAATAAGAGCGTCGCAAGGAACACGGTAATCCCCATCCATCCAAATGAATGCCAGAAGAATCCCCCCAACGTACCAGCTAGGCTCGACCCCAGATAGTAAGAAAAAAGATACATGGATGAAGCCTGTCCTTTGGCACGTCTTGCCCGTTGGCCAATCCAACTGCTAGCCACCGAGTGAGCAGCAAAAAAGCCGGCGGTAAAGAGCATCATCCCGCCAAAGATAGCGAATACGGGTGTCAGTGCCGTTATTCCCAGTCCTGTCAGCATCAGAAGGATCGCAACACTTAGCACCGGGCCGCGTCCGTAGCGGGAAGTCAACGCGCCAGCTTTTGGTGAACTGTAACTTCCAGTGAGATAGACCACGGAAAGTAAACCAACCACAGCCTGGCTGAGCAAGTATGGCGAAGCTAAAAGCCGATACCCGATGTAGTTAAACAGGGTAACGAACGCGCCCATCAGCAAAAATCCCTCAAGGAACAGCAGCGGCAAGCCCGCATCGCGCCAGTGCAGTTTGCTATTCAGCAGCAGTGTTTTTGGACGCAGTGAACCGGAGCGGAAATGGCGTGATTCCGGCAGAATGCGCCAGAACGTTATCGCCGCAATGAGCGCCAGTACGCCGATCGTACCGATGGCAACCCGCCACGGGAAATAATCCGTTAATACGCCGCTGACTAAACGTCCACTCATCCCGCCGATCGAGTTACCGCTGATATATAACCCCATCGAGAATGCCAGTACGCTGGGGTGAATTTCTTCACTCAGGTAGCTCATCGCGACGGCGGCGACGCCACTTAGCGACAGGCCGATCATCGCTCGCATAATCAATACGCCGTTCCAACTGGTCATGAACGCGCAAATCACGGTACAGATTGCTGCCAGCATCAGCGACACGACCATCACATTTTTACGACCCAGCGTGTCAGAGAGTGGGCCGGTGAACAGTAGCCCAAACGCCAACATCACCGTTGAAACAGAAAGCGACAGGCTGCTGGTTGCTGGCGAAATACCAAAATCCTGAGATAGCACCGGCAACAGGGGTTGTACACAATATAGCAAGGCAAACGTGGCTAATCCGGCAGAAAATAGCGCCAGCGTGACACGCATAAATTGCGGTGTACCGCGCGTGATATAAGGCGTTTTAGCAGAGGGTTTCGGGACAATATCATCCGCACCGTTAACCGTAGAAATAGGCCAATCATTTGGTGCCGAAGATGGCAGGTTACTCACAATGATTCCTTACCGGAAAAGGTAAATCAGGCGTAAAACAACAATGAAGCGATCATAGAAGAGTGATATTATTTTGTATAATATATTAGTAATCATGATTGATATTTTTAAAATATGAATATCGAACTACGTCACCTTCGCTATTTTATTGCAGTCGCCGAAGAGCTACATTTCGGGCGCGCCGCGGAAAGATTACGTATTTCACAACCGCCACTGAGTCAACAGATTCAAATTCTGGAAGAGCAGGTGGGAGCAAAACTTTTAGCGCGTAACAACCGTAATGTTCAGCTCACCCCGGCGGGCACGATGTTTCTGAAAGAAGCCTGGTCAATCATCAGCCAGGTTGATCAGGCGGCAGAGCGGGCGTCCCGTATTCAACGCGGCGAGATTGGAGAATTAACGATCGGTTTTACGTCATCCGCACCGTTTATCAAAAAGATTTCCAGTAGCCTGCTGCGTTTTCGCCAAACACACCCGGAAGTCCATATTCAGATGATGGAGCTTAATACCAAACAGCAAATAGAACCGCTGCTGAACGGTAAGCTCGATATTGGCATTATGCGCAATAACCCATTGCCTGATGCGTTGGATCATCAACTGTTGTTGCGTGAACCGCTCATCGCCGTGGTGCAGGAATCTCATCCGTTAGCGCTGCAAGCAGCAGGACGTGCGATAAACATCACACAGTTGGCGAATGAGCCGTTCGTTTTCTTCTCTCGCGCGGTCGGAACTGCACTGTATGACGATACGCTAACGCTGCTGAAACGCTATGGCATCAGCCCCTACATCACGCAAGAAGTCGGCGAGGCGATGACCATTGTTGGATTGGTATCGGCAGGGTTGGGCGTATCTATTTTGCCTGCATCATTCTTGCGTATTCGGGTTGATGGGGTGAAATATCTGTTGTTGGAAGAAGACGACGCCACAACGGAAGTCTGGTTGGTTACAGCGCGACATCACCCACAAAGTGCGGCAGCTAACATGCTTATGTCGCTGATGCTGGGCGGATAATCGTTAAAATATGCGTGCTAAATCACATAACGAATCAAATATTTGACGAGTTTAGTGAAAAGCCCCACCATACCCGCAGTTTTTTTATTTTGCAGCGTGAAAAATAGTCATGCTGCGATAATAAAGATAAATTTTTCAACAGCTGTGCCAGATATACCCTAAATAATTCGGGGTGTAGAAGGCGGCAAGGGAAGGAATCCCGATGAGCTTACTCAGGTAAGTGATTCGGGTGACTGACAAATCTGCCAGAGGCAGGTTTGAACGCTGCTTGCAGCGGCCCTTACGGGGCGAGGTCCACGCAAGTGGACCGAGTATCGGAGTCAACGCACATGCAGCTTGAAGTATGACGGGTATATAATGCGTAGGAGCCAGGTTTGTGATAGCCGACGGTCAACCAGGACACATCGATCAAATCAAACAAATGAATGCCGGAGCAGTGTATCGGCTGATCGATAAGTACGGCCCGATATCACGTATCGAACTGTCCAAACGCGCTCAGCTCGCGCCCGCCAGTATTACCAAAATCGTCCGTGAACTGCTGGAAGCTCATTTGGTACAGGAAACGGAATACCAGGATGTTGGCAGCAGGGGGCGTCCCGCTATCGGCCTGATTTTGGATACCCAAGCCTGGCACTATCTTTCAGCACGTATCAGCCACAATACTCTATTGTTAGCGCTACGCGATCTCAGCAGTAAGCTGGTTGTGGAGGAAGAGATTCCGCTTCCCACAGAAGCGCCGCGACCGCTGCTCGATCGCATTTTGAATGAAATCGACCAATTTTTTATTCGACACCAAAAACGGCTGGAGCGATTAACAGCCATCGCGATTACCGCACCAGGCATGATTGATGCGAGCAAGGGTGTTATTCACCGGATGCCGTTTTATGACGTTGAGGAAATGGCAATTGGTCCGGCACTAGAACAGCGCACGGGCTTGCCCGTGTATTTGCAGCACGATATCTGCGCCTGGACAATGGCCGAAGCGCTGTACGGCGCATCACGCGATTGCCAAAATGTGATTCAGGTGGTGATCGACCATAACGTCGGTGCGGGAGTGATTACCGGCGGGCGTATTCTGCACGCGGGAAGCCGAAATTTGGTCGAAATAGGGCATACGCAGGTCGACCCTTATGGTAAACGTTGCTATTGCGGCAATCACGGCTGCCTGGAAACTGTCGCCAGCACGGCAAACATGCTGGAACTGGCGCAGCAACGCATGAATACCTCCATGAGTTCACTCTTACACGGTTCACCGCTCAGCGTTGAGAACCTGTGTGATGCGGCGCTAAATGGCGATCAATTAGCCAAAGACATTATTAATGATGTGGGTAATAACGTGGGCCGCATTGTTGCCATTATGGTGAATCTCTTCAATCCCGATAAAATTCTGGTTGGTTCCCCCTTGAACAAAGCGGCCAGCATTTTGCATCCCGCCATTTTAGGTTGTATTCAACAACAGTCATTCCCACCCTATAGTAACAACATCCAGGTGGAAGCGACCCAGTTCTACAATCAAGGTACGATGCCCGGCGCAGCACTGGTAAAAGATGCGCTCTACAATGGATCGCTGCTGGTTAAATTGCTACAGGGATAACCATAAAGGTGTAGAGCAACAAAACATTGCGCTAACGCAAACCGCCCGAATGAGGCATAGCCTAGACTTTCACGCTTGGAAAGCATTTAGCTGTGCTTGTTTTGTTGTATTTAGGTGGTCTGGAGTTATCCCATGTTGAAACGTATTTTTGTCACTGGTACTGATACCGCCGTTGGCAAAACGGTGGTATCCAAGGCGCTATTGCAAAAACTGGCGCTGGCAGGTAAATCGGTGGCGGGCTACAAACCGATCGCAAAAGGGTGCGAAGAGACCGAAGCGGGTTTGCGTAATAAAGATGCGCTGTTGCTACAGGCAGCCTCTACGCTGGAATTACCCTATAACATGGTTAACCCCATCGCACTGCGAGAAGATGAAATCAGCGCCAGTGAAGAAGCGATTGATTACTGCACGATGACGCAAGGTCTACGCCATATGAGCGAAACCGCCGATATCGTAGTGGTTGAAGGCACGGGTGGATGGCGAACCATCATGAACGATCTGCGGCCATACTCCGAATGGGTAGTACAGGAACAACTACCCGTTGTGCTGGTTGTTGGCATCAAGCTGGGCTGCATCAGCCATGCATTGCTGACAGCGCAGGCGATCATCAATGACGGATTACCGCTGGTCGGTTGGGTTGCTAACCGCATTAATCCTGGTCTGGCGAATTACGCAGAAATTATTCATGTTCTGCGCAAAAAAATCCCGGCACCGCAACTGGGCGAATTACCTTACTTACCCCGCGCTGAGCAACGGGATCTCTCGCCTTATATCGATCTTTCTGCCGTCAGCGATTAATTTCCCCCATTTTCTATTCCCGCATCTCTGCGGGAATAAATTTTCTCCGCCATGCCACCTGTTATACTCACAGGCAGTTTTTCTTCTTATCCTGAAAATATAATGAAAACAGAGAATAACCAGAAACCAACACCTGTCCCACATCGTCATTGGATTTTAATTGCCTGTATGCTGGCTATGTTCACGGCAGCGATTGAGGTAACCATTGTCGCCACAGCGTTGCCCACTATCATCGCGGATTTAGGTGGATTTTCTCTACTAGGTTGGGTTTTTGCAGGCTATTTGCTGACACAGTCGATCAGTATTCCAATCTATGGTCGATTGGCCGATCTATACGGTCGTAAAAAGGTTTTCTTTTTTGGCATGGTTGTGTTTCTGCTGGGATCGATTCTGTGCGGATTCTCCACGCAGATGGGCTGGCTGATTGTCTTCCGAACCTTGCAAGGACTGGGTGCAGGCGCGATTACGCCAATTGCTTTCACCATTGTCGCCGATGTGTACAGCTCAACCGAACGCCCGAAAATTCAAGGTTATCTATCCAGCGTGTGGGGTGTTTCCGCCATCATCGGCCCGCTGCTGGGAGCATTTATCGTACAACATTTCAACTGGGCGCTAGTCTTCTGGGTCAATGTACCAATCGGGATATTTTCGATCTTCCTGCTGGCTCGCTATCTACCAACGATCAATGCAGTGCGCCAACATAAATTGGACTGGGTTGGGGCATTTTATCTAGTAGTCTCCGTCGCCAGCTTGCTGATGGCATTGCTACAGGCGGAGGTGTTTGGTTATTGGGTGATTCCGCTGCTCGCAATCTTCGTCGTAGGCAGCATCTTACTGGTTCGACAGGAGAAACGTACGGCAGAGCCGCTATTCCCGTTAGCTCTGTGGCGCAATCGGGTCATTATCGCTGGCAATCTCGGCGGATTAGTTGTCGGGGCTGCCATGATGGGCGTGAGTGCCTTTTTACCGACGTTTATTCAGGGTGTCATGGGTAGAACCCCGTTAGAGGCGGGCAGCATACTGGCGATGATGTCAATTGGCTGGCCGCTGGCCAGCACGCTGAGTGGGCGCTTAATGCTGTGGACGTCATACCGGTTTACGGCGATGTGCGGCGGTATCATACTGATTATCGGCAGTCTGACGCTGCTAACCGTTCAACCAGATAGCAATCTCATGTGGGCCCGGCTCGCGGCATTTTTGATCGGTTCGGGAATGGGGTTAAGTAGCACCACGTTTCTGGTCTCAATACAAAACTCGGTGGACTACTCCATTCGCGGCATTGCGACGGCCTCCGCCATGTTTACCCGTATGCTGGGGTCGGCCTTGGGGACGGCAATTCTTGGCGCCACGTTGAACATCAACCTGCATTGGCGATTGCCGGAAGTGAGCGATCCGCTCCAAACGCTCATGGACCCAGCCAAACGCGTTTTGCTGAGTGCAAACCAGCTCGATACGCTGGCATCGCAAGTTGCTTCGTCAATCCATGGCGTATTCATCGTTTCCGCGCTCATCGCGGCTATTACGCTGCTTTCTGCCAGAATGATTCCCGCAAATCAGCGGCCGGGACATACCGAAAACGGAAAAAAATAGCGATAAAAGAAAAGGCGCGAAAGCGCCTTTTGACTCTCCAGAGGAAGAGTTACGGTGTGGTTGTCGGCTGGCCTTCTGTTGGCACAGGCATACTTTCCGTATTGACATCACCTTCGGCATGGCGGGTGTAAACAATTTTGTGTGAATCACTTTCGCAGTGACCAACCACCTGACCACCAGCCTGACTCACCTGATCGTTCGGGACAATATCCAGCGTAAAACCGGATTCAGGTACGCCATTGGCGATGATTTTCTGGGCAATATCCGCTTTCACGCTCTCGCAAGATGCCTGTGCAGCCAACGGAGCGACCAAGAGTAACGCGGCACCAAAAATGACGGTTTTTTTCATCTTTTGATCCTTTGCTCTGAAAAAAGTCTCTTTGAGTATATCAAACGATGAAGATAACGCGAAAATGCTGAGGAATCAGGCCATCAATGATGGCCAAAGCACGTTAAACACAGGGGCCAGTGGCGCAGCCGTACATCATAAACAGAGGGAAAAGGACGATAGCAGGAATCATGAGGGGAGCAAGCAACACCTCTTTGCCGGAGTTATCGCTGCTGTTGATAACCACAGGAATAGGCTGCGGTAAACGTCCATTTTGGGTCAGGCCGATCGATGACCCCTCTTTCTTACTGAATGTGCCGTTAGCGCTAAACGTGACTTCACCTTTTCCCATTGCCGTGGGAATGTTTGCCGCGAAGAGTTCGCGTAAATCAACTTCTTGCTCTTTGGTCAATCGGCGAGTATCAATCACGTTTTTATATCTTGCGTAGACTTGACCGTTACGGAGAGAAAAATCGACCCTCACGCCAAGGATGATGTCTTTGTAATCACGATAAAACGCGTAATAGTCCTGATATTCTTTTTGAGCTTTTGCGTCGGGGAAGGTGTAAACGTAGGTATTGGACTCGGCAATAATCGTTCCGCGATCGTTGGTAATATTCGTGATGTTATCCGTCTCTGGGTACGTGCTTACGCACGAACTGATCAGTAAACACATGATGAACACGCCCCACCGTTTGATGTGAAAAGGGCGTAAAA
Organism: Pectobacterium punjabense; assembly: GCF_012427845.1. NCBI lineage: Bacteria > Pseudomonadati > Pseudomonadota > Gammaproteobacteria > Enterobacterales > Pectobacteriaceae > Pectobacterium > Pectobacterium punjabense. Next base: position 2,401,406 of record NZ_CP038498.1, read on the forward strand.
ACAACCGTGCTAAATCCATATTCATCCTGATGCACTCCATTTGGGATAAAAATGCGCGTTGCTACGATATAGCGATAATCGTTGAATTGAAAGGAGATGTCACCTTTTGAGATCGGGCGAATTTGCTGTAATACGAAGGGAAAAGCGAAACACCCACGCTGGGAGGCGTGGGTAAAGAATCATGGGGTAACCGGACGACCAGTACTACGATCGAGGCAGCGTTCGGTCGTGTTTTCCCAGTAAGCATTGACGTTATAGCTGGCATTGCATTTTTCACGCCCATCAATGGCTTTTTCGGTTTTATCGAATTCTTTCTCAACGCGGTTGTTCACTTTGTTACGCAGTGAGCGGGTTGAGTCCCATTGCTCTTTGCTTTGACGCGCTGCTTCTTTAGACAACGCGCTGTCGCCAGAATCGACAATGATGTGACGCGTATCAGCCAGTGCGGCAGGCTGCCAGGCAGCAGAAACGATAACCAGAGAAAGCGGGATGAAGGCCCGAATCAAAGAGGAAAAAGAGTAGTGGTTCATGTTTCACCTTGACAGAACGAATGATAAAAACAAACGCCGATGCCGCAAACGATAGCACGCGCACGGCAAGCGATAGACAACAAAAGGCGACCGCCGTTCCCTGTAACCTTCGCGCGTCGTGCAAAACGAAAGGTTGCCTATAACGAGAAGTATACATCCTTCGCTTCAACGGCACTATAACCGCACGGCATTGCGCCAAAAGGGAAGAGAAAAGGGCATAAAGCTTGCGTCTATGCCCTGGGTCTTCATGCTGTAATTGGCTATCAGCCTTCGCGGTGTACGCTTAAACCGGCGAAAGATTGGCTGACTGGCATCATTTCCAGCGTGTTGATATTGACGTGGGCAGGCAGGGTGGCAACCCAGAAAACAGCCTCAGATACATCTTCGGCCGTCAGCGGCGTGGTGTTGTCATAGGTTTTGTTCACCTTTTCATCGTTACCTTTGAAACGTACGGCCGAAAACTCGGTTCCACCAACCAGACCTGGTTCGATATTCGTCACGCGGATTCGGGTGCCAGACAGATCGGCTCGTAACCCCAGGCTAAACTGCTGTACGAATGCCTTGCTGGCACCGTACACGTTACCGCCGGCATAAGGCCAGTTTCCCGCGGTGGAACCGATGTTAATGACGTGACCGATATTGCGATCTACCATGTCAGGCAGCAGCGCGCGCGTCATAAACACGAGTCCTTTGTTGTTGGTATCGATCATATTTTCCCAATCGTCTACCGATGCTTTGTGTGCCGGTTCCAGACCCAGCGCAAGACCTGCGTTGTTCACCAGCACATCAATCGCCCGCCATTCAGCAGGCAGAGAGGAAACCGCCTGTTCTATCGCCTGACGATCGCGCACGTCTAATTTTAGCGTATACAACGCCTCACCCAACTCCACCTTCAACGCATCCAGACGTTCCTGACGGCGGCCCGTCGCGATCACTTTATGGCCCGCACTAATAAATTTACGGGTAATTGACTCACCAAACCCAGCGGTTGCACCGGTAACAAAAATAATCATGCTCTTTTCTCCCTGACCGTTTTCATGTTCTGCTTGTGCCTGATATCAATATAAATAATGAAAGGCATGGGTTCATTTAGCCGCGCAATTCCCCGTGGGTCAAGTGTTACTCTGGTTGCAACAACGGTGGTTCAGGAATTATTGCCCCTCAGAGAGAGGGGCGGAAGTCGAATACCGATCGAGGCATACAAGCCTGGGATACAGCATGCCGCGCCATAGTGGAGCGACAAGATCGGTATGATGGAGAGTTAAATCCAGTTCTTGCGACGGAATTCGCGCATGGTATCCGCGACCCACTGCATTTCCTGCGGTGTACCTAGCGAAATGCGGCACCAGTTATCTGCCGGAGGAAACGCGCGACCGATCAGTACGCCTGCATCCGCCATATGTTTTTGGTAATCCTTAAGTGGGACGACTAACTGGTGAAAAACAAAATTTCCTTCAGACGGCAAGTACGGCAGCTTTAGGTCATCTAACGCTTTCAGCAGGATTTGACGCGACACGTCATTACTCTTTTTGCTGTAGGTGATAAATGCCCGATCGTCCATCGATGCCAATGCGGCATCCACGCCGCTGAAGTTGATTTTCTCGCCCGCGACATGTCGCCCCAGCAACGCAATGACATTGGGATGTGCGACGGCATACCCAACGCGCATACCGGCCATGGCATGTATTTTAGAGAACGTTTTAAGCAGAATAATGTTCTCTGCGCCTTGGGTAATCATCGGTGAAATAGAGCGAAAACGAGGATCATTGACAAACTCGGCGTAGGCCTCATCGACGATGAACATCGTATTCGCAGGCTTACTGGCAATCCACGGCTCGATTAAATCCGCTGGCGTAATCGTGCCAGTAGGGTTATTAGGATTGACCAGATAAACGATGGAGGGGCCAGAGTAACGGGCAACGGCGGCTTTTAGCCCTTCAATATCAAACGCCCAGTTGTCGAGCATGTTGACTTTAGTGATTTTAATTCCGGCAATATTGGCAAAGTGCTCGCCGTCACCGTAGGTTAATTCAGGAATAACCAACTGTGCATCCAGCGACGCGTAGGCTTCGATCGCCGCTCGGATGCCTTCCGACGATCCCGCCGTCAGTAAAATAGAAGGAGCCTCCACCTGATGATGCGCTGCCAGTTTATTACCAAGCATCAAAATTTCATTTTTTGCGTAGCGGTTGGCTTTCACAACGGCATCACGAGCAGCAGCTTGCGCCTTGGGCGACATACCCAGTGGATTTTCATTAAAATTAATACGGATCGGGTTATTGGTCGACGGTGCGGCAAATGCTGCATTTTCAGGCTGAGTTTCGGCAAAAACCCGCGAACTTAATCCCGTTGTTATCGCCGCAGACCCCAGCAGTGCGCCAGAAAGTTTTAATAATGCTCTGCGTTTCGGGTTTAACACGTCGCTTTCATTGATTAAAAAATTCATCAAAACACTCTCCTTAGTTACATAATGGCAGGAGAGTTAAAGCATAAAACGCGCCAATTTTTCTAACCGGTCGTTCTCTAATACCTTGCCAAATAGGTGAAATAATATTTTCTTACGCCAGATTTTCCCGTACGGCAGGAAAGTTCACCTTCTCTGCGTATCGATTAAAGGTAAAAAAAATTTATTTATTCATCCGGTAATTAAATCAAATGATATGAATTACTTATGTAAGAGAACCATCATGACGAATGAGCTGATGCATCATGATGCGCTTGCACTATGAGATAGCAATTGAGTCATGCTGGCTTCTGCCCGATCGCTCAGAATATGCTAGAGGTTATTCGAGTGGTGGCGCGGCCAGAAAGCGGTGTGCGAAACAAGAGTTAGTGGATGTTGCTTTTATCCTGAAACGTTTTACGCCAGTCGGTTGGGCTCACGCTAAAACGCTGCTTAAAGTGCTGGCGAAATGTCACCGCTGACTGAAATCCCGCGCTATCGGCAATCGCTTCGATTGAGTGGGATGTTGATTCCAGTAATACCTGGCTATGGCGAAGCCGTTCTGCCGTTAACCAGTCGCTGACCGTCATTCCCGTGGCACGGAAGAAATGCCGGGTAAATGTTCTGCGACTCATCTGCACCCGGCTCGCCAGGGCATCCAAAGAGTGGGGTGAACGGAGATGGCTGCGCAGATAATCTAGCAACTGATTGATTTTGCTATCCCGCGTATTTTCCGGCACCGGATGCTCAATAAATTGAGCCTGCCCGCCTTCCCGATAAGGCGGAATAACCAGGCGGCGGGCGGCACGGTTAGCAATAGCGCTACCGCAATGCTGGCGAACCAAATAAAGGCAGCAGTCAATTGCCGCTACCGTGCCCGCAGACGTGATCAGACGTCCATCTTCAACATAGAGCGCGTTGGTATCCAACTGCACATCCAGAAAACGGACGATAAAATCCTGCTCAAACGCCCAGTGTGTCGAGGCACGGCGGCCATCTAACAACCCAGCGTAAGCCAGCACGTAGGTGCCCAGACATAACCCAGCGATCTGTGCTCTACGGGATTCGGCTGCACGTAATGCATCCAGAAGCGACGCAGTAGGGCGTGTATCTGGGTGGTTCCAATAGGGAACGATAATCAAATCGGCTTTTTCCAATGCGGAAAAATCGTGCTCAACGTTGATGGAAAAACCGTGTTCAGAAGCAACCATGCCCGGTTTTTCTGCACAGAAAAAAAGCGCAAACTGTTTTTCTTCATAGAGCATGTCACTGAAAACCATACTCGGTATTGATAAATGAAACGGGCTAAAATTTTCGCAGACAACCACCGCAACGGTTAGCAAAGCCATAATAGCCCTCGTTAAAGATCAATATGTTTCGGTTGCTTCTCGGTTCAGAATTGCACGTATTCACCATCATTTGGTACGTGCGCGATGGACTGAAGCTTTTCTTCACGCAGATAATCACGCAGTTCGACACGACTCAGGAGGCAATGATTCACCGCTTCCATATGTGTAGCGACTATCGTCGCGTTAGGTACGATCTGATGAACGCGTTGTACATCCTCTTTTCCCATGATAATCGAACCTAAACCGGGGATAGTGGCATTACCGATATTCAGCGCCACCACATCAGGTGTGTGATGCGTCAAGGCATCAATAACATGCTGATTCCAGACGGTATCGCCTGCCAGATAAAACGTTTTCTCATGAGTATGCCGGAAAACGATGCCGCAAACTTCACCCAGCCGTTCCGCCAGTTGTGGATTGGCATAGGTTTCATCAGAACCATGTTGACCAGACGTTTTTATCAGCGTGATTCCATCATATTCCGTCTGCTCATCCAATACACGCACCGAGGTAAAACCCGCGCGGCGTATGATACCGGCATCTTGTGTATTTTGGCTAAAGATCGGCATCGTTTTCGGGATAGCGTCAATCGCCGCATCGTCCCAATGGTCGAGGTGCGTATGTGTCACGATTACGGCATCAACATCCAGAATGGTGGCTAAAGACAAGGGAAGATCGACCAGTGGGTTTCGCAAATGATCGTTTGCTGTTCCTGGGAAACCCGGATAGGTCGACTTTGGCGCCAACATCGGGTCAATCAGAAACGTTTTCCCACCAAATTCCAGTTGTAATGTCGCATTGCGAATCTGCGTTATCTTCATCTTATTGCTCCTATATCAGGTGAACGGGTTGCGTTGGTACGCGCCAAATAGGATCAGTATAAGAATCTGGCAGATCGCTAACAGTGGCCTGAATGACACTCTTCGATGAGTTTAGGCCAATTTGTTTCAGACACGTTGTTTATCATCGGGTGGGGCTATCCTATTGCTGTCTTCATGCACACTAGCTATCTTAACCAACGTGCTGTTTCATCACTGAAAAGGATCATCCTATGCCCCATATTGATGTCAAACACTTCCCAAGAGACCTGTCTGAAGAAGAGAAGAAAGTCATTGCTGAAGATCTTGCGGCGGTTCTGAAGAAACACTTCGGTTCTTCTAACGATTCGCTTTCTGTCGCGTTTAACGAAGTTCAGCCAGAACGCTGGAAGGATGACGTTTACGATCCGATCATCAAACCACATTTGGATACGCTGGCAAAAAAACCGGGATATTCGTATTAAAAAATACGCAGAAAAAAGCCGATAACACACTGAGTATTATCGGCTTTCATGATGCAAGATAGAGCAGGGGATTACGCTGTTAGCAGTTGCTGTGCAGTGCTTTCAACCAGAGCCAGCAGGATTTTAACATCATCCAGATTGACCGTTGGGTTCAGCAACGTCAGCTTCAGGCAGGTAACGCCGTTAAACTCGGTGACCCCGACGTTGGCACGCCCTGACTCCAGCAATGCATCGCCAATGCGTTGGTTAAGCAATGCAATCGCCGCATCGTCTGCTGTCGCCAACTGCTGTGGACGATAGCGGAACAGAACACTTGCCAACTGAGGCTGCATCACTAATTCCAGCGAGGCATGTTCAGCCACATACTGTGCAACCTGCTGTGCCAGCGTAACACCGTGATCGATGATCGCCGCGTATTGCTGTTGGCCTAACGCTTCCAGACCCATCCACAGTTTCAAGGCATCAAAACGGCGCGTCGTCTGCAATGATTTTGACACCAGATTGGGTACGCCTTGCGCTTCGTCGAACTCAGAGTTCAGGTAAGCGGCCTGATAGCGCATCAGCTCATAATGACGTGCTTCTTTTAGCAAGAATGCGCCACAGCTGATGGTCTGGAAGAACTGTTTGTGGAAATCCAACGTAATGGAATCCACTAGCTCAATGCCGTCCAGATAATCACGATACTTCTCGGACAGCAGCAGAGCGCCGCCCCAGGCTGCATCGACGTGTACCCAAATCTGGTGTTCCGCTGCCAGTGTTGCGATCGCCCGCAGAGGGTCGATCGCGCCAGCGTCGGTCGTTCCCGCCGTCGCGACAATCGCCAGAATCTGCTCGCCGTTAGCCTTGGCCAACGCCACTTTCTCCGCTAAATCATTCAGATCCATCCGCGCGAAGCGATCGGTTTTCACCAGCGTGACACATTGATAACCCAAGCCCAGTAAAGCCATGTTCTTTTGCACCGAGAAATGGGCATTTTCAGAACAGAACACTTTAATTTTCTTCAGGTTACCAACTAATCCATCTTGCTGGATCGAGTGTCCTTGGCGTGCGAAGAAGGCATCACGTGCTAACATCAGCCCCATCAGGTTACTTTGGGTACCGCCGCTGGTGAATACGCCAGCATCGCCAGACTGATAGCCGACCTGAGTACGCAGCCATTCAATCAGTTTCATCTCAATGATGGTCGCTGACGGGCTTTGATCCCAGGAGTCCATGCTCTGGTTGGTGGCATTAATCAAGACTTCAGCCGCCTGACTGACCACCAAACTCGGGCAGTGCAGGTGAGCAACGCACTGTGGATGATGTACCGACAGGCTGTCTTTCAAAAAGTACTCAATCGCACGCTCGATAGCGGCCTGGTTACCCAGGCCCTGAGGATTAAAATCCAGCGTGATGCGTTCACGCAGTTCGGCAACCGTTTTTCCCTGATACATCTCAGGTTGTTGCAGCCACTGCATAACAGCTTGGCTACTTTGCGTAATCGCTTCCTGATAGGCTTCGATACTCTGCGCAGAAGAAGCCAGAATCGGATTGATTTTTGTTTCCACTGCTTCTTTTTCCACTAATTGGGACATCGTGGTCATTCGCTCCACTCAGACTGGCTTCACGCCAGCAGAAAGCAGGGCGTTTTCAAATTTATCCAGGAAGATTTCCAATTCAGCATTGCTGATCAGCAGGGAAGGCAGCAGACGTAGAACGCAACCGTTACGGCCACCGCGCTCCAGAATCAGGCCTGATTCAAAGCATTTTTTCTGCAACAGAGCAGACAACTCACCGTCAGCCGGGTAGCAACCCATGTGGTCCTGCGCTTCACCTGGTTTAACCATCTCAATCCCGATCATCAAGCCCAGACCGCGAATGTGACCAATCACCGGATAACGTTTTTGCAGCTCAGCCAGTTTGGCTTTCAGCCATTCACCTTGCTCAGCGACTTTGTCTGCCACCTGATTGTCTTTGAGGTGCTTAAGTGTCGTCAGGCCAGTTGCCATGGCCAGTTGATTACCACGGAAAGTACCGGTGTGATGGCCTGGAGCCCAAGCATCGAACTGCTTCTTGATACCCAGCACAGCTAATGGCAAGCCGCCACCGACCGCTTTGGACATCACGATGATATCTGGCTCAATACCCGCGTGTTCAAAGGCGAAGAATTTACCAGTACGTGCAAAACCAGCCTGAACTTCGTCGATGATCAGCAGAATACCGTGCTCCTGCGTCACTTTACGGATGCGCTGCAACCACTCGGCAGGTGCCGGGTTAACGCCGCCTTCACCCTGGACGGCTTCCAGAATGACCGCAGCCGGTTTGCGTACGCCACTCTCAACGTCGTTGATCAGGTTTTCAAAATAGTAAGTTAATGCTTTAACGCCAGCGTCACCGCCAATACCCAGCGGGCAGCGGTACAGATGCGGATAAGGCATAAACTGGACTTCAGGCATCATGCCGTCGACTGCTTCTTTCGGTGACAGGTTACCAGTGACGGACAGCGCACCGTGCGTCATACCGTGGTAGCCACCAGAGAAGCTGATCACACCAGAACGGCCGGTGTATTTTTTTGCCAGTTTCAGTGCAGCTTCAACCGCATCGGCACCAGAAGGACCGGTAAACTGGAGGCAGTACTCTTTGCCCTGACCAGGCAATAAAGAAAGTAGATATTCGGAGAACTGATCTTTCAACGGCGTTGTCAGATCAAGTGTATGTAACGGCAAGCCGCTAGTAATGACACGTTGGATGCTTTGCAGCACGTCAGGATGGTTATGACCAAGCGCGAGCGTACCCGCACCCGCCAGACAATCAAGATATTGATTATTCTCAACATCGGTGATCCACACGCCTTCAGCTTTCGCAATTGCCAGAGGCAATTTGCGTGGATAACTCCTCACGTTCGATTCAAATTCAGCTTGTCTTGCCAAATAGGTTTCATTGTTTCCGTTTAATGAATTCGCACCTAAACTGTCAATACGGACTTTATCCGTCATCATATCTCTCCTACAACCGTGTGCTCACTGGCAACCACAGTTGAATAAATGAATTAAACATATAACTGCTATAAGAAAAACGCGGCCAATATAGGGTTTTTCAGTCACCGACTCAATGATTTATTTCGTTTCGAAACTTTTATTTTTTCACATAAAAATCAACACGTTGAATGATTGATTGCTAATCATGATGCCATGGTTATCTTACATGCTTATTAAATAAGCAAAAAAAATCCGCCAGCCGCAGGATTTTTGAGTCAAAAAGGGGGTAACAACAGGGGGAAACAGCACTTTTTAGCGAGGGAAAACAGAGAGGGAACCACAGGATAGGGGAATGTGATACTGCTTTACGTGTTGTTTTCAGTCTATATAAAGACTGATGCAGAGATTTTGGATGCCTCGACAACCGGTTCCATCAGATCGGATTCCAGCGGTTTTTAAGATAATTAACCGCTTCCTGAGTCTGTGGCTGATTAAGGTAGTTTTCTCTGAACAGAATCGTGCCATTAATATGTGGCGTAGAGTCGTTCAAATCGAGCTGCTTTTTCAGTTCTGGCACGCCCCCCTTTATCATCCAGTCTGGCTCATTCTTTGACGGCTCACCCACTTTATACAGTGCAACACCAATATAAAGGCGCGTGTTCGTAGGTTTCACCACATCCGCCCACCATTTTGCTAACACATCGTAGCGAGCAGCGTCACGTGCGAAAGGCCAATAGAGCTGCGGAGCAATATAATCCAGCAGCCCTTGTTGCACCCACTGGCGGGTATCGGCATAGGCTTCATCATAGGCCGCAGCACCTCGTGTATCGGAACCTGCCACATCGTGCGATCGGTTGCGCCATACACCCGCAGGGCTGACGCCGAATTCAACCTCGGGTTTCAACTGCTTGATGGTGCGCGAAACCTGCTCGATCAGTTGTTGAGTATTGTGTCGACGCCAGTCTGCTTTTGAGCCAAATCCCTGACCATATCGTTTAAAAGTTTCGCTATCGTTAAGCGTTGAGGTCGATGATTCAGCATAGAAGTAGTCATCAAACTGCACGCCGTCAATAGCGTAGTGCGCCACGACTTCGGCCACGATACTGGTGATCCAGCTTCGCGCTTCCGGGATTCCAGGGTCGAGCACAAAGCGATCGCCAGCCGTGCGAATCCAGTCACGATGCAACACAAACACGCTAGCCGGATTCTGCGACAGCGTGCGGTTTAGCTCAGTAACGGTTCCTGGCTTGGTGTTGACGGATACGCGATAGGGATTAAACCAGGCATGAACTTTCATGCCGCGTTTGTGCGCCTCATCCAGCATGAACTGGAGCGGATCGTAACCAGGAGCCTCACCGATATGGCCCGTCAGCATATCTGACCACGGCAATATTTTAGAGCGCCAGAGTGCGGTGCCATCAGGCTTAATCTGGAAAAATACGGTATTGATACCGAGGCTTTTCAATTTATCCAATTTGCCTTTCAGCGCCTCCTGCTGCTGAGTCATGCGGATTACAGGGCTGCTGGCATTGACTGATGCCACTGGCGGCCAGTCAAGACGGGAAACTGTCGCCAGCCAGACTCCGCGTACCGGTTCCTGACGTTGCTGAGGTGTGGCTGGTAGTGGCTGTTTAACGGGAGGAACAGGGGTAACAAGTGAACTCGGCGGCTTGGACGCGCAACTAACGAGTAGAAGCGCAGCAGCAATAAGTACGACTGGCTTTTTCACGTTGGTTAGCTCTTATTTTTGCGACTATTAGCCCATGGGTCAACGACACTATCATCTGATTTGGCGGAAGCGACATCATCCAGAGAATCAAGATACAGTGCTTCAACTTCGGCACGAGCCCACGGTGTCCGACGCAGAAACTTTAAACTGGATTTCACACTGGGATCGTTTTTAAAGCAATTGATATTGATCAGTTTACCCAGCTCAACCCAGCCAAAACGGTCAACCAGCGCATTGATTTGCATTTCAAGCGTTACGCCATGTAAAGGGTCTTTAGAAATATGAGCGGTCATGTAGTAAAAGTCCGGTAGTTTCAGATGTTGTATTCAGAATTGGGCTGTTAGCAAGGGAAGGGTACAAGAAAGCAGAGCGAGCGGCAATGTTGTGCAGCCATGTGAGTATGGCGATGTTGGCTCCAATACACAGGGTTACATCAGCAAAGTGCTAATATAAGCATCCTCAGTAATCATCAAGGAAAGGTTATGAGAGCCAGTATCCGGACGAAGATAGTGAGAATATGTGAAGCCAAGATTGCGGCTAAAGGAGATAATGTTGGCGTGTCATTTTATGCTTTTTTTGCCAACAAGAATGACGATCCGAAATTACTCATGGAAGTCGCTCAATGGTGGATCATGGAGATGAAACTAGACCACTTTGAAAAAGCCAGAAAGATCATATCTCTCCTTACACGCTAGACAATAATAAATAAGGGATTTACCCCAGCCTGCATCAAGCAAGAGCAGGGGTATCCTTTGAGTCAGCGCCAGCTAGAAGCGCTGCCTTTTGTCGCAGATAGAGGGTTTCATCCGATTAAGCCGGATTCCGGCGTGAGTCAGTTTTCCTTGATTAGTTGGCGTAAAGCGGGAGCGTCGAGGCATTTTTCTCATGAAATCGAAAACGGCAAACAAGCACTGGCAGTGATGTATCAATGCAGTTATCCGCAGCCTTTGGGCTCGGTACCTTACGTGCCGACACTGCGCAAAGCCGCGGATGTTCAGCGATGCATGCTGGATAAAGACTTCGAGCCGAAGAACAAACTTAATCTAGTCTGTCGCAATTACCCGCAAGTCACGGACTGCCAATGATATGAAGTAAATGCGCTTTGGAGCTAATAGTAGAAAAGGGGCGGTATCAAAAGTTTCAACGCATTGTTTTCTCGAGAAGCTAGGTTGTAGCGTGAAGTTAAGAAGTCTCAGAGTTAATTTAACATAATATACATTATGCGAACCTAAAGACGTGCTCGCAGGAACTGGCCGTTCCGCTGAGCAAATCCCCACATCCGTAAAACACTTTTTCTGGCATCAGTTATCATCCCTGCGGCTGACAATCCGATAACAATAGATTTTCCCACTCGGGCCAGCAAACGGCTGCAATTTCCTATGCCGTAACATTAGGCAATTTTGCCTAATTGCCTGTGAAACTATGACCAATGCTATCGGCAGCCAACATCCTGACATCGCATGATGTTGGCATAACTGCTTAACGGGTCGTATTATGCGAACCAATGGATAAACAGGCGGGAACTGGCCGTTCCGCTGAGCATTTGCTAAGAAAAGAAAAACCAGGCTGTCTTAATAAGATCCTGTTCTACCTCAAAAGCGGCAATGCTTTCTATTGGTTCAACTGAAAGCCCATGAATTAACTCATGGTCAAATACTTTATTACCTAATACGGTACGTGACACCAGCTCAGCCCTCAGTTCTGGGTTATTGAATCGGTTATTCACGTAAAACTCTCTCAGCGCCTCTTTTCCTTCCATTGACGGTGTTTCTGACGGCATGCGGTACGCTTTGAAGTCCGACGAAAAACATACCATGAAAGCATCTATATCATGTTCGTTATAAGCCTTAAACTGTGCTGCTACGACTAACTCTGGTGACATTACTTCTCTCCATTATGCGTTTATATTCATCATGCTACTTCAAGTTAAAGACACGCGGTATGATTTATCTGGGACTCTGTTCGTTTTCCTCTACAATGTATTTTCCAACCCGCTTATCAGGTCAATTCCCATGCCTAGACTGACTCAGAAAGACATGACAGAAAGCGAACAACGCCAGCTTAAGACGTTACTCGATCAGGCGAGAAAAAAACAGGGTCGTCCGTTAACCAACTCTGAAGGTAATCATATTAAAGACGATTATATCGATAAGCTGATGAAGGAACGTGAGGCCGTGGCAAAACAAGCCAGAGCAGAGAAGAAGAAAAATAAATTTAAACCTGATTCATCCACAACTTACGAATGGTCCGCGAATACAAATTTACGCGGCCGCCGCTAGCCACGCTGTAACACTAGACGAGTTACCCGGCAACCTCAGGGTCGCCGGGCGATCGTATTTCTTTTTATCTTAAAAGCGCCTGAGGTAAAGTGTGCTGCTGTTCCAGACGGAAATGCTCTATCGTTTGCGCCAGCAGCATGGACTGATCTTCCAACGAACTGGCTGCCGCAGACATCTGCTGTACCAGCGCTGAGTTTTGCTGCGTGACGCCATCCATTTCATTAACGGCGATCGTTACCTGGCTTATGCCTTTCGCCTGCTCATCCGATGCGGTGACAATCTCACCGATAATACTTTGTACTGAACTGACGGCATGCGTCATATCCTGCATGGTTTTACCCGCATCATTCACCAGTTTAACGCCGCTTTCAACGCGCTGACTGGATTCCTCGATCAATGCGGCAATCTCTTTTACTGCACTGGCGCTGCGCTGTGCCAGATTGCGAACTTCCGATGCCACGACGGCGAACCCTCTACCCTGCTCTCCTGCTCGCGCCGCCTCTACCGCCGCGTTCAGTGCCAGAATATTGGTTTGGAAAGCGATACTGTTAATCATGGCGGTAATGTCGCCAATTTTCTTCGCACTATCATCAATCTGTGACATCGTCTGCACCACCTGACTAACCAGCGACTCACCGCGCTGGGCTATCTTCGTGGCATTCTCTGTCAACGTTGTGGCTTGATGGGCATTGTTGGCATTGTGTTTCACCGTGGCGGTGATCTCTTCCATACTCGCTGCCGTTTGTTCCAGTGCGGCGGCTTGCTGCTCTGTACGCGAGGCAAGATTGAGGTTGCCGCTGGCAATTTCCGCGGCACCTTGTCGCACAGAATCACTGGCATCTTTGATCTGCCCAACCACCTGGCGTAGTTGTGACTGCATCGTATGCAGCGCGAAGAACAGGCTACTGCGATCGTTGGCTTTCACGTCAATCACATTACTCAGTCGCCCTTCAGCAACAGACAGCGCGATAGTTGCGGCTTCAAGTGGTTCACCACCAATTGGTTTAAGCACTTTACGGCTGAATACCCAGCCCAACAGCGCGCTTACCAACAGAATGCTAATCACCATCATGATCACCGCGTTCATTAGCTGGCGCTCAGACGCGGCCATCACCTGACTCACTGGCGCAACAATCCCCAAATACCATTTCTCCGTACTGTTTCCGATGGTGACAGGCTGCCAAGTCACCAGCGCCTGTTCGCCCAGAATCGCATCGTCGTGCTGTACCACTGAAGACGTAAAATTGTCAGTCGGTCCTTGCCAGGCTTTGCTCGTTTGGGATTTATCAGGATAAGAGATGACTTTACCGGCGCTGGATAGCAACATCGCGTAGCCACCGCCTTCCCAAGGTTTAATCTGATTAATTTTTTGCTGCAATGACGCAAGAGAAATATCGGAAGTGACGACACCCCACAGTTTTCCCTGGCTGACAATCGGTGCAGCAACTGACGTCAGTAGCGTTGGGACGCCATTATAAGCATAGGTATAGGGTTCGATTAGCGTATCTTTCTGGCTCTTTTGTGGCAGCAGGTAGTAATCGCCCTGGCCGGGAGTCAGATAAGAAAGCAGAGGATGCATCGTGTAATTGCCAGCCTGATCGCGGTCAACAAACCAGGCATAGCGGCCTTTCGGTGCCTGACCCGGCTGATCGGCAAACTCAGCATCACGCCCGTCAAACACATTTTCTTCAAAAATGACTGAAACTGAGAGGTATTCCGGGTTATCCCGCAGGGCATATTCCATCATTTTATCGACCACAGCGCGGTCTTTAATGCCTGCGGATGGCAAAGCGACCAGCCCTTGCCCGAGGTTATGCGCCACATCACGGGCGTAGTTGAGTTCTTGTTGAATTCTCAAGGCTTCGCTTTGGGCTATCTGCTGTAAATAGCGCTCAGCAAGAGACTTTTGTTCACGACTAGACTGCCAGCTGAGCACACCGATGGTGACAGCGAAACCGAGTGCGATGGTGAGTGCGCCAGTTAACAATACCTGGGCGCGGGTGCTCATTGTCTTTTTTTGTATTAATTGTTTGGCCATTATGGCTCTCCTGGTGTTGACCCTTATCGTAATCAACATTCCCTTGCAATGAGTTCCCTGCTATTTGTCTATCGGCGTTTTTTTTTGAACTTTAGCGGCGCAGGAATGAACAAGGGATAAGGGCCGGAGGCCAATGGGCGTCGGAGATCGTTTTTTACGTCATAGGCTTAGTCGCAGTCTGACGATGAGGCTGGCACCAGACTTTTGTGCATGTTAAAACCGGTAATCTGGAATCCCTGTTTTTGATATAACGCCTTGGCGACCGGGTTATGCGTAGCGACTCTCAGTCCGACTTCACAAATACCTAACGCCGCGATCGCCGCGTCCATCGCGGCTAGTGAGGCTTTACCAAAACCTCGGCCACGCCACGCTGGCAGAAGGCAAAAATCAGATACCCAGGCCGAATTTCCGTTCAACACTACCCACAAATAGCCGATGGTGACACCTTCATTATTTAAAGACTGAATGGACCATAATTTATTGGCGGGTGTATGAGTACCCTGCGGTAGCGCAATATCGATTGATTGCGTGGCAATCGCCCTCGCCTTTTCCGCATCATATCCTCGGGATGCTTGTAAATCCTGAGCATATTCAAGAATGAAGAACTGGCGATAGTTGGGATAATCCAACTCGGTCATATCCGTTAAATTTACCATTGCGTTCGCGTTCCTAGATTGGTGTGACAGCCAGACTCATTGCGGTATTCAACATTGGCGGCTATCACGTAATTTATTTTCAACATAATCAACATCATGACACAAACTGCACGGTTCCGATAATACGAAATGGAACCGTGCAAAAACGTCAGGATGGCGTTTCAGATGCCGTACTGGCCACCCGATCGCGGGCGGAAGAAGAACAAATAAAAGCCAGAATCACCATGGCAAGTACGGGTAACATCGCGATGCGCAACCCCGCGACCTCGCCAAGAAAGCCCAATGCAGGCGGGCCCACGAGAAAAGCAAAGTAACCCAATGTTGCGGCAATCGTGACGCGAACGGCACTGTTTTCTCCACTTCCTGCGGCAGAAATCGTCAGTGGGAATCCCAACGATGCACCAATGCCCCAGAAGATAACCGCAGCGGCGGCCAATAGTGGAGCATTAGAGAAGATCACCAGCGCCAGCCCCAGTGCGGCGGAAGCAGCACTGAATCGGAGGACATTGACCTTACCGAAGCGATCGACAAAATATCCTCCGGCAAAACGACCCAGCGTCATGCCTGCCGTAAATCCGACATAAACCAACGTCCCTGTTGTGTGGCCGAAGTTGTGGCCATCGATCATCAGTAACGGCAGCCAGTCGTTGGCAGAACCTTCTGCAAGCGCCATCGCAAGAATAACCACGCCAAGAATCAACAGACGGCGGTCCTTAAGTTCGTTGAAAACCTGGGTTTTGTAATCCCCTTTCTCTTCTTGCTCAGAACTGGCTAGATCGCTCAGCCATGGCATTTGGCGCATCAATAAAATAGCGGTAAGTATCGACAGTGCAACTACCGTGACAAAATGCAGCGTCGTATTAACGCCGAACGCGGTCATCGCCATCCCAGCCAGTGCGCCAACCAGCGTTCCCAGGCTAAAGAAACCGTGCAGCGTTGTCATTAGGCTTTTCTTCAAATGTTGCTCAAACGCCGCACCTTCAATGTTGATCGCGATATCAACCAGCCCAACGCCTGCACCGAAAATCAACAGTCCCATAAAGGCACCCGGTGTGCTCCGAACAGAAAGTGAAACGGCAAGCACAAGTAGCCCAAGCAGAAGTAATAGAAATCCACCGGCCATGGTTTTACGGATGCCGAGGACGTTAATAACTTTACCTGCCCCCAATACGCCGAGCATGGAACCACATGAAAAACCGAACAGGATCATACCCATGGTTTCCGTTGAAGCATTCAGTACATCCCGCATCACAGGGGTTCGGGTCACCCAGGTTGCCCACGTAAAACCGGGAATGAACATCAGCCCGAACAGGGCGAATTTATTGATAGCGGGTTTTGTAGTCATATCTCTCGTCATCTTTATTTAAATCAATTCGTACATATGTACGAATAACTATCGCACGAATATGCGCCGCTTTGCACCTGTTTCATTACGTTCTTTTTTTCGCGGGAAGACGTCTGGCAAGATCGCGCCAGACGGTATCAGGATGTCAGTTTTATCACCGTATTGAGAATGTCTTCGCGGCTGACGGCTTCATTATTGAGATAGTTATGAATCGTATATCCTTCAATCACCGCATCCAGCGAACACGCGGTCGCAATACTGAAATGGAGGTGAAGTGATTTTCTGCTGCGCGTCATCCACTCCTGCAATATCAGCCGATACTCTTCTTTACGCGATGCCAGCGCGTACAGTTCAAAGCTCAATGTCAGATGACGCGGCGTCGCCCAAATATCTCCACAGATCAAGTCAACCACCGCTTCGCGCGCGCTCTCGATGTCTTTTGCCTGCTTGAGACGAACTCGGAAGGCGTGTGATATGCCATCAACCATATAAACGAACGCGTTGTTCAGCAGCAGTTCAATACTGCTATAGCGATAGGTCAGCGTCCCCGGTGACAGCCCTGCCTGTTGCGCAATTTTTCGGTAGGTTGCCCCTCGCACGCCATGATCCAGTATGACTTCCAGCGCGGCTTCAAGAATTCTGTGTTGTGTATCTTTGCCATCATGCGTTGCATCGAGTGATGGTGACATCGTTCTGTTCCCCCTTTTAACTGGTAATTCTGACGATCGTAATTCTTATAATAAAAAAGCCGCCAGTGAGTTTGGTTCCCACTGGCGGCTTATGGTAAACGAAAAGCGGTTTAGCCTCTCAATTTACTGTGATATTCACCTTTCAAGGTGTTGATTTCTGCTAGTGCCGCTTTCGCTTCACTCAGTTTACCGGCATCCGCTAGAGCCTGCGCGCTGTCGACTTTTTGCAAAATCTTATCCAGACCTTCCACATAGGCTTTTCTGTCTGGGCCATCAGCGGGTTGCTTGGCGAAATCAGGCGGCACCTGCGTTTTGGCATTCACAACATGTTCACGGAATGTGCTCAACGCAGTTTTCAATGTTGTAGCATCGTCCGCTTTAGTCGCGGCAGTATAACTTTTTTGCATACCGCGCATGTCTTCCGACACGGTCGCATTTGCTAAAACAGGTGTCAGCAAACTACCGGCCAACAGCACAGAAAAACAGATCTTGGTCATTCTATTCATCTTGAACTCTCGCTTGTGTTCCACAGCACGACATACTCAAAGAATCTGGCCCCCACACGCCGGCCAGCCCAATATTGCTTTTGTTATTTATATTGCCTACAACTATATTGCCTACAACACCACGACCAGATTACACCGTAATGGCAATTCTGATTTTATGGTTATTATCGTAAAGATGTTAAATTATTTTTAATCATTTTGCTGTTTTTGATTGGGTGAATGTAAAAAGGCTCACCAGTATCGTCTGGCAAGCCCTTTCATCACTCCCGTAGTCGTCACGCTCAGTCGTTAGTTCAACTGATAGTCCAGTGTAATCTCAGCCTTGAGCACTTTTGACACCGGGCAACCCGCTTTCGCTTTTTGGATAATCTTATCGAACGTGGCTTCATCAATCCCCGGTAGCTTCACCGTGCTGTGAAGCGCGATGTTAGTAATCGCAAATCCACCATCGACCTTATCAAGCGATACATCTGCCGTAGCATCAATCGACTCGGGCTTATGGCCTTCTTCGCCTAACATCAGCGATAGTGCCATAGAGAAACAGGCAGCGTGCGCCGCACCAATCAGCTCTTCCGGGTTCGTGCCGGGTTTACCCTCAAAGCGGGTATTGAAACCATAAGGTTGCTGCCGCAATGCCCCGCTTTCTGTTGAAACCGAGCCCTTTCCCTGCTTGATATCACCTTCCCAATGCGCTTGCCCTTTCTTATGAATAGTCATGCAATCTCCTCGTTATAGATTAGCCATTGGCAGCTATCCGAGTTGGAACGTAGCCATGTAATCATCACGCCCTTTAAACCGTAGAACATATTTGGCATAACCCCAAATCAATTATTCTATGCACATAATTATTTCACTATATATAAATAAACTCAGAGATATATTCACTGCTTTATTATTTTAAGATAAAACCGATTTACCTATTTATACAAACTCTGGATTATCGATGTGTCAGAACAATGGGTTTTAAGAAAATGGAATTCTGTTTTGGCGCATTTATTTTTACGACTCACCTATGTTATTACTCTTGAATCATATTGGATGTGAAACATGAATAAAATAACCTCATTAGCGTTGTCCGCATTATGCGTTATCCCCCTGATTAATACCGCTCACGCCCAGTGGGAACTGGACGATATCTGTTACGGTTACGCTACCGCAACGGGCTCTGGGTATCAGGGTGGCGCACTCTTATTGGACCCTATTCCACAAAATATGGAGATCACCGCGCTAAACCGGAGCCAACTGGATTATCGCGGTATTAAAGCATCGCTGGCTGGAGCATACCTGAAAGTGAATGGTCCAAAAGGCAGCACGGTGGTTTATGTCACGGATCTTTATCCAGAAGGTGGAGATTGCGCATTAGATTTATCGTTTAATGCATTCGAGAAAATAGGCGACCTGCGAGATGGGAAAATTAATATCGACTGGACGCTGATCGAAGCGCCAGTCAATGGCAACGTTATTTATCGTATAAAGGAAGGTTCAAACCCTTACTGGGCAGCGGTGCAATTTAGGAATGTGAAATATCCGGTTATTGAAATGAAATATATGCGCAATAACCAATGGATTGCTGCACAAAAAACCGATTACAACCACTTTATTGTGGAGCACGTCGGAATGAACGACATTCCGATTGAATTTACCGATGTAAAAGGCAACGTCCTCAGTGATACGCTGCCGCCGATGTCACAAAGCACGTCATCTGCGTATCTGATCACAGGCAACATCCAACTGTAATCACTCAAAACCTTGAGGGAAGCTGACACTACGCAGCATCCCTCATTTCTGCCAGATTGCGATTGAAGCAGTAGACACTTTTTTAAGAATTTTCATTGTATTATCTGGATATTGTCCGTTCTTCGTGAGTACGCATCTCGCTTCCCACTTTTTCTATTGCCCAAATATTTGTTAGTTTTATCACTTCTTTAAGCGTTTGATTCGCCATCATTCGCACTACAGTATACCCTGTCGCAGATTACATTCTATTTTCTGCTTTAGGCATCATTACAAAAGGTCTCTTTTGCGTGGCAAAATTATTTTTACGTAGTGGAAGTTTGGATGATTTTCTGGCGCTGGGTGAGAACGGGCAGCCAGTTTACGCATCAGCACTTCAATTGCGGGAAACGTTACGTCTCAGAAAACAGCAGCAAATTGCCGATTGTCTGGCGATTCCCCAACCCAACGAGCATGGCGACCGTATTGACTGGTATGCGCCAATTGACGGTAAAGTCACCTCCTGGATTGCTGCCAGTGAAGAAGAACGGGAAAAAGCGCTGTCATTACTGGAAACCTATCAAACCGCGGTTGCCGACATCAGCCTGCGTGCGCAAAATGCAGAAAAAGCGGGGCAGAAACTTTTCGGTGTCCTGCTGGCAAAAGCGATACAGTTCCCTGGAGCAAACCACGTCTATCTGGTTGATGGTAAACCTGTTTTAACGTTCTGGGGTTTCGTCAACCTTGATAAGAAGTCCCGTCTTGATGCATTGGATTGCCTGCGCCCTGTCATCAGAGAAGCTGAACCGCTTGTGGTCGCCTCCACGCCCGTAGCAAGCGTACCAACGCTTCCATTGGTTGACCCTGAACCCGAGCCAGAACCACAGCCTATTGCTCAGCCCGAGCCCGTTGAGCCGACACCAGCGCCTACCGCTGCGGCAACATTACCTGCTCGCCCGCCATTCTTCCGCCTGTGGTGGCTGTTACCTGCCGCCGCGCTATTCGCTATTTTGGCATTACAAATACGTGGCTGCGTGTCAGGACAAGACAACAAACCGACATCCGAACAGGCTGCAACGGTCAAGCAGGAAAAACGCGCACTGCCTGCCTCGACGCCGGCTGAACCCACACCGCCACCCGCTCCGCCTGTCGTAGAAAAAGAGATCGTAAAAGCCGTTGAGCCACCCGTTTCAGCACCGCCGATTGTAGAGGCAGTCAAACCAGAAGCCCCTGCGGTTGTTGAACCCAAAGAGCCTGTTACACCACCGGTTGAACCGGTTATTGAACAAGTACCGGCACTTCCTGCGGGCCGGGATGACTTAGTCATGCCGGCAGATGCGGTGAAAATCGGATCTATCAAATTCCTGAACGGCAACTGGCGCGTCATTGTTGATGGAAAAGCCCCAATTACCGGAAGGCCACCGAGCCTGCGCTACCAAATCCAAAATGGCAAAGGGACTGCGCGTATCACTCATGGTGACGGTGTCACGTGTCGTGCCAATGTTGAGGCGGGATTAATGGGCTCTGGCAATCTGATCATCAATAGTCGTTCTGGTGCACGCTGTTCCGATAATTCTCGTTTCCAAATGCCGGAACTGGTTTGTAAACAAGGTGCATCTGGCACCGCTGCGGAGTGTATTGGTCGTTATGACGCAGACACCGTTTTCCCGATGACGATAAAGCGCGAGAGTAAATAATCATGCTGGCGACGATTACCGATTATAAACAACGCATTACGTTGATTCAGGACAGCGGGATTCAGTTTTTGGATTTTGCGTTAAAGCCGCAGTTTTTAGCTGAACAGCCTAACTGTTATGTGCGTAAAAGTGCCAACGGCCCCTTACTGCACCTGCTTTACGATGAACACTCGGACAAATACCTGCTGCCTTCAGCAACCGGTATGCCACCGGAAGTCGTGAAACCTGAGTTGAGTATCTCGCTTGAGCAATCGCTTAAGCTGTTGGAAAAAGTCTGGCTGCCACTGCCCTTCTTCCGTTTCAATCCGCCGCGTACTTTTATGGGCGGTCCAGACAACTGGGCGCGGATGCAGATTCTCACTTTAGATACGCCCGATCAGGACGGCAACACGCACCGCATTTGTTTAGCGTTCGATACCAAAACCTATCCCGAAGGCCACGAGTACGAGTCTCTGGCACCGAATGCCAATGACATCAAAACGGGGGGGAATTTCGCGCTGGCTTATCACAGCGATGAATTGGGTGAATTCCTCGATGAAACCTGGGTCGACGGGTGGCTGCGTGAAGTCTTTACTCAGCAGGTTAAAGTGCAGGAAAACCGCGATAGCCATGATGTGAAAGTGGCGCTCAGAGGATTTGAATATCAGGCACATTATTTGAATGTGTTGGATATGTTGGGCAACCAGCTTGAAGTGCCGGAAATTCGCATCAATACCGGCACATTGCAGGAACCCGCGGTCAACGTTGACCTGATTTTGGACGTTGGCAACTCGCACACCTGCGGCATTCTGGTTGAAGATCATGCAGACGAAAGCAACGGCCTGAAGCAGACCTATGAGCTGCAACTGCGCGATCTGAGTGAGCCACATTATCTGTATAACGAACTGTTTGAGAGCCGCGTTGAATTTTCACAGGCAAAATTCGGCAAGGAAAACTTCTCTGTAGAAAGCGGCCGTGATGATGCCTTCATCTGGCCGTCGATCACTCGCGTCGGGCGTGAGGCTAGCCACATGGCGCTGCTGCGTCAGGGAACGGAAGGATCGAGCGGGATTTCCAGCCCGCGCCGTTACTTGTGGGACGAAGAAAGCTATGCACCAGGCTGGCGCTTCAGCCAAACGGACGCCCACTCGCAGACCGAACCATTAGCGACGGCCATGCCGTTGACCATCATGCTAAATGATGAAGGTCAACCTCTCTACAATCAGCCGCTGGATGAGCGTTTACCGGTATTTTCACCGCACTACAGCCGCAGCTCGATCATGACATTCATGCTCTCCGAACTGCTGGCACAGGCGCTCATGCAGATGAATAGCGCCGCTCAACGGTTGAAGATGATTCACAGCAGCGCGCCGCGCCAGTTGCGTAATATCATTCTGACGTTGCCTTCCGCAATGCCGAAGCCTGAACGTGAAATTTTCCGTCGCCGCATGCATGAGGCTATTGCGCTGGTCTGGAAAGCGATGGACTGGCATCCGATGGATGACGATTTCACCACGCCAGCCGACAAGCAACAGAGTCGGGTTCCGGTGCCGGAGGTGCAAATCGAATGGGACGAAGCGACGTGCGGACAGATGGTTTACCTGTATAACGAAGCGCAGGTGAATTTTGGTGGCCGAGCGGAAGATTTCTTCGCCAGCATGGCGCGACCGGATAAAGAACTTGACGAAGGCGAACCCGTAGGGAAAACGCTGCGCATTGCCTCAATCGACATCGGCGGCGGCACCACCGACCTCGCCATTACGCAGTATCTGCTCGATGACGGTGTGGGCAACAACGTTAAAATCATTCCACGCCTGCTGTTCCGCGAAGGCTTTAAGGTCGCCGGTGACGATATCCTGCTGGACGTGATTCAGCTTTACATCCTTCCCGCGCTACAGAGCGCGCTGAAAACCGCAGGATTGGCCAGCCCGGATGCGTTGATGGCAAAACTGTTCGGCAATGAAGGCCGTATGGACGCGCAGCTTACGCTACGCCAGCAGGTGACGTTGCAGGTCTTTATCCCGATCGGTCGCGCGATTCTGGAAGCCTATGAGCGCTTTGATCCACTGGACACCAGCGCCGAGATCGAATCCACCTTCGGCGAATTGTTGGAACAGGCACCGACAGGTAAAGTGCTGGAATACATCAATACAGAAGTGCAGCGCGAGCTGCCGGTTAGCGATGTCGTATTCGATATTTTGCAGGTGCCGCTCATCCTCAAACTGAACAAGCTGCACGGCGAATTCCTGTCCAACAAAATGAATATCACGCAGAATCTGCGCCTGATGTCTGAGGTTGTGTCGCTGTATTCGTGCGACGTGCTGCTGCTCACCGGCCGTCCTTCGCGTTTCCCTGGGATTCAGGCACTGTTCCGCCACCTGCAACCGCTGCCGATTAACCGGATGCTGTCACTGGATGGATATCACACCAACGACTGGTATCCGTTTAACAAACGTGGGCGTATCGATAACCCAAAATCCACTGCGGCCGTCGGTGCGATGTTGTGCCTGCTGGCGCTCGATCTGCGTCTACCGGGCTTTTACTTTAAGGTCGGTGATTTTCAGCCATACTCGACGGTGCGCTACCTCGGCATGATGGACAGCAATAACGCCCTGACGCTGGATAACGTGTATTACAGCGATATCGATCTGGATGCCCCGGATTTCGTACTTGATCCGAAACATAGCTTCCAGGTACGCGGTTCACTCTGCCTCGGATTCCGCCAGTTAGACAACGAGCGCTGGCCCGCGTCCTCGCTTTATATGCTATCAATCGTCGATCAGGATTTAGCCCGTAAGGTTGTTGGCGACAGTAAACTGCGCGTCCGGTTGGCCGTGACAAAAAGCGACGATCAGGACAGCCCCGAGCGCTTTGAGATTGCCGATGCTGTGTTGGAAGATGGCACCCGCGTGCCGCCCCATCATTTACGACTCAAATTGAACACATTATCCGCTAACGGTTCAGGAGCGACCCATTATTGGATCGATAGTGGGAGTGTATTTAAAAAATGAAACGATTAACGCCTAAACAGCTTTCCACCCGACTTCACGGCCAGCTACAGGCCGTTACACAAGGTGTTGAACAAGCCATCGACTGGGTTGAAAACACGCGCCAGAACGCCCCACGCCTGGATATTGAAGCAGACCGACTGATCGTCAAATTGCGCCGTAATCATAATAAAGCGCAGCATCTGTCCGATGTTGCACAGAAAGAGATTGCCATCGGCTTTTTTGGCCTATCTCAGGCGGGAAAAAACTATCTGATCGCGTCACTGGCCGGGGGAGAAAACGGTAAGCTGGAAACCTCGTTTGAAGGGCAACAGCTGGATTATATCGATCATATTAACCCGTCTGACCGTGCCGCTGCGCTCGTCACGCGTTTTAGCCGACAGTCTGGCGTGAAGAACAAATCGTTTCCCGTTCAGTTGCAACTCCTCAGCGAGTTGGATATCGGCAAGATCATGGCCAACGCATTTTTGAACGATCTCAACCAAGAGACAACGTTCGAGGAACTCGATGAACGCCATATCGCCGAGCACATCAAAACGCTGTTGATGCACCGTCAGCCAGAACCCGTCGAAGGGATGAGCCGCGATGAAGTGGTCGAACTCTGGGACTATCTCGCACGTCACGATGTCAAACGGCAGAAACAGTTGGAGGCACACTTCTGGCCAGTTGCGATTGAATTAGCGCCCTATCTCACCGTTGATGACCGCGCCCAACTTTTCTCTGTGTTATGGGGAGAATTGAATTCGCTGACCGCTGCGTATCGCCATTTCAGTCACACACTGCAACACCTGTCCGGTACAAGCAAGCTGTTAGCCCCGTTACGAACGCTAGTAGATGATGATTTGAATCCAGCGGACAGTCTGATCGACGGTTCCGCGCTGGAGTGTTTGCACAGCGCCGACGATCCCGGCGTGTTGGTGCGCCCGGTTCAGAATGGGCGCGCAGGGAAAACAACCGAGCTCTCGCTGGCTGAATTAACGATGCTGACCGCAGAGTTGCTTGTCCCGCTGCACTTGCCTCCCAAAGAAGCGCTGTTCGAGCAGGTCGATGTGTTGGATTTTCCCGGCTTTGGTGAAATCCGCGAAACGCGGGACGAGCCACCAGCAAAACGCCAACATATACCGTATCCGCTGGCTCATACATTATTGCGTGCAAAACGCGCCTATCTGCTAGAGCGCTATACCGATAATCAGGAAATGAACGTACTGATGGTATGCAGCGCCGCTGGCGATCGTGGTGATGTTAAAGTGGTCGGTAAGGCCTTGGATCACTGGGTGAAACAAACGCAGGGCGAAAACGCGCAGGTTCGTAGCCACCGTAAACCGGGGCTAATTTGGGCGGTCACTCGCCACGATCGGCGTATTACCCACGGGCAAAACTACGATGCAGCAGTACAGCGTTATGTGGGTAACCCAGGCGATGCCTGGGGAACGATGCTAGCGATGGATAAGCGCGGCGTGGCGCGTATGGCCACGTGGTTGGGTGCTGAAGTCCACCGGGAAGTGAAACTCGGTCGCATCGGTGAACAGCTTAACGAACTCCAGCGTGAACTCAGCGATAACCTGCTGGGGAACTGGTATTTGCCCGTCGATGTTGACGATCCGGCGGAAAAACAGCGCATCGCAGAAACCTTGCTTAAATCGCTCCAGACCCGAACCGGCGTACACGGCGAGTTACTGGAACGTCTTCTGCCTTCGCGTGATGAACTGCGCCGTTTGTATCTGCAACAGCAAGGCGCAAGCTATGGCAATTTTCTCACCGATGCTGAAGACCCTTCAGCCCCCTTGGCCAATAGCGATCCGTTTGGTGTCGGGATCGAAATCGATCTCTTTGCCGATGAACCGATCGCGCTCGACCAACCCGCTGCACCCGTCATTACCGTCGATCATGGCTATGAGGCGGACTATGCGCATGGCGTTTATCGTTACTGGATTAACTACCTACGCGGCCTGCCGGAAAATGCTCCACTCCTCGATCTGCTGAATGTGCCGAAATCAACGATCGAAATGCTGGTTGAAGAATTGATTACCGGTAGTATCCGTTTGCGGATCGAAGAAGCGTTGGTCGATATGCTGGTCGATGGTGAGTCGTTGGGCATCAACCGCGAGAATAAAGCTGACCGCCAGGTTTCGCGCGTGCTCACTATTCTCGGGGACTTTGTTGCCTGGCTTGGCTTCCAGC
The DNA here is from genome assembly GCF_012427845.1 of Pectobacterium punjabense. Classification (NCBI taxonomy): domain Bacteria; kingdom Pseudomonadati; phylum Pseudomonadota; class Gammaproteobacteria; order Enterobacterales; family Pectobacteriaceae; genus Pectobacterium; species Pectobacterium punjabense. The sequence goes on from NZ_CP038498.1 coordinate 2,427,787, forward strand.
AGCTTGATGAATCTCTGCGCCCTGCCAGCCGGATTAATCGCGGCCATAAAATTTTCGCCAAGCCGCAAAAACAGGCAGTCAGCTTTGGTGCTTCGCAGCGCCTAACTAAGCTATCGCTAACGCCCACCAACAATACGGCGTTTTATATCTATGACTGGCTAGTTGGCCTGAATGAGATGATTATCCAGAATGCTGGTTATTCCGCTGCGCGAGAAGTCAGTGCTGAACAGCGCGAACAGTTAGGCACGATTCTGGCGTTAATTAAACCCGCAGAGAAATAATTTCCAGACTATCACGATTGATATAGGAAACATGGCGTGACGTTGTCACTATTATTCATGTCATGTTTCCTTTTTCTGCCACATTTTCCCCTCCTAATGTACTTATCGCGCCCTTGTCATTCCTAAAAATCTTATTTGACGAATGGTGGATTCAATCTATACCTAAGCTGATGACTTTCAATTAATAAGCGTTGACGTTCCTCTATCTGTTAGCCATTTCCACGACGTGGATGTGGGTGACCTTAACAGGAGTGGTTATGACGATAGAAAAAGCGCGCGAGGAAGACGGTATCTCGCTAGAAAACGGCGACTATGAGCCCATTCTGCTGAAAATAAAGGCATTTTATCGAGAACTGACAACCGAGGGATTAACGGAACTCGGTGATATTTATCATCAGGATATTCACTTTATCGATCCTATTTCCAACCATCATGGGCTGAGTGCCTTACAGCGTTACTTTTCCAATTCACTCAACAATCTGAGCTATTGTCAGTTCAATATCAGCGATATCCATACCTTTCGCGGTGGCGCAACGATGTTCTGGACGATGCACTATGCCTATCCGTCGCTAAAGCATAATGCGCCGCTGACGCTCGCGGGTTGTAGCCACCTACTCTTTGCTGACGACAAAGTTATCTACCACCGCGATTACTACGACATGGGTGCGATGCTTTATCAGCATGTTCCCCTGCTGGGCTCGTCAATCCGTTACCTAAAATCGAGACTTCAGGCATGAAACGCGTGTTGATTACCGGAGCCAGTTCTGGAATCGGTCAACAACTGGCGCTGGATTATGCCAGAGACGGCTGGGACGTCCTCGCCTGCGGGCGCGATGAGCAGCGGCTTCACGCATTAACTGCCGCCTTCCCAGCCCTCCGCACCACAGCATTTGATATGACGAACATAGCCGATACGCGGCAGGCATTAGACGGCGTCACAGCCGATTTGGTGATTCTCTGCGCGGGAACCTGTGAATATCTGGATAACGGCGTCGTTGATGCGGAAAAAATCAGCCGGGTACTAACAACCAACGTGATAGGACCCGTGAATTGTCTGTCGGTGCTCTTACCGCAGCTTGCTAGCCACAGTCATCTGGCGTTTGTCGGCTCAACCGCCAGCCTCGTTCCCCTGCCGCGAGCAGAAGCCTATGGGGCTTCAAAGGCTGCACTGGCGTATTTCGCACGTAGCCTGTCGCTGGATTTGCAAGCTCACAATATCACCGTGTCGCTGATCCTACCCGGTTTTGTGGATACCCCGCTAACCGCGCGTAATGATTTCCCCATGCCGATGTTGATCTCTGCGTCACACGCCTCTGATGCTATTCGGCGCGGGCTGGAAAAGAAGAAACGCGAAATCGCCTTCCCTTTGGGCTTTGCGCTATTACTCAAATTGATTTCTGTGCTCCCACAGTCATGGCAACGTCTGCTGGCCAGCCGGTTAGTAAGGTAAAGGTATGAAGATTGCCATTATTGGTAGCGGTATTTCTGGTTTAACCTGCGCACTCAGGTTATCCGAACGCTTTCAGGTATCGATATTTGAAGCGAACAATTATCTGGGGGGACACACGGCAACAGTCGATGTGGTTCAGGATGGCATCCCTTATGCCATCGATACAGGTTTTATTGTTTATAACGAGCGAACCTATCCAAACTTCATTGCCCTGCTGGATGAACTGGGCTTAATCGGCCAACCCACGGAAATGAGTTTCTCGGTCAGTAACCCAGTTTCTGGCCTGGAATATAACGGACATACGCTAAATACGCTGTTTGCCCAGCGTGCTAACCTGTTCCGCCCTGCGTTCTATCGCTTTGTTGCGGAAATCGTGCGCTTCAATCGTGTGTGCAAGCGATATCTTGCCAGTGGAGAACACCAAAGGTGTGGGTTGACGCTAAGCCACTTGTTACAGCAGGAAAAATTTTCGCCGTTCTTTGCACAACACTATCTTTTGCCAATGGGAGCAGCAATTTGGTCATCGTCGCTTGAGGATATGCGGCATTTTCCTCTATCGCTTTTCCTCACCTTCTTCAACCACCATGGGTTGTTGGATTTGGTCAATCGTCCGCAGTGGATGGTCGTGCCTGGCGGTTCACGGGAGTATGTGCGACGCATTGCCGAGCGTATCCGCGATCGAGCAACGATCCATCTCCATACGCCAGTCAGTCAGGTTATACGTGATGACTCAGGGATTACGCTGCATACTGCCGAACAGGCGTATCGGTTTGATCAGGTCATTTTCGCCTGCCATTCCGATCAGGCGCTGGCGCTGCTGGAAACAAGTACGTCCGATGAACGACGCATTCTCGGAGGCATACGCTACCAACCTAATCATGTGATTCTGCATACCGATACCCAACTCTTACCCCATAACCACCGAGCATGGGCAAGTTGGAATTATCGTCTGCCGGTCGATCAAGCGCTTAGCCATTCGCGTGCGTCCGTCACGTATAATATGAATATCCTGCAAGGTTTTCGTTCATCCACCACCTTCTGTGTCTCACTGAACCCTCAGCAGGATATTGACCCGGATAAAACATTGCACCACGCGGTTTATCATCACCCGGTGTTTACTCAACAGACAACGGAGTACCAACAGCAGCGTGAACGTATTAATGGACACCACCGTAGCTGGTTTTGTGGTGCCTATTGGTACAACGGGTTTCATGAAGATGGTGTAAAAAGCGCGCTGGATGTCATTAGCCAATTCGACCAAGGCATGCCGTATGAATAGCGCCCTGTATGTGGGTAAAGTTCGTCATCGGCGCTTCACGCCCGTCACGCATCGTTTTGACTATGCGCTATTCATGACGCTCATTGATTTAGATGAAATTCCCGCCTTGCCGCACGCGGGTATCGCTTTAGAACGCTTTGCCCCAGCGTCATTCTATCGCGGTGATTACCTCAGTGGCGGCGATATCAAAACCAAAGCACAGGATCGGATTGCGGAATTAACCGGGGAACGTCTCACAGGGAAGGTTTTCCTCCTGTGCCAACTACGCTATCTCGGCTGCTATTTCAATCCGGTTAATTTCTATTATTTATACGATGAGCACAATGAACTGCGCTGGTTACTGGCAGAGGTACGTAATACGCCCTGGAATGAACGCCATACTTATGCCGTCGTCCCCGATGGTTCTAAGCCCGTATCCAAGGCGTTTCATGTATCGCCGTTTAACCCGATGGAGATGGTCTACCACTGGCGACTCACGCCGCCCGTTGCTCGGCTGAGAATTCACATCGAGAATCACAGACAGGGGCGCGAGTTTGATGCAACGCTGCTGCTACACCGTCAGCCGCTCACTCGCGCCGCCCTACGCAGCCAGCTTTGGTCCCTGCCGTTAATGACGATAAAGATCGCCTGCACCATATATTGGCAAGCTTTGAAACTGTGGATTAAACGTTCCCCCGTTTATCCTCATCCGCAGTCTGGAAAGAAGGACAACCCATGAGTTCAACGGAAACACAGCTGGTACGTCGCCCGAACAATAGCGCTCGCTATCTCCGAGCCCGAAAAGTGGTCTTTGCCCTGCTTGGGCGAATAGACGGCGGATATTTGCGCCTCCGCGAACCGGAAGGTCATGAAATACTCTTCGGAGACCAGCATGCAGCATTGCAAGGTGACATCACGATACATCATCCTCGCGTCTATCGCCGAATCTTGCTGGGTGGAAGCATCGCCGCTGGAGAGAGCTACATTGATGGTGACTGGAGTTCAACAAACCTCACGCTCGTTCTTCAGCTCTTGGCGCAGAATCAGGCGTTAGTTGATACGCTTGAAGCACGTTTTGGCTGGCTGACGGCGCCATTCCATCGGTTTATACACTGGTGTCGTCGTAATCGTCCGCAGCAGGCACAGAAAAACATCGCCGCCCATTACGATCTGGGCAATCATTTTTATCGCAGCTTTCTCGATAGCGAAATGCTCTATTCCAGCGCCTGGTATCAGCACCCCGACATGACGCTAGAAGACGCACAGCGCGCCAAACTGTGCCGTCTCTGTGAACAATTAGCGCTGTGTGAAACGGACCATTTACTGGAAATTGGCACCGGCTGGGGCGGGTTAGCCGAACTGGCCGCACGTGAGTACGGTTGTTACGTCACCACGACCACGCTGTCACAGCAGCAATATGACTACGCAGTTGAACGTATCCAGCAAGCAGGGTTGAGCCATAAAGTCACGGTGCTGCTACAGGATTATCGCACCCTGAGCGGCCAATATGACAAATTGGTCTCGGTCGAAATGATCGAGGCAGTCGGGAAAGCCTATTTACCCATCTTCTTCAAATGCTGTCAGCAATTATTGAAGCCACAAGGCCGCATGGTGCTTCAGGCCATCACCATCGCCGACCAACGCTACCATCATTACTCCCGCCATGTGGACTTTATTCAACGCTATGTTTTCCCCGGCGGTTTTCTTCCCTCGGTCACCGCGATGACCGCAACTATGACGCGGCATACCGACTTTATCACCCGTGACCTGTTCGATATCGGTCAGGACTATGCCCGCACCCTGAGCGAATGGCGTCAGCGTTTTTATCAGCAGTGGCATACGTTGAATGCGCAGGGCTTTGATGAATCTTTCCAACGCCTGTGGATATTTTACCTTTGCTATTGTGAAGCGGGCTTTCGCGCCCGAACCATTAGCACGGTACAGCTCACGGCGGAGAGGCCATGAGTAAAATGAGTAACGCGAGAAAGAAAAATCACGATGCCGTATCATGAAGGATACGGCATCGCACACTAACAGCGGTGGTTATCGGATAGCGCGCTTTAAAATGCGATTAGCGCTATTCAGGAAATCATCGGCAACTTTATTCACCTCACCATTGCCGTAGTCCAGTTTTTGCAGGCTCGTGGTCCACAGCTGTACTAGCTCCTGATTTTCCATAAACGGTGAAACGGGCACCTTCGATGCAGGTTGCTCAGCGGCTGCTCGATAAGCATTTGCTAACAGATTACCGGCGTTGATCACACCAATATCCTCCAGCAGTTTTTGTGCTTTCGGATTAGCCGGCATCCCGTTTTGCAGCCCAACCGCCTTCACGCCTTCTGGGTTACTCAGCATAAAACTCATCAACATCGCCGCTTCCTTCGGATGTTTACTGTTTTTACTGATCGCAAACAGCGAAGACGGTTTACTTGTCAGCCCGGAATCTTTCGCATCCGGCATCGTGATAAATGGCCCGGTTTCTAAGACCGTCTCTTTCGGCATGTTGCTGGAATAGGTATAGATGGCAGAATCCCACAGATACATACCCGCCAATTCACCGTTAATCCACGGACGGATTTCATAAACGTTAGTCCGCCCGAACGAGGAGAAATAGCGCTGATCGGGTATCACATGAGAATCAACCAGCTTTTTATAAAAGCCGAAGAGCTCTCTTACCTGATCGCGGCTATAGGCAATGCTTTGCTTCTTCTCATCGATGAGATCAATGCCGTATTTCTGTGCCATGTAGCTACGGCCGAGCGTCAGAATATCCAGCACATCGCTTGCCCCTTGGGCAACGCCAAGTGGGTAAAAATTGTCACCCAGTTTTTGTTTAAACACCGGGCCTGCGGCAAACAGTTCATCCCAGGTTTTCGGGTAAGCAACACCCGCATTATCCCAGGTGGTTTTGTTGTAAATCATGCTACGGGACGTCATCGAAATCGGGAGACCTTGCAGCTTCCCTTTTACGTCGGACGTTTTCAGGTAGTTAGGTGGAAAATCCCCCAACCCTAAAACGTCTTTTTGCTTATTCAAATCATAAAAACCGTCGCCGTTGCGGGAAAACTGCGGTAACCAGTTCCAGTCAATACGCATAACATCGGGTTCTTGCCCCCCAGCCATCTGCGTAGATAGTCGGGAAAGATAGCCATCCCAGCCAGCATATTCCGCTTTGACGGTAATCGTCGGGTTGGCTTTTTGAAACGCATTAATAGCAGCCAGTGTGGCTTCGTGCCGTTGATTTCCTCCCCACCAGGAGATACGGATCTCCGTGGCGTCAGCAGAGTGAGAGAAAGCAGCCCCGACGGGAAGAGCAGCACAGAGTAAGAGCAGGTGAGGTAATGTGTTCCGTGTTTTCGCCATAATAAAACCCTTATAATAGTATTTGGAGGTTTCCACCCTTCTCCTTATTACAGGCAGACGGGTACTACGGATGCGGACGCGCTTGCTGCGAAATAGCAGGTACGTTGATTAATTCCCTCTTTTCAGGTTAACGGCCAGCTCGCTTATTTTCACTGGCAGTTCGGTGCGTAGCGACCGATTAGCGGCAATACCCGTTAAAATAGACATCGCCCCATCACGATAATCTGCGGCACGATGTAATGGATCGGGTTCCGGTGTACCAAACAGATCGTTTAACATGACTTGATCGCCGCCGCCGTGCCCACCCGATTTAAATTCAACCGGTACGGCATAAGGCGCGTCAAACATCGGATAGATCTTTATTTCACATTCATCCAGCGCACCTTCATCTTCTTTTTGTCCGCCTCCGTTTACATAAGATTTTTCTACCAGTTTCATTTCTAACCGGCCCTTGCTGCCATTAAACACCACATTCAACCCTTCCCACGGTAAATAGGCATTTAATGAGTACGTCATAATGGCTTTGTTCTTATAACGCACCATGACACCCAGCACATCTTCAATATTAATACCGTCATCGAACACGCTTTTATCGCGGTAATAACCATCTTCATGTTCGGCATCTAAATATAAAGCCGTCAATTGTTCGCTTTGATTCATATGCAGTGCAAACGGGTCATTCTCTGCTGCAACACTATTATGTGAACGTGCATAGAATGCGGTGACACCACGCGCTTCGGCATTCGCTTTACCATAAAAGCGCAAATCACCTTGTGCGTAAACGGTTTCCGGTTCGCTATCCAGCCAGAAATTCACCAGGTCGAAATGGTGAGTGGATTTATGCACCAGCAGCCCGCCGCTATTGCGTTTGTCACGGTGCCAGCGACGGAAATAATCTGCCCCATGTTCGGTATTCAACAGCCATTCAAAATGGACAGAATAGACTTCACCAATAACGCCTGCGGCAATTAATTCACGGACTTTACTGTGGTGAGGGGCGTAGCGGTAATTAAAGGTCACTCGCAATTTACGGCCGGTGCGGTTAATCGCGTCGATAATCGCCTGACATTTTTCTTCGTCAATCGTCATCGGTTTTTCACTGATAACATCACACCCTAGTTCCATTGCCCGGATAATATAGTGATGATGCGTCCGGTCTATCGATGCAACAATAACAACATCTGGTGTGGTTTCTGCGATCATCTGCTCAAATTGATCGGCATGATACGTCGCCACATTATTGTGGCCAAATTTATGGACAATCTGGTTGGCGTAATCCATTCGCGTCTGGTTTGTATCGCAAAATGCAACAAAGTGCCCCTGTTCCTGATGATCTCTGGCGATCGATTCCAGATAAAGGCCCGCTCGGCCACCCGTTCCCACTACAGCATATTTCTTTTTCATTCTGCGCATGTCCCCCAATAACGTAGATCACATAGCTATTCGTACATAAAACGCCTTTGCCATAAAAAATAGAACATACCCACATCGTTCACCTTCATATTATTGCCATGTGATAGCGTTATCTGGCAGTAGGATAAAGATTGACATGCTCCATCTCTCATAAATACAAATTGAATATTTACTATATTACCGTTTGATTTTATTGGTAATGTTAGATTCGATTTATCCCACATACCTCACACTTGATTCTCTTAACTGCTCATACGCCAGCAGGATTCCCTCCACAATAGCGTCCCGTTCTTCCATTTTTTGCCAGATTGAGAATGCACCGAAGCGGCACGGGTTACGATCGTGATGGCCTTCTCCTTTTTCGCCTCACTGCGTGACACATCTCTCATTTTATTTTCAATCCATCTGATGATGCAGGATAATCGGCGTGCAACTAATGAGAGATGCAAGAAAGCGACAAGCACGTAAGGAATCACTATGCAGATTTTTTTCCAGGACACCATGGCTACGCCACTTGGGGAGTTATTGATTATTGCTGATGAAAATAATCATTTGCGTGCCGTTGAGTGGCGCGAATATGAAGACGATTTATTTCGCTCACTCAATCGCAGTTATCGGAATGATCCCTTTTCGTTACAGCCACGTCATAATCCCGGTGGTTTGACCGACAGCCTGCAACGCTATTTTGATGGCGAATTAACGATTATTGATACGCTGCCCGTCGCTTCTGTAGGAACCGAATTTCAGCAGCAGGTTTGGCGGGAATTACGCAACATCCCCTGCGGAGAAATTACCACATACGGCGAGCTTGCGACGCTATTAGGGCGCACGGGTGCAGCTCGCGCGGTCGGCATGGCAAACGGCTCAAACCCTGTCAGCATCGTCGTTCCGTGTCATCGTGTTATCGGTGCCGGTGGGGCGATGACCGGCTATGCTGGGGGGGTTCACCGTAAACAGTGGCTGCTAAAGCACGAAGGTTATTTGGCTCGCCAAAATAGTTTACCGTTATAATTATAACGCGTCCGACACGTAAAAAATCCACGCCGAATTGCTTATTCGTAAGTGATTCGGGTTAACCAATGCGTTAACCATTCTGTAACGCGATAGGCGAAAATATTATTGCCACGTAAAGTTTATATATCAGAATATTTTTCAGCAAAATCGAAAAATTATAGTTAGTTCACTATTTATTGGTCTATTCCTGTGATTGCCGCTCTTATCACGGCCGATAAAAGCTGTTAAAATTGACCAATATCAATTATTGCCTGAGCAAAGCCTATGATCCCGGAAAAGCGAATTATCCGACGCATCCAGTCTGGCGGTTGTGCAATCCACTGTCAGGATTGCAGTATCAGTCAGCTATGCATCCCTTTCACCCTGAATGAACACGAGCTCGATCAGCTCGACAACATCATTGAAAGGAAGAAGCCTATCCAGAAGGGGCAAGCGCTATTCAAAGCAGGTGATGAACTCAGATCGCTGTACGCGATTCGTTCCGGTACGATAAAAAGTTATACCATCACAGAGCAAGGCGATGAGCAAATTACCGGCTTTCATCTGGCGGGCGATTTAGTCGGTTTTGACGCGATTGGCACCGCGCAACACCCGAGTTTCGCTCAGGCGCTGGAAACCTCAATGGTCTGCGAAATTCCGTTCGAAACGCTGGACGATCTCTCTGGGAAAATGCCGAACCTCCGTCAACAGATGATGCGCTTGATGAGTGGCGAAATCCGTGGCGACCAGGACATGATTCTGCTGCTGTCGAAGAAGAACGCTGAAGAGCGTCTGGCAGCGTTTGTTTACAACCTTTCCCGCCGTTTTGCCCAACGTGGCTTCTCACCGCGTGAATTCCGTCTGACCATGACGCGCGGTGACATTGGTAACTACCTAGGGCTGACCGTTGAAACCATCAGCCGTCTGCTGGGACGTTTCCAGAAAAGTGGTACGCTGGCAGTAAAAGGGAAATACATTACGATCGAGAATATCGATGCGCTTTCCGAATTAGCCGGGTCTTCACGTAAATAATACTTCCAGCCTAACTCGTTGACGCTACCACTTTTTTTTGCTGTGGCAGCGTCATCGTTTTCCCCTTCCCTGCATCATCCGTGATATTTCCTATTTTGTTATTCTGCGGCTTATCTCTGTTGTTCAAAACGATCCCATTGCGGTACTCTTAATTTACGGGCTGTGGAGTAACAGCTGTTTGGAGGAGCTATGGCAAAGTATCAGAATTTACTGGTAGCTATTGACCCAAATCAGGATGACCAACCAGCGCTGCGTCGGGCGGTTTATCTGGTTCAGCGACTTGGCGGCCATATTAAGGCATTTCTGCCGATTTATGATTTCTCTTATGAAATGACTACCCTGCTTTCCCCTGATGAAAGGGGGGAGATGCGTCAAGGTGTTATTCAGCAACGGACCGAGTGGATTAAGGAACAGTGTAAACACTACCTTGAGGCTGGCGTTTCGATAGAGATCAAAGTGGTCTGGCACAATAAGCCGTTTGAAGCCATCATTCGGGAAGTAATTTCTGGGCAACATGACCTGTTGTTGAAAATGGCCCATCAGCACGATCGGCTGGAAGCCGTTATCTTTACGCCAACAGACTGGCAATTACTGAGAAAATGTCCTTGCCCCGTGTGGATGGTAAAAGATCAGCCATGGCCGACCGAAGGCCGAGCATTGGTTGCCGTCAATCTGGCCAGTGAAGATCCTTATCACGATCCACTCAATATCAAACTGGTATCAGAAACGCTGGAGCTAGCGCAGCAGGTTGACCAAACCGAAGTTCACTTGGTTGGCGCTTACCCGGTTACCCCCATCAATATCGCCATTGAATTGCCTGATTTCGATCCCAGCGTCTACAACGATGCGATTCGAGGGCAGCACTTGATTGCCATGAAATCGCTACGCCAGAAGTTCAGCTTGGATGAACGCGTAACACACGTAGAAAAAGGGCTGCCAGAAGAGGTGATTCCCGACTTGGCGGAACATTTGCAGGCTGGCGTCGTGGTTCTGGGATCGTTGGGCAGAACCGGCCTTTCCGCTGCCTTTATCGGCAACACCGTCGAACATGTGATTGATCACCTGAAGTGCGACCTGCTAGCGATCAAACCCGATGATTTCGTTTCGCCGATTACGCAGGAAGATAGCGAAAACGATTGATCGTTCATTGCATCGCTTTCAGCATCAAATAATGCCAGCCTTCGTGCTGGCATTATTTTTCGCAGTATCATAGATATAATAGATGTGAAAAAGGGGCGATGTTCGCCCCTTTCGTTTTCTACGTTCTACCACGCTTACAGCGCTTTCAGAATCGCCTCAACGCTGTCTTTGGCATCGCCAAACAACATCTGCGTGTTCTCTTTAAAGAATAGTGGGTTCTGTACGCCAGCGTAACCGGTATTCATGGAACGCTTAAACACGATAACATTCTGCGCTTTCCACACTTCCAGTACTGGCATGCCAGCAATTGGGCTATGCGGATCTTCTTGCGCCGCCGGGTTAACGGTGTCATTCGCGCCAATGACCAGCACAGTGTCAGTGTCGGTGAAATCGTCATTAATTTCATCCATTTCCAGCACGATGTCGTAAGGCACTTTCGCTTCAGCTAACAGTACGTTCATATGTCCAGGTAAACGCCCGGCAACCGGGTGAATACCAAAGCGAACATTGATACCACGAGCACGCAGTTTTGCAGTGATGTCATGCACAGGGTATTGCGCCTGTGCAACGGCCATGCCGTATCCCGGCGTGATAATGACCGAGGTTGAGTTCTTGAGCAAATCAGCTACATCTTCCGCTGAAGCCTCACGATATTCTCCGACCTCTTCGCTCTCACTGGAGGATACCCCATCGGTACCAAAACCACCGGCAATCACGCTGATAAAGGAGCGGTTCATCGCCTTACACATAATGTAAGACAGAATTGCACCGGAAGAACCCACCAGAGCACCGGTCACGATCAACAGGTCATTGCTCAGCATGAAGCCTGCTGCTGCGGCCGCCCAACCGGAGTAGGAGTTCAGCATGGAAACGACGACCGGCATGTCTGCACCGCCAATCGATGCAACCAAGTGCCAACCAAACACCAGCGCAATCGCCGTCATCAGAATCAGCGCCAGTACCTGCAACGCTACGCTGCCGGTGTTGACGAAAACCAATAACAGCAGGAAGGACACAACCAGCGCCGCCAGATTCATTTTATGGCGATGAGGCAACATCAACGGTTTGGAAGAGATATTGCCGCGCAGTTTACCAAACGCGATAACTGAGCCTGTGAAGGTCACCGCACCGATGAAGATACCCAGGAAGACTTCCGTCAAATGGATATTGACCATCACTGGATCGGTGATTTCACCGTGGTCGAGGAAGCTGTTAAAGCCGACCAGTACCGCAGCCAATCCCACAAAGCTGTGAAGAATAGCGACCAGTTCTGGCATTTCGGTCATTTCAACCTTACGCGCCAGATAAATACCGATTGATCCACCGATCGCCATTGCCACGATGATCCAGCCAACGTTGCCAGAATCAGGCCCCAGAATCGTCGCGATCAGCGCAAGCGCCATCCCGCTGATCCCGAAGATGTTCCCTTGTTGCGACGTTTCGTGCTTGGACAACCCGGCCAAACTGAAAATAAAGAGAATTGCGGCAACAATGTATGCAGCAGTTACTAATCCACCAGACATGTGTTACCCCTTAGTTTTTACGGAACATTTTCAGCATGCGCTGAGTCACGGTGAAACCACCGAAAATATTGATGCTGGCAATCAATACGGCAATGAATGAGAAAAATGACACCCATCCGCCGTGACCGATTTGCAACAATGCTCCGACAACGATAATGCCTGATATCGCGTTAGTCACTGACATCAGTGGCGTGTGCAACGCGTGGCTGACATTCCAGACCACGTAATAGCCCACAACGCAGGACAACGCAAAAACAGTAAAGTGAGACAGGAACTCTTTAGGTGCGACATCAGCCAGCCAGCCAAACAGCAGAATGGCAATCACGAGGAACGCGTATTTCTTCCACGGTGATGTTGGCTTGGCTTCTGCTTTCACCGGTGCAGCGGCCGGTTTTGCCTGTTGTGGCTGCGCTGAAACCTGAATTGGCGGCGCTGGCCAGGTAATTTCACCTTCTTTAATAACGGTCACACCGCGAATCACGGTGTCGTCAAAATCGACATCGATTTCGCCGTCTTTCTCTTTGCAGAGCAACTTAAGCAGGTTTACCAGATTCGTGCCGTAAAGCTGTGAGGATTGTGTTGGTAGACGGCTAGGTAAATCGGTGTAACCGATAATTTTGACGCCGTTCTCCGTCACGGTCACGCGGTCGGCAACGGTCAATTCGCAGTTCCCACCCGTTTGCGCTGCCAAATCGACGATCACGCTGCCGGGCTTCATGCTCAGCACCATCTCTTTGGTAATCAGGCGCGGAGCCGGTTTCCCTGGGATCAAGGCGGTAGTGACGATAATGTCGACGTCTTTTGCCTGGGCCGCAAACAGTTCCATTTCCGCTTTGATAAAGGCTTCAGACATGACTTTGGCATAGCCGTCACCGCTGCCCGCCTCTTCTTCAAAGTCGAGTTCGAGGAACTCGGCTCCCATACTTTTAACCTGCTCCTTCACTTCAGGGCGAGTGTCAAAAGCACGAACGATAGCACCTAAACTACCTGCTGCGCCGATCGCAGCCAAACCGGCTACCCCTGCGCCAATAATCATGACTTTAGCGGGCGGAACCTTACCCGCAGCGGTAATCTGTCCGGTAAAGAAACGGCCAAATTCGTGGGCAGCTTCAACGATAGCGCGATAGCCTGCAATGTTGGCCATCGAACTCAGTGCATCCAGTGACTGTGCGCGCGAAATACGTGGCACAGAATCCATTGCCATCACCGTCACTTGACGGGCAGCCAGTTTTTCCAGCAGTACCGGGTTTTGCGCCGGCCAAATGAAACTGACAACCGTACTGCCCGCACGGGTCAGCTCGATTTCATCATCCTGCGGCGCATTCACCTTCAGGACAATATCGGATTGCCAGACTTCTGAGCTGTCAACAATCGACGCGCCGGCTTCTTCGTATGCCGCATCGTCAAAACTTGCCAGTTTTCCTGCCTCACGTTCTATCGAGACCGTAAAACCCAGTTTCAGCAGCTGTTCAACCGTTTTCGGCGTAGCTGCTACACGGGCTTCATTGGCCAACCGCTCTCTTGGTACACCAATACGCATGCTGATACCCTTTTCGCTTATTTTTAACGAAGGTTATTATTCTCACCCTACTCTGTTATACGAATTCGCCGAGACCCACTGCACCCTGTATCCCCGCATTCACGCGGTAGGAAGAGGGTTTACTCATCTTCTACCACACGCTTTTTCGGGGCGTCTCACTGTAGGCGAACTCATTTATAACGTACTGAAAATGTGATCGATGATCCATAAATAAAATGAATTTCACAGAAAAGCCGAGTTATCACAGGTTCTGCCAGCCTTTCTTGGTCGAAAATCATGCTCTTCTCTGCCTTTTGTAGCATTATTATGGAAGTATTTTTCTGTGCTGTTTCACAAAAACGATGTGTTACAAGGTTGTTAATGTGATAAATCACATAAATATCCCTTATGATGGCAAAACAATCATTAACCGTTATTATTAGCACTTTTCTTGTTCTTAGCTGAAGCATTACGGCTTTTCGGCGCCACTGAAAATGCTAAAGCACAAGAATTTATTCCGTGCGATAATCAACCCCATTCCGTTACAGGTTGATTGCTATACCTTAAATAATTCGAGTTGCAGGAAGGCGAAAGGGTTTTTTATGAAGCTGAAGACTACTGTTATTGCGTCCACATTATTGTTATCACTCTCGGCATTTTCAGCGCAGGCGGCACAGGAACTGACACCTGAGCAGGCAGAATCCCTGCAACCCTTTGAGCGTATTACGTTTAAAGGACGATTTAACGCAATCAATGAAGCGGTAGCCGCAGCATCAAAACGCGCCGACAAAGCGGGCGCAGCGTCGTTTTATGTGCAATCTATGACGGATGCGAATACAAGCGACTCTTGGAATGTTACTGTTGACCTGTATCGCAAAGATGCGCCAAAAGCGAAACAAGATGTGCAATATCGCACCATCTACGGCGTGAAAGAACTGCCGAAAGATGCGGCCTATTTGCTGGAACCTTATGACACAGTCACTGTGAGCGGTTTATTCAGCACTCAGCCTGACCTAATCGATGCGATTGCGAAAGCAGCAAAAGAGAAAAATGCTGACTCGTTTTACATCGTACGCCAGATTGATGTGAACTCGAATAGCGCTAATCAAAGGGCTACCGCATTTATCTATAAAGCCGATGCGCCAAAACGCCAGCTTCAGAAACCTGATGCGATCCCTGCCGATTCTGATGCGGGTCGCGCTGCACTGGCTGCTGGTGGTGCAGAAGCCGCGAAAGTAGAAATCCCAGGCGTTGCTTACTCTGATAGCCCTAGCCGCAGCGTGGGCAACTTCTTTGAAACGCAATCGTCAAAAGGTGGACGTTACACGGTAACGTTGCCTGATGGTACGCAAATTCAGGAACTTAACAATGCCACGGCAGCACAGATGGTGCCTTTCGACTCCATCCAGTTCCGCGGCAACTACACCAATATTACACAAATATCCGAAGCGGTTGCTAAACGCGCGGGCGAGAAAGGTGCCAAGTACTACCACATTACCAGACAGTGGGAAGGTAAAGGCAACAACATGACCATCAGTGCCGATCTCTATAAATAACGGACGCAGTGTAGCTGCTAAGCCTTATAAAAAAACCCGCGATATCGCGGGTTTTTGCTATCAGTAATCAATACGACAGATTATTTGCTGGTATCCAGCTCTGGGAAATTTTTCACCAGATCGTCAATCGCTTTGATCTGTTGCAGGAACGGTTCCAGTTTATCTAACGGCAGTGCGGATGGACCATCACATTTCGCATTAGCAGGATCGGGGTGAGCTTCAATAAACAGTCCCGCCAAACCTACCGCCATCCCAGCACGCGCCAGTTCAGTCACCTGCCCACGGCGGCCACCGGATGCCGCACCAAACGGATCACGACACTGTAGCGCATGCGTAACGTCAAAAATTACCGGCGCACCGTTAGAAACCTGCTTCATAACATTGAAGCCCAGCATATCAACAACCAGATTGTCGTAACCGAAGTTGCTGCCGCGGTCGCACAGAATCACCTGATCGTTACCACCCTCGATGAACTTATCGACGATGTTCCCCATCTGACCTGGGCTGACGAACTGTGGTTTCTTCACGTTGATTACCGCGCCAGTTTTCGCCATCGCTTCGACCAGATCGGTTTGGCGTGCTAAAAATGCAGGAAGCTGGATCACATCAACCACATCAGCAACGGGCTGCGCCTGATGCGCTTCATGCACGTCAGTGATAATTTTTACACCGAAGGTCTGTTTCAGCTCCTGGAAGATTTTCATCCCTTCTTCTAGGCCAGGACCACGATAAGAGTGAATCGAGGAGCGATTAGCCTTATCGAATGACGCCTTGAACACGTAAGGAATACCCAACTTCTGCGTGACCGTGACGTAATGCTCACAAATGCGCATCGCCAGATCGCGTGATTCAAGAACATTCATGCCGCCAAAAAGCACAAAAGGCAGATCGTTGGCAACGGGGATATCCCCTATCTTGACCACTTTATTCGTCATACTTTTACCTTCATGTCGGGAAATAAATTAACGCTGCATTACTGCAAAACGGTTTCTTAATGTAAGACTATTTTTTTAATGCAAGACAATCTGTTTCTGCTCTATCGAATGAATCTGTACTTTTATCATTTCACTCACGGGATCTTCAGGGCACTGTTCAACAAAATAGTTGAGGTCTGACAGTGCAATATGGTCACAATCCAACTGAGCATAAATCAGACCGCGATCGCGGATCTCATACGGATCATCCGGGTCAAATTGCAACACCGCTTCGCTGGCTCGCAACGCCAATTCCATCTGTTTTTCTTCCATCAACGCGACTTTCAGCGTATCGAGCATTTTACGCACGATCATGACATTCTCCGCTTCATCCAGATCTTCATCCAGCAAACGGGTTGACGGTCCGATGTTACCTTTCAGCCAAACTTCCAGCACGTGCTCACTTAACGTATCGCCATTAAGTGGATTGATCAGCCACATCTCTTCATCGAGCCAGTCGGCACGTAGAATCAACTGCGTCGGGAAAATCACCGGCATCAGCGGTAGGCCAAGTTCGTTTGCGATATGCAGGAAAATGATACCAAGTGACACGGGCATGCCCTGACGAGATTCCAGCACCTGATCCAACCATAGCGCATCAGACAGGCGATAAACGCCGCCAGCTCCGCCAAATCCCCACGTGTGATAAAACAGCTCAATCAGTTTTTCAAGCTGAAGATCTTGCTCAAGGTCGTCAGGAATAACAGCCCGGGCGCTCTCAACCAGCTGTTGCAGATTTTGCCGCACATCCTGAGCGGGAAAGTCGCGGCGAATAGCCTGTGAAACCAACACGACACCATCACTTAGCAGTGACTGGTTGAATTCAAAATCAGCAATAGCACTCATAATTATTCCATCAGCAACGGTGACTGGGTCAGTGCCAGCAGCACGACCACACCAAAGCATATTAAAGCAGATACAAACGCCAGCCCGCGAACATTCTGGCTACGGGGGCGTTTCCCCAAGGCGATAGCGCCAAGAAGGATATAAATGATAACGCCAAACAGTTTTTCCGTCAGCCAGCTTTGCTCCGGCGTAAACGGATAAGTGTGACTCTGAATGATTAAACCAATACCGCTGATCAATAACAAGGTATCGTTAATATGCGGTAGAATTTTAACCCAACGCTGTTGCAGCAGAGGCGATTGCCGACACAGCCAGAAAAAACGGATGACAAACAGGGAAATACTGATGCCAATCGTTGCCAGATGCAGATATATCGTGGCTGGGTAAAGAGTTATCACGTCCATTGCTCCTAATAATTGATGGTATCCAACCAGCGCCCTAACGACACACGATCGTTGCCACCATAATCCTGACACGTTGCTATTTGTGTAAATCCTCGCGCCTGCAATAGCTGGCGCACCGCGTCGCCCTGCTGCCAGCCATGTTCCAACAGCAGCCAGCCACCGACCTCTAAATAGTGTGGGGCAGATTCAATAATGATGCGTAAATCCGCCAACCCGTTGTCGGCAGCAATCAGGGCGCTGGCAGGTTCAAAACGAACATCCCCCTGCGACAAATGCACATCGTCGGCATCGATATACGGTGGATTACTGACGATAAGCGCAAAGCGCATGCGATCGAGCGGTGAATACCAACTTCCGGGCAAGAAACGAGCGTTATCGAGCCTTAATTGCTGGGCATTTTTCGTCGCTAACGCCACAGCCTCCGGTTGAAGATCGACACCCGTCACCCGGCAATCGCGCCGTTCGCTGGCAATCGCTAACGCGATCGCGCCGGTTCCAGTGCCTAAATCCAGCACATCACACGACGTTTGTGGCAGACGCAACAGCGCTTGCTCGACCAGACATTCGGTATCAGGACGAGGAATCAGCGTGGCGGGCGACACGGCCAGCGGCAGTGACCAGAACTCGCGCACACCGATTAAATAAGCGATAGGTTCGCCCTGTTCACGACGCGCCAGCAGCTCGGACAACTGCTGCTGTTCAGCAGCGCTTAGCTCAGTTTCACCAAACGCCAGCAAGAATGTACGAGACTTGCCAGTTACAAAGCCCAGCAGAATTTCCGCATCTCGCTTTGAGCTTTCTCCCGTTGCGAGCTGCGTCATCGCAGAAACGAACCAATCCTGATACGTCATTATTCCTGCTCGGACAACGCAGCAAGCTGATCGGCTTGATATTCCTGCACTACCGGCTGGATCAGCGTATCCAATTTTCCTTCCATAACCTCATCCAGACGGTAAAGCGTCAGGTTAATGCGGTGATCGGTCACCCTTCCCTGCGGGAAGTTGTAAGTGCGGATACGGTCGGAACGGTCGCCGCTACCGAGCAGGTTACGGCGCGTTGACGCTTCTTCCAACTGCCGTTTTTGCACTTCAGCCGCACGGATGCGCGCGCCCAACACAGACAGCGCTTTAGCTTTGTTCTTGTGCTGTGAACGTTCGTCCTGACATTCCACAACAATACCGGTTGGCAAGTGGGTAATACGGATAGCGGAATCGGTGGTATTCACGTGCTGACCGCCCGCGCCAGAAGAGCGGAAAGTATCGATGCGTAAATCAGCAGGGTTGATGTCTGGCATCTCCGCTTCCGGCACTTCCGCCATGACGGCGACGGTACACGCTGATGTATGGATACGTCCCTGAGATTCCGTAGCAGGAACGCGCTGCACGCGATGGCCGCCAGATTCAAACTTAAGTTGGCCGTACACGCTGTCACCAGAGATTTTGGCAATGACTTCTTTATAGCCGCCATGTTCGCCCTCGCTGGCACTCACAACCTCGACGCGCCAGCGGCGTGATTCGGCATAACGGCTGTACATACGGAACAGATCGCCAGCAAAGATCGCCGCTTCGTCACCACCGGTTCCCGCGCGCACTTCAAGGAAACAGCCGCGCTCATCGTCAGGATCTTTCGGCAACAATAGGACTTGAAGCTGCTGCTCCAGGGCTTCAATCGTCGCTTTACCCTCTTTCAGTTCTTCCTGGGCCATATCACGCATTTCGGGATCGTCCAACATCATTTCGGCGGTCTGCTGATCCTCTTGCGCCTGCTGCCATTGCTGGAAACAGCGGGTAATGTCCGTAAGCTGAGCATATTCTCGCGACAATGCGCGAAAGCGATCCATATCAGCGATGACGCTGGGCTCACCGAGTAACGCCTGGACTTCTTCATGGCGTTCTTGTAACGCTTCCAGTTTAGCAACAATAGAAGGCTTCATACGGGCGGTTAAATCCTGTAATAGAGATGAATGCTAGTCCAGCCCAAGGCTGTCACGTAAAATTTGTAATCGGTTTTGATCGCCGTCACGAGCGGCTTGCTGAAGGGATTTGGTCGGCGCGTGAATCAGACGGTTGGTCAAACGGTGTGTCAATTCTTGAATCACCGCTTCAACGTCATTGCCTTGTTGGATGGCAGCCAACGCCTTGGCCGTCATTTCCGTACGCAGCTCATCGGCCTGAGCGCGATAATCGCGGATCGTTTCCACCGCTGACTGCGCACGCAGCCACGCCATAAAATCGGAGCTTTCTTGCTGCACGATGGATTCAGCCTGCACCGCCGCCGCTTTGCGCTGAGCGAGGTTATGCTGAATGATCGCGTGCAGATCGTCCACGCTGTAGAGATAAACGTTCGGCAGTTTGCCGACTTCCGGTTCAATATCACGTGGAACCGCAATATCCACCATCAGCATTGGCTGATTCCGTCTCGCTTTCAGCGTCCGTTCCATCATTCCTTTTCCGATAATCGGCAACGTACTTGCCGTTGAGCTGATCACGATATCGGCATGAACGAGTTGTTCATCCAGTTCTGCCAGCGTGATGACCTCAGCCCCCACTTCCGTTGCCAACGCCTGTGCGCGTTCACGAGTGCGGTTCGCAATCACCATCTTTTGTACGTTGTGCTCGCGAAGATAACGAGCAACCAGCTCAATGGTTTCTCCTGCTCCCACCAACAGCACCGTGACATCCGCCAGTGACTCAAAAATCTGCCGCGCTAGCGTACATGCAGCAAACGCTACCGATACCGCGCTGGCACCAATATCCGTTTCTGTACGCACGCGCTTGGCGACGGTAAAGGATTTCTGGAACAACCGCTCCAGTTCGCTGGACAGAGAATGACCACGCTGTGATTCGGCAAACGCCTTCTTCACCTGCCCTAAAATCTGCGGTTCGCCTAGCACCAAAGAATCCAGACCGCTGGCAACGCGCATCAGATGGCTAACTGCCGCGTTACCCTGATGCCAGTACAGGCTGTCGTTAACCTCTTCCGGACGCAATTGATGATATTCACACAGCCAGCGAATCAATTGCTCACGCTGGTTTTCCTGTTCGTCAACGCTAAGATAGAGTTCCGTGCGATTGCAGGTAGACAGCACAACGCCGCCCTGCACCAGCGGTTGCTGTAACAGACTGTCGAGGGCCACGCCGAGTTTATCTTGTGAGAACACAACGCGTTCACGCAAAGAAACCGGTGCGGTTTTGTGATTAATACCAAGCGCAAGCAGGGTCATTAGGCTGTTTCTGAGTAATACCGGTCTTAGTATGGATTTCGTTTGAGTCGCATTCTACTTGATGCAGGGGTGCAAGAAAAGCGACAGCACGTGATACACCTCGTCTGAGGTAGTCACTTTTTGACAAAAAACAATAAACGTCATTAATCAATAACAATCATTGACGCTGAGCGGTAAGCCCGTTAGCGTGACGTATTTCACGAACTGCATTCATTTACAGGATACGACCGACATGCCAACCAAAACCGTCCGATGCCTGCGTTTACTGCCTTTAGCCAGCGTATTGCTCGCCGCCTGTAGTATTAATCAACCGACTCAAACGGGGACAAGTCCTACATCGCCAGAGTGGCAACAGCATCAGCAAAAAGTACAGCAACTCAGCCAATATCAAACCCGCGGCGCTTTTGCCTATATCTCCGATAGCAAAAGAGTATCAGCTAATTTTTTCTGGCAGGACACTCCGCCACAGCGTTATCGACTGCTGCTGACCAATCCACTCGGCAGCACTGAATTAGAACTACGAGCCCAACCTGACGGCGTGCAAATCACCGACAATCAAGGCAAACGTTATGTGGGTAAAGATGCCGAATACATGATTCAGCAACTGACCGGCATGGCAATACCATTGAATAATCTACGCCAATGGATACTGGGTATACCGGGTGATGCCACCGAATTCACACTGGATGAACGCTATCTGCTGAAAACCATCACCTATCGGCAGGGTAATCAAAATTGGAATGTCAGCTATCAAAGCTACAACACTGAGCTAACGCCGCCACTCCCAACCAGTCTGGAACTCGTCCAGGGGGAACAGCGTATTAAGCTGAAAATGAATAACTGGATGGTTAAATAAGCGATGCAACCAACGGTTACCGAGACATGGCCTGCCCCTGCAAAACTGAATCTGTTTCTTTACATTACTGGCCAGAGACAGGACGGGTATCACCTGCTGCAAACGCTATTTCAGTTTCTGGATTATGGCGATACGCTGACGATTCAGTCACGTGATGACGATGAGATTAATCTGCTTACACCGGTAGAGGGTGTCGATAACGAGCAAAATCTGATCGTTCGCGCCGCACGCTTACTACAGCAATACTGCGAACACCATAATATTCTCGCCATCCAGCGCGGCGCAGACATCCGTATCGATAAGTGCCTGCCAATGGGCGGTGGGCTAGGCGGTGGTTCATCCAATGCCGCCACTGTTTTAGTCGCCCTTAACCATCTGTGGCAAAGCGGGTTGAGTGTTGATTCATTGGCTGAATTGGGGTTACAGCTGGGTGCAGATGTTCCTGTGTTTGTTCGTGGACATGCCGCCTTTGCCGAAGGTATCGGCGAACAGTTAACACCCGCGAATCCACCAGAAAAATGGTATCTGGTAGCGCACCCTGGCGTGAGCATTGCCACGCCGTTAATTTTCGGCGATCCGGAGTTGACGCGAAATTCGCCAGTTCGTGATTTAGAAACTTTATTAAACCAGACCTTCGTCAATGATTGTGAAGCTATCGCAAGAAAACGTTTTCGTGAGGTTGAACAGCTACTTTCATGGCTGCTAGAATATGCCCCGGCGCGCCTGACTGGAACGGGGGCTTGTGTGTTTGCAGAGTTTGACACCGAGTTCGCAGCCCGTCAGGTGCTTGACCAGGCCCCGGAATGGTTAAACGGTTTTGTCGCACGAGGCGTTAACGTCTCTCCGCTACAACGTAAACTTTCTGGGCAACGTTAGGTTTTGATACACACCGGTTGCCGTGCGGCCTGTCTGTATCAAACTTAATTCATACACCCGTATGCATATTGTGCCTGTTGCTCTTCCCTGCCTGGCAGGTACAATATTTCTCTGGACGCAAGCCTGAGGTTCTTCTCGTGCCTGATATGAAGCTTTTTGCTGGTAACGCCATCCCGGAACTAGCACAACGTATTGCCAACCGTTTGTACACTAGCCTTGGCGACGCCGCTGTCGGTCGTTTTAGCGATGGCGAAGTCAGCGTGCAAATCAATGAAAATGTACGCGGTGGTGATATTTTCATCATCCAGTCCACCTGCGCACCCACCAATGACAACCTAATGGAACTGGTTGTGATGGTCGATGCTCTGCGTCGCGCTTCCGCGGGACGTATTACCGCCGTTATTCCCTACTTCGGCTATGCCCGTCAGGATCGTCGCGTGCGTTCCGCACGTGTGCCAATCACCGCGAAAGTTGTTGCTGACTTCCTATCCAGCGTCGGTGTTGACCGTGTTCTGACCGTTGATCTGCACGCTGAGCAGATTCAAGGGTTCTTCGATGTGCCAGTAGATAACGTATTCGGTAGCCCGATCCTGCTGGAAGATATGCTGCAACAGAATCTGGAAAACCCAATCGTGGTTTCTCCTGATATCGGTGGCGTTGTACGTGCCCGTGCAATCGCTAAACTGCTGAACGATACCGACATGGCGATTATCGACAAGCGCCGTCCACGAGCCAACGTTTCTCAGGTGATGCACATCATCGGGGATGTCGCGGGTCGTGACTGTGTGCTGGTTGACGATATGATCGACACTGGCGGCACGCTGTGCAAAGCGGCGGAAGCGCTGAAAGAACGTGGGGCTAAACGTGTATTCGCTTATGCCACACACCCAATTTTCTCAGGCAATGCTTACGAGAACATCAAAAACTCTGTCATTGATGAAGTGATTGTCTGCGATACCATTCCGCTGGCGGAAAACATTCGTGCACTGCCGAATGTTCGGACATTGACGCTGTCTGGTATGTTGGCCGAAGCGATTCGTCGTATCAGCAACGAAGAATCCATTTCTGCGATGTTTGAACATTAATCACTGCTGACCGGGTAACCGATCGCGGAAGATAATGATGAAGCCACCTGTAATAAGGTGGCTTTCTTATTTGTACGCGTAATGCCTTGATTGACGCACAAACGAAAAAAGCCACTATAGCGAGGCTACAGCGGCTTTTCTGTTCAATGTTCATTCAACTTCATTAACGCTTATGGGTGATGCTGGCGGCGGCAACGCTTATCAAAGTGTTTAACCCACCAATAACGGTCTGCGACTTCTTCGCGCCCGCCAACACGCGCCCCCACTAACCAAAATATTGCGCCAGAAAAGATACCTACCAGATCAATATAAGTCATATATTCAGGGACATTCAGTTTCGGGAACTGACTGGCGATAGTGAAGGCAAAACCGCCAACCATCAGAACCATACCTAGCCCCATCAACACATTACCCAATGCTGTCACGTTTTTACGTTTCATCTGCCACCTCCAGATTAATTCTGTGGATGAATCGGAGTGCCATTCCCGTTTACTTTCTTATTATTGATGTAATTATAGACAATAATGCTTTCGGATGATTGCGGGAGGGATCACAGATAAAAGGAATGATTAATATTTTTTTACTTTTAAATAAGTAAACAGACAAAAAACACAATAATCAACAAACTAAACAAATAACATTATATTAACCTCCCAATACCGAGATTTGGTTATCCCCTACTCGGTGTGTAAACTAGCGTTCTCATAATCACGCTACCCTGTGTAAGCTTAAGCACGTAATCTGGAATATACCGTGAGCAGCATTAAATTAATTGTCGGCCTGGCGAATCCCGGCGCTGAATACGCCGCCACCCGCCATAATGCGGGCGCTTGGTTTGTCGATCGTCTGGCAGAGTCTTATCGTCAGTCGCTAAAAGAAGAAAGCAAATTTTTCGGTTACACCGCCCGTCTCAATCTGGCTGGGCAAGATGTACGCCTGCTGGTTCCCACTACCTTCATGAACCTAAGTGGAAAAGCTGTCGCGGCAATGGCCACTTTCTACCGCATTCAGCCTGATGAGATCCTGGTTGCACATGATGAACTGGATTTATTACCGGGGATTGCCAAACTTAAACTAGGCGGTGGGCACGGCGGTCATAATGGACTGAAGGACATCATCAGTAAATTGGGTAATAACCCGAATTTCCATCGTTTACGCATTGGTATAGGCCATCCGGGTGATAAAAGCAAAGTGACCGGTTTTGTGCTAGGTAAACCACCGATGAGTGAACAAGCGCTGATCGATGGAGCCATTGACGAAGCGGTGCGCTGCACAGAAATCCTGATGAAAGAAGACATGATAAAAGCGATGAACCGCTTGCATGCCTTCAAAGCGGCATAATCTGCTCATAATGCGGATGGCAGATCGAGATAAATCGCCATTCCGTGTATAATTGGCCGAAATATTTCCATTCTGACAGGCAAAAGAAAGTAATTGCCTGATTAATAAGTTATTTAAGGTGATATAAACATGGGATTCAAATGCGGTATCGTTGGGCTGCCTAACGTCGGTAAATCCACTCTGTTCAATGCGTTGACCAAAGCCGGCATCGAAGCGGCCAACTTCCCGTTTTGTACCATCGAGCCGAACACCGGCGTAGTGCCAATGCCCGATCCACGTCTGGACAAACTGGCTGAGATCGTTAAGCCACAACGCATTCTTCCTACCACCATGGAATTTGTGGATATCGCGGGTTTGGTAAAAGGTGCATCCAAAGGTGAAGGTTTGGGCAACCAGTTCCTGACCAACATCCGTGAAACAGAAGCTATCGGCCACGTTGTACGCTGCTTCGAGAACGACAACATCATCCACGTTAACAATAAAGTTGATCCGGCTGATGATATCGAAGTCATCAACACTGAACTGGCATTGTCTGACCTCGACACCTGCGAACGCGCTATTCATCGCGTGCAGAAAAGAGCCAAAGGCGGCGATAAAGATGCTAAAGCGGAACTGGCTGCACTGGAAAAATGCTTACCGCAGTTGGAAAACGCAGGCATGCTGCGCTCGCTGGATTTAAGTGACGACGATAAAGCAGCCATCCGCTACCTGAGTTTCCTGACGCTGAAACCAACGATGTACATCGCCAACGTTAACGAAGATGGTTTCGAGAATAACCCTTACCTCGATAAAGTGCGTGAAATCGCTGCTGCTGAAGGTTCTGTCGTCGTAGCCGTCTGTGCCGCCGTTGAATCAGATATTGCAGAGCTGGATGATGCCGACCGTGAAGAATTTATGGCCGAGTTAGGTTTGGAAGAGCCTGGTCTGAACCGTGTTATCCGTGCGGGCTATGAGCTGCTGAACCTGCAAACTTACTTCACCGCTGGCGTGAAAGAAGTTCGTGCATGGACCATTCCTGTCGGTGCTACTGCCCCACAGGCCGCAGGAAAAATTCACACTGACTTCGAAAAAGGCTTCATCCGCGCACAGACTATCGCCTATGACGACTTCATCACCTACAAAGGTGAACAAGGCGCGAAAGAAGCAGGGAAAATGCGTTCAGAAGGCAAAGAGTACATTGTGAAAGATGGCGACGTGATGAACTTCCTGTTCAACGTCTAATTTGATTTTGTTGTCTCATGCGATCTCAATGCATCGCATGAAGACTGACAAACCCCATAAAATCCACGCAATTGCGTGGATTTTTCTTAACAAACAAATAAACAATTTATAGCCGTGTTTTTTATCCTAGCACTGGTGTGCGTGTTTCTTTTGGTAGTTCCGGTTTCAATCGTTCTGGCGCAATTTGGCAAACCATCCCTGCGATAAGCCCCATCATTGACTCCTTATGAAATGGAGCCCATTGCCCTATTTCGTCCACGATTGTTATTACATCACCAAGTGCATAAGGCTGCGAAAAATAGACACGTTCGAATACCGCCCTTTCAAGAGAGTCACAATTGATGACGGTAATAGCACGGGAGCTCGTGATATAAACATCGGGGTTTTTACCGATCTTTTTACTTTCGGTATAGTTATTGATCATATATAGCCGACGAAGACGGTTATTACCCTGATAAGTTGAGACATTACGCAAATCCGCAAAGGTCAGAACTTGCTCGTCGCCCATAATTTTAATCACGCCTGCTGGAGGGGGATTTACATTTTCTTTCTTCAGTTGGCTGTGGCTGGTACAGCCAGCCAGCAATGCTAATACTGCACATAGCCCAAAAGACTTAATCATTTTTCGCTCCCTATCAGGTCAGGGCGCAGAGGCAGTAAAATCTCATCAGTCACACTACCTTGTACCGAGCATAGTAATTGCGCTTTATCCCCGCTGTCGCTTAACAAGGCAAGTTTTTCCACACTTCCTTTCGCTGGCGCAATACCGCTTGCAGCTCCAGGGTTATGTTTCCACATCTGGTCTCCGGGGCGTTTTATCATAGGATTAGCGAAATATTCATCTCCCGCTTTTTGCCAATTTGCTTTGGATAAAGCAGCAGCAACCTCTGTGGCTGAACCATCAATAATCAAGCCCCAGAAGTAATATTTTCCCATTTCATCTAAATCATTCTGACGCATGAAATAGCCAGAAATCACTAAGTTGTCAGATTTTACTGGCTGGGAAAACCAGATAACGTCTCCTCCATTTTTGGGAGGGACAAACCAGGCATGGTGTTTATTATCAGTCTTCAGTAGGGCAGATCCGCTGAACATCTTCTGCTGGACATAAAGTTCGCTGAAGAAACGATTATCACAATGCAATAAACTTTCCTGGAGAGACTCGGCTTGTACTGGCCCCATCACGCTGAATGTCAGAAAGGCGAGAGGAAAAACTACACGTTTCATAAAGTATCCTTACTATTTAAATAAAATCATAACGTTATCGTATCGCATGAAGTAAAAAGCCTATATTTGCACGATTATGTCGGTCATGTGTATCCGCTTCCTGCTATCAGCACCAGTGTGCTCAGCAATACTTTCCTTGTAACGACGTCTTTATACACATTTCTCATTAACGTGGATTCTGGAATCATCTGGCAATCAAAACAATGCGCTATGGATGGCGTGGTTATTGATGACGTTCAGGATAATGTGATCCAGCCGCGACATCTCCCCTGAACTCCGGGCATTCATTGATTGCCTGAGTGGAAAAATGTTTGGTTGATGGCGACAACCCCGACAATTGATAACGACAGTATGTACTTAACTCTCGCTCTTGCCCCGTTACCACCACTGACTAAAAATCTGCTGCGGGTTATCAACCTGAACGCACTCACCAATACGGGGCGTCATTAATCGCCAGCTCTGGTTTTCGCTCGCCTGTGAAATACGTTCTAGCGGATCGTTCCAGCGGTGGTGCGCCAGCTTAAATTTACTGTTGTGGCTCGGTAATACCGCCTTGGTTTGTAAATCGCTGGCTGCCTGCGCACACTCCTCCGGCTTCATATGCACATGAGGCCAATCCCGATCGTATTGCCCGCATTCCAGTATCGCAATATCGAACCCACCCAAACGTTTGGCAATCTCTTTGTAATGCGGACCGTAACCGCTGTCTCCTCCAAGATATAGGCGATGCCGTGCTGTGATCAGCGCAAATGACCCCCACAGCGTTTGGTTATGCTTAAGAAGTCGACCGGAAAAATGCTGCGTAGGAAGCACATGAATGTCTACCCCGCTCTCTTTCAGGCAACTGAACCAGTCACCTTCGGTAATACTTTCCTGGGGAAAACCCCATTTTACAAAATAGGAACCTACGCCAGTTAACGTGACGATACGCCGGATTTTTCCGCGTAGCGCGTTCAACGTTGGGTAATCCAGATGATCCCAATGATCGTGAGTAACCAACAGATAGTCGATTTCGGGAACATCTTCTGGTGAGTACACATTGCTACCTTTAAAGGCGATATTGGTGTGCGGCACGGGCGAGGCATTGTCGCTAAATACCGGGTCCAGCAGAAAGGTTTTCCCTTCCAATTGAATAAAGTAGCTAGAGTGTCCCATCCAGATGATGACGTTATCCGCTTTGCTTAACTGATGCAGATCGGTTTTTTCCGATGGCAGACGGGTATCTGGCAACGCGCCAGCGTCTTTCTCGAAAAGAAAGCGGTACAGCAGCGCGAATCGGTTCTGGCTATCGACCGTCGGGCGAGCCACTGGGTTATGAAATGCGCCATCGTGAAAGAGTGGGTTTTCCGGTTGAGGTTTTACCTCTGGTGAAACATATTGCGGCTGCTTTAACCACCCATAGATGGCGACTACGATTACAACCAAAACGAGTAACAAAAGCATAGGGTTTATCCGGTGTCGTTTTGTAATGAATACAATGAGTATTTTTTCGTAATGATAATATCAGGCATCAACTCTCTGGCTCTGGCAGTTATGCACGAACGCAGAGAGTATGGCAAGGGAGAATCGGGGGGTTTTTGGTGCAAAAAAAGCGAAGACATTCGCCTTCGCTCAGGGCTTTGATGAGAAATAACCGCGATATCTCATCGATGGCGCCTCTCTTATACTGCGCCACCTGAATGCTATTTTTTAAGCGCCAGCAGCGTTTTTCCCATCCCGATAACGAATTCGTTCTGTTGTCCGATGACTTTATTTAACCCGACCTCATCCTGAATGTTTTCGACGGTATTGATCGCCTGAACTTCCAGTACGCGTCCTTTAATCAGCGTCGAGCACAGCGAATGCAGAACCTTGTTATTCAGAATCGTTTGTAAGCAGCGAAAAGGCGTCGCATCGTCAATTTTTCCCGCGCGCTGATCGGGTTTGATACGCTGACGCAGCATCTCTTTTTCCGTACTGGCAATCACCGCATCCAAATCGCTGGGTTTAGAGGCAATCGGGATAGTGCCATCTTTATCTGGTGGCAACATAAACAATGAAACCAGCGCCTTATTGCCTGTCGTAGGGTCAACATATTCGGTCTGAACCATGTGGTTTGGCGCATCGACGACTTTGTCTCGCTGAACCATACTTAACAACCGCGTAGGTAACGCATCGGTAAGATCTTGAGTGGTATAGCCGACGAACAAATCTGGGTCCTTTGTCTCGGCAACCCCGAACAGCGGCAGTACCAGCAATAGCCCTGCAATCCCTTTCTTTATCACACTGATTTTCATTGTATTCCCCTACTCTTTATTGTGTGCATTACTCTATCTCACCACTCGCAATTCTTATCACGCTAACGTCGATAGTTTTATGGCTTTTTTACCACGTTTAAACGCGACAGCGACATCTCTGCCAATGAAATAACACCGCTAAGGCAACATCGAGTCATTGATAATACGGTTGCTCATATTCAGCCAGTGAAATCTGGCGACTCAAACCGTGCCGACATTTACTGTTATAAAACATTTCGATGTCATCAAAAACATCATCAGGGAATTTTCCCTGCGCTTAGTGCGTTTTTATTGGGTTAATTTTCATACCGTGTTCAGTTTTTGCAGCAAAAGGCGTCTTAGATATTTACATTCATTAATGTAACGTTATAACATTTCAATTGTTAAAACTGGAATGGAACATGAGTGAGATGACGGATTTTGCAGTACAGATCGAAGAACTGACCCTCGGTTACGATGGAAATCCAGCATTGAGCGCTGTCAGCGGTTCGGTACACACAGGCTCCCTGACAGCAGTAGTCGGGCCAAACGGTTCAGGTAAATCAACGTTGCTGAAAGGGATTGCCGGAATACTCCAGCCGCTATCAGGCGCCTGCCGAATCGCATCGGGTGCCCGTATTGCTTATCTGCCACAGCTATCGGAACTGGATCGTAGCTTTCCTGCTAACGTGCGCGATCTGGTCTCACTGGGACTCTGGCAGGATCGAGGTTTATTACGCTGGCATCGCCGTGACGATCGGATGCGTATATCTCAGGCGCTTGCCACCGTCGGGCTAGCTAATTTTGACAATAAGCCACTCAGTGCTCTGTCTGGCGGGCAATTTCAGCGAGCTCTGTTTGCACGGGTGATTGTTCAGAATGCCAATATCATTTTGCTCGATGAACCCTTTAATGCCATTGATACCGCGACCACACAAGAGATGCTGACGCTGATTAAAAGCTGGCACGCCCAACAACGTACCGTCATCGTAGTGATCCACGACCCTGAACTGGTGCTTCGCCATTTTCCTGAGACATTAATGGTCAACGGTACAGTAGTCGCCTGGGGAGAAACCCAGTGGGTGATGGAACATAGCCTGCACTCGCCCGTCTTCTGCCAGCATAATACCGTACGGTATGCAGTAGGAGGTCGATAATGCTCTGGCTTTACGATCTGCTTATTAACCCGTTTGTTGAATTTGGCTTCATGCGCCGAGCGCTAGTGGGTGCGTTATTACTGTCGCTCAGCGCATGTCCGGTGGGCGTATTTCTGACCCTACGTCGTATGAGTCTGGTAGGGGATGCCATGTCCCATGCCGTGCTGCCCGGTGCCGCTATTGGTTTTCTGCTCTACGGATTGGAAATCATTCCGATGACGATAGGCGGCATGGTCGCCGGATTAGTGGTAGCACTGGGTGCCGGCATCGTATCGCGGTTAACGGTACAAAAGGAAGATGCCTCAATGGCAGCGTTTTACCTTATCTCGCTGGCGCTCGGGGTACTTATCGTCTCACTACGCGGCTCGAGCGTCGACTTGATGCATGTTCTATTCGGTTCCGTTTTAGCGCTGAATGCAGAGGCGCTGATCCTGATCGCCTCGGTGTCCGCTGTTTCTTTACTAATACTGTCGCTGCTGTGGCGTGCCTTAATTGCTGAATGTTTGGACCCGCTGTTCCTACGCGCGGTGTCCCGGCTCGGCTCGGCGGTTCATTTTCTGTTCCTCACGCTGGTGGTGATAAACCTTGTGGCAGGCTACCAGGCGTTGGGCACGCTGCTGTCGGTGGGGTTGATGATCCTCCCCGCCGTCACCGCTCGCTTCTGGACTCGGCGCGTCATCACACTTTGTCTGGTTTCAGTGTTGATCGGCATGGTGGCCTGCATTTCCGGCCTGTTGTTCTCCTACCATTATTCGCTACCATCAGGCCCAGCCATTATTCTCGCCAACGGCGTTTTCTATCTGCTCTCAACCAGCGTGGCGATGATGAAAAACGCCCGACGCCGTCCTCATGCATCCTTAGTTAACACGCGCCCTTCCCGCACGGAGTAAATCATCATGAGAATTACCACGACGCTTGGCGTCGCCGCCCTGCTTTTCCTGTCGTTCTCGTTACAGGCCAGCGCCAGACTTAACGTTATCGCCAGCTTTTCCATTCTTGGCGATATGGCGAAAAATATCGGTCAGGATCGCATTGAATTACGTACCCTCGTTGGCCCCAATAGCGATGCGCATGTCTATGAGCCATCCCCGGCGGATGCGATTGCAATGGCCAAAGCTGACGTGATTTTAATCAATGGATTACAGTTCGAGGGCTTTATCAACCGGCTAATTCAGGCCAGTGAGAGTAAGGCTCCGGTCATTGAAGCGACAAACGGCGCAGAGATCATTCGCGACCCCGCTGGTGGTCATTACCATTTCTACAATGGCAAAGCCGTGTTCCACGCTGCGCCTTTCGATCCTCATGCCTGGCAATCATTGTCCAATGCGCATATCTACGTAAAGAACATCACCGCCGCGTTTTGCGCAGCGGATAAAAACGGCTGTGAGACTTATCAGGCGAACGCCAAAACCTATGAGGAAAAACTGACCAAACTTGGCGTAAACATTAATAACGCGCTAGCCCGTATCCCGGAATCGCGCCGTACCGTCGTGGTCGGTCACAATGCTTTTCGTTATTTCGAACATGAGCACAGTATTCACTTCTTATCCCCTCAGGGAATTTCTACCGAGTCTGAAGCCTCTGCCGCAGATGTCGCCGGCATTCTGCGCGAGATAAAGAAAAACCATGCCGCAGCGGTTTTCGCTGAGAATATTTCAAACCCACGGATGGTGGAACAAATTGCATCCGAAGCCGGTTTATCCGTCTCAGGTGTGCTCTATTCCGACGCGCTTTCCGCGCCTTCCGGCCCTGCACCGAGCTATATCGACATGATGCAGCATAACGTCAACACCATCGTGTCAGCGCTGGCCGACGACAAGCATGTCCCCTGATTTCATCCTAATCCAGACTATTTTATAATGGAGAACCACATGAAAAAGCGTTTATTATCACTATCCATTTCAGCGTTTTTGCTAAGCTCAGTTGGCTCAGCAATGGCGGCAGAAGAGGATGTTACCGCCTGGCGTCTTTTCGTCGCCGATCACGATAAACCCGTGGTGAATGTGATTGATGCCCTTGATGGTGACAAACTGACTTCCTTCGCCCTGAAAGGACCCGCGGCGCTCTATCGCAGTGAAAGCGGTGCTACAGTGTATGCCGTTCAGGGCAGCGCAGGCACCGTATCGATGATCGGCTCGGGGATTTCGTTTCACGATCACGGCGATCACGCAGATATTGACATCGATGAACCCAAACTACTGAAAACTCAGCTAACCGGCGGCAAACCGGGCCATTTCGTTGAGCGTCAGGGTAAGGTTGCTCAATGGTTTGACGGTGAACGTTATACGATGGTCTATAGCGAAGCCGCGGCGTTAGATGGCATCAATGACGCGAAACGCGTGTTCGTCAGCGCACCACATCATGGTGTTGCCGTGCCATATGACAACCATGCCGTTGTCTCTGTTCCGAACCCAGAAGACGCGTCCAAACGCCCGATCGGTGCTCGAGTGATTAGCCTAGACAGTAAAATTGTCGGCGACAATGTGGCCTGCCCAGGTCTGCATGGCTCTGCCGGTTCCGGTGACACTTACGCCCTGTCCTGCGAAACGGGTCTGTTGCTGATCACTCAGAAAGGCGAGACGCCTGAAATACGCCATCTGCCTTACTCCAGCACATTACCGAAAGGCAGCGTCTCCACACTTATCGGTGGCAAAGGTATGCAGTATTTCATCGGTAACTATGGTCCAGATCGCATTGTGCTTATCGACCCAACCGAAGCCCAAAGTTTCCGCCTGGTGCAACTACCGACCCGCCGCGTACATTTTGCCGTCGACCCGGTACGTCCGAAGTTCGCCTACGTCTTTACGGAAGATGGCAAGTTAAATCAGGTTGATGTGCTGAAAGGGGAAATTACCAAATCAGTGCGCGTCACGGAGCCCTACTCTATGGACGGTCACTGGAATGATCCGCGTCCACGCATCGCAGTTGCGGCAGATAACATCTACATTACCGACCCTCTGAAGAGCAAAGTTCACGTGCTGAACGCCGCGGATTTGAAAGAAACCAGTGCGATTACGGTACAGGGACATCCTTTCAATATTGTTGCCGTTGGCGGTTCAGGAAAAGTGCATGAACACGGTCACTCCCACGACCATGAGCATGAGCATGGCCATTCCCATGACCATCAGCATTAAGATCTAAACGGAACCCCAGCTTAGCTGGGGGGCTAGACACCATGAAGAAAGCCCGCGAAACATGCGGGCTTTCGACGCTGTCCACCGGTCTGAAAAGTTGCCGCATGGCTACGACCTTTTCATCACGTTTTCTTACCGGGAGACTTTACCTGTCACCTTCACGCCATACAACGCGAGGGATTTACCCGCTGTACCTGCCGTGTTCCACGGATAGATACGGATATACAGGGATTTGCCTGATGGTACCTGAACGGCAAGGTTATCATACTCCACATATGTCATCACATCCTTCGCTGAAGACAAGGGTTTACTCCCATTGAGGCGCGTCCACTTGATGTTATCGGTCGAGTACTCCATATCGGCTTGCACTGTCGAACCGCCGCTTGTCGCGTAATGCATTGATATTTTGTTAGCGTTCAACGAACCTGTCGGTGTTGCCATGAATTGCAGATATTTTGTATTGTCACGCGATGTCCAGGTATCTACTACATAGCGAACTACGCTCGTATCTTGACCATCGACTGCCATCACTTTGGTCGTTGTCGTCCTTAGATTGCTTACTGTGGCATCCGTTGCCGTCAGTGTTCCATCAGTGGTAGGTGCCAGGGATGAACCCGTGCTAAACCAAGACGCGTAAGAATCAAGACCTGCTCCCGCCAGCACTCCCTTGCCCGATACGGCTAGAGAACCGATAGTAGACGAACCGAGAGTAAACGAGATGACCTTGTTGTAATCTACGGCATCGGATGGCGTGAAACGGACGTATACTGTTTTTGTAAAAGAACCATTCGTGTATGGAATGTTGAGTGACGAATTCCACGCCGTTTGATCGAACGACAGTTCAAAATTCGTAGAAGGAGACTGAACCGTCACCGTGCCCAGATCCGGGGTCAGATCGAAGGCGGAAACCGTCATCGCCTTAATCGTCGCAACCCCAGTGTAGCGTGTACCCCATGCAAGAGGGTTCGGGCTGGCGATCAGCGAAGTAACAGACACCATGTAATTCTTCAAGATGCCCAACCTGGACATTCCCTCGACGGCGCGCTTGGCAATCAAATTGGCGAACAGAATTTGTGGGTGTGTACTATCCGCCGCAATGTATAAATTTGCCTTGGCTGCCGCATCACCGTAAGCCTCTACGATAGTTTTGGTTTCCGTCGTGAGGTCGACGATCGGCACATGGTATTTGGTGGCAACCTCTTTCATCGCTGCTGGGTAATTGCCACGTTCATAGATCTCGCCGTTCTTGACACCCACATTGTGGCGGCCTTCTGGTTTGATCGTCGTGCCTTCAAAGTATTTGCGTACAATCGGCGTCATCAGAATGGGGTATGCGCCTTTCGCTTTAATCGCAGTGATATATCTTTTCAAAAATTGATAGTACGAATGCTCAGATTTATCTACTGTCGGATCAATCGCATCCGGCGAACCTGCACACGTCTCCCCCTCGGTTGTTCCATCGCTACAATATGCATAAGTACCGTATGCGGCATAGCTAGCGTCCGTTTTTTGGTCATTATGCCCAAATTGTATAATGACATAATCGCCAGCCTGAATTTGAGGCAAGATCTCTGGCCAACGCGTGGCTTCATAAAAGAAACTGCGCGAACTACGCCCGCCAAGCGCCCAGTTTTTAACGGTGACGTTTGAATTGAAGAATTGGGGCATCGCTTCACCCCATCCCATTTGCGGTCTACGGGCATCTGTATAGTGTGTCATCGTTGAGTCACCAAGCATGTGGATCGTGACGGCTTTTTGATTGCTCGGTTTACTGGCGCTCATGCTAGATTGCGAATTGGAATAACTCACTATCGAGGAATCCCCATTACCGCCCGCTGCGTAGGCATTAACGAAAACACTCAGAGCTAGCGCTCCAAATAAAGCAGGATACTTCATGTAATATTCTCTCCTTTTTTTAATTGTATTGTCATCAATGACCACACTGGCTACCGCTATTAACATTTTGCCAAAATAATTATGCTGATTCATGGTGGTCATTCATCAGTGTATTCATGCAGTCAGAGTACGCCGTAATATTTCACGATATAGTTTATTATTATGTGGCGAGCATCACTAAAAATAGATATTTCCTATTTTTCATGTTGTTGTAGACGTGTTTCAGTAGACTGCTATCCAATATTTCGTGTTTTACGGTATTCACCGTGCTACCGCTTGCGTGTGTAATGACTATTTTTGGTAGAAATGGAATATGACTTGGCAGTTGACCGACCATCACCTTTTTCATTTCCGCATTCCAATGAATGAGGTTGGCAATTCCATGTCAATCACTATTCATGAAGGCTATTTTTATTTTAAATAATCGTTTTTCGGCCTTAATAATAAAATGATTGTTATTATTAAGCGAAAATTTAATAATCGACTTCATAACTAAGAAAATAAAATGAATATCTCCTTCCGAATTCAAGCTGGAATACGCCTTGAGCGTTGTGGAAAAGGGTTACTCTGGCTCAGCCACTGCGTGCTAAACGGGCTCGCATATTTCTGCACCACAATAATGCCGTTTTTCATCGATCAACTTATCGTCCTCGAAACGTACGGGGACGATAAATCCTCTCGCGGCCTGAAAAAATCAGGCCTTTTTTACCTTTCCCGCACGTTTATGACGCAAACCAAGGCTCTATCGGATCAGGATAAGATATCCACGCCGCCAGACCTTCGGCCATTTCTTTGTCCGTCAACAGTGCGGCATCCAGACGAGTTCTCAACGCGTGCTCATCCATATCGATACCGATAAACACCAGTTCCTGCCGCGCATCGCCCACGCCATCCACCCAAATGGAACGAATATAATCAAGCGACTCACTATCTGTCGGCCACCTTTCTTTCGGCGCACTGACCCACCATGAACCAGCCAGCCCTTGACGCGCCACGCCTCCAGCCTGAGACCATGATCCAGCATATTCCGGGCGGCTCGCCAACCAGAAATAGCCTTTGGATCTGACAACCCCAGCGAGCGAACTCTCCATGACTTGCGCAAAGCGAGCAGGGTGAAAAGGCCGACGCGCGCGGAACACAAAACTGGCGATACCATATTCCTCAGTTTCAGGCGTATGTTCACCGCGTAGCTCTTTCAGCCATCCAGGAGCTTGTGCTGCTTTGTCGAAATCAAATAATCCCGTATTGAGTACCTCGTTCAACGGCACGGCCCCAAACTCGGCGTGAAGTATTCTCGCGCTCGGATTCAGTGAACGAATAATCGCAACCAGCTTCTGTTGTTGAGCCACATCAATAAGATCGATTTTGTTAAGGATGATCACATCGCAGAATTCGATCTGGTCGATCAACAGATCCACAACACTACGCTCATCCCCCTCTCCTAACGACTCTCCGCGTGAATGGATACTGTCCACCGAAGCATAATCGTTTAAGAAATTATACCCATCGACAACAGTCACCATGGTATCCAGACGAGCCACTTCAGAAAGGCTTTCGCCATCATCACCCGCAAAGGTGAATGTCTCCGCGACAGGAAGCGGCTCCGCGATGCCGGTTGATTCAATAACCAACTGATCAAAACGCCCCTCTTTCGCCAGCCGATTGACTTCGAGCAGGAGATCTTCACGCAGCGTGCAACAGATACAACCGTTGCTCATCTCCACCAGTTTTTCGTCCGTCCGTGACAGCTCAGCGCCGCCCTCCCTCACCAGGGCAGCATCAATATTCACTTCTGACATGTCATTAACGATCACCGCGACGCGTCGGCCATCACGATTATTCAGAATATGGTTAAGCAACGTGGTCTTCCCCGCGCCGAGAAAGCCGGATAGAACGGTTACGGGTAATCTTGCCTCTGATTTCTGTCTAGCTACAACGTCAGCCATATTTCACACTCTCTGATGATTCAAATTCAAGGTCGTTTACGTGTTTACGGTTCCACTTTGGAATGATTTATCACCACAAATGTTTCGTTTTTGAACACCCATAGCGATAATCTTTCCATGCATTTAATGATATGTTATAACATAACAACTCAACCATGAAAATCATTGAGGATTTTGCTTTGTCTAATAATATTAAGAAACTTGCACTGGCTCTGGGAGCCTTCTTCGTAACCTGTCAGGTTGCCGCGCACGGCGATCATTCGCATAGCCATTCTCATGGTCATACTCACGCTCATTCACATGGCGAACCTATGACCGAAATCGAAAAGAAAGCATCCAATGGCGTTTTCAATGACAGCGATGTGAAAGACAGAGCGCTTACCGACTGGGAAGGAATGTGGCAATCGGTCAACCCGATTATGCTATCGGGTGAGATGGACCCTGTTTTTAAAAAGAAGGATGAGCAGGATAAAAGCAAAACATTTGAACAAGTTAAAGATTATTACCGCAAAGGTTACGCCACTGATGTGTCAGAAATAAAAGTCGACAATGGCGTCATGACGTTCCACAAAGAGGGTGAAGTGGCCTCATGCCATTACGACTATTCTGGGTATAAGATACTGACCTATGTATCGGGTAAAAAAGGCGTTCGCTATCTGTTTGAATGTAAAGATGCTCAGTCAAAAGCACCTAAATACGTTCAGTTCAGCGATCACACCATTGCGCCGCGCAAATCCGCCCATTTCCATATTTTTATGGGAAATACGTCGCAAGCAGAGATCCTCAAAGAAATGGACAACTGGCCAACTTACTACCCATATCAGCTCACCAGCGATCAGGTTGTTGATGAGCTGCTGCATCATTAATAGCCGTTGAATTCCCGAACCGGAAGGCATCGCCCATTTTCAGGCTATGCCTTACCGATCTGCCTCCAGAATGAAGCGATTTTCCTGCCCTCCTTTTCTTTCTCCAACCAGACAGCAAGTTCCTAAATTAGAATGTTAAGATAGATGCAGCAAGCGTTTGCCGTATTCGGAAATGTATGCGGTTTGTTGTAAAAGCTAAGCCATTACTTAAGGAGCGAAAAATGGCACGTGGTTCAGCAAGTAAAAGTCATCACACCGTCTCGCCGCTGCTTTCGTCACACGAAATCACGCGTCTTCTTTTACACCCCGTATCGCAGTGTATTTCGGATGAATATCCCTGGGTAAGCAATGATGAAACGTTGATCGATAAACATTTTAAAGGCGTTTGTGCACAGGTTATGCGTCTGACCAATACCCAATCGAGAATCGAATGGAATCATTACGGTTCTGGTTATGCCTCTTTTGTCGACGCCTGGTTTTATAAGAACACGCCGGATTTTGACGTCAAACGTCCGCTTCGCTGTGGTGAAGAACACACCGGGTTAACCGTCTTACTGAGCCGCCTGTCGCCTTACTTCGTTTTTATGGAGAGTGAGAAAAATTGGCACGCGCGCGGAGGGTCTCAGGCGCTTCCAGAACTGGAAATGCTCGATAGGCTGGAGACGCCTGCCGTTATTGCATTGAGCCAGCAGGTTCAATCAGAACTGGAAAAGTGCGGGCTTATTCGCGCTTATAAGGTGCAGTTAACCGCACGACTACCTACTGGAACTCGCGTACCGACGGTACTCACGGATCGCGGTTTTACACAGTTCGATGCCTTGTTCCATTGGGAAGATTGAGTCATTAACGTAGCCAAAGCACGCACCAGCGTAAATTAACATCGCGCTATGTTGTCGATCGAATGAATGCTGTGCGTGCCGCATACAAAATGATTTCCGTATCAGTCTGACGTTATCTCAATCAGATTACCATCAGGGTCGCTGACGATCGCTTCGTAAAATCCGTCCCCCGTCATTCGCGGTTGGGCAACCAGAATGCCGCGTTCCGCCGCTTTGCTGGCTAATGCTTCGACATCCGCTTTGCTCCCGACCGAAATGGCGACGTGCGCCCAGCCGCAGCCTTCTTTATTGGTTAACGCTTCTGCCAGCACCGGCAGCGTCATCAGCTCAATAGATGCGCCTTCACTCAGTTGAACAAAATGTGATTCAAAACCGGGGCGATTCCGGCTCACATACTTTTCCCCCACCTGAGCGGAGAAGAATTCTTGCCAAAATGCCGCCTGCGCGGCCAGATCGGCTGTCCATAACGCCACGTGTGCTACTTTCATCATGATTCCTTATTAGCCGTTGTCTTTTGCTGGTTTTACAAACAAGCGGTTATGACCGCGTTCTATTCAGAATGGCTAACACCTGTTGGTGTAGCTCGGGGTTACCAGTCGCGACTACCGTGCCGCCCGCTTCCGCTCGTTGTCCGTTGAGATCGGTAATGATGCCGCCCGCCTGCTCAATAATCGGGATCAGCGCAATAATGTCGTAGGGCTGCAATGCAAATTCCACGCAGATATCAATCTGGCCTGCTGCCAGCATCGCCATCGCGTAACACTCACCGCCGTAGCGCGTCATGAGCGTGCTTTCTGCCAGATCTGCGAAACAAACCGCAGGGTGCATAGCCAGCGCTTCCGGCGCGGTAGTGTGAAGAATCGCCTGTTCGAGCGACACGCCTTTACGCGTGCTTAAGCGTGTTTCGCCCTGCCGATCGCTGCGCCAGGCCAGTGATCCATCGGCCCAAAAGCGCTCCCCGGTAAACGGCTGGCTCATCATCCCCATCACGGCACGCTCATGATGCAGCAGACCGATGAGCGTTCCCCACACGGGTAGCCCACATAGGAAAGGTCGGGTTCCATCGACGGGATCTAAAACCCAACGCACCGGACCTTCTCCGCTCAGGCCAAATTCTTCTCCCATAATCGCGTGCTCGGGGTAATGCCGCGTGATGTGCTCACGGATGACTCGCTCAGCCTCTCGGTCGGCTTCCGTGACCGGATCAAAGCGAAAGCCCTCTTTTGGCTTCGTATCGATTTGGTTTGCGGTAAGGGAACGAAAACGCGGTAACGTTTCCTGACTCGCCAGCGTGGCGAGTTCATGAAAAAAGGCAATATCGGGAAGCGACTGACTCATGGTTTTTTACCCTCCTATCGCGTTGGCCTGACAGCGTTGTTGAGTACTGACGATGATAAACCACATTGCTCACTATAGCTCGATTATGCGTTATGTTCATAATTAATACGCTCGATTATGCGCAAAAAAGTAAACCACCACCATTCACATTCTTCGCATTTTTTGGAAAAAAATAGCCCCCAGACGTCTCCGTCAGGGGGCTATAGCAGGAATCACCGAGCGGCCTTATTGCCTTTAGCTCAGGTCAGCACCGTTGCTGGCAATCACCTTCTTATACCAGTAGAACGATTTCTTTTTCTTTCTGGCTAATGTGCCTTCGCCTCGGTCATCGCGATCGACATAGATGAAGCCATAGCGTTTGCTCATCTCACCGGTGGACGCGGCAACCAGATCGATACAGCCCCACGAGGTGTAACCAATAACCGGGATACCATCGCCGATAGCGTCCGCCATCGCGCTGATGTGCTCACGCAAATAGCTGATCCGATAGTCATCATCAATCTCGCCCTGCGCGTTAATCTCGTCCTTCGCCCCCAGCCCGTTCTC
The DNA here is from genome assembly GCF_012427845.1 of Pectobacterium punjabense. Taxonomy (NCBI): domain Bacteria; kingdom Pseudomonadati; phylum Pseudomonadota; class Gammaproteobacteria; order Enterobacterales; family Pectobacteriaceae; genus Pectobacterium; species Pectobacterium punjabense. Next base: position 2,469,345 of record NZ_CP038498.1, read on the forward strand.
CACCAAAAACAGCGGTTTCTGATAGCGGTCATACATCATGTTCATGGTGATGCGCAGACCCAGCGGATCGATTCCCCAGCCCCATTCACTTGCCTTGATGTGCGGGTTCTTCAACGACTTCACAATGTTCGCCGCGCTACTGTTGTGCTCGTTCATATCCGCCGAGGCGCAGCGGGAGGCGTAATAGCTGAAGGACACAAAATCTACCGTGTTCTTGAGAATATCATCATCGCCCGGCTCAGAGGCAATCGTGATGCCTTTCTCTTTAAACAACCGACCGGTATACGCCGGATAAGAGCCCCGCGCCTGCACGTCAATAAAGAACAGGTTCTCACGATCTTTATTCAGCGCCGCCCAGACATCTTCCGGTTTGCACGACCACGGATAGAAATTTCCGCCGGCCAGCATACAGCCGACCTGATTGTTCGGGTTAACCTCATGCGCAATTTTCGTCGCCAGTGCGCTCGCCACCAGTTCATGGTGCGCAGCCTGATATTTCACCTGCTCCTGATTTTCCCCTTCGGCAAAGACCAGACCCGCGCCGGAAAACGGGCTATGCAGCAAGATATTGATTTCATTGAACGTCAGCCAATATTTCACTAACCCATCAAAGGCTTCAAAACAGGTTCGAGCGTAACGCGTGAAGAACTCCACCATTTTCCGGTTACGCCATGAACCGTATTCCGTGACCAGATGCATCGGCACATCAAAATGGCACAGCGTCACCAGTGGTTCCATGTTGTACTTCTTGCACTCGGCAAACATGTCGCGATAAAAGGCGATGCCGTCTGCGTTGGGCGTCAGTTCATCCCCGTTCGGATAGAGACGGCTCCAGGCGATAGAGGTACGGAACACCGTAAACCCCATTTCCGCCATCAGCGCGATATCTTCCTTATAGCGATGGTAGAAATCGATCGCCCGGTGGCTGGGATAAAACTCATCCCCACGCAGCGCAAAACGCGGCTCTTGCCCCAGCTTCACCGGTAGACGATTCACGCCGTGGGGAATCATGTCTACCGTCGTCAGCCCTTTGCCGCCTTCAAGGTACGCGCCTTCTGCCTGATTGGCCGCAATCGCGCCCCCCCATAAGAACCCGTTGGGAAATGTTGATGCAGACATACGCTATTCTCCTTCGTACTTCAGCTAATTAGTGCTTAATTTAATTCGTGTTCGTTGCATGCTGCGGCGCGGAAGCCTCATCGTTCTGTACGCGTTTCTCTTCTAGTTTTTCTTCTACCGGAATGTCTTCAAAGCCCAATAGCAAGGTAACGAAGAAGGAAATCACGACGGACAGAATCATGACGCCAAACACCCAGGCAATGCTCATGGGATTGGTCGGATCGAAGAACTGTACGCTAGTGAATAGCCCTGGCGACGCCATTGAATGGCTTGCCAACCCACCGATGCCGGCAACGGCACCACAGATAAAACCGGTGATTAAACAGGCGATCAGCGGACGTTTCAGGCGTAACGCGACGCCGTACAGCGCGGGCTCAGAGATCCCAGCAACAATGGCCGAGGCCGCCGCCGCCAGCGCCGTCTGGCGCAGTTCCGGGTTTTTGGTGCGCCAAGCAACCGCCAGTGAAGAACCGCCAAGCGACAGGTTCGCACCGATTTCAGACGGCATGACCATGCCTTCTTTGCCGGTTTCGGCGATGGTTTGAATGATAGTCGGGGTAAACACGCGGTGCATACCGGTCATTACCAGCAGCGGCCAAATAGCACCCATGATGGCAACGGACAGCCAGCCCAGATAGTCATGCACCGTGTACACCACCGCAGAAATACCGCTACCGATCCAGATCCCAATCGGGCCGATAAGCATGATGGCAATTGGAGAGGCAATCAGCACGATTAACATCGGTTTGAGGAAGTTTTTGGTCACCGCTGGCGTAATGCGGTCTACCCATTTTTCAATGTAAGACAGAATCCAGGTCATACACAGCGCCGGAATCACGGTATAGGTATACTTCACCGCCGTGACCGACAGCCCCATAAATACCACCTGCTGGCCCTGTGCTGCTTTTGCCATCAGATCGATAAACGTCGGATGCACTAACACCCCGGCGATGGCAATTGCCAGCGACATATTGGTTTTGAATTTTACCGCCGCAGACGCCGCCACCATGATCGGCAGGAAGAAGAATGCGCCGTCGCCAATCACGTTCAGAATCGTGATCGTTGACGCCCCTTTCTCAAACAGTCCTGTCATATCGAGGATCATAGCGAGCAACTTCACCATCGAGCCACCGATAATCGCCGGGATAAGCGGCGACATCGTGCCAATCAGCGCATCCAAAATCCCTGCCCCGATGCGTCGCAGCGTAATTTTATTGTTCACCGGTACCGCTTTTTCCGCCGCCGCACTTTCCGGCAGCAGCTTCACCACCTCGGCATAGGCCTGAGAGACAGTGTTGCCGATGATGACCTGACACTGGTTATCATTTTTCACCACACCCAGCACGCCGCTTATCGCCTTCAATTCGGCCACATTCGCCGCATCATTATCTTTCAGCACAAAGCGCAGACGCGTCATACAGTGGGTTACCGCAGCGATGTTAGCAGCACCACCGATGGCATCGACAATCGAACGGGATACAGCCGCATAATTCTTTGACATGGATAGACAATCTCTCGTAATCGCGCACGTTACACCGATTTCAACAAACTGCTCATCGCAAGTTCATTGTTTAGCTAACGAACATTTATTATTTAATTTCATACGGTTATGAAATTATTCATGCCGGTATCCCTGCTCCATGCCACGTGATGAAACGCCGATGGGTAACCGGTTCCACATGATAGTGTTTATATATCAATGTAATTTCAATAATTTTGTTATGAATATTTTTCTTATGTGATCGCGATCGTCATGAATGGCGTGTTACTCCCCTCGATCGCTTCGGTTCTGCACTCATCACCCTGCTACCGGTCCATATCCTAAATAATTCGAGTTTCAGGCAGGCGGCAAGCGAAGGCATCCCGATGAGCTTACTCAGGTAAGTGATTCGGGTGACTAAGCGCAGCCAACGCACATGCAACTTGAAGTATGACGGATATAAAGTGTGTAAAATGATGGGAGTACTCAACGTCTCAGGATGTCCCATGTCAACAATGCAGGAAGTGGCGAAGAAAGCAGGCGTATCAAAAGCGACGGTGTCGCGCGTGCTTTCAGGCAAAGGCTATACCAGTGAAGAAACCAAAACGCTGGTCTATCAGGCTATTGAGGAGACGGGGTATCAGCCAAATTTACTGGCGCGTAATCTGGCGACCAGCAAGTCAGCCTGTATCGGTTTGGTGGTGACGAACACGCTCTATCACGGTAGCTATTTTAACGAACTGCTGTCGCAGGCCGCTAAGAAACTGGAAGACAACGGGCGTCAGCTCATTCTGGTCGACGGTAAACACAGCGCGGATGAAGAACGCGCCGCGATTCAATTCCTGCTCGGTTTACGCTGCGATGCGATTATCATTTACCCTCGTTTTCTCAACGTGGATGAGATGGATGACATCATCGATCAACACAAGCAACCAATCATGGTGGTCAACCGTAAACTGCGTAGACACCAAAGTCACTGCATCTGCTGCGATCACAAAGGTTCCAGCTATAACGCCACACAGCATTTGATCGCACGCGGTCATAAAGACATCGCGTTTATCACCGGCTCGCTGGATTCACCAACCGCTATCGAACGTCTTTCCGGCTATAAAGACGCGCTGACAGCAGCTAACATTGCGGTGCGGGATGAACTGATTGTGAGAGGAAAATGGACGCCGCGCTGTGGTTCGCTCGCCATAAGCACCCTGCGCAATAACCAGATATCGTTCAGCGCGGTTCTCGCCAGTAATGACGATATGGCGATCGGCGCGATAAAAGCGCTGGATGAAGCCGGTGTTGCCGTACCGAACGATGTTTCTGTGGTCGGGTTCGACGATATTCCCACTGCTCCGTTTTTGAAGCCATCACTCTCCAGCGTAAAAGATCCGGTGAGCGATATGATCAACGAAGTGATTAACCGCCTGATCGCGATGCTGGACGGCGGATACTTATCGAAAGATAACCTGTTCTTGTCTGAGCTGCGGGTCAGAGACTCGGTTCAAAACGGGCCGTACAGTAACCTGCCCGTTTGAATCCGCTACGGGGTCATTTCAGACCCCGTTTTTCACGGCAACAAACTTAGAACTGCCACTGCACGCCCACGCTGTAGCGCGTTTGATCGCCATCCCGATGACCGAAACGGCTGCCAATTTCGGAGTACAGATTCAGATTCTCTGCGGCAAGCCACTGCAAACCGACCGTCGCCTTGCCGAAATTTTTATCCTGCTCTCTCACGGCAATACGGCGGTTTGCACCATCAACATGATCTTTTATGGTAAAACTGGAATCGAGTCCATCGGCCAGTTCACGCACCCAGGCCACCGTCGCGTAAGGTTGTAACGACATTGTGTTGCTGAATTCCACGTTGCCACGCACGCGCCAGCCCACACTGGCCTCCAGTGAATCGACATCCTGTTTTTCATACCGAACGCCAGTTCGCAGATTGCCTTTGTCATCAAACGCATTGATGCGATAACGCGCGTAATCCAGCCCTGCAATCGGACCGGTGCGCAGGCCACCCAGCGGGAAGTCATAACCGCCTGTCACGCGGGCACCGATAAACTGCGCTTCGGTATTGCCATCCAGCGTGTTGTTCAACAGAACTGGACCGCCCGCAGATTGCAGATGCACCGAACGGCGTGATTCAATCGCCGCTCGCCCCGCCGTCACTTCGCTGCCCAACCAGGCGGGCCCGCCGTGATTCAGCAAACCATAGACTCCCGCTTGCCAGGTATCGCTTTCAAGGTGTCCATTGCGCTCCAGTTTATCCTTACTACGCAGCAGGCTTAGGCTGCCACCAATCGTGACACCGTCACTTAATTGATAGTCCATTAGCGCATAGGCCATCGCCTGCCGAGAACGCTGCTGCGGTGCGCGGTCAAAGCCCTTTGACGGAATAACATCGCCCTCAATTCCGATCGCCGTATCCAGCGTGCCCGCGCGACGAGTGGTATTTTGCAATAGCAACCAACGCTGATTATGCAAGTCACTCAATGACTGGCGCTGACGCTTCAGGCTCTCTTCCATTGCCTGTTGCATCGCGGCAGCGGAATACGCTGAATGCAGCAAATCAGTATTGGAGATTTCCAGCAGCAGTCGTGTCACCACCCGCGAAACGTCACGCAGGCGCTGGTCGATACGTTCCTGCCCAAGCACGCTGGTCAGAAAGGCTTCGTTATCAACGGTAGGATCATGCCATGTCGCGCCCCCCGGCACCGCGGGGTTCGTGGTTTGTTCATAACCATCCCGATCGCCAATATCCCAGTTGGTGGCCTCCATATAGAGCACGGGAATATCAAACGCTGCATTGAAGCTATCGCCGTCGCTACAACATCCCGTTCCAGCCGGATAACTGGCATTCAACCCCGGATTGGTGAACAGATCGATGCCAAGTTCATTCGCAATACGCAGCGTTTGTTCACGCAGGCTTGCCAGAGCGGGATTTGCCACGCTGTTATCGCCAGCGTGAGCATAAAGTTTATCGCCAGTGATCATACTGTCCATGTTAATCATGGCCTTCAGATCGCCCGCAGTTCCTTGCGCCATCAGATCGTTAACCATCGCGCGCGAACCGCGTAGCCCCTCTTCTTCTGCACCGAAGGCAGCAAAGACCAGCGTTTTTTCCGTCTGGATGCCGCTAAAATTACGCGCCACTTCCGTCAGAATGGCAGCACCGGATGCGTTGTCATCCAACCCTTGTAGCGTTGGCCGCCCAAAGAAGGTATCGAAGTGCGCACCGGTAATGATGTATTCGCTGCTCAACCCAACATTAGAGGCCAGCACGTTTTGTGACGAACGCGTCGCGCCGCCTGCCGTCCAGGAAAAATCCTGCCTGACCGTGCTATAGCCTGGTGCCATACGCTGCGTCATCCAATCCGCCGCACCCGCAAAATTGGCTGTGTCGCGATAGCGACCGGGATAATCATTAATGAGCGAATCCACCGTCTCGCGTGCATAGTCGCCGTAATCATAAGCCCAGACCGGTACACATAAACATGCCATCCCTACCGCAACGGCTACTTGTTTCAACATAAACACCACTCCCTTTCTCGTTATAGACTTTTTCACTATCGAACGCTGTCGTTATCAATAGCAGTGCCAGAGGAACCTAATTCAGGTCATGTCTTTGTTAAAGAAAGGAAAATAGCAGCAATATTCATTCCAAAACCAGGGGGCAGAAGAAAATATGATGAAATGTGTCAAAAAGCAGCAAACTGAAAGGAAATCATCAGAATTATGTAACCCTGATTAATCATAGGGTTAGCCATGAATTGACACCAATAACAGGCAGGGTCGAACGAGAATAAAAAAGTAGTGGAAACACGGCAGGATTGATGGAAATACTTTTACGAGGATATAGCAAGGGCAAAAAGGCAAAACACGCACCGAAAACGATCGTTTACAGCACGCGATTGCCCGTTTTTATCGGAAATTTAAACGTAAACATTAAGCTGGTTATTTGCCGTCGGGCGATTAACCCCATCGGCTATAGGTGGCGTAAAGACGGGACCGCTATTCTCGTACGCTACCCGAGTTCGGGTAGAAGCATCCTGATTAGGATAACCAGACAGCTGCGACGAACGGGAAATGCCTTGGACATAATCAAGTTTGTCAGGCGTAGCGTAATATGACACTGGAGAAACTAGGTTGAGACCAATCATTTTTCTTTCCCCCTATCTATCTCATCTGTCAGTAAAACTTATCTTGCTTATTACTGAGTATAGAACAGTCAAACAGGGGGAATATGTAAGGTTTTGTCTGAAAAAACGCCGCCGATGCAGTACTCATAAAGGGAAAGGTCAGGCCAAAAATCATTCTGATTGACTATCAAACCGTTATTTATTTTTCTCCCACGCGCGCAACCGACCAGCCGCATTTTTATAAGGCGAAGCGGTATTAAACTGAATCATCCTCCCACGCGTCCACTTGCCGTACCAACATTCACCATAGAGTTGTGCATCGCTATAGCGTTCAACCAGCGCGATGAGCGCCAACTGATTCGCGACAAGCAGCGCGACCAGCTCCGCCCAGTCGGTGATATGGGCGTAGTCCCGATAGAATTTTTGCGCCAGCAGGCCAAGTTGATTCCATTTATAACCAGACGCAGGAAAATCGATAGGTTTACCTTGTTCTTCATCCTCATGCCATTTCAGCACCAGATTTCCCCACCCCAGCAAATATGCTACCAGATTGGCGGGGCTCATCTGCGTTCCCTGTGCATGTCCCACCATCTCCGGTGAGAAGGCTCGTTCAGCAGATACTGCATCGATTTTCTTCATTAATAGCGCAAATTGGCTGTTAATTGCCTTGATCAAGGCTTCTTTGCTTTCCGGCTCTGCCATCGCATCACCTCGGTTTTTTGCCCCTGAGAGACCTAGACTACCGCCTGCGATACAGCGCAGTGTTGTTGTTGCTCATGTTTCTCAGCGTTGCGCTAACAGTCGGATCGACGCCTCACGTTCGCGCGGGGACGTCACGGGCGTGTGGATAATGAATTCATCGACCCCAAAGCGCTGGTGATAATGCTTCAGGCGCTGATGTACGTGTTCCGGCGTGCCGTAAAGCACATGCCGCGGCTCTTGCTCAATACGAAAATCCGTCGCCCCCGACTGCCGAACGAAATTGTCTGCCAGTTCCTGACTGCCTACCGTCAGCGGCGGTTTGTTTTCAATATAGACTTTATAATTATGCTGTGTGCTAGCCAGCGCTTCCGCATCTTCATAACGTTCAGCGGCAATCACCGACAGCGACAGCAGCGTCTGGGCGCTGGCTGGTTTCAATTCCCGGTAGCTCAAGAGTGATTCTGTTAACAGTGTTTCGCTGGCATTAATGAACCCCGCGAATACAAAATTCCAGCCTAGCGATGCGGCTAGCTGCGCACTCTCCTGGCTGGCACCCAACAGAAAGCGCTGCGGCTCATGCTCCGGCAGCGGCGTCGCATTCAGGCGTTCGGCGCTATCATCATGGCTGCCGAGAAAATGGTTTAACTGATGTAATTTCTCCGTGAAGGAGACGCGTTCAATCTCGCCAATTTCCTGCTGAAGTGCACGCGTCGCCCGTGGCAATCCGCCTGGTGCTTTGCCGATGCCTAAATCAACACGTCCGCCCGCCAATGCACTGATGACATGGAAATTCTCTGCAACCTTATACGGGCTGTAGTGCTGTAACATCACGCCGCCGGAACCGATGCGCAGCGTTGTCGTGTGCGCTAGCAGCCAGGTGATCAAAACCTCGGGAGACGACCCGGCCAATTCATCGGAATTATGATGCTCGGAAACCCAAAAGCGGTAATAGCCAAGTGCTTCCGCCACTTTCGCCAACGACACGGTTTGCGCCAACGCCTGCGCCACACTCATTCCTTCGGCGATAGGGCTTTGATCTAATAAACTGAGCTTATATCCCACGATGTTTCCTTATTTTAGCGACTATCCGTTAACACTATTCATAGCAATAAATAGGCATAACAAAAAAACAGAATAAGAAGAATGTTGCATAAAAGTGTGAAAAATAAATATCAATAATGAATTTTGTTAGCAGAAATATTCATAATAAATGAATACAAAAAAGCGCCATCATAAAAAGACATGAAATATAACCAGACGGTATTTATCCATTGAGTGGCTATCGGCTACCTTTACCATGTTTACGTTTTGTTAAGGAGGTGTATTGATATGGCTGAATCTATCCCCTGTTGTGATACGTCATTTGAGCAACAGTTAATTAACTGGCGACGGCACTTACATCAGTACCCGGAATTATCCAATCAGGAACACCAAACCACCGCGCACATTACCCGCTGGCTACAAGAGAAAGACATCCGTCTGTTACCTCTGGCGTTAACCACAGGCGTCGTTGCCGAAATGGGTCACGGCAGCGGCCCAACCATTGCGCTGCGTGCCGATATTGATGCATTACCCATTGAAGAACAGGTTGATGTCGATTTTCGCTCCCAGCATGCTGGCGTTATGCATGCCTGTGGCCACGATTTCCATACCGCCGTCATGCTCGGTGCTGCTTGCCTGCTGAAAAAACGTGAGCATGTCTTACCGGGTAAAGTCAGGTTATTTTTCCAACCGGCAGAGGAAGTGTCTACCGGTGCCAAACAGTTTATCCGTGCCGGAGCACTCGCCGATGTTGCCGCCGTTTTCGGCCTGCACAATGCGCCAGAGCTTCCTGCGGGGATGTTCGCCACACGCAGCGGCCCGTTTTATGCCAATGTGGATCGCTTCGCTATTCACATTACAGGCAAAGGGGCGCACGCGGCCAAGCCGGAACAGGGTATCGACAGCATTGTCACCGCCTGCAATATCGTCAATGCGCTGCAAACCCTCCCCAGCCGCAGCTTTAGTTCGCTGGAATCGCTGGTGATCAGCGTCACGCGTATTCAGGGCGGTAACACCTGGAACGTACTGCCGCAAACGGTAGAGCTGGAAGGGACCGTACGCACCTACAATGCCGCGATCCGCGCGGAAATACCGGAGCGAATTGAACAACTGATTGGTGGTATTGCCCTTGCGCTGGGCGCCAAAGCGGAACTGAAGTGGTATCCCGGCCCGCCTGCTGTCGTGAACACCAGCGAATGGGCAGACTTCAGCAAGCAAATTGCCCGAGACGCAGGCTATCAGGTAGAAAACGCCGAACTGCAAATGAGCGGCGAGGATTTTGCCCTTTACCTTCAGGACGTGCCGGGCACGTTCGTCAGCATTGGCTCAAACAGCGAATTTGGTCTGCACCACCCTCAGTTCAACCCAGATGAAAGTGCTATTGCGCCGGCATCACGCTACTTTGCACAGTTAGCGGAAGCCGCACTGCATCGCCTGCGTACCACGAAAAGCACCGTTCCACAGGCGGTACTGTCTCCATCGTAATATTTTGATCTGCAAATATAATCACCTCCGCCCAGTCGATTGGGGGGAGGTGTAGTGGTTACATAAATCCGATATTAGGAGAGACACGGGGATGAGGTTCCCGCAGGGACGCCTCACCCCGTGGTTGCTCCGGGTATCTCGATCGTCAAACGATCGGAGTTAGAAAGAAAGCGATACTCATTAACCACGAACCACATGATAACCACGGGAAAAATACACCAGACCATCAGTACTTTCGCCCTGCTTAATCGCTAACACTCGGCAAATAAAGATATCGTGTGTCGCCGCACTCACCACTTCCTCAACCCGGCAGTCAAATGCAACCAAAGCATCCTGCAATACGGGTGAACCCGTGTGTAACACGTCCCATTCCGCCGCCGCAAACCGTTCTTCCGTCGATGATCGACTCCCAAACAGCGACGACAGCGCTTCATGATCTGCCGTTAGCGTATTAACGCACAAATGTTCATTCGCCTGAAACGTGGGATACACCGATGAACCACGATTCAGACACACCAGCAGCGTGCCGGGCGTGTCGCTGACGCTGGACACGGCAGATGCCGTAAATCCGGCCTTACCGGCCGGGCCATCCGTCGTAACGATATTAACCGCTGCGCTCAATTTTGCCATTGCGTCACGAAACGCCTGCTGGTCAACGGCGGTCACCGCCGCAGAGGGAACGGCGTCATTCGCTGTTGCGCGTCGTTCAACTGTCAAATCAGACATCAAATTTTATCCTTTAGATACGGCGAGACACATAGCCATTAACATCATACTAACAAAACAAGCCGCGCCATCATCTGAAATTTTTGAATTTCATTATACATTTTTGTTGTTTTACATCATACCTCGCCTCATCAATAGTGAAAACACGCTATTAACGTCCTATTAACCTTTCATTGAATACGTGAATACCTATTGATGGCTTATCGATTGATAGCCGGTTTATTGATGGATTGTTTTCACTTTCATGGAAGTGTGTTCAATTAATAAAAGGTTTCGAATAATGAGTGAAAAACAAATATCATCAAAACGGCAATTAAGACTGGGTTTAATATTACAAGGTGCGGCGGGAAATATGTCCGCATGGCGACATAAAAACGTCGTACCAGACGCCAGTATTAATTTTGGCTTTGTTCTGGATGCGGTAAAAAAAGCCGAACAGGGTAAATTCGACTTTGTCTTCGTGGCTGATGGATTGTATATCAATGAAAAATCCATCCCCCACTTTCTCAACCGGTTCGAGCCGTTAACGCTGCTCTCCGCATTGGCTACCGTCACCAGCCATATTGGCCTGGTCGGCACACTGTCAACATCGTATTCCGAGCCCTTTACCACCGCCCGACAGTTTTCCAGCCTCGACCATCTGAGCAATGGCCGCGCAGGGTGGAACGTGGTGACATCACCGCTGGAAGGCTCAGCGAAAAATTTTTCCCGCGCACAGCACCCGGAACATGCACTGCGCTACCGCATTGCCGATGAATTTCTTCAGGTGGCGAAAGGCCTGTGGGATTCCTGGGAAGACGACGCCTTTATTCGTGACAAAGCCAGCGGGCAGTTCTTCGATCCTGAGAAGTTACACACGCTGAATCATCAGGGGGAATTCTTCTCGGTACAAGGGCCGCTGAATATTGGCCGATCCGCGCAGGGTCGCCCGATTGTATTTCAGGCGGGTGCGTCTGAAGACGGCCAAAAACTGGCCGCCAAACACGCCGATGCCATCTTCACCCACCAACACACGCTGGAAGACTCACAGCGCTATTACCGCGAAGTGAAGCAGAAGCTGGAAGAAAACGGTCGCCGCGCCGATCAACTGCACGTATTCCAAGGCGTCAGCGTCATTGTCGGCAACGATGCAGAAGACGTAGAGCGCCAGTATCAGGAAACGGCACAGCTAGTGACAATTGAAGATGCCCTCAATTATCTGGGGCGCTACTTTGAGCACTACGACTTCTCGCAGCATCCGCTGGATGCGCCCTTCCCCGATATCGGCGATCTGGGGAAAAACAGCTTCCGCAGCACTACCGACGAAATCAAACGCAACGCGCAGGAAAAAGGCTTAACGCTGCGTCAGGTTGCACTGGAAGCCGCATCACCGCGTCCGGTCTTCAGCGGTACACCTGAGCAGGTGGCAGATGGTTTACAGCGCTGGTTTGAAAATGGTGCAGCAGACGGCTTCATTATTCAGGGTGGCACGCCGGATACGCTCAATCACTTTGTCGATCGCGTCGTTCCTCTGCTGCAACAGCGTGGCCTGTTCCGCCAGGAGTATGCCGGCTATACGCTACGGGAAAATCTGGCGCTGGACTATCCGGTGAATCAATTCACGCGCTAATTCGCGCTACAGGAGATTTACCGTGAAACGTTCCCCTTTTATTACCGCGACAAATCTGGCAACGCTGCTTAGCGCCACGCTGGCAATAAGTGCGCAGGCGCAAGACACGGGATTCGTCAGCCGTATCGATCTCAAGGCCAACCAGATTCCCATTCGCACGGGGAAAAATGCCGAGGCTATTGCGCAGATTCCGGCTCATTTCAAATTTGTGACGCCGGGTAAATTGACCGTTACCGTCTCATCGCTCAGTTCACCGCCGCTCTCGTTGCTGGCTGACGACAACAAAACGATTGTCGGCAGCGACGCCGACATCGCACGACTGGTGGCGGACAGTCTCGGGCTCGAACTAAAGCTGGTTCCTGCTTCTTGGGAGGACTGGCCGCTGGGTATCACGGCGGGGAAATACGATGCCGCTATTTTTAATATTGCCGTGACAAAACCGCGCAAAGAAAAGTTCGATTTCGCTACCTACCGCATTGATACATTGGGTTTTTATGTGAAATCGACCAGCAAAATTACTGCAATCAATAAGCCGGAAGACGTGGCGGGCCTGAAGGTGATTGTTGGTTCCGGTACCAATCAGGAAAACATTTTGCTGGGGTGGGATCGACAAAACCGTGCCAACGGTCTTCCCCCTGTGCAACCGGTCTACGTCACCGACGATGCCGCCGCCAACCTGAGCATTCAGTCTGGGCGCGTCGATGCGTTTTTCGGTCCACATTCCATCGGAGCCTATAAAGCAGCGCTGACAGGCAAGACGCGCATGGTAGGAAAAGGTCCGACTGTCGCTCATGTCGCCGTCACCACGCAGAAAGGCAATGGTTTGGCGCAGGCAATCAGCACCGCCATCAATGGCACGATCCACAACGGTAGCTATGCACAGGTACTGGATCGCTGGGGTGAAGACGATGAAAAGGTCACGCAGTCCGTGGTAAATCCGCCAGGTATCGGTGATTAAGTAACGGTAATCAACCCAAAAAGTGACAGTGTCACCATTATAAATAATAACCTGCAAGGGAAAAAGAGATGCAAAAAGAGATCACCCACATCACCGCACAGTCGGTCGCAACACCTCGCGTGCGCCCATCACTTTTGACAACGCTACTGGCAGGATCGCTACTGCTCGGCACGCTGTCCGCAACCGGCGTACAGGCCGCCATCGACCTGAAAGCCAATCAGCAGCCAATCCATGCACCGAAAAATGCAGAGGCCATCACGCAGATTCCAGCCGACTTTAAGTTTGTTACGCCGGGCAAGTTCACCGTCGCCATTGCCGCGTTGGGATCATCACCGCCGTTGGCCTTTTTGGCTGACGACAACAAAACCGTGGTGGGCAGCGAGCCGGATATCGCCCGACTGGTGGCAGACAGCCTTGGGCTGGAGCTGAACATTGTGCCCACCTCGTGGGAAGACTGGCCGCTCGGTGTAGCCTCCGGTAAATATGACGCCGCCATCATCAACATTACGGTCACCAAAGAGCGTAAAGAAAAGTTCGATTTCGCCACTTACCGCATCGATTCACTCGGTTTCTATGTGAAATCCACCAGTAAAATTCAATCCATCAAGGAAGCGAAAGACATCGCTGGGCTGAAGATTATCGTCGGTTCAGGCACTAATCAGGAAGCCGTCCTGCTGGCATGGGATAAACAAAATCGCGCCAACGGCCTGCCCGCCTTTCAGCCGATCTATGTCACGGACGATGCCGCCGCCAACCTCAGCCTGCAATCCGGCCGTTCTGATGCCTATTTTGGTCCAAACGTGGTGGGTGCCTACAAGGCAGAGCTGACAGGCAAAGTTAAACATGTGGGTACGGTAAACGGCGGTTACCCCGACGTCGCACATATCGCAGTCACCACGCGCAAAGGCAGCGGATTGGTACAGCCGATTAATACCGCGTTGAACGGCGTGATTAAAAGCGGCGAATACGATCGGGTGCTGAGCCGTTGGGGAGAGAGTATTGAGCGTATTGACCGTTCAGAAATCAATCCACCTGGTCTGGGCGATTAATCCCGTCCTATGGCTATCGGGATACCGATAGCCCGTAATACGCTAATGAATCAGGAGCACTTATGTCCGACGACATCTTCATCATTACCCAGCCCGAAGACCCTATTGTGGCCCCCATTATCGACGGTCTGTTCGCGGAATATGCACAGCGTTATGGCGATTTTTTTGGTGAACGGGAAAGCGATCCACCGGGAATCTACCAACAGCCGCACGGCATTTTTATTGCGCTGCTGCGTCAAGGTGTCCCCATTGCTACCGGCGCATTTAAACGCTACGACAGCACCACCGCTGAGATTAAACGGGTATGGACGGATAATTCGCTGCGCCGTCAGGGGTTAGCAGGGAAAGTGATGCAAGAGCTGGAGCAGCATGCCCGGCGACTAGGCTATCAGCATTTTTTCCTGACGACGGGCTTCCGTCAGCCTGAAGCGGTGCGCTTATACCTGAGCCACGGTTATACCCCTCAGTTCGATACCACCGTCGATCCAGCGACTTACAGCATTCCGCCTTACGATGGGCGTTTACCGTTTAAGAAAGCGCTGTTTGAAATAGCAACGCCACAGGCCGCGTGGCAAACGGAAGTCGAGATGATCAACCGCCATTTGAAAGTGTGTTGATCCTTACGCACCGCTAATAACGCAATGGATTAACCACAAAACGACATTTTTCAGCATCACCTTCAAATGGTATCGATCATGACGCAATCTCTACAAACGTCTTCTCAACAGCCACCGCTGAGTCAGGCACAGGAACCGCCATTAAACATTGTTCCCGCGCGTTACCCTTTCCGCTTTGCCGGTGCGCTGTTTTCGCTGTTTATTTTTGCCGGGATTATTCAATCCATCGCGCTGAACCCACGTTGGGAGTGGGCAGTCTTTGCCGAGTGGTTTTTTAATCCGGTAATCCTTACCGGATTAGGGCAAACGCTGCTGCTGACCGCGCTTGGCACATTATTCAGCATTATTTTCGGCACCGCGCTGGCGCTGGCTCGCCTTTCGCCGTCGTACCTGCTTTCCACGCTGTCATGGCTGTATATCTGGCTCTTTCGGTCACTCCCGCTGATTCTGGTGTTGATCATCCTGTACAACTTCTCTTATCTCTATGACGAATTGGCGTTAGGCATTCCGTTCACCTCCGTCGTATTTCTGCGCTATCCGACGATTGACCTACTGGATCAATTTTCCGTCGCCGTGCTTGGCCTGACGCTAGTGCAATCTGCGTATACGGCGGAAATTATTCGCGGCGGTATTCTCGGCGTGGACGCGGGCCAGTTTGAAGCCTCTGCGGCACTCGGTCTGCCCGGTGGTCGCCGCACGGTGCGCATCATTCTGCCGCAGGCGCTACGTTCCATTCTGCCCACCGGCTTCAACGAAATCATCAGTCTGGCGAAAGGCACTTCGATCGTTTACGTACTGGCGCTACCGGAGCTGTTTTACACCGTTCAGGTCATCTACAACCGTACACAACAGGTTATTCCGTTGCTGATGGTCGCTACCATCTGGTATCTGCTGATTACCACTGTGCTCTCCATCGTCCAATACTACGTAGAACGCTATGTGTCCCGCGGTGCCGTGCGCGAAATGCCGCCTACACCGCGCCAGAGGTTCGTCCGTTTCCTGACGCGCAAACGCGCACGTTCACTCACCTGATTTTGGAGATTCACCATGTCTGAAGCTATCGACTATTTTGCTCACGCCCGAACCACTACGCAGCCACAGGCAGAAAGCGCGCGTGGGCTGCTCGAGATCCGCAATGTGGCAAAACATTTTGGTCAACATAAAGCGCTGGAGGATATCAATCTGACGCTGGCACCCGGCTCGGTCACGGTAATCCTTGGCCCATCCGGTTCGGGGAAATCCACGCTGCTGCGCACGATTAACCATCTTGAGCGCGTGGATCAAGGCTTTATCCGTATCGACGGCGACTACATCGGCTATCGCCGCAAAGGGAATACACTCTACGAATTGAAAGAAAAGGACGTGTTACGCCAGCGTATCAACGTCGGCTATGTATTCCAGAATTTCAATCTGTTCCCCCATCTTTCGGTGTTGGAAAACATCATTGAAGCCCCGCTGGCGCATCGGCTCTATTCCCGGCAGGAAGCCGAAGATGTCGCCTTTACTCTGCTAGAGAGTGTTGGACTTCGTCACAAAGCACACTCTTATCCACGCCACCTTTCCGGTGGTCAGCAGCAGCGCGTCGCCATCGCCCGCGCGCTGGCACTTAAGCCGAAAGTGATGCTGTTTGATGAACCGACGTCCGCCCTCGATCCCGAGCTGGTCGGCGAGGTGTTGGATGTCATCAAATCACTTGCCCGCTCCGGCGTGACGCTGGTTGTCGTCACACATGAAATCGGCTTTGCGCGTGAAGTCGCCGATCGCGTGGTATTCATGGTCGATGGCAAAATCGTCGAAAGCGGTGATTCCTGGCAGGTGCTAAACCATCCCCGCCACCCGCGCACCATCAATTTTTTGAATAAGGTGTTGTGAGAAAGCGCATTGAGCCAGATGTCTCCCTTCTGGCTCTATTTCACGCGTTGGCCCGCTTCATCAGTGACTTCTTCACCATCTTCTTTCGTGAATGCACCTCGTTGCGGATCGGGAAGAATATCCAGCACCTGCTCTGATGGACGACATAGTCGGGTTCCCAGCGGAGTAACGACAATCGGACGGTTTATCAGGATCGGATGTTGCAACATGAAATCAATGAGCTGTTCGTCAGTAAATCTTTCTTCAGCAAGCCCCAGTTGTGTGTAAGGTTCTACGTTCTTGCGCAGCAAGGCACGAACCGTCATTCCCATGTCGCCAATGAGCGTCACCAGTTCATCACGTGAAGGCGGCGTATCAAGATAGTAAATCACCGTGGGTTCTGCGCCGCTATTACGGATCATCTCCAGCGTATTACGCGAGGTACCGCAGTCGGGGTTGTGGTAGATACTAATTGTGTTCATATCGATATCTCATAGCAACGTAACAGTGAGACGGAAAGTCACGCCTGTGGCTAGAAAAGATAACTGACGATACGTCGAATATACAGATAGCAGAGTATATATTTGAGCAGAAGAGAGAAGAAACGGTGGTTTCTGCACAGCAATACTCGCGTCGAAAGCATGCTGCTTATAGCGTAGGCACTATCATTTCGGGCGTGTTAACAACGCGGTGTTCATGTCTGTCCGTACACGCCCACTTCAACGCAATTTTCTACGTTGAAGTTACGAGACATCACTATAAACCCGCCTGACAAAATAAGTCGCAACACCATCGTGAATTCTGATGTGCTGATGTGCTGATGTGCTGATGTGCTGATGTTTGCAAGGATACACGTTCTACAGCAAAGTACATTTTCCTGACAAGCTTTGAATGTGGCTGTTATATCCAATAAAGCACCCATTTGTTGAATAATAATTTCCCAAAAAATAAAATTTTAGAAAAAACATAATCAGAGAATTATATTTAAAAAAATCATTAATTAATAGGTTAAATCATTGAGGATTTTTACCCTTTATAGCCTAGAATAAGCGCGATTTTTTAATGGATTGGTTTATTGATGACGATATGCATTGCAAGATTGCATTAATTCATCCATGACCCGCTTATCAGGAGATTTAATCATGCGTAATACCGCTATCAGCATGTTCATGCTGGCCTTTTTTTCTTTCGCCACAGAAGCTGCAACGAACATAACGATTGATCCTAAAAGCAATTGTTTGAGTACACCGTTTACTGACACCTTAACAGGCACCCCCGTAAAATTTACTTTAGATCAAGGGAGATATGTTTTTTCTCTCGTTTCTAATACCATGAATTGCATGGGCGCATCTAATAGTTGCATTATCGATAGCGTTATGTTGCAAGGTGGATTTAAAAATGCCCGCTGGGGCGTTTCTGTGACCAGCACTCCGACGGTTGTGGATACAACAACATCACCGTTTGTAGCCTATATCGTTGACGATAATTGTAATGATAATGCCGGTCAGGCCACGTTGTTGATACAAAAAGCAGAATAATTCAGCTCCGTTAATATAATTTCGGATATGGATTCGATTTTTAAATATAAAGCCAAATTTATAATTTTATATCCTAAGCAATTCGACATTCAGGGTGAAAATTAACGTTTGAACACCGTTCGTGTTGGTACGCTAGCGGTGTATCTGCTACAGAAAATTAGGCTGCCTCTTCTACTCATTATGTAATATTGAAAATATGCAGGCGCAGCCTATTCAACATTTTAGACAGAACACGTATCAAATCGCGACCAGTCCGCGTACGCCGTCTTGCTCCATTGTTTCTCCCCGCCCGCGCTGGACGATTTCCCCACGTGACATCACCAGATAGCTGTCTGCCAGTTCAGCGGCGAAGTCGTAAAACTGCTCGACCAGCAGAATCGCCATATCACCGCGCTGCGCCAGTTGGCGAATAACCGCGCCAATCTCTTTAATGACCGATGGCTGTATCCCTTCTGTCGGCTCATCCAAAATCAATAACTGTGGTTTGCAGGCCAGCGCGCGTCCAATCGCCAGCTGTTGCTGTTGCCCGCCGGACAAATCACCGCCGCGCCGCTGTTTCATTTCATCCAGCACCGGGAAAAGCTGGTAGATCTCATCTGGCACCTGTCGCGCCTGTTTGCCCGGAAAGCGTGATAGCCCCATCAGCAGATTCTCCTCTACCGTCAGGCGAGGAAAAATTTCCCGCCCCTGCGGCACGTAGGCGATGCCCGCCTGCACACGCTGATAAGGTTTACGCGTATTGATCGCTTCGCCCTGCCAGCGAATTGTGCCGGATTTTGCCGGGATCAAGCCCATCAGACATTTCAGCAGCGTGGTTTTCCCTACGCCGTTGCGCCCTAGCAGGCAGGTAATTTCGCCGGAGTTTACCTCAAAAGATAAGCCGCGCAGGATGTGGCTACCGCCGTAATATTGATTCAATTCTGAAATTTCTAACATGTTAGCGCCCCAGATAAACGTCAATAACCTGCTCGTTAGCCTGTACCTCGCGCAGCGATCCTTCTGCCAGTACCTGTCCCTGGTGCAGCACCGTAACGTGGTCAGCAATACTTTCGACAAAACCCATATCGTGTTCCACGACCATCAACGAGTGCTTACCTGCCAAACTGCGGAACAGTTCGGCGGTATAGGCGGTTTCTGCATCGGTCATCCCGGCTGCGGGTTCATCGAGCAACAGCAGATGTGGTTCTTGAACTAACAGCATGCCAATTTCTAAAAACTGCTTTTGCCCATGCGACAACAGCCCTGCGGGTCGCTGTCGTTCATGGCCGAGCCGCAACAGCGCCAGCGTGTCGTCAATCCGATCACGTTGTTCGCCGTTCAACCTGGCACGCAGGCTTGCCCACACCGATTTATCGGTTTTCAACGCGATTTCGAGGTTTTCGAACACCGTCAGTGCTTCAAATACCGTCGGTTTTTGGAATTTTCGCCCTATTCCCGCACGGGCAATGTCCACTGGCGATAGCATCGTCAGGTCAGTGAACTGATCGTAAAACACCTTACCGTTATCCGGTCGCGTTTTACCGGTAATCACATCCATCAGCGTAGTTTTCCCCGCGCCGTTAGGCCCGATGATGCAGCGCAGTTCCCCCACACCAATCTGCAATGAGAGATCGGTGAGCGCACGGAAACCGTCAAAACTGACGTTAATCTTGTCGAGTTGCAGCACCGGGTCGGTCTGGTGTCGATGGCGATCCGACGGGTGTCGCTGGGCAAACTGGGTCTGTGAAGAAACCGTAGGTACAGCCGCTGAGGGTACAAATACAGACTCAGTCATGTTTCTTCCTCCTCAACAATCCAATCACCCCACGCGGTAAAAATAGCGTGACGAGAATAAACATCAGCCCCAAGAAAAACAGCCAGTATTCGGGAAAGGCCACGGTAAACCAGCTTTTTGCTCCGTTGACGATCCCCGCGCCGAGCAGCGGGCCGATTAGCGTTCCGCGTCCACCCAAAGCAACCCAGATCGCCGCCTCGATGGAGTTAGTTGGTGACATTTCGCTAGGGTTGATGATGCCAACCTGCGGCACATACAGCGCCCCTGCCAGCCCGCATAGCACGGCGGAAAGCGTCCAGACAAACAGCTTAAAGCCTTTCGGATCGTAGCCGCAGAACATCAGGCGATTTTCCGCATCGCGCACCGCCGTCAACACACGGCCAAATTTGCTACGTGCCAGCGTAAACCCCACCAGCAGGCTGGCAGCGAGCAGCAGCACGGTGGCAACAAATAGCCCGATACGTGTACCCGTAGCCGTAATGGGGAAGCCCAGCAGCGTAGTAAAACCGGTAAATCCGTTGTTACCCCCAAAACCCGTTTCGTTACGGAAGAACAGCAGCATGCCGGCGTAGGTCAACGCCTGCGTCATGATTGAGAAATAGACGCCCTTGATTTTGGAGCGGAATGCGAACCAGCCGAATACAAACGCCAGCACACCCGGCACCAGCACAATCAGGCACAGCGCCCAGACGAAATACTGCGTGCCGGCCCAAAACCACGGTAGCTCCGTCCACGACAGGAATGACATAAATGCGGGCATCCCTTCGCCAGCGGCCTGTCGCATCAGGTACATGCCCATCGCGTAGCCGCCCAGTGCGAAAAACAGGCCGTGACCGAGCGACAGCAGCCCGGCGTAGCCCCACACCAGATCCAGCGCCACGGCGACAATCGCATAGCACAGAATTTTGCCGATTAGCGTCAGCGTATAAGTGGAGATCGCCAGCGGGTTCTCTGCGGGCAACAGCGCGAGAAACGGCAGGATCAGCAAAGCCAATAGTAGCGTCGAACCAAGGCCAAGCATGAGTCGCGGCGCGCGCTGCGTCAGGGTTATCGTCATCGGCTGCTTAATAGATTGCGTAATAGGTTGCGTCATCAGTCAATCACCCGTCCTTTGAAGGCAAACAGCCCCTGTGGCCGTTTCTGAATAAACAGCACGATCAGTACCAGAATGACGATTTTACCCAGCACCGCACCGATCTGCGGTTCCAGCACTTTGTTAAGGATACCGAGGCTGAACGCGGCAACCACTGTCCCGGCAAGCTGCCCGACGCCACCCAACACGACGACGAGGAAGGAATCAATGATGTAACCTTGTCCCAATTCCGGTCCGACGTTGCCCAATTGCGACAGTGCCACCCCACCAAGACCAGCAATGCCAGAGCCGAGGCCAAAAGCCAGCATATCGACGCGTCCGGTCGGCACGCCGCAGCAGTCTGCCATCGCCCGATTTTGCGTCACCGCCCGCACATTCATGCCAAGGCGGGTTTTATTGAGTAAGATCCAAGTGAGCAGCAGCACGCCGAGGACAAACAGAATTACCGCGATGCGGTTATACGGCAGCACCAGATTCGGCAATACACGCAGCCCGCCAGACAGCCACGCGGGGTTCGCCACTTCCAGATTCTGCGTACCGAACAGCATCCGCACCAGTTGGATCAGCATCAGGCTAATCCCCCAGGTCGCCAGCAGCGTTTCCAGTGGTCGGCCATAAAGATGGCGGATCACCGTGCGCTCCAGCGCCATCCCGACGCCAGCGGTAATGAAAAAAGCGACAGGCAGCGCCAGCAGCGGGTAATACGCCAGCCAACTGGGTGCAAACTGCTGGCACAGCGACTGCACCAGCCAGGTTGCGTATGCTCCCAGCATCAGCATTTCGCCGTGCGCCATGTTGATGACGCCCAGCAACCCGTAGGTGATTGCCAGCCCCAATGCCGCCAGCAGCAAAATAGAACCGAGCGACAGCCCAGTAAACGCCTGCCCCAGCAGATCGCCCACGATCAAACTTTGCTTAATCTGATCCAAACTCTCCTGCGCCGCCGCCCGCACGCCGGTATCGGATTCATTGGGTGCCTGCGTCAACGGCTGTAACAGCGCCTGCATTTGCGGATCGCCGGTCTGCCCTAATCGTTTGACGGCATCGAGACGCACCAACGGATCGGCGTCGATTAGCTGCCGAGTGGCAATCGCGATATTCAGCGCATCGTGCACCTGTGCGTCTTTTTCTACCTCAAGCCGTTGCACCAATAGCGGCAGTTGCTCCGCACTGCTGTCGCCCTGCAATTGCCGCACCGCATTCAGGCGAGTGGTCGCGTCATCACTGACTAACTGGTGCGAGGCCAGCGCGGTGGCAATCAGCACGCGCAGGCGGTTGTTCATAAACAGTTTTTTGGTCGCACCAACCGGTTCCGCACTCCCTTCCAGCGGCGTTAACGTACCCTGTACATCCATAAACGGCTGCTGATCCCGATCGAGCACCACCGATTCATTACGCAGTGCCTGTAGCAGCGGCAAGCGCGCAGGTTCCGGCGCTGTGGCCCATTGCTGCAACAGTTCGGCCTGCTGCGTGCGGCTGGCGGCGGCGAAATCGGCCGCAGGCCCAGCCTGTGCCAGACAGGGAAGCATCAGACACAGCGACAGCACAAACGTAGATAATTGACGATTAATCATCGCAATGTCCGCCATATAAGAGAGGAAATATCCCCGTCCAATCGTTGGACGGGGCGTATAGGGGCGATGTTTACTGTGCGGCTTTGATTGGATGATCGGGCTTCTTATCATTACCGGCGATGTACGGGCTCCAGGGCTGAGCGCGAACCGGTTTATCGGTTTGCCAGACCACGTTGAACTGACCGTTTTCCTCGATTTCGCCAATCATCACCGGCTTATGCAAATGGTGGTTGGTGCTATCCATCGTCAGCGTAAAGCCATCCGGTGCGGCAAAGGTTTGACCCGCCATTGCAACGCGTACTTTATCCACGTCCGTGGTGCCCGCTTTCTCTACCGCCTGTGCCCACATATGAATGCCGACATAGGTGGCTTCCATTGGATCGTTAGTCACCACCGTGGCCGCGTTCGGCAGGTTCTTCGCTTTGGCATAGGCTTTGTAGGCTTCCACGAAGTCGGCATTGGTTGGATTATCGACCGATTCAAAGTAGTTCCATGCTGCCAAATGACCGACCAGCGGTTTGGTATCGATACCGCGCAGTTCCTCTTCGCCTACCGAGAACGCGACAACAGGCACATCGGTCGCTTTGATGCCTTGATTCGCCAGTTCTTTATAGAACGGCACGTTGGAATCGCCGTTAATGGTAGAAACTACCGCCGTCTTACCGCCCGTCGAGAACTTCTTGATATTGGAAACGATGGTCTGATAATCGCTGTGGCCAAACGGTGTATAAACCTCCTCGATATCCTTGTCCTGAACGCCTTTGGAATGCAGGAACGCGCGCAATATTTTATTGGTGGTACGCGGATACACATAGTCTGTACCCAACAGGAAGAAACGCTTCGCCGCCCCGCCGTCTTCACTCATCAGGTATTCCACCGCAGGGATAGCCTGCTGATTGGGGGCTGCACCGGTATAGAACACGTTCGGCGACATCTCTTCACCCTCATACTGCACCGGGTAGAACAACAAACCGTTTAGCTCTTCAAATACCGGCAGCACCGATTTACGCGATACCGATGTCCAGCAGCCGAACACCACCGCCGCCTTATCCTGCGTCAGCAACTGACGCGCCTTTTCAGCAAACAGCGGCCAGTTTGATGCGGGATCGACCACTACCGGCTCCAGCTTTTTACCTAGCACCCCACCCTTGGCGTTGATTTCATCAATGGCCATCAGCGCCACATCCTTCAGTGGCGTTTCCGAAATCGCCATCGTGCCGGACAGCGAATGCATAATGCCGACTTTGATGGTCTCCGCCGCCTGCACGCTCCAGGTTAACCCCATACCCACCACCGTCGCGGAAAGCGCAAAAACTTTTAGCAATGAACGTCTTTTCATTTATTAGCCCTTAAGTCATGTTGAGTGAGAATGGAATCGTGTGATGCGTTAGATGCAACTGAGACCGATTCCGTTGGAACCGATTGAGGTCGCGCCTGCTGTAGCATGTGCAAAGTAATTTTCCTGACTTCGGCCTTACTGACCGCAATGTGATCGGTCAGAATGCGCTGTGCCTCCTCGGTGTGTTGTTGCAATATCACCAGCAAAATCTGGGCATGTTCTTTATAGGTGGCGTCGATGCGATCCTCACGGGTGAAGTCGAGGCGGCGAATGATGCGGATTTTCTCCGTCAATTCACCGTGAACACGCGCCATTTCGCTATTGCCCGCCGCCGCAACCAGCCCCCGGTGAAACGCTTCGTCATAACGGGATACGATCTTGCCGTCATCCAGACGCGGTTCTTCAATCCAGAAGCGTTTCAGGTCAGCCAGTAACTCTGCGCAACGACCTGGTGGCATCCCACACAGTCGCCGAATAGCTTCGCGTTCCAGCACAATGCGGAAGTCATACAGTTCTTCGAAATAGGCGAAATCAAACGGACGAACCTGCCAACCGCTGCGGAAATAGACTTCGACATAGCCTTCCCGCTCCAGCCAGAACAACGCCTGACGCACTGGCGTACGGCTGACCGACATCCGCTCGGCAATCTCATTTTCACTAAAGCGATCGCCCGGCATGAGTCGAAAATCGAAAATGTCGTTTTTCAGCGTTTGATATACCCGCTCTGCCAGTGCTTCCGGGCGATCTTTATTGCTTTTCTGTGTGCCTGTTCGCATCGTTTTCTCCATTTAGCCGTTTATTCCTGCCAATCCGTTATTCCAGCCACAGCAAGGCATCGCCGGGACTAACCGGTCGACCCGGCTGGCAGCCAATACGCTTCACCCGACCAGACTGCGGCGCACTAATCGTCAGTTCCATCTTCATGGCTTCGACGATAATCAGCGGCTGTCCGGCTTCGATGACATCCCCCACGTTCACCAACACTTTCCAGATATTGCCGTTCATATCTGCACTCACCTGAAACGCGTCTTCGTCGTTGTCTACGGATGCCGATGGTGTGTTCTCCAACGGCGAGCTGTCCTCCTCCTGCTGCCACAGCGCCACTTCGGCTTCAAATGCTGAAGCCTGACGCTGGCGAAACGCGGTGATGTCTTCAGCCTGTTCCGCCAGGAAACGTGTGTGTTCAGCAAAATCAAACTCGGTTTCCTCGATATGGATCGCCGCGCGTCCTTCGCGGAAATCCTCACGCAGCGTCGTCAGTTCGGCCTCGCTAACCGGATAAAACCGCACCTGATCGAAGAAGCGCAGCAGCCAGGGTTCATCGGCGATGAACTGATCATTTTTGAGGAACTTGTTCCAGATCGGCAGCGTGCGCCCTACGAGTTGATAGCCGCCCGGCGAATCCATGCCATAGATGCACATGTACATGCCGCCGATACCGACCGTGCCTTCGGCGGTGAAGGTGCGCGCAGGGTTATATTTGGAGCTGAGCAGACGGTGGCGTGGATCGACGGGCACCGCACAGGGTGCGCCAAGATAAACGTCGCCCAATCCCAGAATCAGGTAGCTGGCATCGAAAATGATGTCGCGCACATCATCACGACTCGGTAAGCCGTTAATGCGTTGAATAAAATCGACGTTATTCGGCAACCAGGGCGCGTTGGCGCGTACGGTTTCACGGTAGCGTTCCACCGCACCGAGCGTGGCGCCATCTTCAAACGCCATTGGCAAATGGACGATGCGCGACGGCACGGTCATCTGGCTGACATCGCCAAGCTGGCTTTCCAGATGCAGTAACACATCCAGCAGTGCACGCTGGCGGAGAATTCGGCTGTCATAACGCACCTGTAGCGAGCGCACACCAGGTGACAGTTCCTCTATTCCTACCGTCTCAGAAGCACGAATGGCAACCATCAGCAAATGAATACGCAGCCGCAGCGCTAGATCCAACACGTTCTCGCCGTATTCGATCAGAATGTAGTTATCGCCTGCCTGACGGTAAACGGCGGCTGGCGTGGTCGCCGTAGCCTGCACTGCCGCCAGTACCGTTGCAGAACCGTATGCCGTTGTCGCCAACGAGGGAACGTCAAATGCAGGCGCATGGGCTATGCCCAGCGTAGAAACACGGTCAGATTGCGCCTGTTCCAGCGCCAGCGCTTCCTCCGCGCTGATAGGATGAAAGCGGATACGATCGCCCGGTTTCACCTGACCGACTTTCCACAGTTCCGCTTTGGCAATCGTGACCGGGCAGACAAACCCGCCCAGGCTCGGCCCATCTCGCGTGAGGATCACCGGGAAATCGCCGGTAAAATTCACCGCGCCGATGGCGTATTCACAGTCGTGAACGTTGGAAGGATGTAACCCGGCCTCACCGCCGTTCGCCCGCGTCCAGCTTGGTTTTGGCCCCACCAGACGCACGCCAAGTCGGTTCGAGTTGTAGTGCACCTGCCATTCTGCTGCGAAAAATTCGTCGATCGCCGCGTGGGTAAAGAAATCCGGTGCACCATGCGGACCGTAGAGCACACCAATGCGCCAGTCGTTGCCATACTGCGGGATCAGCGCGGCATCCACGGCCTGCGGCGTGCTCACCGGGGCGGGCGTGGTGCAGGCGGGCAAATCGGGTTGAGAGATCGCCAACATATCCGCCACGCGCAGCGTTCTTCCTGCATGGCCGCCAAATTCTCCGAGTGCGAAAGTCGAGCGGCTACCGAGATATTGCGGTACATCAATGCCGTTGCGTACCGCCAGATAAGTGCGGCAGCCAGACTGCGCGCGCCCCAGCGTCAGCGTTTGTCCGGCCGTGACCGTAACGGGCTGCCAGTATGGCACCGCCACCCCATCCAACGTCGCCGGGCAGTCAGCCCCCGTCAGCGCAATTACCGCTGTACTGTGGAAACGCAGCGTCGGTCCTTGCAGCGTAAATTCCAGCCCTGCCGCAGCCTCATCGTTACCGACAATGCGGTTCGCCAGCCGGAAGGCAAAATCATCCATCGGACCGGATGGCGGCACGCCGATATCCCAATAACCGAGACGTCCGGGATAGTCTTGCACGCTGCTCCAGGTGCCGGGTTGGATCACTTCAATGACCGACGCAGACGGCATAAAGCTATCAAGCATCCGCGTCCACACGGTTCCGTTGCGGAACGCCTCGGTAGCGATAATCTGGCGCAGGTAATCGAGGTTGGTGGCAATACCGTGCAAACGCGTAACATTCAGCGCCAGCAGCATCTTCTCCAGCGCCAGTTCGCGGGTTTCCGCGTGAACGATCAACTTAGCGATCATCGGATCGTAATACGCCGACACCGCAGTACCGGTGCTTACCCAGCCGTCGACCCGCACGTCGCTGGGAAACGCGACTTCGGTCAGCACGCCGGGGCTGGGCTGGAAGTTTTTCAGCGGATCTTCCGCATAAATACGCACTTCAATCGCCGCGCCACGCGGGAGCTGTGCGAGCTGCACCCAATCCAGCGGTTCATCCGCCGCAACGCGCAACATGCATTCGACCAAATCCAGCCCGGTGACGCACTCGGTCACTGGATGTTCAACCTGTAAACGCGTGTTCACTTCGAGGAAAAAGAACGCATCACGCTCGGCATCGTAGATAAACTCCACCGTTCCCGCGCTGCGGTAGTTGACCAGTTCGCCTAGTTTTACTGCCGAAGCCAACAGCGCCGCGCGCGTAGCGTCCGGCAAATGCGGTGCGGGCGTTTCTTCAACCACTTTCTGGTTGCGCCGCTGCAATGAACAATCACGTTCGCCCAGCGCCACCACGCGGCCTTTGCCATCGCCAAAAATCTGTACTTCTACGTGACGCGCGCGATCGATGCAGCGTTCGAGAAAAACGCCAGCATCGCTGAAAAATTGCTCGCCCAACCGGCGCACGCTCTCCCACGCGGCTTGCAGCGCAGCGGCATCCGCACAGCGCGTCAGACCGATCCCTCCGCCACCGGCTGTACTTTTCAGCATCACCGGATAGCCGATCTCTTCTGCTGCGGTCAGCGCCTCCTCCAGCGAGGCCAGCAGCGGTGTTCCCGGCGTCATCGGTACACCAGCGGCGGCAGCCAATTCACGGGCGCGGTGCTTCAGGCCAAATTCACCAATTTGCTGCGCGGTTGGCCCGACAAACACAATGCCCGCGTTTTCACACGCGGCGGCAAACGGCAGGCTTTCAGAGAGAAAACCATAGCCCGGCCAGACCGCCTCAGCCCCCGTCTGTTGCGCGGCTGCAAGCACTTTATCGATACACAGATAGCTGTCGCTGGCCTTTTCCCCACCAATCGATACAGCAATATCGGCATCTTTCACATGCTGCGCGTTTTTATCCGCGTCGGAATAAATTGCCACGCTGGTAATACCCAAGCGCTTCAGCGTGCGTATCGCGCGGCAGGCAATTTCACCGCGGTTAGCGATCAGTACGGTTTTAAACATGAGACGCCTCCTGACGGGCAAGCCAGTTGCGCCAGCCGCCGAATGCCGTGATATCCACGGCGTCGCTCAGCGCGGCTGGTTCGCAAATAAAGCCTTTAACCTGTCGGCCATCCGCTAACGCCAGCGTGCCAATCCCCAACGGCGCTGGAATCTCTGCGACAAACTCACCAAAGCGCGCCAGTGGAATGTCCCACAGTTCGACGACGATCGCCGCGCCATCGGTGCTTTTCGCTAAACCGGGCTTGGCCGGTTGCGTATTTGCCAGCGCATAAAGACGATAGTTTTCCGCCGTGCGCGTCTCTTCTATTCGTACCGCATCGCGGTTAGTTAATTGATGGTTCAGAGGCATGCCCGTTAGATGTGCACCGACAACGGCGAGGCGAACGTGCAATGCGGAAGGCGGCAAGACAGCGGAAACGGAAGGCTGCGGTTTTCCCGTTGCGCCCAGCGTAAGCGCAAGATGCGCCTGCCAGCGCAGGCCAAAGCTTGCTAATGCACGGTCATGCCAGGCGGGTGCAATCAGCGTGATACCTGCGGGCAAGCCGTCAGCACGGAAAGGAGCAGGCAGCGCCAGCGCCGAGAGGTCGGCCAGATTGGTAAAGTTGGTATAGGTTCCCAACTGAGAGTTGTAGCGCACCGGCTCCTGCTTCATCGCCTCACGCGTGTGGATGGTCGGCGAGGTCGGCACAACTAACGCATCGAACGCGGTCAGCCTCTGCTGGATTTGGCGTGCCAGTTCAGCCCGCAGATATTCGGCTTTGAAAGTATCCACTGCACTGAAACGCTCGCCGCTCGCCACAATACCGAGCACCACCGGGTCCATGTTTTCTGGCTGACGTAGCAGGTCACCCACAGCCACCGTACGCTCCGCCACCCAAGGGCCTTGGTAAAGCTGTTCTGCTAACTGCGTGAACACACTGAAATCGATAGGATGCAGCGTCGCACCCGTCGCTTCTAATTCAGCCAGCGCGTGCTGCCATGCTGCCTGTGCGGTGGCATCGGCAAAAAAGGTCGGATCGCTGGGGATAGCAAAGCGCGGTGCGGTTGGCAGCGTGGCAGACGTACTCCCCGGATGACGGCGTGAATACGCATCTGCTGCATCGTACCCGCCAGCCAGCTCAGCGACGGTAAACGCATCTTCGACCGTTAACGCGAACACGGAGATGGTGTCATTCAAACGACAGGCTGGTACGATACCGCTTGCCGATAGCCACCCTTTGGTCGGCTTAAGACCAACGATATTGTTAAACCCTGCAGGAACCCGCCCCGATCCGGCGGTGTCGGTTCCCAACGAAAATGCCACCAGTCCACGTGCTAATACCGAAGCCGATCCTGAACTGGAGCCACCGCTGATATAGTCTGCATTGAAGGTGTTCGGCACCTCGCCAAACGGTGAGCGCGTACCGACTAGCCCAGTGGCAAACTGATCGAGATTGGTTTTGCCAATGACAATGGCCCCTGCCGCTTTTAATTTGGCAACGGCAGTCGCATCCTTGTCGGCCAAATAGGTGAATGCCGGACACGCCGCGCTCGTCGGCCAGCCTGCAACATCAATATTGTCTTTGACGGCAAAGGGAACGCCAAACAGCGGCAGCGCGTCTGGGTTTTCACGATATCGCGGTAATAGCGCCGCGATCTGCACCTCAAGCAGCTCAGGTGTCGCCAGCACGATCCACGCTGGATCGTCCGCCGACAGACTAGCAAGCAGTGAACTTAACGTCTTGCCAACGCTATCGGCCTGCTGTTGGTAATGCTGTTTCCATTCCTGAAGCGTGAGTCCCGTCATTCTTGGCATAGTGTG
The DNA here is from genome assembly GCF_012427845.1 of Pectobacterium punjabense. Lineage (NCBI taxonomy): Bacteria > Pseudomonadati > Pseudomonadota > Gammaproteobacteria > Enterobacterales > Pectobacteriaceae > Pectobacterium > Pectobacterium punjabense. The sequence goes on from NZ_CP038498.1 coordinate 2,499,668, forward strand.
AATCCCATCTGGTATACAAGATTGAATTCACTAAAGCGAAAACCATGCCAGTTTTTATTCTATTGATTTATAAATAATTAAATGAATTAACTTCATTGGCGTGCACAGAAAAGGAACAACCGTGCGCCATTGCGGAGCACGGTTGTTATGGCTTAACTCGCGAAAAATACGCGACCGCTGCGTTTATCTCTGACGTGATTTATTCAATATCTCGAATTTCATCCGCCTGATAATCGAAGAAATCAAACGCAGCAGTATGCTGATGCAACACGCTGTCTACACAGGCGATCCCAACAAACGTCCCCGTAAACTCGCCATGTTGGCTGTATTCATCCGAAAACTTGATCGTTTCGTAAACATTCCCGACCGATTGATAATGTACATCGTCATACGACCAGGCGAAGGAAATCGACCGCCCTTCAATCGTCAGCCGTAAATACACCGCGTCGGCATTAAGCCGAGCACTGGCATGCCAGTCTTCCCGCTTCGCACCATTTTCCATGTGAATAACAGAAAGTGCCGCACACTGATTTTCTTCGTCATAGTGCTTTTGTAAATAGAGATAGTTCATGTTGTCGTAGTACAACACCAGTCCTGCACTATGCTGGAACACCTCTGGGGTAAAGCACATTTTGGTTTTCACTGTCGTATAGACAGAGGTTAATTTTCTGGCCAGTAAGCTGACGTTATTCGTGGAACTGAGCGATTCTTGCCCGCGTAAACAGACATGGCTGGCTCGGTTTGTCAGGTCGGTAAATGAATTAGGATGAATTCGCGGAGCGTAGTAATGCAGTGCGAGCGTATCATCATTAAAGTCGTCGCGCGCAGGCGTTACGAATGACGGCGATTCAGGCAAGGCGCTCGGTTCGACGACGGCTTTCGCCATGTTGTCATCCCCTTCCAACCGCATCCACCCCTCTGTCGTCCAGCACATTTTCTGTATTGCCGATTCGCGCCCTAAGGGGCAGCATAACTCTGGCCGAAAAGGCCGCGCGCAGAGATGGACCAAATACACCTCTCCTTCTGGCGTTTCGACATAGCTACCATGACCCGCCTTTTGTATTTTCACCTCTGGGTTAAAACACTCCGGCCGCAGATAGTCTTTCACGCCTAAAATCGAAAAGTCAGGCTTCTCATATTCCGCGTTATTCTTTTCAAATAGCGCCGGATTCACCGACGTGAGAATTGGGTTACCCGTATCGCTTTCATAAGGCCCCCAGACCTGTTCCGCTCGCGCCATCGTCACGCAATGCCCGTAGCCCGTCCCACCTTCCGCGCACATCAGATAATAGTAACGGCCCCGTTTTGTCAGATGCGGGCCTTCCGCGCCAATTCCCGTCATTCCCGCCCAGATTCGTTTCGGGTAGCCGATGACAGCCTGCGTTTCTGGCGAATATTCCACCAGAGAAATCGCGCCGTTGTAGCCATCGCGAGTTTCCCAATCGACAGCCACAATCCATTTCCGCCCGTCATCGTCATGCAAAATGGAGGCATCATAACCACCAGAATGCAAATAGACGGGCTCGCTCCAGGGACCCGTAATGTCCGGTGCTGTAATCAGATAATTGTCTACATCGAAATATCGGCCATGCATCGAGTTCATCACGCCGTAAATGACGTAAAAAAGCTGTTCTTCTTCGCACCAGGTGAGGCACGGAGCCCAAATGCCCTTTGCTGAAGGCAGTCGCGTTAAATCGACTTTCTTTTCATCATTTAAAACATGAGTATGCAACGTCCAGTTTTTTAAGTCGGTAGAATGGTAAATCGGTATTCCGGGAAACCATTCAAAAGAAGAAACAGCAACGTAATAATCATTATTACGGCGACAAATAGACGGATCGGGATTGAATCCTTTAAAAATGGGATTTTTGATCATAAAGCACTCCGTTATAATCTATTCTTAAATCACATAGCATCAGGTAGCATTATCTGCATAGCTAATATTGCTTGTGGATTTGCATTTTCGGTAAGGTTTACTTTCAGGTTTTCGTTATTGCCTCAAGTCTGGCATCATTCAAGGTATAATGATTCATAATAATCACCAGACTAAAAACCAATATCGCCGGATAAACAGAAAACAGAAGCGCGACGGTATTAACAGCATTTTCCGGCTGAACGTCAGCCCCACCGATATAACCACTCCAGGACAATAGCCAGCCAATAAATGCACCGCCCAGCGCGATACCTAGCTTAATCGCAAATAGGTTGGTGGAAAATACAATGCCACTTAATTTCCTGCCACTCTCTTTTTCCAATACGTCAACCACGTCCGATATCATTCCCCATTGCAATGGCGTCGCCGCCCCTTGAATGATATTAACCAGTATCACAGTACCAAATATCAGCCACAGCATGTCGGGAGTGATGATGTAGATGGCAATCAGTAAAATGGCTTCCAGGAACATCGCATATTTAAATCCTCTCACCTTATCAATATTTTTAAAAACGTATGGTGATATAAATGCACCGATGGTTCCAGAAATGATCGCCGTGGTTAATAAATACGTGCTGATATCCGGGCGATTCAATACATAGTTACAATAATAGATCGCACTACCGCCTTTGAATAACACCGCAATCAGGTTGATAACATTCAACGTGAACATGCTACGCCAGTCGCGGTTCCCGCACAGCGTTTTAAAATCACGCCAGACAGAACCTGAATTTTGCTCTACCGGGGAGATGTATCGCTCATGGGTATTTGAGAAACAGAGGTAAAAAAACACAATACTCAGTGCGCCAAATACCATCATGGTATAGAAATAGCCTTCCTGAATATTGCCTTTCCCTATGTATTTTACCAACGGCAACGCGGAGATAGAGACGATTAACCCACCGATGGCGCTGAGCGAAAACCGCCATGACTGGAGAGAAACCCGCTGGCGGGAGTCGTTGCTGATGTTATTAATCATCGCACAGTACGGCACGTTAATCGCGCTGTAGACGATGGACAGCAGCAGGTAAGACGCATAAGCGTAAATCAGTTTCCCGGTGTAACTAAAATCAGGCGTATAAAACGTCAGCGTGCAAACCACGCCGAACGGAATGGCGAACCAGAGAATATACGGCCTGAACTGCCCAAACCGCGTTCTCGTTCTATCCGCCAGAGCACCAATACCAACGTCAATGACTGCATCAATCGCCCGAACCACGAGAAACATGGTTCCCATATGGGCAGGCGATAAACCAAAAACATCCGTATAAAAGTAAGCCATAAACAGCATCACAGTCTGCCAGACTAAATTACAGGCCGTGTCCCCTAATCCATACCCTATTTTTTCTTTAATACTTATTGCAGAATCAGACATAACTCCCCCACATCAATTTGACAGAGCTCAACCCTTTTGGGGACTCAGAGTAGGCTTACTCTCTCATCCTCAAAATCAGGTTATTGATTTTCATCCGGGAGATATGTATAAAAAAAAGATAAAAATATAATGAAAGTGAACCTTATGAGTGACGAACATCCCATTTACGAAATCATTCCTGTTTTAACGGGGGAACTTTATACTCTGGTAGAAGATGACGTTCTAAAATTTAACGGCTGCGATGTTATCCCACACTATCACTTCATGAATGAAATTATGTGGTTCAGAAGAGCGGACGGACTCTTTTCCATTAACGACAACCAGTATAAAATCAAAGATAATACGCTCATCTTCGTTCCAGCCCTCGTCATTCATGATATGTTTTTATCGCCTCAACCCAATCATTTACGTTATTTATTCCAGTTTGAAAACGATTTCATCAATGAAACTAACGCCTCAATTTCCTCACTAAAAAAATCAAAACCCCTGGTTTTCCATATTGACGAAAGAAATGCAGAACGTATTGATACACTGCTATCCTGGTGCAATGAATTGTTTACCTATAACAGGTCATCACTATTGATGACAAAATTATTAGCGTCATTTCTTGAACTGGTATTTTCTTTTGAAAGTCAGGAAGAAAATGAAAGTGACCACGATGTTACGTCTAGTGCATCAAGCCTGATAAAATATCTGTACAGTCTGGAAAATAGCACGGTGTCTGAGATCACAACGGCAGAGGCTTCTGCTGCCTGCAATTGGTCTAAATCCTATTTTTCTCGGCTATTCAAAAGTTACTTTGGCATGACGTTTAAACAATATATGTTATTAAAAAAAATAAAGCATGCCATCCGGTTACTGTCTTCGACAGAGTTAAAAATTGCCGATATTGCTGAAAATGCGGGTTTTACGGACAGCGCGTATTTTTGTATGAAATTTAAAATTGTCATGGGCTGTAGCCCAGCCACCTTCAGACACAGGATCTGGGCATCACAAAATTTAGCGGCTCCGGTTCAGATAACCCCCTGTCTGCCGGATTGACGGGGAGTCGTCGTGCAATCGTCAGACAATCTTCTTCGCAGCCTGCTGTGCCAGAATCGACAACTCTGTTGCCTTGAAGATATGCGACTGCGACATCGCGTTTTCGGTGCGTTCACGGCAGTCACGCAAAAAATCCGGGAAAAAGTGGCGTTTGACGCGGCCTGCGGGGGTAAAACGCTGCTCACCCTTGCTATTCACCAGATAAACAATGTTGCTTTCACCGCGCGTGAGATCGACATATTTCCTGATTTCGATATAGCCTTCCGTTCCCAGTATCGTCAAACGGCCGTCGCCCCAAACGCTCAACCCATCCGGCGTAAACCAGTCACAGCGGAAATAGCCCGTCGCTCCATTGTCGCCCAGCAGCATGGCATCACCAAAATCCTCAAATTCGGGATGATGCGGATGGTGGTAATTCGCCGTCTGACTGGTCACCACTCGCGCATCGGTGTTGCCAGTAAAATAGAGAAACTGTTCTATCTGGTGGATGCCGATATCACAGAGAATTCCCCCATATTGATGTTTTTGATAAAACCAGTCAGGCCGCGCGCCGCGTTCACGATGTGGGCCAACCCCCATCGTCTGAATCACCCGCCCAATCTCGCCCTGTTGCACCAGTTCACCCGCAAACAGCGCGCTATCTACATTGATGCGTTCATTAAAGTACACAGCAAACTTGCGACCCGTTTTCGCCACCTGACGTTGGACGGCATCCAACTGTTCCAACGAGGTCAGCGGTGGCTTAGCCGTGAAAAAATCTTTGCCGGCATCCAGCGCTCGCAACGCGAGTTCGGCTCTATCACTGGGGATCGCCGCGCAGGCGATGAGATCGATCGATGTGTCGCTAATCAACTGTTCTGCCGATGACGCAAAAGGAATGGAGGGGAAAAGCGAGGTGAATTTTTCTCGATTATCCGGGTCGGATTCGAATACGCCAACCAGTTCAGCGCCTGCATCAATCAACTGTCGACACATATCGTAAATGTGGTTATGCGCTAACCCAATCGCTGCAAACCGAATCTTTTTCATCTTCACCTCGCCGATCTCACTATGTCGAATCACTACAATAGAGTGGAAACCGAGCAGGCTAAAGACAAAAGCCACGTAACACGTTAGAATTTTTCCTGTTTTTTTAACATATACACATTTTTGTAACGCAACCACGAAAAATAACCATGAAAAGAAAACGTATACTGATCCCCCTCCTCATTCTGATCCTGTTTGTGCTCTATCTGAATCGCGATGCGTTGAATCCTTTTGCTCCAGACTGTAAAAACCTGCCAGCGAATCAGCCAAAGCCTGAAGCGTGTAAAAAACCAGTGAAAGAAGTCGCTCCAGGTTTTGAAATTTAAGCCGTCGAGATTTAAGCGGGCACCTTAGCGCGGTTTGGGGATATTGAACTGCTCCAGCACGGGATTAACCGTCTTGGCAAAATCTTCCCGCCGGTGTTTGAGTTTGTTTTTGGCATTGAAAAAATTCACTAGCTCAGCAATTCCCATACCGATGCTGAGCGCCCCGCTCACTGCCCAACCTACTGGGCCTGCGGCTGCGCCAACGGCGGAAGCAGCGGCGACCCCCGCAGCTTCACCTGCAATAGCGCCGACCACTTTTCCGGCAATCGCCGCCCCCGCTTTACCTGCCAGCCCAATGGCCGTTTTGCTCCCCGCAGCCTTGGTTAAATCCTCCGCATGCAGCGACGATTTAGCAAAATCCATCACGCTGCGTCCGGCATCTTTTAGCGCCTTCGCATCGCTTTTTACTCCTGAATCTGCGTGAGATACAGCCGAAAGTGAAGTATCCAGCCCAACAGATCGCGGCACAGTCGGTGACGCCGTAGAAAAACGTTGGCTCATTGCCGCCTGCGCTAACAGCGGGTCGGACAGTAAAATGGTGTTAATCTCGCGTGGCACCGCTTGCTCAAAATGTTGAATAACATCTCCGTCTTTCTGTAACGCCTCAATACGTTGATTCAGCGCTTTTTCCGTTTCGTCAGTGTTCCGATATTCTCGCCCTGCTACCACCTGTTCCAGCGTCTGTTGCAGTTTGATCAGCGTTGCCGATTTTTGCGCCCCGCTATACTGCGGCGGTTGGGTAAAAATAGCGTCATTCAGCTTACTGATATCGGTTTTCGCTGCCAGCCCTAATGCTGCCGCATTGTGCAGCGTCTCCGCCGCTTCCTGACGGTTTATCGGCGCCTGCTCCCGAATCCAGCTTGTCATGTCCTTCATCATCAGTTTGCCATCGTGCGGGACGCGCGCCAGCTTCTCTCCTTTAACATCCGCATGCTCCAAAATTCCGAATAATCCAGGGTTAGACCACAATTTTACCGCTGCTTTAAGCTGAGGTGACAGCGTCGGGTTATTGGTTATGATCGCGTTCAGATCGGTCAGCGTGCTGGTGCGTTCGTTCTGTTGCGGAGGGGAATGCGCATGGGATTTCTTGGGATCGGCGGCATTAAGTAACGGTTCATTAGCCAGTAAAAGCGCGGAAGATTGCACTAACCGCAGCGACTGCGCATCGGCTGACGGATTTTTCGCCTTGTATTCCTTCACCGCGTGGCTGGCATCGCTAGCGCGCCGTTCCATGTTATTAATAAAGGATTGGGTATCCCGATTCGAAATATGTCCGTCGGCTCTATCTCCATCTTTTGCCGTATCCATCGCCGTATAGATGGCAGGATTCTCACGCAGATAGATCAGTGCTTTTTCCGCGTTTACCCCGCCATCCTGTAGCATTTTCGCTGCGGCCAGCGGACGGTTCAGTTCCTTTGCCGCCTTCTCGCGTTCGTTTTCCGGCAGATCGCTCAGTAGTGTCGACCACTTTTCCAGTGCTTTTGCGTTACTGTGTGCCGAACTATCGATCGCCTGAAGATCGACGAGAGGTTTCGGTTCCGCAATCAGCGAGCTGTCCGCAATCTGCATGGCTGGCAGTGCCCGCGTAGGTGCCATCGCTCTCAAATCAGAGGAAATCGGCGGCACATCACCAAAATCGATTGAGCGCGATCCCGACCGCGCAGCGGGCAATGCTGCATGTTGCCCATGTTGTCTGCTGGCTTCCGCGCCATATGCAGGCGCCGCGTTTCCCCAACTGCTTTTGCTCTCAATACGGTTGATCATTAACGCCCCCATTCTGCTGTCGCCAAACTTAATAAACGGATGTCCCGCGTCATTCCACACGGAAAGGCCTGCAAACGTGCTGACCGCAGCATGACGGAGATAGCTAGAGATGAGTGGCGTGAAAATAAGATAGGTTCCCTAAAATTTTAGGGATAGTTGATGGCTATCGGTTACTTATTCATTTAACAACGGCACGTCGATAAAATAATTTCGAGTTCGTGGTAGAAGCAATACAGGCGAAAGGTTAAACATTGTTCAATCACATATCATTATCATCATTAACGTTCAAGAGATACATCCCCCAATCTTACAACAATGTCCTCCATACACTTATTCCATTCCCTTACAATAATCAGATTAAAAGATTACAAAAAATTTCAAACAGTAACCAAATGTGTGATCCACATAAATGAAACAGCGTTTCCTTTTCACCATAATGCCATACAACCTAATTATCAAGTCTGCTGATTAATTAGAACGAATTGTAAAAGGTCAGAATTATCGATATTCACTCTTCAGCATTAGCCGTTGCTATGTGTGAAATATTCATAACTCAGCCTCTATATAAGGAGTATTCGATGAGCTGATAGAACCTGATTTACCAGGGGGATACCCTGTATAACATTATTAATGGCGTTATCATCATTCCTGGTGATTCTATTTTTACGCCCAAAAAATGACATCAACTGTCTGGTTTTAAAGATAGAGACTGCGCTCGTCAATAGTATTATTTATTTATCAAGAAAGAGAAAGATAGAATGAAAATATACACACGTAACCTACTCCTCGTTTGTGCTGGATTCGCTCCTTTCCTCGCCCAGGCAGAGACCGACGGCAAAACCACCTTCCAATATGAGCACAACTGGAAGACGGAAGACCGCCGCCACTCAGACTCCGTCAAGCTTATTCATAAGAAAACCAACGGCTGGTCGTACGAAGTCAAATTCAGTACATCTGCGGGTGGGAACAGCAACTATGACGTCGCCTATGACGATATGCAAGGCGGCTCAGGCGGTATGGTGATTGGTAAAGACTTCAAGCTAAGCAAGGCTGCAACCTTAACACCTAGCTTCGAGTTTTCCATCGGGAATGCCTCCATGATGTATCAGTCGGGGTTAAAATATGGTTACCGTATTAACAGCGACTGGTCCACTTATGGCCGCTACCGCTACGAATATAAAAAGCCCACTCGCAGCTCGCGTTATTCGACCATTTCCACATCGGACAAATATGGTCACGCAGGGGAATCTTATTTATCAAAATCTGACACCGGACGCCACCGTCTGGATGCTGGGGTAACCTATTCCGGGTTTGATAATATTAGTCTGACTTATGTCTTTAACTACTATATCGGTGATAACACCACCAAATCGTATAAATATAGCAAAGGTGAATTCACAGAAAGAGAATACGCCGTTTATGACAATGGTAAAACGGACTATGAGCATCAGTTCAAAGTTCAATATAAGTTAAACAAACAGCTAACTCCTTACATTGAGTATGATGATATTAGCCAATCCAGCACATCATCAAGCCGTCAGGGGAAAATCAAAGTTGGTTTCAACTACGTTTTCTAAGAAATACCGAATTTTATAAAGAAAACATGCCGTATTTCGTGCTGCGTTGATGAAAAAATAAATTCATGAATGAATTTTGTCTATCAGCGCACAGTTTTCACAATTAACGACCAATATTAATGGTGCCTATAATGAAAAAACGCTACCTTGTGGCCGGTATTCTCTTTGCCCAAATCTATGCTATTTCCGCGTCAGCCTCTGATACCAAACTCAGCTATGAACATAGCTGGGGTACGATGAATCGCTATCACGGTGATGAAATCGGCATGCGACATTTTATGGATAATGGCCTCTACGTTGGCGTTGAGCTGAATTTTTATAATAAGAATAAAGATCTGACCATCGATGATGTCGTTTCTAATTCTTATGCTTTTTATACCGGCTATGCCTACAAGTTAACGCCAGAACTAACGCTGACGCCCAACCTGGAAGCGCGCTTCTACTCCGGCGGCACCAGCGGTGAAGGCACTGTCGGCAATATCGGCGATAGTCAAACTTCAGGTGCACGCTACACGCCAGGCTTGAAACTGACCTGGGCTGTGACTGATACAATGGATCTTCATGCGCAATATCGCTATGACCTTAGAAAAATCACTCGCAGCAAGCGTACCAGCACGGACGATGACACCCATCGCCAACGCTATGAAGCTGGTGTTGCCTATAAAGGCTTCGATAATTTCACGTTGGCGTATACCGCTTACTACTATCACGCGGATTACGTGCTGCAAAACAACAAGAAGCATGACTATCAGCAGGATTTCGACGTGTCTTATACCATCAATGAAAACTGGACGGCACACGTTGGCGTTGAAGATGTCGCTAGCGGGCGCGATGTGAAATCGCGTGAAGGGAAAGGGAAAGTCGGCTTCACCTATACCTTCTAAAGACGGCTTACTGCTACGCACTTGTTTCTCGGGGGACCTGTTAACCAAACAGGTCCTCTTTATTACAGCTATGGATTAACACTCGTTACAGGTAGATAACATGAAAAGATTTACGCTATCGCTCCTTGCGGGCCTGGTCGCTTTACAGGCCAGCGCCGCGACACCAGACCGCCTCACCATCGTCAACCAGTACGTTGACAACGTGTTGACGAAAGCCGGTGACCATTATCACGGCCAATCACCCACGCCACTGCTTGCTGATGGTGTCGATCCTCGCACCGGCAAACAGATGGAATGGATCTTCCCTGATGGTCGTCAGGCCGTGTTGTCCAACTTTTCCGCTCAGCAAAACCTGATGCGCGTGCTGGTCGGGCTCAGTAATCTAAGCGGTAACCCCAGCTATAAGCAGCGTGCCGAAGCGATTGTGAAGTATCATTTTCAACATTATCAGGATGAGAGCGGCCTGCTGATTTGGGGCGGCCACCGTTTCGTTGATTTAAAAACGCTGCAACCGGAAGGCCCCAGTGAAAAAGAGATGGTGCATGAGTTGAAAAATGCCTATCCCTACTACGATTTGATGTTCAGCGTCGATAAAGAGGCGACCGCGCGCTTTATTCGCGGTTTCTGGAATGCGCACGTTTATGACTGGAAGATCATGGAAACCAGTCGCCACGGTAAATATGGGCAAAAAATAGGTGCACTCTGGCAAAGTCCGTTCGAGCAACAACCGCCCTTCTTCGCGACCAAAGGCCTTAGCTTCCTGAATGCCGGTAACGACCTGATCTATTCCGCTTCCTTGCTGTATAAATACAATAAAGAAGAGGGAGCGCTAATCTGGGCAAAACGTCTGGCGCAGCAATATGTGCTGCCACGGGATAAAGCAACCGGACTCGGCGTGTATCAGTTTACGCAGGCGCTGAAACGCGACGAAACCACCGACGATGCCGATACGCATTCCAAATACGGCGATCGCGCTCAGCGTCAGTTTGGCCCAGAGTTCGGTCCAACTGCATTGGAAGGCAATATGATGCTGAAAGGACGCACCAGTACAATCTATTCTGAAAATGCGCTCATGCAGCTCCAACTCGGTAAAGATTTAGGGGTGGAAGGCAAAGAGTTGCTGACGTGGACAACCGACGGTCTCAAAGCCTTTGCTAAATATGCCTACAACGAGTCCGATAACACCTTCCGTCCGATGCTCGCTAACGGCAAAGATCTCTCCAACTATGTCCTGCCACGTGACGGTTACTACGGCAAAAAAGGCACCGTGCTCAAGCCTTATCCTGCGGATAACGCATTCCTGCTCTCGTATGCTCGTGCCTACACCGTTTCACCAGATGCTGAACTATGGCGTGTCGCACGCGGCATCGCTCGCGCACAAGGACTTGGTGAATTAGGTTCAGCACCGGGTAAGGACGTCAAAATTGATCTCGCAACAAAAAACAGCGATCCTTACGCCCTGTTCGCGCTGCTGGATCTGTATCAGGCGAGCAAAGTGAAGGACTACCTGTCGCTGGCGGAAAAAGTAGGCGATAACATTATCAGTACGCGTTATAAAAACGGCTTTTTCATGGCTGAACCCAACAGACAATATGCCGATGTCGACACCATCGAGCCTTACGCTCTGTTAGCGCTGGAAGCCACGGTACGTAATCAACCACAGTCCGTTGCTCCGTTCCTGAATGGTGCAGGCTTCACCGAAGGCGGTTACCGCATGGAAGATGGTTCAACACGCGTGTCTACGCGCGATAACGAGATCTTCCTGCTGAATGTCGGCGAGACATTAAAGCCAAACAATAAGAAGTAAGCGTTAAGCCTCAATAGGCCAATGGCGGTTCATTGCCATTGGTCATCTCCTGTAGCCCTACCTAACGATTCATTGACAATGCTGCTCACATTAAATGAGCAGCATTAATTAGCGTAATCATTCCAACAATCGGTTCGATCAGATGCTATCAGTTAACCAAAGGCACTGTCGGGCGTGGACCGAGCCAGCCTGGAGTGGGTTCCCCTTTTACCTCACCGATATACAGGCTCAGCTGCGCGCGAAAGCGCTCGACCGCACCGCGATCGTACATGAAATCGGCAAAAGCCTGCGGACGGGTATTGCGGTATTCCCAGATAGGTTTGTAACCCGCGGGTGGTGCAACATCAGTACGTACCGACCACATCCGCGAAACCTGAGTCTGCGTTTGCGGATCGAGCAGCCAGCTCAGATACAACTTGGCGCTTTCGGGGTGTTTAGCCTGTTTGAGAATGGCGGCACGCTGCGCCCAGGAAACAAAAGGATCGGACTTCGGCAAAACAAAGCGGGTCACAGAATCCGCAGCCGGAACGAGCGCACCGGAACTGGTAAATGTCGCGCTGTATTTTCCCGTCGCAATTTCAACACCGGGCACGTTGGTGCCGCGTACATAGACCGGATCTTGTTCCTGTAATTTTTTAACAAAGTCCCAGCCGTATTTATCCACGACCAACTTATACCAGAACAGCACTGCATCATCGTCATTAGGATAGGCCAGAATCAAATTGCCTCTTAGACTGGGACGAAGATAGTCATTAGCTTCACGCGGCCAGGACTTTTCATCCAGAAGCTGCGTGTTGACCAGATTGCTGAACGCGATGACATAGGCACCGATCCAGGCACCATCTGCATCACGAAATTCCGGGTAGATCTTGTCCCAGCCCCGTGGTTTGTAGTTCAGTAACACGCCCTCTTTTTTCCAGCGTGGATAATTTTGCACTGTTTGCAATTGCACCACATCAGGAACCAAAGCATCGGACGCCAGTTGGTTATCGATACGGGCATCATGGTATTTGCTGTAATCCACAATCACGTTCAACTTGATGCCGGGAAAACGCGTCTCAAACGCACGTTTGAAACCCGCTTGCTGTGACTGTACATCACCACCGGCATAGACAGTAACCGTACCGCCTTCGCTCAACGCACTCTTATATATTTGATCCAGCGAACGCGTCTCCAGCTCGACTGCCGCCTGACTTTGTCCGACGCTGAGCCCGGCCATCATAGCCAACATCAGCACTGTTTTCTTCAGGTACTTCCCAGTGTATTGCATTGTGATTTCCTTCACTTAATGAATAAAACCCGTGCCAAAAAACGACAGAGATGAGCCGTTGAAGCGGCAACGGTGTAACCAGCGAATCGCGGCTAGACGACGCACAGGATTGATTCGGCGATAGTCGATCGCCAAAAATAAAATCGGAATAGGAAGCGTATAAGCCTTCGGCATTACCTCTTATCCAAAGGAAAATACCCATACTTATAATGTGTCATTTGGCCGTGAGTTTACAGGATTAAATAAAAACACATAGAGATAAAAAGTGAACAGTATAGTTAAAATTATTGAATGAATAAGATAGACGATTATTCTATTCAGCGCGAACCCAATATACTCGTCATACTTCAAGTTACATGTCCGTTGGCAGCGCTACTCGGCATTCCTGAAAATCGAATTATTTAGAGTATAAAGGTAGGAAGCCAGAGAAAATGGAATGAAATTATTTATCTTTTATAATGATTTGACATTTAATTATGTGAATTCAAAATCATATCTATTTAATAATATTAGGATTAAAATCATTTATCTATTTAGACATTGAAATAAAAGGCTGAAAATAATTGTCACTCGATTATTGTTACCTTATCTGTTTCAGTATCCAGAATAAGCAAAGCTTCTTGTGTCGCGTTAGCCTGTATAAGAAGTTTGCCCTCACGATCCCAAATCGCCGACTGCCCTGCACAGATAAAATTATCGGCGTGGCCCACCGCATTCGCCATCAGGACAAACATCTTATGCTGACTGGCGATGGTAGGATAATGTTCATAAGCCTGTATGACGCCAGTCGATGACTTTGCCACGCTCGCGACATACAGATCGGCTGCCAGATTTGCAGCCTCAAGTGCATGATCAGGCTGCAAAGACTCATAACATATCGCCGGCACCACTAATTCCTCTTCAACGCGCACCGTTGTCTGTTGCTTGCCTTGTTTAAAAAAAGATATTTCATCAGGATGAAGTAACTGCTTTGAATAAAATAACGTCTCTTTTTCCGGCTGAAAAATAACCATCGTTATTTTTATTCCATCGTTAAATCTGACGGGATAACCTACTGCAATAAAAATCCTATATTCATCGCTCATAGATTGAAAGGTATAAATATTAACGTCATCAGATGGCAATGCTAATGATTCAGCTAATGAGGGGACATAGCCACTTAATGAGAGTTCAGGAAATAAAATGATATCAACAAAATTCTTCGCCGCCGTAATAACCATATCCTGATGCTTTTTTATATTTTCATCAACATTGCCAAGAATTGATTCCATTTGAGCGATGCAAATTTTCATCATGAATCCATTTCATTTATTTTAAGTGAACATTATAGATCTTATACCACGTATAAACTAAAAATTAAAATAAGAGTTTTTTATTTTTAACGATAGTCATTTATAGCTGAAGAATACATTTTCAGGCATAACATCAAGATAGTCGGGTAGCAGACCGTGGCTATCTAAAAATCGCCGATGCTGCGCAATAATCTCAAAAGCTTGCTGCAACGGATCTTGCATTTGCTCTGCTCCTGCAATCCACTGCTGGTTATGCAATAAGAATTCCGCCGTTTTTTTCAATTCCCCTATCGACCATTGATCGACAGGGTCATAAGCTTGCTCAAGCTCGGCAATATACGCTCGAAGCTCAGATAAATAACGCTGGAACAGGGCAATGTCAGCTACCGTGGCACAGGCCGTTCGATCAAAAAAAGCATTAAATGCCTGCTGAACCAACCCCCTATTCATATCGCTTTCATCCTTAATCCGTCTGGTTTTTCACAATATATTCTACATCAAACGATGGTACGCGCGAGATCGGGCACCAAATACACAGCAAAAATTCTGCAAGGCCCCGGCTCACAGCCGTGAAAAATGCCACTTTCCAGATGTTCTTTTGCCTCATCAAAAGAGGCCAACAAGCAATGTTCATTAACATCCAACGCCTGCGCCATATGATTACAGGATAAATAAGAACACTCTGGCCATCGTTCATTGCACAAAGAAACAATATCAAAACCCTGCAACACCTTTTTCTGCGGTATCTTCACGTCAGTATCAAAAGACACTTCTGGCTCGAACATTTTCCATCCAGATATCTTTTCATCATACTGATACTCGTATGCCTCGTAATAAAACATCGTTGTACCGCTCATATCAATCCCTTCTTCTTTTGCCAGGGAATAAATCAACGCCGGCGAATCAAACAGCCAGTAGCCATTATGGCGCCAGAACTGGATATACTCACAAAAGGAATCAGAGATACAACAACTTACCGAATAAATTTCTTTTACTTGTTCTGTTTTTAGCCAGCTTGGCTTTATTTCTACCCTTTTAGATAGATATCCAACTGGGATCATATGCATTTACTCTACTCTGCTGAAATAATAAAATTTATTTTTAGTGAGATTGTAACTCATATTTATTTCCTAATTTCTTTTTTAAAATTCCAGACGTAACCATTTCATCTAATAACTCTTTTATTTCGTAATCATTACACAATGGAAAGTATTGAGGCAAACGCCACATATCAATTAACTTAGGATTTTTTATATCACTATTAACATCGACTGTCCTTACCGAGTGAGCGTCTTCTATTAAAAATTTAATGCCTTTCCCATGCTTAACAAAACGCCATTTGTCACCATTAACCAAAACACATCCTGTCTTAGGGAAATCCAACAACAACTCAAAATCTTTTATGTCTGGATACGCAATAAAGAAAGCCTTCATTAATTTATCTTGAAGCGAGATGAAATGTAAAATTTCATTTTCAGTTATCATATTACCCCCCCATTTTCGCAACTTCTTGTAAACGTCAGCTACTCTGGTTCACGCAATTCTAATTCAGAGCATCACGTAACTGAAACAAATTTTTTACAGCACCCCACTAGCCAATTTTATATTTCACACAAATATCACTTGCGGTTAAATTAAAACTAACCAACTGGTTATACTCATCCTCTGTAATTTCCACTTTTTGTTCTTCAGTACCATTACCGCCGGAAAAACAGGAAAAAATATACTGTTCTTCATTTATTTTCCTTACCACCCACCAATCATCGGTTGAGAACTCGTCATCTGTCAATGGGGCTTTTTTCGGGTATGAAAATGGTTTCATTGTGTAGTATTTATCCATATCATTCATTTTATTTACCACCATTATGTTTATTCAATTCACTCAACGGAGAATTTGAGTTGTATGAAAATCTGTCACACAGTAACACTAAATTCAAAGGACAGCACCTGATCCTTCAGGGTCCACGGTTGATCTGGATTGTGACAGAATAACTGATAAAACAAGCCAGACCTGTTAATAGTCAGAATTTATCATAAAATATTAGATTAAATCCTCGCCATTTAGAAGTACAACAACATTGTTTTCCCCTAACTCTCGCCTGAATACATCGGCTATTTCAGAAGTATTCAACTCGGGGAAAGATTTGTCATTGACCGCAACTAAAAAATAGGACTTTGGCTCTTTTAAGCCAAACGACTCAGCAGTTAATAATTTAGATTCTTGGTTGTACTTTTCGATACGATCATCAATCCGTTCAAGTTGTTGGCGGCTTAAAATGACATGCGGTTCAAACATAAGGTATGAACCATCAAAGAGATGGCCAGTATTCCTCTTCACCATATCTAATCGTTCTTTCAGCGCATCAATATTTATTGATGAGTAACATATTATGTCAATTGACATTCACGCACCTTATTTTATTGGCTTCCGGGCTGATCAATAACAATAATTTTATCTAATCTTGTTGGAGCCGAGATTACCTTATTTAAGGTCTGGATAGTTTCTCTATTTTTTCTATATCCATAACCAATTGAGCATCAAGGCTATTTTTATCCAATTGATTTAATAAAGAACTCACTCTCCGAAAACAAGGTAATGCAACTTTTATCTTTTCACTATTTAACGACGCTATAGACGATATTAATTGTCCATCATAATCATCTCCAGCCAGAGGGTTCTTCTTTAAAATAATTTCGGCTTTTGGTAGCACAGCGGCTAAAAAAAGATCTTGCCTTATTGCTCGAGCAACATCACTAACATCTAACTCATCAAGAGAAATATCCAGAATACCACTAAACCATTCATCTAAAGATGAACGTTTATTTGGCTCATAATTGCTATTACTAATCAATAATAACTCTCTAAATGTTGTCATATTTCGTGCACCTTATTGTTAATTTACATTTTCTGAAGAAAGTTAAGATACCTCTGGGTGATATTATCATTTACAGGGTAAGACCAAACTATGATCTGCCCCTGAAATTATTGCCACCTAATTATGCCGGGGTATTGTTCGGCCATAATGGTGCGCACGGCCAGTTCACCGCTGGAGACACCTAGCGCCCCGCCGATTTCACCGATCAGTTGCGCCTGTTTCAGACGTTTCTGCTCTTTCTCTTTGTTAAAGATCGGGCTGAGTGCATTGTTCGCCTGCTCAACATCATTATGTCAGCCGCCGACCGCAATGACATAACGCACGATTACAGCCGCAACCTTCAGGGCAACTGGTGATACGCATTGTGGCTGAGTGACTGACAAAAAATCCCGGCTTGTTTCAGGAACCAGGATATTAATTAGCTATAGATGTATAAATCAACTGAACTTTCTGCTCCGATTCTCCCTAAAAATTGATTCGTTTCTGCTGTCCAGTAAATTGCTGGTTTTTCACCATTTTCTATTTCGATTAAAAGTGAAAGAATGAATGTCGTATTATATTTTCCTTTTATTTTATCTAAAGCATCAATTTTATCTATCAATAAAAATAGTAATTTTTTCGTTTGTTCATTGATGTCACATGACGCTTCTTTCTCTGTACATATTGACCAACTAGTCTCCGTACTGGGCTTTTTCCTCGTCCCACTGATAATACCTTTTCGATGAACTTCCATAGGCTCTATCTGTAACAATGCAGTTATCTCATTGGGTTCAAAGACATCGCCACAAATGGAAAACTCTGCTTTTACTGTTGTCTTATCCATATAACTGCCTTACTGATTAATAAATTCGCCAGTCGGGATACCTTCGCCTTTCCCGCCCTTTCTAAAAATCCACAATTGCCCATTACCTTTATCAATATGAATGTCATAAAACTTTATTTCTGAGCACCGAGAACATCCTTTTTGATCCGGTGAGCGTCAACCCCATTGTTTTTCAGGAAGTTATCATCAGCAACTTACGGCTTCAACATCGGACAGCCCGTTATCGTCACCGTTGAACACGGGCGACTGGTTATTGAGACGAAGCTGCGCTTCTGACAGGCACATGTAAAAATCCCGGCGCTAAGGCCGGGATTTTTTACTTCAACATAGCCAATCGAGAAACCTGCATACAGAACTATTTATAACGTCCGAATTACTTATCCAACATGTTAGAATCGTACAAAGATGAGGCCTGCATTTTGGGTTTGATTTCTTCATACCAAGCCTTAAAAATCCAGTCTTGTGGCCGATTATTTATCACAGGATTGGCCTTAAGATCGATTTCTATTGCTTTTTCTATCTGTTCATAGCAACACATATATTCTCTTGAGGATAATTTTGTAAAGTCAAGAAACTGAAAATAATCGAATACTTCATAAACCGTCTCCATTACCTCCATACTGACATCACTAATATATGGCCGTAGATAATCCGCAATAATATCTATCGCAGATGAGCCCAAAGACACTGTTTCGCCTTTAAAACACAATCCTCCTGCCATGAATTACCTCATAATAACAATCTGATTTTTTTTACTTGCTGGCAAAGTATTCAAATATTCTAAGATTCTCTGCTGATTTGCTGGAGCAAGATTTCTAAAGTCTAAAGGAACTATGGTACGCACGATATCCATCACCTGCGCGCCGATTTCACCGATCAGTTGCGCCTGTTTCAGACGTTTCTGCTCTTTCTCTTTGTTAAAGATCGGGCTGAGCGCATTGTTCGCCTGCCCAACATCACGGCTCAGCGTGGTGATATCCTGCATCTGCTTCGCCGTATCACGCAACGGCAGGCCACCCTCACTCACCGCCGCAGTGCTCCACCTTGAATTCGGCTTTATTGTTAAGCCCGCCCCAGCCGAGCGCCCCGTTTCCAACCGGTTTTTCTCGGCGCTGGCGGTGGAACCAATCACGGCGGTGTCAAGCTGAGTGTGCTCACCCGTTTTTATACCAAATCCGTCTTTACCGGCAAAGAACCCCGTCTGCTGTTGCACACTATCATAATTGCTGTGCATCTTGTCTTTACTGAGGCTGATATAACCGCTGTTGGTTACCATAGCCTCGTTGATGCATCATATTGTATATTAGCGCCTCATCACCGCGGACAGTTGCGGTATCAACCCATATCGCTATCTCATCTCATTACGCAGCACTTCTTTCTGGGGGAACAGTGAATTATCCAATCGGACAGATCAATCACAGCTATCTGGGTTCCAGCGTTTACACCATGCTGCGCGAGGCGTTAATTACCGGTCAGCTCAAACCGGACGATCGCCTAAGAATACGTGAGCTTGCCGCTCAGGTTGGCACCAGCGTAACCCCGGTGCGAGATGCGATCCTACAATTAGCGAAAGAGCAGGCATTGGTGCTCAAAACACCACGCGATATCCGCGTTCCCCAATTGACCGACGATCAATTTAAAGAGATCCGCACGCTACGGTTGGCACTGGAAGGTACGGGAGCCGAGCTAGCCGCCACGCACATTACCCCGAAGATGCTCAAGCAGATTGAAGAGAATATTCGCCAGAATCGTCTGGCGATTGAAGAGAAAAACTTACGCGAAGCATTACGGTTGAATAGCGAATTTCATCTGTTTCTGGCACAGGCAGCACGAATGCCGTTGTTGACGCAGTTTATTGGCAGTTTATGGATGCGCACCGGCCCGCTGATTGCGCAAGCCTATGCGCATTTTTCTGTGCAGATGGCGATCGAACATCACGAGGACGTTTTTACTGCGCTACAGCAGCGCGATGCCAGCGCCGCCCGACAGGCCATCCAATCCGACATTCTGGACGGCAGCGAAACGATGCTGGCCTTTATTGCTGTAGATCAGCAACCTTAAGCCGCCATGAGCCGTGGTAATAGTCCGCGAATCAGCAGCCGGGTTTCTTTTACCTGGCTGATAAACGCGGGTAGCAGCGCGGTAAAGCTCGGCTCGTCCAGCGACGCGGCGGTGTGCTGAGTGCACAAACGCAGCGTCGAATTTTCATCCAGCGCCAGCCAGCATCCCTTCATCGCCGCCATCTCAAAATTGAGCATCAGCATAAGTTGGTACACCGATGTACCCACGTCCTTCTGAAGCTGCATCACGCCACTGTGCAATAACAATACACTGCTGCTGGCGGGCACCTCCAAAACCACCGCCTCCTGCCCGTCGGGTTCACGCAGTGCGCAGATACCGTCCTGCAAACCCAGTTGAGTCCGGCTGAGTGCACCATAATGACGTAATAAGCGGGTAATATGCTGCTGTGTTGGTGTCATGTTGTTCTCCTTCATCACGATTAGCTTTTCAGTTGCAGCCCTTCTTGCTGTAACTGCTGCAGGGCATTAGCGGTAGCGGGATTAGCTTTTGCAATCTCGCCGCTCAGTTTGTAGCTTTGCGGTACGGTTTGATTTTGCCCATAGCTGAAGCTCACACTGCCCAGCAGTTTATTCATGCTGACGCCCGCACTGCTTGAGGCGTTGATAATGACCGCGGGAGTATTGAACCCTTCACTCTTCTTCACCGTCTGCGAGACATCGATACTGGCGAGGCGTAAATTATTGCCGTCCTTAAACAGCGCAATGACATCATCCTTACCGTGCGTCTTGTTCTGGATGCCCTTTTCTATCTTTTCCCGCACATCGTCTTTCAGCTCCAATGTGACCGTTACCGAAGCACGATCGTTGTCCTGCAAGCGATTCACGATATCCTTCAATGCCGGGTTGTCCGCAATCAGTTGATTAATACGGTCGGCATTACTGGGAGGGAGCGAAGAGAACAAATGGTTACCGATCACCTGAAACAGTCCGTTCTCCGTCAGTTTGCTGAGATTGGTGTAGGACGTGGTGTGCTTAACGCTATCCAGCGTTGCGCCATCACGCTGGGCGACATCCTGCCGCACGTTCAATTTTTGCAAACTCAGTAGCCCCTGATGCTGATCGTCGTTTTTGGCTGTTTTATCGGCGAAGTGTTCATTCAATATGGCCAGCTGATCGTCCGGCTCCGCGATTTTTTTCACACTGTCGATCAACAACTGGCTGGCGGGATCGTTGAATGCGGCGTTCAGCGTCTTGGTCAACGCATCCATATCCTTTTTCTCCAACGGTTCGGCTTTCTTCATACCCAGACTAATCGATTGGTTAGTGCGCGAGTCCGCCGCTACGTTCACCCCGACGCTGGCTGAGGTGAAGAACGGGACGGAGCCATCCGGCGTGGTTCTGGCTGCTCCGGCACTGATCGTTGCGTTAGCCCCCATCGCCGCCTGATTCATGAAGCGCAAGCGGTTGTCGGATTCGGTGTAGGTGGTGGATTTCTCTCCTTGCGCGACGCTGGACGAGCTGGTGCCAGACAACACATTGGCACTCGCCGTCAGCCCGACAGAGCCACGTAATGTAGCGCTAGTGGGGGCCGCGCCTTTTTCTGTCAGGTTTATCCCACCGCGCAGTTCCAGTGCCGCATTGCTATCCAGATTGAAGCTAACCGTTTTTCCTGCCTTCACGCTGTGCTGCTCGCCTTTATCCAGCAGAGCAAGCGGATTGATCGTGCCGCTCGACAGACCGTCAATAAAACCGGGCAGTTCTTCTTCACTGAGGGTAAAATTCAGGGCGTTTTGCTGCGCCATTTGCAGGCTGGCGGATACGCCGAATGACGCACGGACATCCGGTGCAAAGCTGTGTTTGCTGTTAATGTTTTGCGTCATCTGCGCCGAGGTTTTTCCTGTCAGATACTCGCTGACGTCATATCCACCGGAATAGCTCACTTTCCCGGTAATCCCGCCCGAACGCTCGAAGGCGACATTAATGCCGCTTTCGCCACGGGAAAAACTCAGGTTGTAATTCCTTTCGCCGCTGACACCGCCACCTGGCACCGGAGGGAAAGGAAGGGGCGTGCCGCTGACCACAAACGACATGGATGCGCCGCCGCCATAGGTCCGGTTAAAGGCGATGCTTTCGTTACTGTCCAACGACAAAACGGTCGCCTTCATTTTATCGATCATGTCCGTCTGGCTGGCCGCCTGCATCACGGTTTTCGAGGTTACGCTGACGGCATTCTCCTCTTTCCTGAACGCCTTCATAAAGGTTTTAACCGAATCGTAATCCGCCTCCAGCGATTTGTGATTGGTGAACCCCATATCCGTCATTTTCTTCACCGGATTGTCGCCATAATCCCCCTGCCGTAGCGCATTAAGCGCCTTCATCATCGAGGCCAACGCCGCCTCATTCGGCGAGGTGCCTGATAACGCCCCAGCGCGGTCGGCCAGCTTGTGCAAATCGCCCAGCACCAGGGTATCCAGCACCAGCCGCGTTTTTGCCAACGACAGGGCGTCGCTGGTATCTCGCTGTTGCCCAAACGACTCGCTATTTGGCTTTTGCGCTATCGGCGTTTTACTGTCTACAAAGGCTTTTATCAGCGTACCGGCGGTACTCGTTTTCGATGATGGGTGGCTCTCCATCGCTGCCAGCAGCACCGGAGCCAGATCTTTTTCTCTGCCGTGCACGCTGGCAGGCTTACCTTCGGTGTTCATCACACCGTTATCGCTCACCATGCCCTGCTGCCTGCCAATAAGCAGAGCTGCTTTGGCCGAGCTGTTTTCCAGTTCGGTTTGGAACTGTTTTAACAGGCTTACCAACGGCTTCCCTTGTTCCCCCAGATCCAGATTGTCGAGCTTAGTCGCCAGATCCAGCGCCGCGCCCTGCGGCTGGCTCGTCGTGGCATCCAGCTTTTTCAGTAATTCGGTCTGCATGTCGTAAACGGGTTTCAGACCTTCTCGGCCGCTGATGTGGTGCTGCACATGGTCGGCAAAGGTTTTTAGCGGTCGTGGTACTTCCATGGAGAACGAGACAACATGGGCTCTGAGCAAATCGGACAGTTTGCTTTTCACCTGCTGTGACTCTTCACCCGTTTTACCGAAAACCTGAACATCGGCTTTAACCGACACGCCGGTTAGCGGTATTTTCGTCCCTTTTGTCGCCATATCCAGTCGGCCAAACACCGTTTCTGCGGCACGCGCTTCCGAGGGTAATGGCGCTTCCCCCTTCGGCACCGTCGTTTTCCATGCGCTCCCGTGTTGGGTGTGGAGTTCATGATCGTCATGCGCAACCTGCAAATGATGCTGCGCATCCGTACCCAGCGAATTGACTTTGCCCTCTGCTGGCGTCTTGACCGGCTGCCATTGTGCTTCATCATGGTTCGCAGCATTCTGCCAGTCGTCTTTCGGTAGCTGAAAGAGCTGCCCCGCTTTGTTCAGCGCGAATAACGTCTGCTGGTGATCCAGCGTGATGTCCTGTATCTCACCGGACAACCCATTTTTAGGCAGCGCCAGCGGCGGCGCGGCGGACTGATCCGTTCCCGGCTTGATCTGGTGAAAATGCAGATCGCCCTGTTTATCGACGACAATAAATTTATTGCGGTTGACCACGGCCATCGCCGATACGCCGTCGTCCTTGGCGATCCCAGGGAGCGCGGTGCCCGCAGACGGCGTCATACGTACCTGCGACAAGGCAAAAACAGTGTTGTCACCGTGCGTAAACGACGCTGATTTCTGATTGATGGACAGTGGTGTGATTTCGCCGTCTTTTAGCGTGTAAGCCTGATTGTCCAGCCCGCGCTTTAATTGGCTGGCTTCAACGCTGGATGCTTCCCAGTTTTTAGTATTGCCGTTGTAAAAATGGACTTTGCCGTCCTGTAGCCCGATTTGCCCCAGTCGACCCAGATCTACGGTGTCTTTTGCGGCGGGTGCCTCTGTGGTCAGACCCAGTTTATTATCCACCACCAGACTGTCGCTCAGGTTCCACCCCGGCATTGGTGACAGCCCATGTTGCCCCAGAGGCGCGACATGTTTTTGTCCCTGACGATCGGTGGCGAGTGCCTGCATCTGCCCATGTTCATCGTGGGCAAATCCGGTAATCAGGTGGTCAGTCCCCAACGCCGCATTGAGTCCAGATGTGCTGACTGGCGTTAAGGTGGCGTGCGGTTCTCCCGCCTCAGGCAACGGTGCGTGATAAAGCTTGCCATCATTATCGGCAACCAGCAGATGTTCAGCGGTTAATCCCACCGCTTTCGCATACACCGGTTCACCATTTTCCAGTTTAAGATCCACCGGCTGCGGCGCGGCATCCAGCGCACTCATCAGGTGTAATTGTGTCAGATGATCCTGCTCGGTCAGCACGGCCGATTGCCCGTTCTGGTTAGCGGAGAACGCCGTGATTTTATCGCTGAACGCTGATGACGCTATCCCCGACGACAAGTTACTCAATATGTGATCATCGTTGACCGCATACAGTTGGCCATCCCCCTGCCGCGATAATTGGCTATGGGGAACGTCGCTGTTTTGCTGCCAGACGCCAAATTCGGTATTTAACGAAAACAGCTTGCCGTCATGCAGGCGCAATGGCTCACCCGCGCCTGAAGCCGAGTCGGGCTGCCGGTGGATGCCCGTCAATAGCTCGTGGTTCATCCGCCCAGATAGCGGCACACTCGTAGATTCGCCCGAGGTTGCTTTCAGAGAAATACGTTCCGGCGTGGAGTCCAGCTGTACGTTACTCGCGCTCAGCTTGCCCGCTGGCATCGCGCTGCGGCCGCTGCTGTGGAGTGCAATATGCTGATTTTCATCGCTTTGAATAACGAATAGCCGCCCTGATTTGTCGGCTAACGCATGCTGTTGTTCGCCTGATCGCGCATCTTGATTTTCATGATGGGCAACGAACGGTTGGCTGTTTTTCCCTATGGTCTGTTGCAACAGCGTCGTCAACGCTTCCGGTAAACCTTTGCCAAACTGAAGCTTACCGTGGCTGTCCAGCGTGATATCGGATTTAGCCGCGAGCGTCTGGCTGCCGCTGCCGTTTATTTTGCTATCGGCATCTGCGGTAGAAGCAAAACGCGGCAGGCTCTGGATAGGCCCGCCCGACGCCAGCGAATCACGCTGCGTGCGCGGTGCGTTCTGACTCATGCCTTCCGATGAAAATAGCTCGCGCAACGTCGTTGAGCGCGCCCCCTGATTCTTCACCTGACTGCGGCTTCCCTGCTCCAATTCAGGCGGTTTGTTTTTATCATGCAAACCTTGCTGAATCAGGGATTGCGCCCCCTTCTGGCTCGCACTGGTGCTACTGCCCTGCGATAACGATGTTTTAGCTAGCGCGGCAGGTGCAATTCCCGAAATGGACAGACTGGGCTGAACATGCTGGATTTTCTGCATAACAAGTTCCAAGAGTGATGAAGTGAACGTGCCAGTTAAGTGGTCGTATTCCCCTTTCGGTTCCCGTCATCTTTCTCTCCCCCCAATCGGGAACCACATCACACCGCCCCTCACTTAATACGCAACAGACGTAAGCCTGTTAATAACCCATCACTATTCACTTTCAAGGAGATGTTATGGCTGATATGACGATTACGCTCAGCATACAACCCGGTGCAGGTCTGTCATCGACAGGTCTGAATTCCCCGCTTTCAGGCAGTAATGGGGGAATATCACCACGTTCCACGCAGCAAAATAGCCAATTGATGGAGGCGTTGGGGACGTTACTTAGCGCTCTCTTGCCCAATACCCAAGGCAATACGCCATCATCAACCCATGGCAGCCCGATGAATCCATCTGGTGCCGGTAATGGCGGTAGTTCGGCATTAGGGCAAAACGGTAGCCCTACCGATATGCTGATGAAATTGCTGGAAGCGCTGATCCCTGGCAAAAATGGTCAAGAAGCGGGGAATCCGCTTTCTTCCGGTACACCGGGAGCAACTGGCGGTAACAACGGTGCCTCGCCGCTCGCAGGTTCGTCCGGTACTGGCGGTGCCGGCGGCGCACAAAACCCAGAAGATCTGAGCCGCTCCCTATTACAGGATTCAGCGGGCAGCGCATTAGATAATGCGATCAATCCCACGGAAGACGGCGGTGGCCAACTGAGCGGCAACGAGCTGTTAAAAGCACTGCTGGAATTGATCGGTAATTTGATGGATTCACAGAAAGGTCAATTTGGTCAACCACAGGGTAGCGGACAATCACAAGGTGGCGGATCGCCGTCAACGGGCGCACCGCAGGCATCATCTGGTGGCGGCGGTGGTTCACCTGCCGCATTGTCTGGCGGTGGTTCACCGGCTGCACCATCTTCATCAGTCGGCGGTAACGGCGGTGCAGCGCCCGCCCCATTAACGGCTGCACCAACTGGCGTTGATGGCGGCTCGGTCGCCTCACCCACAGCGTCAACAGCCGGTGCTGGCCCGGTATCTTTCCCAACCGCCAGCGGTGATGCCACGGTGGTAAATGACACCATCAAAGTCGGCCCTGGTGAGGTTTTTGACGGCGGTGGCAAAACCTTTACCGCAGGTAGCAAGTTAGGTGACGGCGGCCAGGCTGAAGGCCAAAAACCGCTGTTTGAGTTGGCTCAAGGTGCAACGCTGAAAAACGTGGTGTTGGGTGATAATGCGGCGGACGGTGTACACGTCCGTGGTGATGCCAAAATTGATAACGTGCACTGGACCAACGTCGGTGAAGATGCGCTGACGGTGAAATCAAACAACGGCAAGCCTGCCAATGTGGAAATCACCAACAGCAGTGCTCAGGGCGCTGCCGATAAAATTTTCCAGTTGAACGCGGATGCCAACCTGACCATCGATAATTTCAAAGCGAAGGATTTCGGTACGTTCGTGCGCACTAACGGCGGACAACAGGGTAACTGGAATCTGAATCTGAGTAACATTGACGCTGAAAACGGCAAATTCTCGTTTGTGAAGAGCGACAGTGAAGGGTTGAACGTCAAAGGTAGCAATATCAACCTGACGAACGTCAATAATCACTACAAAGTACCTGACTCCGCCAACTTACAGGTGAATTAAGATGCCAAACACGATGACGTCGCCCACGCCGACCCGCTGGGCCGATATCGCCAGACAAGGCGGATACATCACACCTGTTCAACGTGAAGCGTTCACCCAGGCTATTCATCTGGTGAGAACACAGTTGAATACCGTACTTAACCAATCAGGAACGCGGCGGCAGGGTGAGTTTGAGTTCGATGCCTTTGTGGATTCGCTGGAGCAGGATTTCCTGCATCAGGCTGATATCCATACGCAGAATGGGTTACATAGCGACGTGGCACAGACCTCATTTTGGATCGCCCGTCTGATCGCCGATCGCTTTATCGCAGTACGTCAAATGTAATACTTGCGCCATACAATACTGGGGAAAAAGCCAGCCGGGGAAACCTGTGCTGGCTTTTTTTATCGTTATATTTGCCGCAAGCGTAATGCAGCACGATAAATCAAAGGTTATAGTCTTTTGCATCGCGCAGGATAATAGCGATATTTACGCTGCACACAGCGACGAACAATTCTTCAGGTATCCTTTCGTTTCTCAACAGAACGCCGTCAAACAAGCAGGAGGCATGAGGAACCACGTCGCCAGTTACTATTCTGGCGTAAGAAAACTTTATCTGTCGTCATTTCATGGAGAAAATAGCGTTGAAAAAACTGACCAACAATATTAGTGAATGGCTCAATAATGAGAATGATGATGTCGAGTATATTTACGCTCTACATAACTTACTTTCAGGTTCAGTAGGCGCATACGGATATAAAAGTATCCCTGTTCCCAACGATCATCATGCTGTGCATATCTCTTCCCCTAACCAGCCAGATGTCCTTATTTTGTCTTCGCAAAAAGCGATTGACGAATGCAAGCGACAACTGCGTGACATGTATTACGCAGAATATCCAGACATTGATTCTTGGTACAGGGATCGGAAAAATGCAGAAGACGAATAACGGCATTTAGCGGCGACATTGTTGCAGAAAGTCAAAAAAATGCCGGACACATTACGTGACCGGCATGATGGATTTGAATCCCCACGGTTTTAGCTGGAGAGCTTTTGCAGCCCCATATTGACAATCCGATCGCCGATCATCGCCGCGTCAATACCTAAAGACGAGCCGCCATTACCGCGCGCACTCAGGTTAGTGTTCCCGGTATCACCGGCTACTGCGCTTTTGATCATACCGACCGCCTTCATGAATTTATCCATGCTGCCTTTGGTCATGCCGTCGTCATCTGGCTTGCTCAACGCCTTAGCCCAGGATTTGTCATCTTGTTTCGCCGTCTGCCAGTTATCTTTCTGATACTCGGGTTTGCCGAAGACTTCAGGATACTGGTCCATAAACTGACCGATTTCTTTTGCCATTCCTCGGTCTTCTTTATCCACGAAATAACGCGTCGGACTGTCATTGTGCGTGCTGATGTTGTTCAACTCCTGCAAACCCGCTTTTTGTCCCACGCTCATCCCCAGCGTGCTACCCAGTTGATTGAACGCGCCTGCACCACTCAAGCCTTGCAAACCGTTGTTACCCAGTTGCAGCGGTGAAGTTTGCCCTTTCGCCTGACTTAAGCCGTTACCCAAAATGGCGGACAAAGCATCATTAACGCCCTGCGTATACGCCGAGATCTCCGGTGATGCCGGCTGTTTGTTGCCGAAAAGCCCACCCTGCTGCTGTGACATCCCGCCGCCCAGCAGATCTTCCAGTGCGCTAAACAACAGGCTGCCCATCATGGCCGATGGATTCATGGCATTCATACCGGCACCCAGCGCCCCGCCCAAGCCACCGCCGAGTGCGCTTCCCAGTCCACTGCCAAGGCTACTGCCGAGACCGCCACCCAAGCCACCGCCTAGTAAACCGCCACCGAGTCCGCCTAGGCTACTGCCTAAACCACCGAGCCCACCGCCCAGACCGCCACCCAGGCCCCCCCCCATCATGCTGCCCATGAACATCATGGTTGTCATGATATCGGACAGCTTTTCTGCGATGTTGCTACGCTGGCCACCAAACGCTGACTGAGACGACGAGCCGCCATTCTGTGAAGACTGAGATTGAAATAAACCGCCGTTACCGCCCGCTTTGATTGTGATTTGCAACGACGTCCCGCCACCAAGAGAATTAAGCATAATGTTTCCTCAATAAATAAATGGAGTATGAAAGCGCCAATAGATTTGCGGTCAGCCCGCGTGATTGTGACACTCCCCCATTAAGTGATTTTTTGGCTAGCGTGGTTCCCATTACAGGCACGGAAACACGTGATTTATTCAGGGTTCAGCGCGGCGGAAGCCCCGCTAAACGCCACAGTGCCTCTACCGCCCTGGCGGGCTCGGCAGAGGGAGATAGAATGTGGTGTAACCGCAGATTTTGTTGGTCATCCAGACTCAGACCGCATGCCGACAACGCGTCGGCCTCCAGAAAGCGGCGTTGTAATATTTGTCGCAGCATGCCGGGATAATGTCGTGCAGGAGCCAGCGTCAAGACGATCGCCGCCTGCCGCGCCGACACCGTCGTAGACCACAGCGTGACACCCGGCTGGATTCGCCAACAGACCGTCGGCACGGTGTCCAGCGCCATGAGAAAGTCATGCTGATTGTCGAATACTTCCGCAGGTTTATTCATCCACGCTTACCCTGCTGTAATCCGTCGGGCCGCTGCGTAAGTCAGGCTGCCACCAGATAATGAGCTGGCGCGTTTCCGGCTGCGGACGGCAGGTGACAGACGCGCAGTGAGTCGCCTGCCGCGGCGCGTTGCAGGCACTCAATAAGAATGCAATGAGCAACACTGACAGCGTTTTCTGGTTCATAAGCATCTCCTGTAGCGGATGAGGTTATCATTTTGATATCAGTACGTTGCGTCGGGCAGGCTGAGGCGTTAACGCGGGCTGCAAAGCCAGAAACACCTCGCTGGACTCCCCCGGTGCCAGCGTTGTTTTCGGCCATACGGCCACCGCTAGCGTGCGGCTACTGGCGCAGGCGGCTTCATCAAAACGCTGTGGCTGCGTTCCACCATTACGCACCACCCCGACACTCAGACGTACCTGCCCGTTGCCATACCATTGATAGCGAGAACTGTCATAGATCAGACCCGACTGCGAGCGGCACACGTCACCCAATCGTGTACCTTTGTCCTCGACCTGAAACCCTGCGGGAAGCTGGCGGCTGGCAAGGTCGCGAAACGCGCCTTCAATCAGGCTATAGAGATCCGTTTTGCCGTTGCGCTGCGCCACGCGGTTCATGGCACCGTTCAGTTGCTGGCGATTGGCGGAGGATACATAGCGAGTAGGATCGGTTTGATCGCCGACAAGATGCGGCGTAAGAATGAACAGGCGTTCACGGCGCGAGACTTCATGGCGCGTCGAGGTAAACAGTTTCCCCAGCAGCGGGATATCTCCAAGGATCGGAATGCGGCGATCGCGATCGCCACTTTCCTCAACGTGAAAACCACCCAATACCAGCGCTCTGTTTTCACCAATCAGCGCCTGCGTACTGACAGTTCCTCGCTTCACGCCAGAGGCTTCCCCCTCACGCCCCGTCTCAACCTGACCGTCTTCGATATCGATAACCAGTTGGATGCTGCGCTGCGCCCCTTCACCGACCACCCGCGGCGTCACTTGCAGGCTGGTGCCCGCCGTCACGGGTTGAATATCCGCGACACGTTCGCCCGTCGCCGTGATGAACGCCGTTCGGCTGAAGTCGACAATCGCGGGCTGATTTTCCAGCGTCAATACAGAAGGGTTGGCGACGATGGAGGCCGTTCCCTCTCCCTCTAATGCCTGAATATCAGCAAAAAAGCGTTTGAAATCGCTGACAAATAGCGTGCTTCTCCCTATCATCATGGTACTGCCCGCACTCACATTGCCGAGCTGCGCCTGCCAGTTCGCTTCCAGCCGCGACAGCGCGGTACGATCCACGTCCAAAATAATGGCATCAATGTTGACCAGATTTTGCGGTACGTCGATATGGTCAACGAGCTGCTGATACTCTGCCCGACGTTTTTCATCATCCCTAATCAACAACGCGTTATTGCGTACATCGGCAGAAATTTTACCGCTTAGTGCCATACGCCCGCCCTCCCCAGCGTTGCGTTTCGGACTATTGCGGGTTGCCAACTGCGTCATCAGCGAACGGGTACTATCCCGCATGGCTTCCATCCCCGTATCCGGCTGAACCGGCACAGGACCGGATGCCCCTGCGGGTGCCGTTCGCTGGCCATCCATTAGCTCATTGAGGATCGTGGCGACGCCCGGAATCGTCACCTTCTGATCGCGGTATTGCAGTGACCGATCGGATACTGAGGCATAGCGCAGCGGAAAAATCATCACCTTACGCCGCTCGTCCTGCTTTTCCCGCTGTTGGCTAAAATTGCGGATGAGATCGATATACGCCTGCGGCCCCGTAACCAGCACTACGCCCTCTTCGGGTAACTCTCCCCAGCCGAAGCGCGAATCGAGCAGTCCGATACCGCTGAGCGCCTGTTTGATATCGGGCGCGGCATCCGGGGAGATTTCCAG
This sequence comes from Pectobacterium punjabense, assembly GCF_012427845.1. NCBI lineage: Bacteria > Pseudomonadati > Pseudomonadota > Gammaproteobacteria > Enterobacterales > Pectobacteriaceae > Pectobacterium > Pectobacterium punjabense. The sequence goes on from NZ_CP038498.1 coordinate 2,531,175, forward strand.
CCGCACCGATGCTTGTTCATCCTGCGGGCTGACATACAGCGCATTGTTATACACGAACCACTGAAAACGGTGCTCCAGCGCGAGCCTGTCGAGAAACAGCGCAGGATTATCCGCGCGGATTTTTGCCGTCACCTCATTGTCCGCAATATTCCCCAGCACCAAATCCACACCGTGGCTATTGGCGAAATCCGTCAGAATCGCCGATAGCGGTGTTTGTTCAGCAGAATACGCATACGCTCCCTTATTCCAGTCGGCTGGCGTAGCGGCGTGCGCCAGCGACATCATCCCGTTCACGGGGATCATCCCGATCAGCACTACCGCCCAGCAAAACCAGCGATAGAACATCAGTAAAACGCGATACGATCCATTACGCATCAATCCCTTACGCATGTCGTTCTCCTTGCAAAAAAGCCAGCGTGCTCAGATTAAGTGGGGCGGGAACGGGTGCTTTTGTGTGCCGCGTAAGCAGGCTCAACCAGACATCCCGTTGATTAAGTAAGGTTTCCAGACTGCGACACAGCTGCATGACGTCATCGGCATCGGGTCGCATCCATAGCCAAAACTGCTCATCCTGTGGTGAGAGCGAAAGCACGGCAGTCTCCTCCTGAAACTGTGCGTGGGCGGCATCGGCCAACTGGAGTGCGCGCACCAGCAGAGACTCATCCGGCAAGGTAGGCAGCGGAATGGCAGCGCTGCACGCTACGCCCGACGACTGCCGCACCACCGCCACCGCGCCGCCATCAATCGCCAACTTCAACATCGATGTTCCGCTGTTTAACCAGCGTTCCAGCATCGCGGCTAACTCAGTTGAAGTCATTGATGATGGCCTTTGCCAAACCGTGTTTAACGCTCAACAGTTGCCCGACCGCCCAACTGGCATTGGAATAATCCATACTGGCTTCAAAAAAGGCGTAGCTATCCGCCTGGCTGGCACCGCCTTCCGCAACATTCAGCGCAATATCATCCAACTGTTGCTGCGAATCGACCAAATGCGCGTCAAGGCGACGCTGAATGGGGTTAAGGGACATAGCACTCTCTCCTCATAAGGTATTTTCCTCACAAAACAGGTTTCGATCGTTAACCTAATATTTGGGTCATTGACCTGATAGTGAGTGGTTAACCCCAGCGTGCAGTTCCCACAGCAAACGAGGATTTCACCTGACGGCGGAAGGCTCAGGAGGAATGAGCTGCTGTGTTGCCTGCCGCCAGCTCAGTGACATCACACCATGCGCCGTCATCAGTTTCATCGCATCGCTATCCAGCGCTTCATCGCCGGCAAGACGCCACTCCAGATGCGCATGCACATCCAGCCAGTTCCGCACATCGGTAAGCTGGGCGGGATGGCAGTACAGCGTTCCCCGACTCTCACCCTGCTGCTGTTTCAATAACTGGCGCAGTAAGGCGTAGTGGCGCGACGGTGCTGGTGTTTTATCCAGTAACTGCGCCAGCGCATCGCGCAGCAACTGTCCAGCTTGCGTAATCATGATTTTCTCCAGGTGCATGCGATCTTGCTGAATGCCTTGCAACAGCGCATTTGCCTGCTGCCAAAATTCCGCTTCAGCCTGTTCTACCGCCTGCTCGCAGAGCGTTCGCGCACGTTCGTGCGCCTGTGCCACAATCGTATCGGCCTGCACCGTGGCTGCTTCCCAGAGCGTCCGGCTACGCCGATGCGCCACGACCCGCGCCGCGGGAATAATCACCGTTTCATCCCGACTTGCACCGGGTAATGTCACAAACGTCTTCGTCGTCAGCATGCGTCGTCCTTAGCAACGTGAATAGATATGGGAGGGTTATGCAGGTACAGAGGCTTTCCAGATAAGCGCCTCACACAGCGCATTTAGTCTGGCTGCGGGTAATGACATCGGCGGCGCGCTGCGATGATCTTCCCCATCGCGCGCCCAATCCCGTGGAAACAGCAGCCGCAAACGCGGCCAGCACGCCTCACCATAGCGAATACGCAGTAACAGCAACGCGTCCTGATAGGACACCGACGGCGAAGCAGGAAATGTCACTGGTGCCGGTAGCCACAACCCCGGCCGCAACGCTTTTGCCAGCCGCTCACACCATATACCCTCTGCGTCAGCGCAATCCGGGGTACGTGTGGGCTGGCAAACCCGTGTCATCAGGCGCAATACCGTTTCCCGCTGCGCCGTATCCAGCGCGCCGATCTGCATCAGTGAGGTAAGCGGTTCCGGCGGCAGCACCACAGGCAGAGAAAAATAGCGATGAAGCTGCACGGTATTCACATGCAGCCAATTACGACGCGGTGGCACATCGGGTAACGTCACCTTATCACTCCACCAACTGGGATCAGCCTGTAACAGGCAGTCCTCCACCCACCAGGTCAGCCACGCCAGCGGTGTGATATCACCCGACTCGTGCCTCCCACTTCGCGCTTGTGTTGTCATTGTGACGACGGCACCTCCGCTTTCTTCTGCTGCCACCGTCGCAGGTAAGGCATGCCTACGCGCCAGCCTAATAGGCCGGCCAGCATCAGACCAAACAGCGCTGCGCTCCACTGCCAGCGCTTCATCTCATCCGGTGTGAGCGTGAAGGGTCCCAGCGTGACAACCGGAATGATGTCCTGATACGGCTCTGCCGGAACAAAGACGATAGCCAGTTCTTTATCATCCTTACCCGACAGGCCGGGAATGCTGCTGGCAACCATACGACGGATACGTGGCTCCATCCCATCAGGTTCCAGCTCGGCGCGGTATTTGATAAATACGGCGGCCGAAGCGGGCTGGACGGGCTCGCCGGGTGCGATACGCTCCGGCAACACCACATGCACCCGCGCCACCAGCACGCCATCAATCTGCGCCAGCGTCGCTTCTACCTCTTGTGATAGGGCGTAGATATAACGGGCACGCTCTTCCAACGGTGTTGAGATCACCCCACTTTTCTGGAAAACCGCCCCCAGATTGGTGCGCGATTGTTTCGGTAACCCGGCGGCATTGAGAATATTGACTGCGCGCTCCATATTTTTTGCATCAATCACCAGCGTCACACCGGTTTTGTCTACCCGTTTCTCCGCACCGATCTGATAGCGACCAAGCATCGAAATCGCCTCGTTGGCATCATTTTCCGACAGCCCGCGATTCAGCTCAATCGGCTCGCCGCAGCCAGCCAATAGCCCGATTAGCAGAAGAAGGACTCGCTTATCGATTTTCATAGGCCGCTACTGTAAGTTGGTGAGTTTTTCCAGACTTTGCACACTTTTCGCCACCAGTTTGGCGCTCAGCAGGCTTTCCAGATAGAACGACGACAACGTTCGGGTCGCATCCAGTACGTCCTTAGGATTATTGGAGCGCATCGACTGGCTGATGTCGCGTTCGGCAGATTTGAATACGCCGTTCAGCCCCTGCGATTTTTCCGCCAGCGCACCCAACCACTGGCTGTTGCCGCGTTCTGCCGTCATCGGTGTCGACGACAGCGCCGCGCTAAACCAGGAAACGTCCTGATCATTGGCGGAAAAGGACGTGCTGCTATCTGCCAGCGGTGCCTCCCCCGACGGGGACAGCGCACTGGCATGGTTGATTTTCATGATATGGATTCCATCGCAGACAGGATAAAATAAAGCCGGAGCATGGCTCCGGCTCGTTGACTCACAATCAGAACTGGATGGCTTTAGCCGCTTTCTGTCCAGAGTTCAGTGACTTGGAAGCAGAGTCCATCTGACCATCCAGAATGGAGTTTTCGGTATCTATCGCCATTTTCTGTGCCTGAGCGCCTGCGGCGCGCGTTAGAGAACCGGCCATCGCGGTATCCAAAGTCTGAGATGCCGCCTGAGATGCAATCTGGGAAAGTCCAAAGCTCATATATATCTCCAAATAGTATGAATGTTTACGGTAGTGAACTGTCATGCTGTACACACAGTCATCTTGTTCATTCATTAAGTAGAGATCGGGCGGAGTGAGTTCCCGCAGAAAAGTAATTCTTTCTGAAATCAGGTTAAGGGGAAGAACTAGCCTGTTTTTATCAATCTTTCCTGCCGTTAGCTGTGGAGAGTTTTCCTTTAAAATAATCATGACGGTGATGACTTCTGCTTAAAGGTCACTCGTTGTTTATGATGTGCAGGAGCGTTACGCCATACCACTTATAAAAATTAATGGCGGATAAACGCTATATCGTTGGCAAGGATGCGATAGTTGAACCCATGCCGCATTCTTTCCGTCACGCAGCCGGATGATCGCTATGCTCGCCTTAACTACCAACACCGGATTATGGTTCAGACTTGTTTTTGTTTCGTTTGGCAGCGCATTGCTGGCTCTGTTTATTGGGCAAGGAGTTCTCGCCAGGCTAGAGCAAACGCAGCTACTGCGCTATAGCCAGGACGTGCTTAAGCAGGGAGCCGCTGTCGCGAATGAAGGCAGAGAAACCATCAACCGTGTGCTGACGCTGAATAACGCGCCCTGTTCCAACGCCGATCTGAAAGAGTTACGCCTGCTCTCTTTTTATTCTGTCTATCTGCGCGATATCGGGCGAATCAAGAACAACTACCTCATCTGTTCTGCGGGCTGGGGTATTCTCAACCCACCGATTTATCTGCTACCGCCGAACCTGACAACGCCCGACGGCGTGCAACTGTGGACCGCAATGAAAGACGTGGTTGACCCACGTATTACCGCAGATATGGCAAGCCTCAACGATGTCGTCACCGTCACCGCCGCCGCCGCATTTCGCCGTTTTATCCAACCGCCAGCCGGATACAGCGCCGCGCTAACAACCCGTAATTTGGGCCATATCTATCAAATGTTTGGCGACATCGACCTGTCGACGTTCAAACAGGCACAGCAGGCGAATAATGCGTGGTTAACCATGGGAAAACGTCAGACGTTTTCCTGTGAGTCAAACCGAGATATCTGCGTACTGGCTCAGTTAGATTCCGCGGGAATCCTGTATCGTCCCTGGTATATCATCGCCGCGTTGTTTTTTGTCGGGGCGCTCATCGGTGCCAGTTTTACCCTGTCCTATCAGCTCTACTACGATCGGCACCAGACCCTACCATCGCAGCTAAAACGTGCGATCAAACATCAACGGTTTCAGGTTCATTATCAACCGCTCATCAGCTTGCCGCAGCGGGCTATTATTGGCGTAGAAGCGCTGGCACGATGGAAAAACGAACGCGGCGACAACGTATCACCGGAATATTTTATCAATATTGCGGAAGAGATGGGCTATCTCGCGGAGCTCACCCGCATCATTACGCGTCAGGCATTGCGCGATATGCAGCCTTACCTCACACGGGAAACGCCTTTTCTGCTCAGTATTAATCTGTCGGTAATCGATATTGTGTCGCCAGACTATCACCGCTTCTTGCAGCAGATGTGCGACGAAATGGGGATAGACAGAGCACGTATTATGTTAGAACTGACTGAACGTTCGAGTACGTCTCATCAAACGCTGGCGACTGGCCTTCAGGCATTACAGCATGCGGGCTATAAGGTCGCGCTTGATGATTTCGGTACGGGGTATTCCAATCTGGATTATCTGAGCCACTTATCATTCGATATGATTAAGATCGACAAGGTTTTCGTCAGCGCCATCGGTACGGACTCGGTTAATGCTGCCATGGCAGACCTGCTCTTCACCCTGATCAAAAAACTGGATGTCTGCGTGATTATCGAAGGCGTCGAAACACGGGAACAGGCCGCCTATATTCTGGAACAGTGTCCTTCCGCCATTATACAAGGGTGGTATTTCGGTAAAGCGGTCGCGTTGCACGATCTGCCGGATAGCCTCCACTATCAGTGCCCGCCGATCGAAAAAACGTAATCTCGCCATTGGCCCACCGTCATCATTCGCGGTGAGCCAGTTTTTAAACAGCCACTATCAGGCCATTATGTCTGACAGGGTTCCCCACCCCCTGCACACGCCTCTCGCGCCATCACATTCAACACTTTCAGACGATGGTAGAGCGTACGTTTTGGAATACCCAACTCCACAATCACATCGTCAATACAGTGGCCATGACGGCGCAGCGCATCCTGAATCAGAAATTTTTCAATCCGCTTTAAACGATCTTTCAGTTGCAAAGGACGGGGATGCAGCAGCGGCTGAACTTCCGCCAGGGGCGACAGCCCCAGAGCCCAGCGATCCGCTGCCGCTTTCAGCTCGCGGATATTGCCCGGCCAGCTATGGGTCAGCAGTTGTTCGTAAATTTCCGCCGTCATTGGCGGCAATGTCATTCTCAGGCGTACCGCCGCTTCCTGACTAAAACGCTGGAACAATGGCAAGATGAGATCGCTGCGGGAACGCAGCGTCGGCAGCTGAATCTTTACCGTATCCAGACGGAAATAGAGATCGCGTCGAAAGAGCCCCTTTTCTACCAATTGCAGCAGCGGCGTTTGCGTCGCCACAATCACGCGCATATCCACCGGCGTAAACTGCGTACTCCCCAGCCGTTTGACGCCGCGGCTTTCCAGCACGCGTAGCATCTTGGCTTGCAATGTCATGGGCATGCTGTCGATTTCATCCAGAAACAGGATTCCCTTATCCGCGCTTTCCAGATAGCCGGCGCGGGAGCGGCTAGCGCCGGTATACGCCCCTGATACCACGCCAAACAGTTCGCTCTCAGCCAAATTTTCCGGCACGGCGGCACAGTTCACCGCCACCAGAGGGCCACTGCATTGGGAAAGTCGATGAATCCGATTCGCCAGCGTATCTTTCCCGGTCCCGGTCTCGCCTTCAAGTACGATGTCGACATTGAGAGGAGCAATAACATTGACGATAGGCAACAGCGATGAGTGAATATCATCCGTTGCGTGTGAAGTATATTCTGATGATGAGGGAGCACATTCTACTGCTGGCCTTGCTAATGATGAATAGCGCTGTCTGTCCTGACGGTAATGATTATTCATTGACGACTCCTGGGCCCAAACGGGCTAACTGACGGCCTTCCATAACATGAGGGTTACCACTGTGCACCCAAGGTACTTCTCCGTGCGGCGCACACCGATTCATCACCGGTGGAACGACCACAAGCATTACCGTCATTGAATAATGAAACTATCAGGCATCGCTGAACATCAGGTAGGAATTACAGAGAGGTTTGTAGGGAAATACCTACAAAAAAGTCACTAAAATAAGTAAAAACAGCCTATTAATTTTTATAACAATGAGCAGGAAAACGAAAAGACGACGTTAAGAATGCGTAAGCCTCAATAAAGGGATTCCACCATTGTTGAATCCCTTTTATCTATTCTCGTTTTCACCACAGGTTCCCAATACTAGGGAATGAGCTTTTTGCTAAAGACATACTTCACGATCTCCACATTGGTACTGAACTGCATTTTTTCCATCAGGCGGGCTTTATGGGTACTGACCGTTTTATTGCTGATAGCCAGTTCATTGGCAATCGTGTTAATACCCATACCCTGCGCAAACATAATCATGATTTGATGCTCTCTCGCTGTCAGAACATCGTGTTCGACTCTGCCACCTTCCGTGTAATTGGAAAACACCAGTTGCTCAGCAATCGTGTGGTCGATATAGCGAGCCCCCTGCGCCACGCGTCGGATCGCCGATAACAGCGCTTCTGGGTCTTTGTCTTTGGTAATGTAGCCTCTGGCGCCGCTCTTTAGCGCATGCTGCGCAATTTGCGCCTCGCTGTACATACTGAGAACCAGAATCGGTAAACGTGGGTATTGTGCTACCACGCGAGCAATCAGTGCTTCACCGCTAATTCCCGGCATAGACATATCCAACAGCAGCACATCAATGGCTACGTTGCGTAGCTGTGTCAGTACCTGTGCGCCATTTCCCGCTTCAGCCACCACACTCAGCGAATCATCCAGCGCAAAAATTTGTTTAAGCCCTTCACGCATGATGACGTGATCGTCCGCGATCATGAGACGTATTTTTTTGCCCATCGCTCATTTCTTCCTTTTGTTGTTATTGTCTCGCTATCCGCGGATATAGCCATTTTTAGGAAATGCTAACTGTACCTGTGTGCCTTTGCCGGGGGCGCTTTCAATGATAACTTCCCCTCCCAGCATACGACCCCGCTCCTTCATACTCATCAGTCCGAAGGCGTTTTTATTTTTTGCGTTCGCATCAAACCCTTTGCCGTTGTCCTTAATCCGCAACACGATGCTGTCATGCTGGTTATCCAACGTCACGATCACCTGTGTCGCGGCGGCGTAACGCGCCACGTTAGTCAGCGATTCCTGCGCAACGCGAAATGCTGCCGTGGTACTTTCGTCATCAAGTGCCAACGCGTCCCCCAGCGTCCGTAGCAGACAGGTGGCGCTGTAGTGGCGATTAAATTCATCGCACAACCATTCCAGCGCAGGCGTAAGTCCCATGTTCAATACGTTTGGCCGGAGCCGCGTCGAAACATTACGCACCACCTGAATCGTTTGGTCAGCCAGTTGCATCAGCTTTTGTAAATGCCCCTGCATCTCTGGATTATCCTTGGCAAAGCACATGCGCATCAGCGACAGGCTCATACGAATCGTGGTCAGGTGTTGCCCTAGTTCATCGTGAATTTCCTGAGCGATATGCTTACGCTCTTCCTCACGTGAAATCTCACGCTGACGTGCCAACAAGCGCAATTGCATATGGGAATCGGCCAGTTTCTTCTCCGCATAGCGAATAGCGGTAATGTCACGTCCCACCGTTAAAATGGAAACCAGCGCACCACACTGATCGAACTCCGGCACGCAGCGAATATGATGAATACTCGGATGGCACTGATCGCCTTTGCCCAACTGTTCCATCACTTCACCTTCCGCACTGCTGCGGGTATCAACAACCTGCTGCACCAGTTGTTCCATACGGATTGCGCACCCTGCTCCAGGCATCAACTCCGTAATCATCCGACCCCGAAGCTGCTCTACGGTAAATTCCAAATGTTTCAAGCTGGCGGGATTGGCATACAGGCAATGCAGGCCGGGATCGAAGCGAATAATCAAATCCGGTGAATTTTCTACCAGCGCCCGAAACTCCTGATCGCGTGCGTAGGCCAACTGTTCAATATGTTTACGTTCCCTGATATCTCTGACTACACACATGCTGTAGCTACGTCCTTTATGTTGGAAATGCGTTAGATTGACCTCAACCGGAATAGTCATGCCGTAACGGGTGAGGTGCCGGGTTTCAAAGGTGGTTCCCATGCCAGAGTCATACGCCTGCAACCAATCGGGCGAACGGTGCTCAGCGGCCCAGCTCGGATCGATATCGGCCACGCTCAGATGCATAAATTCCGCAATGCTATAGCCCAGCGTCTGACTGGCCGCTTCATTGACATAACAAAAGCACTGATCTTCATTGACGATATAAATGGCATCCTTAATACGGCTGAATGCAAAGTCCACCAGCTCCAGCTCGGGGGCTTTAGCGTGCTCATCGGAACGAAAAGGTTGGGTAAATATCATTGCCATCTCCTTGTTTGAATTAAGACCGTCGCACAGGCACCCGCCGTGCAGGTGCCTCGATACGGCGTCTCAACATTCCAGAAGATGGACAGGAAACCCTGCAACGGCTAAATGCGACCTGATATCACTGCGTGTAACCTATGTTTTGAGGGGTAACCGCCACCTTGAATCAGGCGGTCACCCCAGCAGTCAGTGAAAAACAGCGGGTGCAGGCGCATCCTTTCGTCCCGTGGAGTCGCGTCAGGATTCCACGGCCTGACGGATCACACCTCGGGCGCGAGACAGCCGTGACCGCACCGTGCCAATCGGAATCCCCATCTGCAACGCAAGATCCTGATAACTGGCATCGGTATCCAGCAGTTGCGTCAACATCTGACGGGTGTCCTCAGGCAGTGTGACGATAGCGTCCATCGCGCGTTTCAGTGCTCGCTGGCTTTCGGTAATGGTGCCGGGATCGAGCTCTATCGCGATATGTTCCAGCATCTCATCGCCCATTTCCTGAGCGCGCTGCCGTGCCTGCTTGAAATAGTTACGCACCAGATTGAGGGCAATACCGAACACCCACGTCTCCGGCCGCGATGCTCCCGCAAATTTATCCTGATGTTTGAGCACTTCCAGATAGGTCATTTGCTGTAAATCCTCCACGTCATCACGGTTGCTGACACGCTTGCGGATAAAGTTATGCAATTTCTTTCCGTGTTGACGAAACACCAGTTCCCAATCGACAGCGAGCGCCGGGTAAAGCGAAGGGGTCTGTTCGATGTGTTTCAGGGTAGACATGTCCATTTGCTGACTCTCCGTTGTTATGCCCTATTGGCAAAAACGGAAGAGCAAGCCTTGTGCCAGCCCGGAATGATTTTTATCACACTGATTTTTAATCAGTTATTTTTTAATTTTCTTTTTATCACGCCACTTATTGCCAACGCCAGCAGCGTGAAATTGCAAGTTATTGCAATCAGTAAAACGGCATTTCATTCAATCCGCCATCAAATTCAGCCTGCTCCGATGACTTCATGCCGGGGAACCCATCCTTCTCTGCGTCCACACAGCAATACATTCATTTCACTGCACGGTCACACCACGACACGTAGCCGACTTATTCAGGATGACACCATGATCAAAATACCGACCGTCCTTCCCTCTAGCAGCGCTCTACCGCAACCGGTCGTTGTGGATGACGATCCCGTGCCACAGACTGCGGTGCAGCAGGCAAGCCCACTGCATGCTTCACCCGGATCTCCGCTTTCTACGTCGATGGAAGAAGTCGCCATGGCGTTTGGTGAGCAGGCCGAGCGGAGAAGTAAGTCGTTAAATCGGCGGCAGATTGCCCAACAGCCGGATGCTCGCGTCACCGCAAATGTCGAACGGATTGAGAAACTGACAGAACTGTTCCGTATGTTGGAAAATCCGTCACAGAGTACGCTCGACCAGCAGTTGAGCCGCATGCGCGATCTGTTGACGCGACAAGGCTCACCGTCTCTTGAAGCCGTGCTGGAGGCCGCAGGCAACGATCCGGCGCGCGGCGATATCTTGCTGCGCCACATTCGGCAACAGTCAGCACAACAGCCTGAATTGGCAACGGCGGCTGCCAATGCGCTACAGCAGTTGCATCAGGAAAAAGGACCAGAAGTCCGGGCGGGTCTGAATACGGCAACGGCTATTGCGCTGTTCAGCACGCAGCCAGAGCAAAAACAGGCGATGCGCGAGCTGTACTATCAGAAAATCGTGCATCAGCAGTCAGCCAGCGCGCTATTGGATTCCCTGCTGGAACGCTTTGATGCCACGACGTTTTCCATAGGGCTACGCACGTTGCAGCGGGCACTCGCGGCAGATATTGCCTCATTGACGCCCTCTATTTCGAAAGCCGTACTCAGCAAAATGCTGAGTAATCTCAACGATTCCCGTCACCTGAGCCACACGCTGTCATCCAGCCAGACGCTACTCACGCGGTTGGCGAACAAAGTGCCTGCGTTTACGCTCGGCGCCGTGGAATTAACTCGCCGTTTGATTGGCTTAAGCACCAATGGTGCCTACGCTCGCGACCTGCATAATCTCGGTCGCGAAGTTGCGGGGACGCAGGTGCAGCATCAGGCCATATTTTTCAGCGCCCTGCTGCCGCTCGTCAGCGATCTGCCCCATCCGCTATGGCGAGACAGCAAAAACCGGCAAACGGCGATCCAGTTGATACGCGGCATGATTGGCGATATCGCCCAATACGAAAAACAGCAGGCGCAAAATGTGCAACGTGACGCCTCCCCCCACCAAAAGCAGGACGCACGCGAATCGGATAAGGGGCAGCCATGAATCTGTTGATTATCTGGCTAAACCGCATTGCACTAAGCGCGATGCAACGCTCGGAGGTCGTGGGGGCGGTTATCGTGATGTCTATCGTCTTCATGATGATCATTCCGCTGCCTACTGGGCTGATCGATGTGCTGATCGCCCTCAATATCTGTGTCTCTTCCCTGCTGATCGTGCTGGCGATGTACCTGCCCAAACCGCTGGCCTTCTCAACGTTTCCGGCCGTCCTGCTGCTGACCACTATGTTTCGGCTGGCGATCTCCATTTCCACGACACGTCAGATCCTGCTCCAGCAGGACGGTGGTCATATCGTGGAAGCCTTCGGTAACTACGTAGTGGGCGGAAATCTGGCCGTCGGGCTGGTCATCTTCCTGATTCTCACGGTGGTGAATTTTCTGGTGATCACCAAAGGCTCCGAGCGTGTAGCCGAGGTGGCGGCACGTTTCACGCTGGATGCGATGCCCGGTAAACAGATGTCCATCGACAGCGATCTGCGTGCCGGGCTGATTGAAGCCCATCAGGCACGACAGCGGCGGGAAAATTTGGCGAAAGAAAGTCAGCTATTCGGGGCAATGGACGGCGCGATGAAGTTCGTTAAAGGCGATGCGATTGCGTCGCTGGTTATCGTGTTCATCAACATGATCGGCGGCTTCGCCATCGGCGTGCTGCAACACAACATGGCGGCGTCCGATGCGATGCACGTCTATTCGGTATTGACCATCGGCGATGGGCTGATCGCCCAGATCCCCGCGCTGCTGATCTCACTGACGGCCGGGATGATCATCACCCGCGTCTCGGCCGACGGGCAAAAAGTGGATGCCAATATTGGTCGGGAAATCGCGGAACAGCTCACCAGCCAGCCCAAAGCATGGATCATCTCCTCCATCGGCATGTTTGGCTTTGCACTGCTGCCGGGGATGCCAACGCTGGTATTTGTCGCCATCAGTGTGTCCTCGCTCGGCAGCGGTCTGTTCCAGCTCTGGCGCATCAAACAGCAAGGTCAGTTGGATGCCAGCCAGTTGGAGGCGGATAACATACCTGCCGAACAGAACGGCTATCAGGATCTACGGCGCTTTAACCCCACGCGCGCTTACCTGCTGCTGTTTCATCCGGTCTGGCAAGGGCAACCAACGGCGACGGCGCTGGTGCAGAACATCCGTCGTCTGCGTAACCGGCTGGTCTACCGTTTTGGCTTTACGCTGCCGTCCTTTGATATCGAATTCAGCGATCGACTGGCGGAGGATGAGTTTCAGTTTTGCGTCTATGAAATTCCCTACGTTAAAGCCACGTTGGTTACCGACCAACTGGCGGTGGCCAATAACGCCATCGAACTCGCCGATGCGACGATCGCCACATCGGGTCACACGCTGCGCGATGAAAGCCAATGGCTATGGCTGCCGTTGGCGCATGTCGCGCAACAGCCTGACGATGTACCGCGCTGGACGGCGGATGAACTGATTCTGGCTCGCATGGAACAGGCCATTCACCGCACGGGTTCACAGTTTATCGGCTTGCAGGAAACCAAATCCATTCTGGCCTGGCTGGAGAGCGAGCAGCCGGAGTTAGCGCAGGAGCTTCAGCGCATCATGCCGCTTTCGCGTTTTGCCAGCGTGCTACAGCGGCTTGCCTCCGAGCGAGTACCGCTGCGCTCAGTGCGCCCTATCGCCGAAGCGCTGATTGAAGTCGGCCAGCACGAGCGGGATACGCTGGCGCTGACCGACTACGTGCGTCTGGCGCTCAAATCACAAATCTGCCACCAGTACAGCGATGAAAACAGCCTCGCCGTCTGGCTGCTGACGCCAGAAAGCGAAGAGTTACTGCGCGATGCACTGCGCCAAACGCAGAACGAAACCTTCTTCGCTCTGACACAGGACTATGCCTCAACGCTGCTCGGTCAGCTACGGCGGGCGTTTCCACCTTTCTCGTCACAACGCAGTCTGGTGCTGGTAGCACAGGATTTACGCAGCCCGCTGCGCACGTTGTTGCAGGACGAATTTCACCACGTCCCCGTGCTGTCCTTCACCGAACTGGAATCCACCCTGTCGATCAACGTCATCGGACGCCTTGATCTTTACGACTCTCCTGACCCCTTTAGCGCATAGGAAGACATCATGTTTGAATTACGCGTGCTGACTGGTTTACATCGCGGTGCGGCGCTGCCGCTGTGCGGAAATGCCTGGCGCATCGGTGCCGCCGATGATGCCGATCTCGTCCTCTACGATCCCGGCATTGCGCCTTATCACGGCCAACTGGAGAAGAGCGCTGACGGCTGGGCACTCAGTGCACTGGACGGCGCCTTGTGTAATACCGAAGGTCACGCTGTTGAGCACATTGACGCGCTGCCGCCCGGCACACCGTTTGCGCTGGGGCAGATTTGGCTCTGCATTGTGGCTGCCAATACCCCCTGGCTTGATGACAATCAAACGCCACCAACAGCGGAAGAGGATATCCCCGCCGCGAATATATCCACCGACGCGCCGCTGGCTCATACCACTGCGCCGACAACTATGTCGACACCTACGCCGCTACCCGCACCGCGCCTGCCGCTGTGGGCCAAAGCCAGCTACCTGCTGCTTGGCGCATTGCTGCTGGTGATGGTGGGCAGTTGGCAGCTACAGGAGAGCGTCGCGATGCCTGCCGCCCCGCCGCCGCAGGATACCCGCAAGCCGCTCGGCACGCTGCCACAGTTGGAAAGCACGCTACGTATGATGTTGCAGGAACGGGAACTGAGCGCGGCCGTAAAAGTGGCGGCGTATCAGGATCGCCTCACGCTCACCGGGCAATTAACACCGGACGATCAAAAAAAGCTGGAACGGATGCTCGCCCAACTCCACCAACGTTATAGAACCGCGCTATCGGTGGATAACCGGACACAGCTGAAAACGGAGCAACTGCCGTTTCAGATCGTTCAGGTGACCAGCGGGTCGCGTGCCAATGTCGTCACAGCGGATGGCCAGCGCTTTTTCATCGGCGATGAGGTCGACAACCTGCGTCTGGTGCGGATTGATGAGCACCAGATTGAATTCAGCGGCAGACAACAGATAACGGTGAATTGGTAATGCAGACACAACCTTCTTCTTTTCCGCTGCTCGATCGGTGGGTCGCCCAGCAGCGTCAGCACCTGGTGGGTTACGCGCCCGTGGAGAAAAAAGGCCGCGTCATGGCCGTCAGCGGTATTTTGCTGGAGTGCAACCTGCCGCAGGCACGTATTGGCGATCTGTGCTGGGTGGCGCGTCAGGATGATAGTCAGATGATGGCAGAAGTGGTGGGATTCAGCCCGGAGAATACCTTTCTCTCCGCGCTTGGGGCGCTGGACGGCATCGCACAGGGTGCCGCCGTAACGCCGCTGTATCAGCCACACCGCATTCAGGTGTCGGAACGCTTGCTGGGCAGCGTGCTGGACGGATTTGGGCGGGCATTGGAAGACGGCGGCGAGAGCGCCTTCGTTGAACCGGGTCAACCCACGGGACGCACACAGCCAGTACTGGGCGACGCGCCACCGCCAACATCCCGACCACGCATCAGCCAGCCGCTGCCTACCGGATTACGCGCCGTCGATGGCCTGTTAACCCTCGGCCAGGGTCAACGCGTCGGCATCTTCGCCGGTGCAGGCTGCGGTAAAACCACGCTGCTGGCGGAACTGGCGCGCAATACGCCGTGCGATGCCATCGTTTTCGGGCTGATTGGCGAACGAGGGCGTGAACTGCGCGAATTTCTCGATCACGAATTGGACGACGAGTTACGCCGCCGCACCGTGCTGGTGTGCTCGACCTCTGACCGCAGCAGCATGGAACGCGCCCGCGCAGCCTTCACCGCTACCGCTATCGCCGAAGCCTACCGCGCCGAAGGCCGTCAGGTGCTGCTGATTATTGATTCCCTGACGCGTTTTGCCCGCGCTCAGCGTGAAATCGGCCTCGCGCTTGGGGAACCGCAGGGACGCGGCGGGTTGCCGCCATCGGTCTATACGCTGCTGCCGCGTCTGGTCGAGCGCGCCGGACAAACGGAAGACGGTGCCATCACTGCGCTCTACTCCGTTTTGATCGAACAAGACTCCATGAACGATCCGGTCGCCGATGAAGTACGTTCGCTGATCGACGGGCATATCGTGCTCGCCCGACGTTTGGCGGAACAGGGGCATTATCCGGCTATCGACGTGCTCGCCAGCCTGAGTCGCACCATGAGTAACGTTGTGGATACCGATCACACCCGCAATGCGGGCGGCGTACGACGTCTGATGGCGGCGTACAAGCAGGTTGAGATGCTGATCCGCCTGGGGGAATACCAGCCCGGTCATGACGAGTTAACCGATTCCGCCGTCAACGCCCATTCCGAAATCACACAGTTTCTGCGCCAGTCGATGCGTGAACCGATGCCTTATGGCGTGATTCAACAACAGCTCGCCGGAGTCAGCCGCTATGCCCCATAACACCGAACGCGATGCCGAATTACAGAGCGTATTGAACCTATTAATGCCAATACGCCGCCAGCGCTTAAGCCGTAGCGAGCGTCAGCAGCGGCAGGAAGAACAGCAGCTTATCAGGATTGCAGAGCAGCAACGCCATCACCAGCAGCAGGTCGAGGCACTGCGACAGGCCAGCCACACGCAGCGCGACCAGTTTGCTCAGGAAACGCAGGGGCAACGTCAAACGTTGGAACACCTGAAGAAGCACCTTGCCGCCGAACAGCGTTTACTCGGCGAGATAGCGGCGGAAGTGCAGCAGGTGCAGGCCGCGCAGCAACAGCACGACGACCAGCAGCGTCAGGTTGATGACGCCCGACACACCACTCGCCAATGCCAGAAGGCGGTGGAGAAACTGGAATATCTGCTTACGTTACCTCAGGAGCACGTATGAATAACCGACAGATTGCGTCATCCGAATCGACGGCGACGCAGAACGCGCAGGCCGCACGGCACGGCACATCCTCGCGCGTAGACGATCAGCAACACATGGATTTTTGGGAAGCCTTCACGTTTTCGGACGGCTTCGAAGACGCGCTCTACCAAGAACCGCCTATCGCATTGCCATCGGGCAACGCCATCAACGCACCGATGCCGCTGCATAGCGAATCAGTTGACAACCCACAAAATGTGACACCGTCACCGTGGCGGCCGCTGCAATGCGAGTTAATTGAGGCAATGGACAACATTTGCGCCCCACCATTTGCCTTCAGCCTGCAACTGCCGCAGTTGGGTGACATCGATGCGCGCTTAGCCAATCTGGTGCCACGCGGCTGGGACATTTCTCTGCGCTTTAGCCGGGAAAGCTACCATCAGTTAAAAGATCGGCGTGAAGCCTGCTGTCGTTCGATCTCTACCGCGCTGGACTGCCCGATCAATCTGCGTTTTGACGCCAGAGAGGATGAGCGATGAGTTCAAATTCCCCACACATTCGACCGCTGACGCTGCCAACGATGCGCGTGCAGCACGCCCGCATCCGATCGACGCTGGCAGCAGGACTATGGCTACCTTTTATCCGCGATGGGGTTGCTGGTCGTCTGCACCTTCAACTGGCGCATCCGCGTGAGCTGATAGAGGAAACGTCTGCCGCACAGGCAAGCGGTTGGCGTAGCGATATCGGTAATTTCTCACTGACCGATCCGTTTCCGGTGCTCAGCCTGCTGTCCGACTGCCCGCTGCTGCCAGTGACAGAAGACGATGAGGCGGCACAGTGGTACTGGACGCTCTATAACCAGTCGCTCAACCCCGTACTGCGGGCGCTTGTGGGGGAAGTGTATCCAACGAGAACACCCCCGGAAGAACGAGATTCAGCAGAACAACATGACAACGATGACACGCGCTATGTCTGGCTTAGCGCCAGTTGGAACGGGATTGTCGTGCGAAGCCGGATGCAGGCCGCTGATGCCGTCTGGTTGGCATTGTTTTCCCACACCGACTGGCACCGTCAGTGCCAGGCGCTCCCCACAGCAATGGCTATCGCGATCCCGCTCACGCTGGCTGACGTCGTGCTGCCGTTTACGGCGCTACAACGGCTCCAGACCGGCGACATTGTCCTCCCTAACCGCCCGTGGGTTACGCCGTCCGGTGAGGGAACGCTGTCATTCGGCACACTGCGCCTGCACGGCATGCTACAGCTCACAGCAAACGTGCCCTACACCTTTACCGTTACCGACATGGAGACTGTCTCAATGCCCTCACCAGCTACCGACACGATGCTAACCGATGCCCACGTTGATATATCAGCGAGTGAATTCACACTATCACGTGACAACGTCACTGAAAATTTACCGCCGTTGCCGATTGTCTTACAACTTCGCTGCGGCAACCTGACGATGACGCTGGCGGAATTGCAACACCTTGCCCGCGGGAGCGTGCTGACGCTGCGCGACGTGGTGCCGGGGCAAGCCTGGCTGTATCACGGTGATATTGCGCTGGCGAGCGGCGATCTGGTCGATGTAGAAGGCCGACTGGGGATACAGATTACCCAACGCTTTTCCGCGCCAGCGCATAAGTTGCCAATGCAGGATGAAGACAACGCCGCCGCACAGGAGCTGGCACCATGACCGCCGGCGCATTCGATCCCTTGATGTTTGCGCTCTTTTTGGGCGCACTCTCCCTGATTCCGCTGATGATGATTGTCTGTACCTGCTTTCTGAAGATTGCGATTGTGTTGCTGATTACCCGCAACGCCATCGGGGTACAGCAGGTGCCGCCGAATATGGCGCTGTACGGTATCGCACTTGCGGCGACGCTGTTTGTCATGGCACCGGTGTTTCAGGACATCAGCAAACGCGTGCAGGAAAAGCCGCTGGATATGACCGACATCACGTCGTTTCAGGCCAGCGTGACCTACGGACTGGAACCGCTGCAAACCTTTATGTCGCGCAACATTGACCCGGATATTCTCACCCACCTGCATGAGAACAGCCTGCAAATGTGGCCCGCCTCGCTATCCGAGAAAGTGAATACACAAAACCTGCTGCTGGTGATCCCGGCGTTTGTGCTGTCGGAGCTACAGGCCGGGTTCAAAATCGGCTTCCTGATCTATATCCCGTTCATCGTCATCGACCTCATCGTCTCCAATGTGCTGTTGGCGCTGGGGATGCAGATGGTCGCACCGATGACGCTCTCGCTGCCGTTAAAGCTGCTGCTGTTCGTGCTGGTCAACGGCTGGACGCGACTGCTGGACGGCCTGTTCTACAGCTACCTGTGAGGCCACGATGGAAATAATCACGCTTTTCCGTCAGGCCATGGTGATGGTCGTGCTGCTCTCTGCGCCGCCGCTGCTGGTTGCGGTCACTGTCGGTGTGTTGATTTCGCTGCTACAGGCAGTGATGCAATTGCAGGATCAGACACTGCCCTTTGCCGTCAAACTGATCTCTGTCGGGCTGACGCTGGCGCTCTGCGGGCGCTGGGTGGGCGTAGAGCTGATGCAACTGGCGATTACCGCGTTCAACATGATTGCGCAGACTGGGGTATAAATCCGTATGATCGCCACCATTCAGCACGTTTACGACTTTATCATCGCCATTACGCTCGGCATCGCCCGGCTGTACCCGTGCTTTATTCTGGTGCCGGTTTTTTCACTCAACGTGTTGAAAGGCATGATGCGCAACGCCGTGGTGATTTCCCTGACGCTGCTGCCCGCCCCCATCGTGCAGCAGCAACTCCTGATGACGCCGCTGTCCTGGCCGATGCTCCCCGCGCTGTTGTTCAAAGAACTCATGGTGGGATTACTGATTGCGCTGATTCTGGCGATACCGTTCTGGCTGTTTGAGTCCGTCGGGGCGCTGTTCGATAACCAACGCGGCGCGTTGATGGGCGGTCAGCTCAACCCCGCGCTGGGCTCGGACGCCACGCCGCTCGGCCATCTACTGAAACAGACGCTGATTCTGCTGCTGATTATTGGCATCGGCCTAAAAGGGCTGACGCAGTTGATGTGGGACAGCTACCAAATCTGGCCGGTGCTGTCCTGGCTGCCTGCACCGAGTGAAAAAGGGTTTGAGGTGTATCTCAGCCTGCTGGCCGACACCTTCACCCATTTAGTGGTGTACGCCGGGCCGCTGGTGGCGCTACTGCTGCTGTTGGAATTCAGTATTGCATTGCTCAGCCTGTATAGCCCGCAGCTTCAGGTCTTCGTGCTGTCGATTCCAGCCAAGTGTCTGGTTGGGATGGCGTTTTTCATCATTTATTTGCCAGTGCTGCACTACTTAGGCGACCACAAACTTCAGGGGCTGCCGGATCTCAAACACCTGCTCCCACTGCTTTTTACCGCATCGAACAGCTAACAAGGCGGAATCGATGAGTGAAAAAACGGAACAACCCACCGAAAAGAAACTGGAAGACGCACGCCGCAAAGGAGAAGTCGGGCAAAGTCAGGATGTGCCCAAACTACTGATCTGCGTCGGCCTGTTGGAGTGTGTACTGGCACTGGCGGACAGCACAATGGGGAAACTGCAAGCGCTGGTACAACTGCCGCTGCAACGGCTTGGCACACCGTTTACCCAAGTGGCTAAAGAAGTGTTTCACGACGCGGCCGTGCTAGCGGGGACGCTCTGTCTGCTGGCTGCGGCACTTGCCGTACTGCTACGCATCGCGGGCGGTTGGCTCCAGTATGGCCCGCTGTTTGCGCCCGAAGCGCTGAAACTCGATCTCAATAGACTGAACCCGATCAATCAGTTCAAGCAGATGTTTTCCATGCGCAAACTGGTGGAAATGCTGACCAATATTCTCAAAGCGGTGGTGATCGGCGCGGTATTTTATAACGTGGTGGTGCCAGAGTTAGAGGCGCTGGTTGAATTGGCCTATGGCGATCTACACGGTTTCTGGCAAGGGGTTAAAGCGCTGCTGACGCGCATTGCCCGCACCACGCTGACGTCGCTGCTGGTGCTGTCCGCCATGGATTTCGGCCTGCAAAAATATTTCTTTCTCAAGCAGCAGCGCATGAGCCATGAGGATTTACGCAACGAGCACAAGGATTCCGAAGGCGATCCGCATATGAAAGGCCACCGCAAATCGCTGGCGCATGAAATGGCGAACGAGCCCGCTGCGCCACGTCCCAAAGCCAAGGTGGAAGACGCTGATATGCTGCTGGTCAACCCAACGCACTATGCGGTAGGACTCTACTATCGCCCCGGCAAAACGCCGCTGCCGCGCATTTTATTCAAAGGCGAGAATGAAACAGCGAGAGAACTCATCGCTCAGGCGCAAAAAGCAGACATTCCGGTGATTCGCTTCATCTGGCTGACTCGGACGCTGTATCGCACCACGCCGGAAGGCCATTATATTCCGCGCGAAACGCTTCAGGCGGTCGCGCAGGTGTATCGCGTCCTGCGCCAGCTCGAAGACGAGCAAAAACGCGACATTATCGAGATGGAGTGAAAACACCCCACCGGATAGCTAGGCGTCGGCGATCTGGCTTAGATAATACGCTTCCCCCAGCCGCAGTTCCGCCATCATGAAATCCAGAAAATCCTGCTGTTGTGGAGCATGGGTCTTGCCTGCCAGCGTTTGGACCTGAAGCGAACGCTGGTCGAGCTGCTTAATATTCAGCGGCTTCAAGCGCATCGGTTCCTGTAAACACTTATACATCACGGAATAGAAGCTACAGGCGGTAACCGCACCCGGCGTGCTCATCGCATAGTAATAGAGCGTAGTGAAGTTGTTGCAGCACAGCGTCGGCTCTAAAAAAGTGCCGTTCATGCGGCATGAGAGGTCAAACAGCTGTCGCAGCGTGGTAGACGATTCCGGCAGCGCCAGTGGGAAAGGATGCAGATCCGCCAGTTGGATAGCCTGCTGCGCCAGCGGATGTTCGTCCGACATCAGTAGCATCAGTGGCGCAGGCAGCGCCAGCTCGACATTCACGCCCTGTTCGGGTGCCAGCGCAAACTGGAGCGCGATATCCACTTCGCCGTTGCGGATCATTTGCGACACCTGCATCGCCGAATCCACCTTCAGCGCAAAGGTGGTATCCGGGTCATGCTGGCGAAAACGCGCAAACAAGGTTGGCAGCAGATCAAACGCCATCCCCTCCGTGCAACCAATACGTAATAGCGCCCGGCGACTGGCCTTCAGCCCCTGAATCTCCGCCACGGCGGCATCCATGTCCATCATGCTCTTACGCACATGGTTTTCCAGAATACGCCCGGCATCGTTTAACACCATGCCGCGCGCATGCCGCTCGAACAGCGGCACACCGATGCGTTCTTCCAGCCGCTGAATCTGGCGGCTGATGGCAGAAACGGCAACAAACAGGTGTTGACTAGCGGCGCTGAGCGAACCGGTGGTGGCAACCACCAAAAAATAACGGATCTCGGAGCTGTGCATGGCGTCGTTCCTTTCAGAAAGTGCTGAGGATTCGAAGGTTTATATTAAAAGCAAAGCTTAATTGCAATTTTTATTATTGTTGCAAAGCTCATTTTTTCTTTAAATATCGGTAACTTCGGCACATTATCCAGCAAGGAAAGGCATGACCAGCGCAGACCTTATTCGTATCGCCTGTGAACGTTTCGATCGCGGAGAATTTAAACAAACGTTAGCTCGGCGTATTGCTCACGCCAGCGAAAGCCAGAAAGCAGACAACCAGCCCGCGCTGAGCCGCTATCTGACGGATGAGATCCAGCCCGCATTGCAGGCGATGGGGTTCTGCATAAAACCCATTGCCTCGTCAGATGCGAGCCATCCCCCTTTCCTGCTGGCCGAACGCATTGAAGACCCCAGCCTGCCGACCATACTGTCTTACGGCCACGGCGACGTAGTTTTTGGTGACGAGGCTAACTGGCGCGATGGGCTCACCCCCTGGGAATTGATCGAAGAAGGCGATCGCTGGTACGGGCGCGGCTGTGCCGATAATAAAGGCCAGCACAGTATTAATCTGATGGCGCTAGAGCAGGTATTTCAGGCGCGCGGGCAGCGTCTGGGCTTCAACTGCAAATTGCTGTTCGAGATGGGCGAAGAAATTGGTTCGCCGGGGCTTGCCGACCTGTGCCAACAGCACAAGCAGGAACTGGCCGCCGATATTTTTATCGCTTCCGATGGGCCACGCCTTAATGCAGAACGTCCAACGCTGTTCCTTGGCTCTCGCGGCTGTGCCAATTTCCGTTTACGCATCAAATCACGCGAGCAGGCATACCATTCCGGTAACTGGGGCGGGCTGCTGAGCAATCCGGGTACACAGTTAGCGAACGCTGTGGCCAGTCTGGTCGACGGGCAAGGTCGAATGAAGATCGACGCCCTGCTTCCTCCGCCGCTGACGCCAGCGCTGCGCGACATTCTCAGCACGGTTGATCCCGCAGGTAGCGAAGGCGATCCAGCGATTGATGAAAACTGGGGGGCGGAGGGACTCACGCCTGCCGAGCGGCTATTTGGTTGGAACACGCTGGAAGTGCTGTCGTTCATTACCGGTAACCCACACAAGCCGGTGAACGCCATTCCCGCCGATGCCACCGCGATTTGCCAACTGCGCTTTGTGGTCGGCACCGACTGGCAGCATCTGGCGCAGCATGTACGTCAACACCTCGACCAGCATGGTTTTACCCAAGTAGACGTTGAGGTACTGAACACGTCTCCGGCGACACGGTTTAACCCCGAAGATCCGCTGGTAAACTGGACGCTGGCGCTGATGCAACAAATTAGCGGCAAGCAACCCGCGCTGTTGCCGAATCTGGGTGGTTCACTACCTAATGACGTCTTCGCCGACATCCTCGGCCTGCCGACGCTGTGGCTACCCCACTCCTATCCGGCATGCGGCCAGCACGCCGTTAACGAACACCTGTTGAAATCCGTCGCCCGCGAAGGATTAGCGATCATGACCGGCCTGTTCTGGGAGTTGGGAGAGCAAGGACATACGCTATTAGAAGCACACAGAGTGTACGTGCATCAGAAGTGATGTTTATAACCTGAGCACAATGCTTACACACGCGAAAGTGGCCGTATCAGACGGCCACTAAACGCAATAAAACAACCAGTTATCTTTCTTAACCGCATCATCAAAGAATAGCACTTAAGCCTTTTCTCTCGATGACCTCCAGTATTCGTAACGCCGCACCCGTTGGTGCGCTTACTCCACGTTCCCATTTCTGAACGCTGTTGGCCGACATATTAATGATGCCAGCCAGTTGGCTTTGACTAATTTTTTCACGCTCACGGATGGCCCGCACTCTGCTCGCGTCCATACTGGCGCGTGATTCCGTTTTTTGACTTTCCGCTACCAGGCGATTGATAGCGTCAAGATCGACGTCACTGGCCGTACCTGCGGCATGTTGACGCTGAATCATGCTCTGTATATTTAATAAGCGCTTATCAACCATTTATCACCTCAACAAGCTCTTTGTTTTTAAGGTCTGTTTCGAGATCGGCATCAGATTTATTTTTAAACACCGTTGCCGCAATTTTAAAAGCCGCCAATACATCATCGGGAATTTCTTTCCCACGCGTTGATACCGTGTTTTTTTCCCATCCTTCAAAGAAAAACACCTTACCTTCTCGATGGTAAGCCACTATTGTCCGGGCACCGCCACGTTTACCCATACTGGTAGCAACGCGCTTTTTATAAACACCACCACCGAGACCGCCTTTATCTGGATGATCAATAATGTCTGCCGCAATATCACGTAACTGTTGATCGGTTATGCCTGATTTTCTACGAGATTTATTGTAGTGACGCGCAACAAAAATCCTTTTTTGTCCCATAAAAGAATGCCCGATATTACTATGGTAATATCGGGCAATAGCGTCAACCGGTTCGGGAGTCGTTTATTCGGATTGCGTACCTTTCTTCTTCATCCACTCAGGCTTTTGGAACGCGTGGAACATGGAATTTTTATCTTCAAAGAATGCAGCGAACTCAGGGGATTGAAC
Organism: Pectobacterium punjabense; assembly: GCF_012427845.1. Lineage (NCBI taxonomy): Bacteria > Pseudomonadati > Pseudomonadota > Gammaproteobacteria > Enterobacterales > Pectobacteriaceae > Pectobacterium > Pectobacterium punjabense. Next base: position 2,555,670 of record NZ_CP038498.1, read on the forward strand.
AGCGGCTTTCAGATCCTGAGCAAACGGTTTGTCGGCATCTTCCGCACGCACAACAATCATGTTTTTCAAATCTTCCGGCAGCACATCCAGTTGAATCGCATCAGACAGGTTCAGACCCGCAGCCATCGCGAAGTTCGCATTAATCAATGAACCCGCGACACCACCCAACGCACGCGGCAGTTGTGCTGCTTCCAGCGGTTTAAAGACCAGCCCTTTCGGGTTTTCCGTAATATCACGCACAGAAGCTTTAGTCGGCGTAATCTCTGGATTGATCTTGATCAGACCGTATTTTTGCAGGAAATCCAGTGAACGCGCCAGATTGGACGGATCGTTCGGTAACGTAATGATATCACCGGCTTTCAGCTCATTCAGCGAGCGCACCTTGTTGGAGTAAAATCCCATGCTGGCAGTCGGCACGGTGATCACTTCCGTCAGTTTCAGCCCTTTATCCGCGCTGAAGCGGTCAAGATAGCGGCGGTTTTGGAATAGGTTGGCGTCGATACTGTTATTCGACAGCGCCAGGTTCGGCTGAATGTAGTCGCTGAATTCGCGCACTTTCACGTCATAGCCTTTTTTCACCATTTCCGGCTTGATCGCTTTCGTGACCATATCGCCATACGGCCCCGGCGATACGCCGATGGTGATTTCTTTGCCTGAATCTGCTGCGTAAGCCTGAGAGATACCTAACGCCAGCATCAGTGGAATAAGTTTTTTCAATCGCATCGTCGCGTTCCTGTCTGTCCGATTTAGTCAGTCTTTACCATTATTTGGGGCGTAATAGGTGCCATGATATTGATGACGAAGTAAGGCGGGCAGAGAGCGTGGGTAGATCGTAAAGACGCTGTAAATACATCCCTGTACGCTCGAGCCGCGCAATATGAATCTCATCCCGAGATTCACCCTTACAGGGCCGTCGCAAGCGACGTTCAAAAGCGTCATTGACGCTTTTGTCCCTGGCGCGGACGCTTTACTCTTCTATCCCACGCTCTCTGCTGCCATGTCGTATAACGGTTATGGGCGTCGTAGCGCCCTATTCTATTTTTATAACGTTATTCCCTGGTGTTGGATAACGCTTTACTGCTCACACGTCTTACTAAAAAATACTTATTCAATAATCAGTTAAAACAAAAAGGTTTCCTGTCCGTAGCAATATTTATCGTACAGAGCAGGGTTAATATCGAAGCCAATTCCCGGTTTATTTGGCACCGCGACGCAGCTGTCTTTGTCTAATTCGACAAACGGCAGCATGAAGTCTTCATGCCAGTAGCGGGAAGACGGTGGAATATCGTGCGCGTAGATAAAGTTCGGCAGCGTAGATACCGCAATATTGTGCGCCTTACCGACCGCCGTATCCAGCATGCCACCGCACCACACCGGAATGTTGTGCGCCTGACAGTAGTCATGAATCAGCTTGGTTTCAGTAATACCGCCCACGCGCGCCACTTTAATATTGATGATTTTGGCACTGCCCAGCTCTATTGCTTTACGCGCGTCTTCTACCGAGGCAATACTTTCATCCAGACAGATCGGCGTATTTACCGCGGCCTGAAGTTTGCGATGGTCAATAATATCGTCGTGCGCCAGCGGCTGTTCAATCATCAACAGGTTAAATTTATCGATGCGCTTAAAGAAATCAATATCATCCAGCGTGTAGGCAGAATTGGCATCCACCATTAGCGTAATATCACCAAACGTCTGACGCAGCGCCGCAATATAGTCGTAGTCTTTTCCCGGCTTGATTTTTATTTTGATGCGCTTGTAGCCTTCCTTCAGGAAATTATCAACCACGCTGACTAATTTATCCGGCGTTTCCTGAATACCAATACTGACACCGGCTTCGACTTTATCCCGTACGCCGCCCAGTAATTGATGCAGCGGTACACCTTTTATCTTCGCGTACGCATCCCAGATACCGCCTTCGATTGCCGCTTTGGCACAGTTATTACGCTTTACCGGCGCGAAAATATCGCGAACCAGAGAAGGATGTTCAATATCCCCCGCCTGTTTAACCATCGGGATCAGGAAGTCACGCATAATATGCCAGGCAGTGACGTTGGTTTCTTCGTTATAAAATGGCAGGGAAATGGCGGAACAATCGCCGTAGCCAATCTGCCCATCGGCATGAACTTCCGCGATAGAAAAGTGTTTTTCCGTCTGCGTCGCAAAGCTGGTAGTAAATGGCGTTTTCAACGCCATTTTCATTTTTCGTAATACAATTTTGTCTATTTTCATGACATCTCTCTGCTGTCCTGAATAACGTATTCTGTCGCGGTTTAGCGGCGCTCGCGCTTATTCGCCCGCCGTGACAGCATATCGCCCAGCGTTTGCACGACCTGCACCAACACGACCAATGCAATCACCGTCACAACCATGACTTCAGTTTCATAACGGTAATAGCCGAAGCGGATCGCCAGATCGCCGACACCGCCGCCGCCAACAATCCCGGCCATGGCCGAGTAGCCAATCAGGCTGACCAGCGTAATCGTCAAGCCGCGCAATAAACCAGCCAAGGCTTCCGGCAACAGCACGGTAGCGATAATGCGCGTCGGGCTGGCTCCAAAGGCCTCTGCCGCTTCCACAATGCCTGGATCGACTTCACGCAGCGCGGAATCTACCAGACGGGCATAAAACGCAATCGCCGCCACCGACATCGGCACCGACGCCGCCACGGGCCCTATCGTGTTCCCCAGCAGCAACTGTGTTAGTGGCAACAACAGCACCAGCAGGATCACAAAGGGGATCGAGCGGATAATATTTACCAGAATGGTCGAGACCAGATAGATAAAACGGTTCTGCCAGAATAAATGACGATCGGTCACATAAATCGCGATGCCTAATGGCAGGCCGAATACCACCGCACACAGCGTTGAAATGCACACCATGGTGAAGGTTTCACCAAAGGCGAAGATTAATTCACCGATTAACTCAGTCATTGATGACCTCCACCCCAAAGGTATTCTGTCGAATATAAGAAATAGCCGCAGCGAGATTTTCCGCTGCCGGATCGTCACGGTATGAAATCTGGGCAATAATATGCCCCAACGCGCGATCGTTAATATATTCAATATTGCCGTGTAGAATATTTACCGAAACCTGAAACTGCTGCGCCACGTCGGATAATATCGGTTGTTCTACCGAATCATCGGCGAAAAGTATTTTTAACAAGACGCCTTTATTATTTTGCTTAAAGCGCTCAGGTAATTCGACCGGACTGGTATGGCTAACCAGCTGTTTGGTATAAGCGTGTTGAGGCGCTGAGAAGATCGTAAAAACGTCACCCTCTTCTACAATATTCCCGCCCGTCATTACCGCCATACGCTGACAAATACTTTTAATCACGCTCATTTCGTGGGAAATCAGCACGATCGTGATACCTAACCGGACATTAATACTCTTCAATAACGCCAGAATAGATGCCGACGTTTCCAGATCCAACGCCGAGGTGGGTTCATCACACAGCAGCACTTCGGGATGGTTGGCAATGGCACGAGCAATGCCAACACGCTGCTTTTGTCCGCCACTCAGCTGCGCCGGATAAGCGGTTCCTTTATCCTGCAATCCAACCAGCGCCAGAATTTCCGGCACGCGCTCAGCAATCTCCGCTTTGCTTTTACCCGCAGCACGCAGGCTGAACGCCACATTGTCATAGACATTGCGGGTGTGCATCAGATTAAAATGCTGGAAGATCATGCCAATACGTTGCCGATGCTGGCGCAACTCGCGGCCAGACGCATCACTGATCAGCGTATCGCCCAGAAACACCCGCCCTTCGGTGGGACGCTGTAATAAATTGATCGTCCGCAGCAGCGTACTTTTCCCTGCGCCGCTGGTGCCGACAATCCCAAAAACTTCACCCTGTTGAATGGTCAGGTTGACGTTGTTTACCGCCCTGGACTGTGCAGTTTTCCCGGCGGGGAAATCAACGCTCACGTTTTCTAACCGAATCATTACCTGACTCACTCCTGCTATTGCTGACTATTTTAAGAGATGTAACGTCGGCATACGCAACCGTGTGCCTGTTTGATGTAGGGAAGCCTTTGTCCGTGGGTAAAACCATTTCGCACTAGTCTGCGTTAAGCCTGTGCCACGGAACCATTTCACTTGTTATTTTGAACAGAGATAGGCTCTTCATCGCCTTTTTAGATTGAGGAATAACCGGGCTATTTTTGGCTGCCATTTTTGTTATAATTCGATTAATTTCTTATAAATCAATAAAATACTTAAAAATTATCGTCTATTTAAGTTAGAGAGAAATGAGCTTTGCGTCAATGATAAAAAAAGCAAATCACCTTTCTGTTTTTTAGAAGCTTTTTTATGCTTTTTACTTCTATATAGTCACGCGCAGTTTTATGCAGGATGTGATGACATTATCTTGTCGATCGCATGGCATAACTCAGTTGGCTGAGCACACAGGGCGTCAGCCTGATGGGTTGTTAGCTCATTGGCCGTTCCGTATCCCCACAGTACACCGACGGATAATAAATGGTTGTTTTGTGCTGCAATAATGTCGTCCTCTCTATCTCCCACCATGATTGAACAACGTGGTTTCAACCCATTTTTAGTCAGTAAATGAGCTAATAGTTTTGTCTTATCATCCATTTTTCCATCCGACGACGTCCCAATGATGTCTGAGAAGAAAGGGCTTATCTTCATATCATCGAGTATTTTCCCAGCGAATAGTTGTCTTTTAGATGTCGCAATAAACAGTTTATCGCCACGCTGTTTTAAGGTTTTCAGCACTGGCAGCACCCCTTCATAGATAACACTATTGTAAAGTCCGAATTGACCATAATGCGCACGATACAGGTTTATTGTTTCTTCTACTCTGTTGTCACCATAAGGCTCCAACAGTGTTCTGACAATATTGTGCATGGGTGGCCCAATGAGCGATGAAATGTCAATGTCGTCATCAATCATATGCCCTTGTTTTCGAATGGCATAAATAAGGCTCTCTTTAATTCCCGGAACAGAATCAATGATGGTTCCATCTAAATCAAAAATGATATTCATACCGACATTTCCCCGTTGTCTGATTTTCTGGCTTCACATTTCCTTTTAGGCTTATCCAAGAATAAGTCATGATGGGTTCTAAAACATAACAAAGCATAATAATTCGTTGATAAGTATCTCAAAATATATCCTGAAACATTACTATCACAATCTGCATCTAGCCTGATCCTGCACCAACAAACGTTTATCCTCTCCATTAAGGATGCCATCATGCGTCATCGCACGACTCTGTTTGCGACGATCGGAACATTACCGATTGCCAGTCTCTTTCTACTACCGCTTTCCGGGTTTGCTGCCCCACCTCAGCCGGAGAGTGCGACTATTAGCACCCTTGTCGATACCACCACACAGGCCAGTAGCCGCCCCCGCGTCATAGAACTGGAACAATCTATTCAGGCCGCACTACGCAAGGCGATACAGGGCGATGCCCCACAGCTCACCCGCGCGCAATTGGAAAAGGCACAAGAAACACCGCAGCAGGCGGATATCAACTGGCTCAACAACAGCGGCTATGATTTCGCGGTAAAAACCAACCAGCAAGCAGGCATTGCGCTACTGGAATCCTTTTCACACCTTTCTACCGATGTGTTACAGCAAAATACGGCTATCGTGACGCGCATTAATCGTGAAGCCACAACGGGTCAACGCGAACAGGCGCTAGTGGATGCTGAAGGCCAGGGGTATCTCTACTATCTGGCTGATGCATTGGGCCCACGGCTGGGTAAGATATTTATCACCGCCTATGACCGCGGTGAAATCCGTAAGGCCGCCGTGTTGCTCAAGCTATCCGCCGTCAGCACGTCCGCTGCCAAGCAACATTTTAACTATCCTCGTCCTTTCCTACAGCCGAACAATACGATTCATTTGGTGCCAGACACCGCTGTAATTGGCGATAACAAACCGTATACCGCTACCGGCGGCGCATTTCCGAGCGGACATACCAATACAGGTTACACCGATGCTCTACTACTAGCGGAAATGATCCCTGAGCGTTTCGTTCCGCTGATCGATCGCGGTGCACGCTATGGCTATTCACGCGTCGTACTGGGTGTGCATTATCCGTTGGACGTGATCGGTTCACGCATGATTGCCGAACGCAACGTGGCACATTATCTCAACGATCCGCAGTATCGCCGGCTGTTTGAACAGGCCAAAGCCGAGTTACGCAGCGCGTTAGAGAAAGCTTGTGGCACCACGTTGAGCGACTGCGCTAAAAACTCACCACAGGACGACCCTTACGCTGCACCGGAAATGAAAATGTTTTATCACTACACCATGACGTACGGCCTACCCGCTCAGCCTGGTGCGGCATCTCCGGTTAGCGTTCCCGAAGGTGCCGAAGTCTTGCTCGACGCTGTACTGCCAACGCTCTCCGCCGCCCAACGCAGAAACCTGATGGTGAAAACCGCGCTGGCCGATGGCTACCCGCTTTCCGGCGAACCGGGTGATAAAGGGGCGCAGAATTTCTGGCAGCGCCTTAATCTTCATGATGCTGTGAAGTTAGCTCAACACCGTTAGCGGTAACCCTCTTCCTCCACGTTTTCGTGCACGGGGAAGAGGGTTATCATTAAAAATAAAAATTAATAACGGAAATTTATCATTCTTACTATTATCGTCATCCTTCGTATTGTTTCATTTTTATTAAAAAACAACCATGTTGTTTTTTTAAAATAATCACAATGACGATACCATGGCGTAAAAAAACGGGCTTCATGGCATTACCTTAACGATTATTTTATTCACTTAGCTGTAACGGTAACTTTCCGGCTAGGATAATATTTTAATTATTACCAACCAGTCAGCATAGAATATTGAACAGTTTGTAAATCAATGTAAACAACTGCTATCGCAAGCCCCTTCATGCCATTTTTAAATTTTAGTTAATCTCAACATAAACCTTCTCTTTCTCCCGTCGATATAAAAATACCGCTCCTTATTCGGGAGTCATTTAGAGGTACTTATGAGCATTAAACTTAAATTAATTTCGGTTATGTTGTTAATGGCATTATTGCTTTTGGTTGTCTCTGTTACCGGTTTGTTTGGCATAAATAATACCAATCAATCGATAAAAACGCTGTATCAAGATCGGCTGATCGCACTGGGCTATCTGGATAATATCACCAGACAGGTAAACAACGTGATGTTTGAAATTGCCAGCGTTGATCTCTCGCAGCCAAACAATGTCAGAGCTGGACTGGCGCACATCGCAGAAGCACAAAAAATTTATGACGCGCAATGGGACTTATACAGTAAGACTTATTTAACAGGCGAAGAAAAAACCTTAGAAGAACAATTTGCCGTTTTATACAAACAGTACAATGAAAAAGCGGTTATTCCCGCCATTAATGCAATACAAAAAAATGACACGAACGCATTAGAGTATATTATCAATCACACACTAAAAAGCGAATATGAACCCCTGCAAAAAATTGCCGACCAGTTGATTAAATTACAATCTGATGTTGGCCAGGAACTCTATTCCGAATCACAAAGTAGTTTCAATAAAATATTATTCTCCGTGGTGATTATCCTTTTGGCGGGAATAATCATCGTTGCGTTATCAGGCTGGCGGTTGATTATGTCAATTGCCGTGCCGATAAAGCATGCCGTAGATTTGGCAAGAAAAGTGGCGAGTGGCGATCTGACGCATCGTATCGCCATTACCTCGCGCGATGAAATGGGACAGTTGCAAACCGCACTACGAGAAATGGTGCTGAATCTGACGGATATCGTAGAGCGCGTACACAGCAACGCCGATATTATCGCAACCGCATCCAGCCAGATTAGCAGCGGCAATATCGATCTCTCCTCCCGCACCGAGCAGCAGGCCAGTTCACTGGAAGAAACCGCAGCATCAATGGAACAGATGACCTCCTCCGTCAAGCAGAATGCGACCCACGCCGCCCACGCCAGTCAGTTGGCGACAACCGCTTCGCAACGCGCTGTTGATGGAGGCAAGATGATGGGTGATGTCACATCAGCGATGCAAACCATGGTGTCATCCGCAGAAAAAATCACCAATATTATCAGCGTAATCGACGGTATCGCGTTTCAAACCAACATCCTCGCGTTGAACGCCGCCGTGGAGGCCGCTCGCGCGGGAGAACAGGGACGAGGCTTTGCGGTCGTTGCCGGTGAAGTCCGCACTTTGGCACAACGCAGTGCAAATGCGGCCAAAGAGATTAAAAGCCTGATCGGGACGTCCGTCGAACAGGCAACGCTCGGCCATGCTGTCGTCATCGATGCGGGCAGTACGATTCAGAGCGTGGTGGAAGACATAAAACGTGTGGCATCGCTCGTAACCGAAATTTCCACTGCCAGTAATGAGCAAAGTCTGGGGATTGGGCAGATTAATACCGCCATTTCACAGATGGAAACCGTCACGCAGCAAAACGCCGCGCTGGTTAACGAAGCCGCCGCTGCCGCGGGTTCGCTGTCCGAGCGGGCGGGTGAACTCAGCCATGCCGTTGCCGCGTTCCGTATCTAACGCCCCTCTTTTTTTCACCGCCCCGCGCAATCGCTTACCCGCGCGCGCGGGCGTCGATTATCGCTAATACGTCGCTCAGCGTGGTTAAAAACACATCGGCATGTTCTTCCAGAAACACCAGCGGTGGACGAATTTTCAGCACGTTCGCCGCAGGCCCTGTCGCACTGATCAGCACACCACGCTGACGCATCGCGTTCACCACCTGCAACGCAGATTCAGTTGCCGGAGATTTACTTTCGCGATCGCTGACCAACTCCACCCCGATAAACAGACCGTAAGCCCGAATATCACCAATGAGTGGAAAATCCTGCGCCAGCAATTGTAGCCCTTGACGCAAATAGTCGCCGACCCGCTGGGCATTCTGCTGCAACCGCTCTTCCCGAATCACCCGCAGCACCGCGTGCGCCGCCTGACAGGACACCGGATTACCGCCGAAGGTGTTGAAATAGCGCACATCGCGTCCGAAAGCATCGAACAGCGCGGAACGCCCCACCAATCCGGCGATCGGGTGTCCGTTGCCCATCGGCTTCCCTAAACTCACTAAATCCGGGACGACGCCATGACGCGCAAAGCCCCACAGCGATTCTCCAGTGCGTCCAAAGCCCGGCTGCACCTCATCCGCAATAAACAGCCCACCCGCCTGACGAATCAGCGCCGCCGCCTGCGCCATTTCGCCTTTCGGCGCACAGAACACCCCGTCGCTGGAAAAAATGGTGTCCACCAACAGTGCAGCAGGACGAATCCCTTCTTGTTGCATCTGTGCCAGCGCATCACGAATACTGGTAAGAAATGCACCGGGCTGGCGATAGGTATCCGGCGCATCGATCAGCTTCACATGATCCCCCCGCACCACACCCTCCCCCAACGACGGTGACAGTTCCGCCAGCGCACTGGTCACGCCGTGATACGCCCAACGCGTCACCAGGACACCCGTTCCCCCCGTAACATGTCGAGCGATGCGCAGCGCCAGATCGTTAGCCTCACTGCCGGTGCAGGTCAGCATCACATTGTTCAGCTCGGCGGGAAATTCGCTCAGCAAATCTTCCGCAAAATCGACAATTGCAGGGTGCAAATAACGTGTGTGAGTATTGAGCTGTGCGCTCTGCCACGCCATCGCCTCAACCACTGCCGGATGGCAATGCCCGACTGAGGCCACATTGTTATAAACATCCAGATAACGTTTTCCCTGATGATCGAACAGCCATACGCCCTCGCCGCGCACAACGTGTAGCGGCTCTTCATAAAACAGGCGGTAACCACTACCCAGCACCCGCTGGCGGCGTGCCAACAACGCATCTGTCGCAATCATTTCAGACATCACTCCACTCTGATTCATCGTACGTTCTCCTGGCAAGCCTGCTGTAGACGAGTCACAAACTGCGCATGGGAATAGGTCATCATGCGCTGTAAGCTGTGCCAACTGCGCGGCACATTACGTAACAGATACTCTCGATTGTCGGGGTAGCGTGATGCGCGCCACTGCGCAATAGTTAGCGTCAGCGCCATGCGGGTCGCGATCAGATCCGGCAGCAGCGCGATCTCCCCCGGCGTTAATGGCATATGTTGGTGATACGCCGCAACAAACGGCAGAACATGCTCCAACAGATCCTGCCCCTCACCAACCTGATACGCCAGTGCGGTCGCCACTTCGCAGATTAACGGGGCGAACACGGCATCGCCAAAATCGATAATGCCGGTCACCCGCGTCGGCGACGAACGGCTCACCAGCACATTATGCGGATTAAGATCGTTATGAATGACCTGACGGCGCAGCGTCGCCAACTCAGGGGCTACGTGGCTGTCATAGCGGTCAAAAATACGCTGAAGATGCTGATACTGCTGGGGTTCAAACACGAAATCGAGGTAAGGACGCACCTGATCCGCCCGGCTGATATCCCACAGCAGCGAACGGTTTGCCGCCAGATGTGTAAAGCGGTGAAGTGCATTATCCAACTGCGCCAACGTACTCCCCAACTGCGGCATCAGCGCCGTTGAAGATGTGACCAGATGCTGCGGCACGCCTGCCAGATAGCTCACCAGCCGCACACGCAGCAGTTCGCCACCAATCTCAACGCCTGTTTCTGCCCGACCATTTTTTGTCAACCTGATACGCGGCACAGGCAGTTCAGGCGCATGACTAGCCAGATGCAACAATAATGAAGTTTGGAAATCGCTGACGCCGGCGGGTTCCGCCGCGTTGATCACTTTCAGCATATAGCGTTCGTCTGGCGTGACCGTCAGGCAGAAATTCATATCACGTTCGCCCTGAAGCAGGGTCATCTGCCCGAATAGGTCATATTCTTGCTGTGCAATCGCCAACGCCTGCTGGCAGGAAACCTGCGGTACAGGCTGCGTCATTAACTCATCATCGTGTGGTAAAGCCTCGGCAAATACCGGCTGGTTAGAGGCTGGACATTGCAACATGGGGGAAACATCAGACATGCTGTCCTCCATTAATATGGATTTCTGCACCATTGACGTAAGAAGCACCGGAGGTACAAAGAAAATAGATCAAACTTGCCACTTCTTCGGGTTTACCTAAACGCTGCATCGGCACCTGCCGCGCAATAATGTCATCCGTACCCGGTGACAGTATCGAGGTTTCAATTTCTCCCGGCGCAATCGCGTTGACGCGAACGCCGTGTGGACCAAAATCAAACGCCATTTCTCGCGTCAACGCAGATAGCGCCGCTTTTGAGGTAGCGTAGGCAACGCCGGCAAAGGGATGCACACGCGACCCCGCAATCGAGGTCACATTGATGATGCATCCCTGTGATGCTTTGAGTTCATCGAACAAACCGTTTGCCAGCAGCGCACTGGAGAAGAGGTTGACGTTGAAAACGCGCAGCCAGGTGGCATAGTCCGTATCGCATATGCCCAGACGTTGCCCTCCTTCACCCTTTGGCGAAATCCCTGCGTTATCAACCAGCGCATCCAGGCGACCGCCTAGCTTTTCCTTAATCAGCGGCAGCGTCTGTTGCAGGCTATCGATGTCTTCCAAATCGAGATGAATATGATTGAGTAACTTTTCCGCCCACGGGCACTCTTCTGCCCAGTTCTGACGTGAAGCGGTAAAGATCCTCCACCCTGCCGCGTGGAAATGCTTAACGGTAGCATGTCCAATCCCCCGGCTGGCACCGGTCAGCAGTAACGTTTTTTGCGCAGTCATACCGTACCTCCTGAGCCTTTGTACACACGCATCAAAATGGTGTTTGATGCATCATAAATTGGGTTTTAAAAAAAGCTGAAGAAAATTTCAGCGAAATCTAATCTTTTTACGAATACATACATCCTAATGTGAAAGTTTCGTGCGTATTAGTAGCGCTATTTCTCTGTGACTTCATCACACGCCCGACAAGGCGCGCTCAATCGCCGCAGCGCCTTGACCACTGGCTTTTTCGACGCTAATTATATCGCTGCGCGATGCCTTCGTCGGTATCAGACTTAACGAACCGCTTGCGACACGTTCCCTACGTGGCGCAAGCTTTCGCCGCATCCATGCGGCTCATCCTAAGCCTGATATCTCCTCAGCATAATTTCTTACGCCGGATAACAGTAAAAACCATCATAAACTGCGGTATTTGTGTGTAAAAAACTGAAATAAGATGCCAACACGCACGAAACATAACGCATACCCTACGTGCGCCAGATTAACTCCCACTTCTTAATCGCTCCGAACGGCGGCGCAGGATCTCCATTACGATCAGTAGTACAAGCGCGGCACCGACCATCATGGTGGCAGCGGCGGCTATCGTTGGGTCGAGATTCTCACGGATGCCAGCAAACATCTGTAGCGGCAGCGTGCGCTGGCGTGGGCTGGCGAGAAACAGTGTGACGATCACCTCGTCAAACGACGTCGCGAAGGCAAAAAGCGCCCCGGAAAATACCCCCGGCGCAATCAGCGGAAACGTTACCTTGCGGAAAGCCAGCAGCGGTGATGCCCCCAGACTGGCAGCCGCCCGCGTCAGGTTGTGATCGTAGTTCTTCAACACCGCCGTGACCGTAATCACTACGAACGGCACGCCCAACATCGCATGCGCCAAGACCAGTCCTAAATAGCTATTTAGCAGCGACAGCTTGGCAAAGAAGAAAAACATCCCGACCGCAACAATCACCACCGGCGCAATCATCGGCGAAATCAGTACCGCCATCACCAGCGATTTACCGCGAAATTCACCGCGCACCAGCCCGACCGAGGCCAGTACGCCGAGCACCGTTGCCAGTAACGTTGCCAGCGGCGCAATCAACAGGCTGTTGCCCAGCGCCCCCAGCCACTCGCTAGAGCTAAAAAACTCGCGATACCAACGTAGGGAAAATCCCGTCAGCGGATAGCTCAAAAACGACCCCGCATTAAACGAGAGCGGAACAATCACCAACACGGGGATGATTAAAAACAACAGCATCGCCGCCCCGTAGAAATTAAAGAACGTGTTCCACAGACGGATACCCACTTCACCCTGCTGTCTCATTGGTTATCTCCCCAGAATAAGGTTATGGATATCGCGCTTAATGCGCCGCCGCTTCCGCATTGGTGCGCGTCACGCGGATATAGACCACATACAGTAGCGTCACGATGATCAGCAGTTGCGTACCCAATGCCGCTGCCATTCCCCAGTTCATGGTGGTATTGGTGAAGAACGCAACAAAGTAGCTCAGCATCTGGTCACTTGGCCCCCCCAGCAATGCGGGCGTAATGTAGTAACCAATCGCCATCATGAAGACCAGCAGCGCCCCCGCCGTCACACCCGCATACGTTTGCGGCACGTAAACCCGCCAGAACGCAATAAAGGGATGCGCACCCAGCGAGATCGCCGCACGTACATAATTCGGGGAAATGCCTTTCATCACCGCGTATAACGGCAGAATGAAGAATGGCAGCAGAATGTGAGTCATCGAGATATAGACACCGATGCGGTTGAATACCAGCACCAGCGGTTCGTCGATAATGCCAATGTTAATCAGCGAGCGGTTGATCAGCCCGCCAGACTGCAATAGCACAATCCAGCTTGCCGTCCGTACAATCAGCGATGTCCAGAACGGCAGCAAGACCAAAATCAGTAACAGGTTAGCACGGTTAGATGGCTGTTTTGCCAGCCAGTACGCTAGCGGATACCCTAGCCCCACGCACAGCAGCGTTACCACGCCCGCCATCAGCAACGTACGCAGCAGCACATCGACATACAGTGACTGATCGGCAGGCTGCGGGATGATTTGCTGGGTCGTGGCATCGACTTTATGGTCAAACACCGCCAGCAGATAATAGCTGGTAAAAGGCCGCGCGGCGCGATCGAACGTTTGCCAGGTCGCCAATACCCCCCACATCGGCTGCTCACGTATCAGTTGGTCACGTACATCACTGCTGCCCTCCGCGGGCAGCTTGCGCAATGTACGGGTAATCAGCGTGCGATATTCCGCTCCTTCATACCCCAATCGTTTAGTTATCGTACTTAGCTTGCCACTGCTGCGAGCATCGCGCAGATCGCTGACCAGCGCCCGAAAGACCGCCTCATCCGGCGCATTGTTGCCCGACCAAAGCCGCATCGCGGCAATGGTCTGCGGCATGTTGTCGCGCAATTCCGGGTTGGAGACGCTTTTTCCCAAAATCGAGGTGATTGGGAACAAAAAGCTCACCACGATAAACAGAAACAGCGGTGCAATTAGCAGCAAAGAGCTTTTCTTATAGGCTTTCTGCGCGATCCACAGTTGCTGTTTCAGTGTCGCATTTTCCTCGCTCCCGACAGGCGGTGCAGAGGCGACGATTTCGCTCTGGGACATAGGCACTTTCTCCATCATCACGTACGGTAAATCACTGCGATCTTATTGGGCGGCCCAGGCGTTAAAGCGTTGCTCCAGCTCTTCACCGTGATCGATCCAAAACTCAGTGTCGACCTGCAAAGCCTGTGCCAGATTATCCGGTGCGGTCGGTAAATTGGCGGCAACAGCAGGAGCCAGCAGGCTGGTGGTTTTGACGTGCGTCGGGCCATATGGAATGTTCTCAGCGAACACTTTCTGGTTTTCCGGCTGGTTGGCAAACGCAATAAACTGCTCCGCCAGCGCCTTGTGTTTGGAGCCTTTGACGATCGCCCAGCTATCCAGATCGTAAATACTGTCGGCCCAGACAATCTTGAAGTCATGCCCTTCTTTCTGCGCCGCTGCGACGCGGCCGTTATAGGCAGAGGTCATTACCACATCGCCGGACACCAACCATTGCAGCGGCTGAGCGCCGGATTCCCACCACTGAATATTGGATTTGATCTGATCCAGTTTCTTAAAGGCACGATCGACGCCCTCTGGCGTCGCCAGCACCGTGTAGAGATCTTCACGCTTCACACCATCGGCCAACAGCGCGATTTCCAGCGTAAATTTGGCGCTTTTACGCAACGCACGCTTACCGGAGTAATCTTTCACATTCCAGAAGTCGGCCCAGCTTTTCGGCGCCTGTTTCAGTTTCGCTGCGTTGTAGGTCAAGACGGTTGACCACAGGAAGATCCCCGCGCCGCATTCAGTGACAGCACCTTTGACAAACTGGGATGGGTCGCCAAGCTTTGACCAGTCAAGCGGTTCAAACAGGCCTTCGCTACAACCGCGCATCAGCTCAGGGCCTTCGACTTCCACGACGTCCCATCCCACCTGCCCGGTTTCTACCATTGCCCGGATACGTGCCATTTCACCGTTATACTCACCGGCTTCCACCGTGCCTTTACCCGCAGCGGCGAACGGTTTGTAAAACGCCTTATCCTGCGCATCCTTGTTTAATCCGCCGAATGAGATCACCGTGACGGACTCCGCCTGCGCCTGACAGGCCATCGTCACCAGAAAAGCCGTGGCCGCTATTTTCTTCAGTACCGGACGGTTGAAGCGGCCTTTCGCTTTGGCGTTGCTGCTAAGTTTGGACATGGGCTTGAATATAGACATGGGCTTGAATATAGACATAGTTTCGCTCCTGGAGTGGTAGTCAACGTAACGGTCAAATGCGTATCACTATTTTGCGTACTCTATTTTCGTGCACTGTACTTTTGATGCATGATGCATCAGCATAATTATGCAAAAAGAGATGAGCATAAACTGTGCCAATACAAAAATTTTATTGATGTTTTACTAAAACGACGGCGGGAACGGTGCTGAGAAACAACAAGGTTATGCAGTCAACATGTTGCCCTGGTTGTATTTCGCCATTTTTGCCATATCGTGGTGCAAGCCAGCCTATCTCTGCACCACCCAGACGCATTGCGCGTTTGCTGTGTGCGTGCCAGCGTGGGTTGCCGACACGCACTTTCATCGACTATCGGGACAACAATTTACCGAGAAAGATCGACGCAGAGATATTTCATTTCCAGATAGTCTTCAATACCGAAACGTGAGCCTTCGCGTCCCAGCCCAGACTGTTTTACGCCACCAAACGGCGCAACTTCATTCGAAATCAGCCCGGTATTGATGCCAACCATGCCGTAATCCAGCGCTTCCGGCACCGTCCACTGACGCACGGCATCGCGCGTGTAGACATAAGCGGCCAGCCCGAATTCGGTATCATTCGCCATTGCAATCACCTCGGCTTCGTCACTGAAGCGGAACAGTGGTGCAACGGGCCCGAACGTCTCTTCACGAGCGAAACGCATCTCGCGGGTCACCTCACCGACAATGGTTGGCGTGAAGAACGTGCCTCCTCGCTCATGACGTTTGCCACCCAGCAGTAGCGTCGCGCCGTGCGATAACGCATCGGCAATATGTTGCTCAACTTTGCTAACCGCATCGGCATCAATCAGCGGCCCCTGTGTCACACCCGGCTGCGTACCGTCGCCTACGTTTAATTTACGCACTTCTTCGAGCAGTCGTTCTACCAGCGTTGGGTAAATCCCATTCTGCACATAGATTCGGTTAGCACAGACGCAAGTCTGCCCGCTATTGCGGAACTTGGAGGCCAGAATGCCTTTCACCGCCTGATCCACATCGGCATCATCGAACACGATAAACGGCGCGTTGCCACCTAATTCCAACGAGAGTTTTTTCACCGTCGGCGCGCTCTGCGCCATCAGGATACGGCCCACTTCCGTAGAGCCGGTGAAGCTCAGCTTGCGCACCACCGGGCTATCGCACAGCACCTTACCCACTGACTGCGCATCACCGACAATGACCTGTAACACACCGCGCGGAATACCCGCCTGCTGCGCCAGTTCCGCCAGCGCCAGCGCGGTAAACGGCGTCTGCTCGGCAGGTTTAACGATCATCGTACAGCCCGCCGCCAGTGCGGGGCCGACTTTACGGGTAATCATCGCCGCCGGGAAATTCCACGGCGTTATCGCGGCACACACGCCGATGGGCTGCTTAATCACCATCAAGCGCTGTTGCCCCTGCGGCGATTGCAATACGCTGCCTTCAATGCGTTTGGCTTCTTCCGCAAACCAGTCGATAAAACTGGTGGCGTAGGCAATTTCACCGCGCGCTTCCGCCAATGGTTTTCCCTGTTCCGCCGTCAGCAACGCAGCCAGATCGTCCTGATTGTCCATAATCAGACGCGCCCATGCCTGCAACAGCGCCGCACGTTCTTTTCCCGTCTTCTTACGCCACTCAACCAACGCCCGTTCCGCAGCAGCAATCGCCAGCTCAGTTTGTGACACCGTCACGAGCGGCACGCTACCCAACACCTCACCCGTCGCCGGATTAGTGACATCCAGACGTTCACCGTTTGGGCTGTCTTGCCACTCGCCGTCAATCAGGCAGTGTTGACGGAATAATGTTTGTTGTTTCAGTGAAATAGACTGTTTCAGTTGCATAGCATCTCTTCTATTGTGTTAATACGCGCGTCAGGATGTTCATCGCCTTGCTGAACTGCTCATCGGGAACCGTCAGCGGATACAGGAAACGAATCACGTTGCCATGTACACCGCAGGTCAGCAGCAGCAAGCCCGCTTCTAACGCGCTTTTCTGAAATTGGCGGGTAATCTCTGCCGAGGGTTTACCCGTGTTCGGATCGCTAAATTCAGCCGCGACCATCGATCCTTGTGCACGAATCGCCACCAGTGCCGGACACTGCGCTTTCACTTTTTCCAGCGTTTCGACCAGCGCGGCACCCAGCCGCTGCGCCCGTTGGCACAATTTTTCTGCTTCAATCACATCCAATACCGCCAGCGCGGAAGCCACCGCCAGCGGGTTGCCCGCATAGGTACCGCCCAGCCCGCCCGGCGATGGTGCATCCATTACCTCAGCACGGCCGACCACACCAGAGATCGGGAAACCGCCGCCCAGGCTTTTCGCCATGGTGATCAGATCCGCTTTCTCAGTATAATACTCCATCGCAAACAGTTTACCGGTACGGGCAAATCCGGTCTGTACCTCATCGGCAATCAGCAGAATGCCATGCTCGTCGCACAGCGTGCGCAGCCCGCTAATAAAGGCAGGGGGCGCGACGTGAAATCCGCCTTCACCCTGAACCGGCTCCAAAATAATCGCGGCAACTTGATCGGCAGCGATGTCGGTATGCATCAAACGTTCGACGCTTTCCAGTGCCTGTTCAACGGTGATGCCACTCTTTTCATTCGGGTAAAGCGCGTGAAAAATGGAACCGGGGAACGGGCCAAATCCCGTTGAGTACGGAGCCACTTTGCCCGTCAGCGTCATAGTCAGCAACGTGCGGCCGTGAAACGCCGCGTTGAAGGCGATCACGCCGGGGCGTTTGGTGTAAGCACGGGCGATTTTCACCGCGTTTTCCACCGCTTCGGCGCCGGTGGTAAAGAACGTGGTTTTTGCCGCGCCTTGAATGGGTGCCAGCGCGTTAATACGCTCAGCCAGCGTAACGTAGCTGCCGTAAGGTACAATCTGATAGGCCGTATGGGTAAAGCGATCCAGTTGTTCACGCACCGCAGCGACAATTTTCGGGTGACGATGCCCGGTGTTCAGTACCGCAATCCCGGCGGCGAAATCGATAAACTCTCGCCCTTCAACATCCCATAGGGTGCTGTTTTCCGCACGCTCAGCATAGAAATCACACATGACGCCCACACCACGCGGCGTGGCGGCCAGACGGCGTTGATTCAGTTCGCTATTCTTCATGATCGGCTCCGGTATCCTAAACACATCTGTTAGTCGTTGAATGATGACTGTTAGTGTAGTTGCAAGATGATGATGTTATTTAGACGCGAGATGGTTCTATAATCCAGTGCCAGTTTTGAATATTTGAAGGGTCCACTTTTGCGCTCACTCCTGACCGACTTATTGCTTCAACGTTTGGCCAACCAGCAGGACGGTGCGCTAAACAAGCGTTTGTACGACAGCATTCGGCTGGCGATTCTTGATGGTGCCATTACCGCTGGTGAACGCCTGCCGTCGTCACGCGATCTGGCGCAGCAGCTGTCGCTGTCACGCAATACCGTGTTGACGGCTTACGAGCAGCTACTGGCAGAAGGCTATATTGACGCACGCAAAGGAAGCGGAACCTTCGTCACGGAACAGTTACCCGATGGCAATATGCTGCAGGTGAGCAGCGGTAATGCGGGGGAAATACGAGAGCCTAAACATGAGCTTTCCCGCCGCGGGATGCATCTGCTGGGTTATGCCGGGGCTTCCATTCGCCAATGGGGGGCATTTATGCCCGGCATCCCTGATATCGCCAGCTTCCCGCATGATTTATGGCGGCGGATTCAGACGCGTCTGACACGGCGCGTTCGTCCTGAACAACTTTCTTACTCGCCCATTGGCGGCTGTCCCGAACTTCAGTTGGCACTGGTGGATTATCTACGTGTCGCCCGTTCCGTCGAGTGTACGCCGGAACAGGTTCTGATTACCGAAGGCACCCATCAGGCAATGGATCTGTTGGCTAAAATGCTGTGCAACCCCGGTGATTTGGCATGGATTGAAGATCCCTGCTACTGGGGGATTCGTAATGTCCTGACGATCAACGGCCTACGCGTTGCTCCTATTGATGTCGATGAACAGGGTCTGGCACCGCCGGAAACGCTTTCGTCCGATACCGCACCGCGCCTGATTTGCGTGACACCGTCACATCAGTATCCACTGGGCGCGGTGATGAGCCTGGCACGCCGCCAACGGTTGTTGGCACTGGCGCAAGAGCATGGTTGCTGGGTGGTGGAAGACGATTATGACAGCGAATTCCGCTTTTCCGGCAGCCCGATCCCCGCGCTACAAGGACTCCAGTCGCAATCCCCGGTGATCTACATCGGCACATTCAGCAAAACGCTCTACCCCGGCCTACGCGTCAGCTACATGGTGTTGCCACCACTGCTGGCGCAGTCGCTAAAGACGGCACACTCCGAGCTCTACCGCGGCGGACACTGGCTCACACAGGCAACGCTTGCGCAGTTTATCCGCGAAGGCCACTACGCCGCACATATCCGCCGCATGCGTTTGCTGTATGCCAAACGGCGCTCGTTATTGACGTCGCTGATCGAACAGCATTTGGGAACGGCTTACATCGGAGACAACAGCAACGCTGGACTGCATATGCTGCTTAGCCTACCGCCCCACATTGATGATGTCGTGCTGAGTGCCGCGATCCTGCGCCGTGGCGTGATGGTCAAACCGCTTTCCAGCTATTATCTGCAACCGACGCAACAGCGCGGTTTATTACTGGGCTATGCCAGCGTCGAGGAACCTCAAATGGAGCCGGCTTTTTCCGTGATTGTGGCCTGTATTAAGGCACTGGATACCCACCATTCAGACGTCTGACAGCCCTCGTTTTCATTCGAGTCGATTCGCACCATTACGGTGCCATTTTCCCCTGCACGCCCCATAACTGCGCATCCGTTGTGATGATAAATCGCGTTTTAGCGCATTACCGCGCGGTGTTTTCTGTTCGTTCAGCATCCGGCATGGTTTATGCATTCTTATGAATAACAGTGACTGCCGGAGAGTGAAAAATGAGAAATTATGTCAGTTTCAGGAATGTTCAGAAAACCTACGACGGCGATCGCCTGATCGTCAAAAACCTGAATCTGGATATCCGCGAAGGTGAATTTCTGACCCTGCTCGGGCCTTCCGGTTCGGGAAAAACCACCAGTTTGATGATGCTCGCCGGATTTGAGACCCCAACTCAGGGGGAAATTCTGCTGCGCGAAGCGCCATTGCACCATCTCCCCCCGCATCAGCGCGACATCGGCATGGTATTTCAGAACTACGCACTGTTTCCACATATGACCGTGACGGAGAATCTGGCGTTCCCGCTGTCCATCCGCCGCCTGAACCGTGCCGATATCAAAGAGAAAGTCGATCGTGTATTAGACCGCGTGAAGCTCACCAGCCTGGCCGATCGCTATCCCGCACAAATGTCCGGCGGTCAGCAGCAGCGCGTGGCGTTGGCTCGCGCACTGGTCTTCGAACCGAAATTGGTACTGATGGATGAACCATTGGGCGCGCTGGATAAGCAACTACGTGAACATATGCAACTGGAAATTAAAGAACTGCATCAGTCGCTGGAATTGACCGTGGTATACGTCACCCATGACCAGAGCGAAGCGATGACGATGTCCAACCGCGTTGCCGTGTTTAACGACGGCGTGATTCAGCAGATGGATAGCCCGAGCGATATCTACGAAAAACCGGAGAACGCCTTTGTGGCGCAGTTTATCGGCGAAAATAATACGCTGCTCGCCACCAGCGCCGAGGCCGAAGGCGCGTTCTATCGGGCAACGCTGGACGACGGCACCTCGCTGCGCGCACTGAAAGTCCGCCCCAGTTCGCCGGGTCGTAAAATCACCCTCTGCATCCGCCCGGAACGTATTCACGTCAACGCGGCTCATACCGACGACACCATGCAGCACGTCAAAGCGCGCATTCAGCAGTTCATCTATCTTGGCGATCACGTCAGGATGATGACGGAAGTCGCAGGCCAGCCGCAGTTTATGGTGAAACTCCCCGCCAGCGAGATTCAACCGCACTGGAAAGCTGGCACTGAGGTCAATCTATCGTGGCAGCCGGAACACCTGCGCGCGCTGGATAGCATCATCACGCATTAACCCCTTCCGTATTAGCGACCTTCCTGCCTCATTCACCGGGCGCGATATGCGCCCGTCTCACTGATTTCCATCCCACACTCCTGTATAGTCTCGCTAACAGACACAGGGCTGAACTCTCGACCTTATGGATATACTGGGCTTTATCATTGCGTTAACCCCGATAACGTTATCTCCCGGAGCAAGTTTTACGCTGGCAATGAACAATGTCGCCAGCGGGGGAATGTACGCTGTATCACGCATTATTATCGGTACTGCGCTGGGTATTTATACGCATAGTTTACTGGCAAGCATTGGTCTCACAGGGTTGCTATCCCTTTACCCCTCGCTCATGCATACCATTACCGTTATTGGTACAGGCTATTTGCTCTACTTAGCGTTTCGTTTGATAGAAAGTGGATTACGAGAGAAAAGTACAACCTCATGCAACAGCGGCAGAGTGGGTATCAAAGAGGCCTATTTGGCAAATGTTCTGAATATTAAAGCGATTCTGCTCTATGTCACTATCGTACCACTGTTTGTGAGTGCCAATGGTACCTCATCGGTATCGCTCGTGTCCTACCTCACACTCGCTACCCTACACATTGTGATGATGTCGGCCTGGCTGCTATTTTCAGCACAGTTACTTATCCGTTCATCAGGCAGAATCAACCCTATTGCGTTGAAAAAAAGCATCAATATTGGTGGCGGGATCGTGCTGATTGTTCTGACACTCTCTCCCTATATCTCAACTTATTTTCACTAGAAATAACATTCCCGCCGAAGCGGGAATGAAAATGCTGGCCTTTAACACTAGTCTCGAATCTTGCGGTACACCCACAGCACGACAATCGCGCCGACAATCGCTACCACAAAACTGCCGAAGTTAAAGCCATCCACCCGGCCGAACCCAAAGAAAACGCTGATGTAGCCCCCCACAACCGCACCGACAATCCCAAGCAACACCGTCAGGATAAATCCGCCGCCGTCTTTACCGGGCATAATCCACTTAGCCAGAATCCCCGCAATCAAGCCAAAAATAATCCAGGACAGAATACCCATACTTACTCCTCGCGTTTTCATTTTCACCACACCCGACGTTGCCGCTCGTTGGCAAATCGGGCAGTTAAGCAAGTATAGGTGAGGATTGAGGAAGTGGTGGTTGGAGGGCGACGTAGCTATCTAACACCTATCCAGTGATTGGATGGGGTAAGCGTTTATTCAAACCACTTTTCATATTACTTCTATACTTTAGTCGGACTATTTAAGTCACGGAAAAACGGTGAATCAGATTTTATAAATGGATTGACCCATTGCGCTTATTACCACATACGGCAGCGCTTGGTAACAGGCTGTTTTACCAAGCCGCCAAGCACATTGCTATTAAAAAATAAACCGCCCACTCGAAAAGGCAGAATATGATGGAGTTATTCATTGCATTAGATGTATTGAGAGAACTGGGCCATAAAGAACTCTGGATCTCTACTAATAGCCCCGTAGGGCGCATTCTCGCTGGGGGGCCTTATTCCAATATGGCTGATTGGAATAATCCGACCATTAACAGGACAGACGGCACCATTCTGGCACAGCGAGTGGCGCTTCCAGATGACTGGGAATTAGTTAATGGCCATCAAAAAATTGAAACAAGGTCTGGATCCCTCCCCAACCCGGTTTGGATCACACCGGAGCAGATCTACGAAGAAATCGCCAACATAGAAAGAATCAAGGAAGAACGAGATGAATTGATAAGACACCAAAAAAGCCAACGTGAACCCACAGATAAACGTCGACTCTGAGCACCCAATGACCCCTACTTCGCATACAAATACACCGAAGCCCGTGATACGCCGAGGTGTTGTGCGATGGTCTCCATGGATTTTTTGACTTCCAGCAGGCCGCTGTCTTTCAGTTCCTGAAGCAGGATTTTTCTGTCCTGCGCCTTTAGCGCTCGTGGCGTAGTGGCAAGCCGGGCGGCGAAGTGATCGATGTGTTGTCTGATCGCCGCGGCACCATTTGGCTCTAAATGCTCCGTTACGGAGTCCGAAGCGAGCTGGGTGAACTGCGCCAGCGCATTCTGCATGCCGCGAAAGAGCGTCATGTCGACATTCAGGCACAGCGCGGCGACATAGTCGCCTTCCGCATTTTTGATGCCGACCGAAGTGCTTTTTACCGGACGTCCATCCGCAAACTGGTTGGCGTAGTTCGCCAAAATGTTAGGAAATTCGGGCGAGGCGATGCGGGCAAGACCCAGTTCCGTCGCGGGCGCACCCACCTCCCTACCGGAGAGGTTATTGTGAATGGAAAGTATCGCGTGTTCTGGGTTCTTCAGATCGTGCACAACCACTTCACAGAATGGCGCGAACGTTTCGCTTAGCCCTTTGGCTATCGCATCTAACTGCGTTAGCAGCAGACCTTCTCCAGATGCAGACATATTCCTCTCCAATACCAAACCGACGCAACCTCGTTTTCTGGCGCTGAGTGTACTGTAAGTACATCTTCTTTAGTACCACGGTCTTGCCCTGTGAAGGGTTCTCGTTTCGCCCTTTCCCAGCAGCACACGATGCGTCTCACGTAAGCTGAAAATCTGAAGATAAATCAAATTAGACAATTTATCTAATTTTATATATTTTGTTTATCAGGCATTCAACAGCATCGAGGACAGCGGCCTCGGTATTCACAATCACGACTAGCAGGTGATCCAGATATGAGCGACTTACGCCTCCCAACCTTCGACGATGTGGTAGCCGCAGCGAAACGCATTGCCGGCTATGCCAATAACACGCCCGTCATGACATCGCGTACCGTCGATGACGCATTTGGCGCTGAGGTTTTCTTCAAGTGTGAAAACCTTCAGCGCATGGGCGCATTTAAGTTTCGCGGCGCGATGAACGCGCTGTTGCAGTTTTCCGACGAGCAGAAAACCGCTGGTGTCGTCACCTTTTCTTCTGGTAACCATGCGCAGGCCATCGCGCTGGCTGCCAAATTACTCGGCATTCCCGCAACAATTGTCATGCCGCACGATGCCCCAGCGGCAAAGGTCGCCGCAACGCGCGGCTATGGCGGGAACGTGGTGGAATACAATCGATATACCGAAGATCGTGAACAGATCGGTAGAGATCTGGCCGAAAAACGGGGTCTGACGCTCATTCCCCCTTACGACCACCCGCACGTCATTGCTGGACAAGGCACTGCAACGAAAGAGTTGCTGGAAGAAACCGGTGAGTTGGACGCCCTGTTCGTCTGCCTGGGCGGCGGCGGGTTGTTGGCAGGCTCTGCACTTTCTGCTCGTCAGTTGTCTCCACACTGTAAAATTTATGGTGTCGAGCCTCTCGCGGGCAACGACGGGCAGCAATCTTTCCGCAGCGGCAACATTGTGCATATCGATACGCCTAAAACCATCGCCGATGGCGCACAAACTCAGCATCTGGGCAACTATACCTTCCCTCTGATTCACCAAAACGTCGACGATATTCTGACGGTAACGGATGACGACCTGATTGACGCGATGCGGTTTTACGCCGAGCGCATGAAGATCGTCGTCGAGCCAACGGGATGCCTCAGCTTTGCGGCAGCGCGCAACCTCAGGGAATCGCTACGCGGTAAACGCATTGGTATTATTATCAGTGGCGGGAATGTCGATATCAGCCGCTACGGCGCATTTCTGACCGGTAGTGCTTGAGGAAAAAACGATGATCTTTATTTCTGAAGCAGAGTCAGCAGCGCTTATCAGCCATGAGCTGGCTTATGACGCCGTTCGTGAAGCCCTACTTGCTTCCAGTGAACCGGAAGCACTCAGTTTCCCGGTGGTACACGGGCAAGGCTCCGATCCGGTCAATACATTCAGCATCAAAGCCTCCGCCACGAGTGAACTCGCGGGGCTAAAAGTCGGTTCGTTCTGGCCGGGTAACCCCGCTAACGGGCTGCCCCGCCACAATTCCCTTATTCTGCTGTTCGATCAGCAAATCGGGAAAATGGCTGCGGCCATAGAGGCCGGAAAAGTTAACGCCTTTCGTACCGCTGCCGCCGATGCCGTCGCCGCCGATCTGCTGGCAAGACCGGATTCCTCTGTTCTGGCCGTGTTCGGAACAGGTCATCAGGCTCGTTACGAATGCGCTGCACTGGCAAGAATACGTCCCATTCGTACCGTGCTGATTATCGGGCGTGATAACAGCAAATCCGCAGAAATGGCGCAAGAACTCAACGCTATCGGACTGGATGCACAAGTCTGCGATGCCGAAAGCGCGTGCCGCGCCGCGGATATCATCGTGACGGCAACGCCATCCCGCGCGCCGCTGTTTAACGCTGAGTGGGTTAACGCCGGAACGCATGTCGTCAGTATGGGATCGGACGCCGTCGGCAAGCAGGAACTGCCGCCAGAACTGTTTACCGCTGGCCGCCTGTTTTGCGATCTCCCTTCTCAGTCCAGAACCATTGGTGAGTTTCAACACGCGCCAGCGCATGTGACACTGACCGCCATCGGCGATGTCATCAGCGGGAACACAGCGGGACGGCAGACGCCGGACGACATCACCATTTTTGACAGTTCTGGCTTATCCATTCAGGACTTATATATCGGTCAACGCATTCTTGCCGCCTGGCAGGCAGCGAAACAAAATGGAGACATGCAATGAGTAACGTCGAGTGGCTTAACACGCTGGAAACGCCCTTTTTGCTGATTGATGAATTCCGCTTTCAACGCAATATCGATAGGCTTTATCAGCGTACGGAAAATCTAGGCAGCCAGGTTCGCCCACATCTCAAAACGCTACGCTCGATTGAGGCTGGTCGTTATCTGCTCAAAGATTCCGCCTCACCGGCAACGGTTTCGACGCTGGCAGAAGCGGAGGCTTTTGCCGCGGCGGGTTATACCAACCAACTCTACGCCGTGGGGATCGCTCCGCACAAGCTGCCGCGTATCGCTAATCTCATCCATAAAGGCGTGAATATTCATATTTTGCTGGATAGCGCGGAACAGGCTCGTGCGGTGACCGATTTCGCACGCGCCAATAACGTGACATTTTCGGTGTTTATCGAGATCGACTGTGACGGACATCGCGGCGGCATCCCGCCAGAAAGCGATGCGCTGCTTGAGCTAGCGAAGCAGATCGACGGCAACGGCGCGACGCTCACCGGCCTACTGACTCATGCCGGGGAGTCTTACGCCTGCCGCACGGACGAGGCGATCAGGGCAGCGGCGCGTGCCGAATGCGCTGCCATCAACACCGCAGGACAACGTGTGCGAGCGCTGGGGATTGCCTGCCCTGTGCTCAGCGTGGGTGCCACACCGACGGCGCACTTTGCCGAAGACTTAACCGGCGTTACCGAAGTCAGGGCGGGCGTATTCACCACGTTCGATCTGGTGATGAAAAATGTCGGGGTCTGTTCGCTGGATGATATCGCCCTGTCGGTCGTTAGCACCGTGATTGGACACAACCGCGAAAAAAGTTGGGTATTTATCGACGCGGGCTGGATGGCGCTCTCCCGCGATCGCGGTACAGCCTCTCAGGCGAAAGATTACGGTTACGGGCTGGTTTGCGACCTGTATGGCAGCCCTTACCACGACCTCTGCGTGACTGTCACCAATCAGGAACACGGCATCATCGCGCTACCCACCGACCGTGGATTTTCAGTCGATCATTTCCCCGTCGGCACGCGGTTGCGGATATTGCCTAACCACGCCTGTGCAACGGCCGCGATGCATCAACACTATCAGGTGCTGAAATCACACCGGCATGAGCAAGAAACCTGGCAACGTATTACCGGATGGTAAGTATCATTGTCATATCGCCCGATCTAAACGTATCGGGCGATGATTTTCGCCGATCTCTTCGCGTCATCAATCCGTTAGGCTCAATTGTTCGTCCCTAACGTCGGCTCGCAGTTCACCGGGAAATTCACCGAGTGCGCAATGTAGCAAGCCTCATGCGCCAGCTCGTGCAGCGTGGCATATTGTTCGGCGGTAGGCTGTTTTTCGCCGCTGAATGTGACCTGTGGATGTAGCGTGACATCGAGCATCGCCATTTTTCCCGTCGCATTCACGCCCATCGTTCCCACCGCATGGTCCTGATAATCATCCACGCAAAACCGCTTTTTGGCTGCAATCGACAGAAACCACAGCATATGACAGCTGGACAACGAGGCCACCAACGCCTCTTCAGGATCGACTGCATCTTCCAGCGAAAAAGGCAATGGAACGACATGGGGAGACGATGAGGCGCGTAGCGTAATACCGCCGTCAAACTGCCATTGATGCAGTCGGCTGTAGCGATTATCAATAAAATCTTGCCCATCACGCCGCCAGCTAATTGAAGCACGATATTCAGACATGGATCAGTTCCCTTTGTTATGACTTTCCAACGCTCGTAATAGCGTAGCGAGATTAGCATCAAGTGCAGCCAGCACATCCGTAGATAACGCAGAAAGCACCTGCCGCTCGTTCTCAATATGCGCTTCGACGGCGCGATTAATTAGCTCAAGCCCCGTGTTGGTAAGTTGTACGAGCGTACTACGCGCATCCTGTTCGTTCTGTACGCGCTCGATAAATCCTCGGATTTCAAGGCGCTTGAGCCGATGGGTCATGGTTCCTGACGTCACCATCAACGTAGAGAACAAATCAGTCGGACTGAGGCAGTACGGCGCCCCCGCACGACGCAGCGTAGCCAGCATATCAAATTCCCAACTGCTTAGATCGAATTTGGAAAAGCAGGATTCCAGGCGCTGATCCATAAGCACAGCACATCGTCTGAGGCGTCCAATCGGCCCCATCGGGCTGGCATCCAAATCGGGTCGCTCGCGCCGCCATTGTTCAAGAATGACATCTACCGCATCGTGCTCGCTGGTTTGATTTTTCATTTATCTTGACTTCAAGTTAATTAATCAACACTATCATAGTATCTTGAATTAAAGGTAAAGTCATGAACACGACATCCTCACCACACTACTGGCGTGACGTCATACTCACAGCATTGGCCCCCGCGATTTGGGGCTCCACTTATATCGTGACATCAGAACTCCTGCCGCCGGATCGCCCCTTCACCGCGGCACTTATCCGCGTGCTGCCTGCGGGACTGTTGCTGCTTTTATTCACCCGGCGCTTTCCCGCCCGGCAAGACTGGTGGCGTGTAGTCGTACTCAGCGCCCTGAATATCGGTGTTTTTCAAGCGCTGCTGTTCGTCGCCGCTTATCGTTTACCGGGTGGATTGGCTGCGGTACTGAGCGCGATCCAACCGCTGTTGATCATGGTGTTAGTCTGGGTTGTAGATCATCGAACGCCCAGACAGGCCACGCTGTGGTCAGCGGTCATCGGCGTGATTGGTATGGCCACGTTGCTGCTGTCGCCGCAGACGACATTTGAACCTGTGGGAATCGCCGCCGCACTGCTGGGTGCAATGTGCATGGCGATGGGCGTCTGGTTGACGCGTCGCTGGCAGCTTGATCTCCCCGTGCTGCCGCTTACCGGCTGGCAACTTTTCATCGGTGGGTTGATGCTGGCACCCGTTGCATGGCTAGCCGATGCACCGCTGCCTACATTGACTCTGTCGCAGTGGGCGGCCTACACCTACCTCTGTCTTGCGGGTGCGGTGCTCGCTTATGGGCTCTGGTTTCGTGGCGTGACGCGCCTGCCGACGGTTGCCGTGGCCTCATTGGGGTTGTTGAGCCCGCTGACTGCCGTGGTGCTCGGCTGGGCGTTGCTTTCCCAGTCGATGACGGGCACCGCGTTCTTAGGTTTGGCGATCGTACTAGCCAGCGTCTTCGCCGTGCAATGGACGACGTCACGAAGCAAGTAATCGATTGAACTGCCGGTGGTGAGTGCTGTTGGCGGGGAAAGATAAAAAGAAGAGATTAAAACGGCGACGTTATCATAACGCCGCCGTTTTTATCATACTTAGCGGCGGTTACGCACAAGCTGGTAGCGACGAGTCAGGTACTCGACCGGTGCGCTCCAAATGTGAACCAGACGGCAAAACGGGAACAGAACGAACAGCGTCAGCCCCAACACGATATGCAGTTTGAAGATCAGCGCGACCCCCACCAGATGTGCAGACGCACCACCTTGGAAGTACGCCACGCTCTGTGCCCAACCGACCAACTTCAGCATTTCGCTGCCGTCCATATGCTGTGCAGAGAACGGGATGGTCAGTACACCTAAACCAGCCTGAATCACCAGTAAAGACAGAATGAGAATGTCGCCAACGCTGGAAGTCGCACGAATACGTGGGTTGGTCAGACGGCGCTTTAACAACAGCACGCCACCAACAAACGTCAGCAGACCTGCCGCACCACCGCCGAACATCGCCATTTTCTGTTTTACATCCATTGGCAGGAAGGCTTCGTACATCCAGTGTGGCGTCAGCATACCGAGGAAGTGCCCGGCAAATACACCAAGAATCCCCAGATGGAACAGGTTAGACGCCAGACGCATCCCTTTCTTATCCAGCATTTGGCTCGAACCGGCACGCCAGCTGTACTGGCCGTAGTCATAACGCAGCCAGCTGCCAATCAGGAAAATAGCCATCGCCAGGTAAGGATAGATGTCAAAAAAGAACACATTGAAATAGTTCGTGATTGCACTCATTAGCGTTGCCCTCCCGCCGATGTAGCGTCAAGATTCAGATATTGCGGCACCACCGCGCCAGCGAAGCGGCGTTGGTGTTGCGTTTGTTGAGCCGATGCGCAGCCTTCTTCGCCGAGGAACTTAACCTGTTCCTCTTCCCACACGGCATCCAGCGCCTGCGGCGTGTCGTCGCGCGCCTCGTCAGCGACCTGGTGTGTGACATCGTCACTTTTCAGGTCACTGCCGGACAACGCCAACAGCAGATCGAACAGCGCGGCATAGCTGCTGTCACGCTGCTGCAAACGCGCACCAATCAACGCCAGAATCGGCGCGATGTCGAGTAAACCCGCGCGACCTTGCGCGGGTTCCAGACGAGAAAGGTACTCAAGATACAGCGGCAGGTAGTCCGGCAGCTCACGGCAATCCAGTGCCAGACCGGCATCCTGATATTGCTGCATGAGATCGACCATTGCCTGACCACGATCGCGAGACTCACCGTGAACGTGTTCGAACAGCAGCAATGAGGTCGCCCGACCGCGGTCAAACAGGCCGCTATACTCCGCCTGCTTGTCCAACAGATCCTGTGCGCACAACGTATTGATGAACTGCATGAGCTGATGACTCTCACGCAGCGGTAAAGCATCAGCCTGCTCTACCGCTTCGATCAACTCCGCCTTGTTTTCCCACAGCTCGCTATCGGGATAGTCCAGCAGTCTGGCAATAATCCGCAGGCTAATCATGATTCGTCTCCCGCATGATTTTGCTGTTCATGTCGCGCGTTTTGTTGCTGACATCAATGGCATCAATACGCTTGCTGTTAAACAGGTTGAATTTGGTATCGCTACCGTGGCAACCATCGCCAAAGCTAAAACCGCAGCCCTTGCTTTCAGGGAAGGCTTCACGCGCCAGTTCACGATGGCTTGACGGGATCACAAAACGATCTTCGTAGTTAGCAATCGCCAGATAGCGGTACATTTCCTGCGCCTGTGCTTCAGTCAGCCCAACCTGCTCCAGCGCGCTGGTATCGATTTTGCCTTCCACGGTTTCTGCACGTTTGTAGTGACGCATCGCCAGCATACGTTTCAGCGCCAGCAAGACAGGCTCGGTATCCCCTGCGGTCAGCAGGTTCGCCAGATACTGCACCGGAATACGCAGACTTTCGACGTCCGGCAGTACGCCGGTGTGCGCCAATTGGCCCGCATCCGCAGCAGACTGAATCGGTGACAACGGCGGCACGTACCAGACCATCGGCAGCGTGCGGTATTCTGGGTGCAGCGGTAGAGCCAGCTTCCAGTCCATCGCCATTTTGTACACCGGTGATTTCTGCGCCGCGTCAATCACGCTGTTTGGAATGCCATCTTTCAGCGCTTGTTCAATGACTTTAGGGTCATGCGGGTCAAGGAACACATCCAGTTGGCTCTGGTACAGATCTTTCTCGTTTTCCACCGAAGCCGCTTGTTCGATGCGATCGGCATCATAGAGCAGCACACCCAGATAGCGGATACGTCCAACGCAGGTTTCTGAACACAGCGTTGGCTGACCACTTTCAATACGCGGGTAGCAGAAAATACATTTTTCTGATTTGCCGCTCTTCCAGTTGAAGTAAATTTTCTTGTACGGGCAACCGGTCAAACACATACGCCAGCCACGGCACTTGTCCTGATCGATCAGGACGATACCGTCTTCGCCGCGTTTGTAGATTGCGCCACTCGGACAGGTCGCCACGCATGCTGGATTCAGACAGTGTTCGCACAGGCGCGGCAAATACATCATGAACGTGTTTTCGAACTGGCCGTACATCTCTTTCTGCATATGCTCAAAGTTTTTATCTTTGGCGCGTACGCTAAATTCACCACCCAGATCGTCTTCCCAGTTCGGGCCGGTTTCGATTTTCTTCATCCGCTGACCGGTAATCAGCGAGCGTGGACGGGCGACAGGCTGATGTTTACCTTCCGGCGCTTTACGCAGGTTCTGATAGTCGTAGTCGAACGGTTCATAGTAGTCGTCGATTTCTGGCACATCAGGGTTAGCAAAAATTTTGGACAACACGCTAATGCGGTTACCCATCCGCGGTTCAAGCTTGCCGCTGATTTTACGTATCCAGCCGCCCTTCCACTTTTCCTGATCTTCCCAGGCATGGGGATAACCCACGCCCGGTTTGGTTTCGACGTTGTTGAACCAGGCGTATTCCATCCCTTCACGGCTGGTCCAGACGTTTTTACAGCTAACGGAGCAGGTGTGACAGCCGATGCATTTGTCCAGATTCAGCACCATGCCCACTTGTGAACGAATTTTCATCAGGCTTTCTCCTGCTGTACCGCTTTCTGTACATAGTCCTGACCTTCATCATCCAGCCAGTCGATGCGTTTCATTTTACGAACTACGACGAACTCATCGCGGTTTGACCCGACGGTGCCGTAGTAGTTAAAGCCATAAGCCAACTGGGCATAACCGCCGATCATATGGGTCGGTTTCGGCGTGATACGGGTTACCGAGTTGTGAATACCGCCGCGCTGCTGGGTAATTTCCGACCCTGGCAGGTTAATAATGCGTTCCTGCGCGTGGTACATCATGGTCATCCCCGCCGGCACACGCTGGCTGACAACCGCACGCGCCGTCAGCGCACCGTTGGCGTTAAACGCTTCTACCCAGTCGTTATCCGCAATACCCAAATCGCGGGCATCATCTTCGCTCAGCCAGATAATCGGGCCACCGCGACCCAGCGTCAGCATCAACAGGTTGTCGCTGTACGTGGAGTGAATACCCCATTTCTGGTGCGGCGTCAGGAAGTTCAGCGGTTTTTCCGGGTTGCCGTTAGGCTTCTTATTCAGCACCGGCTCAGCCGCACGGGTATCGACTGGCGGACGGTACACCAGCAGGCTTTCACCAAAGGCACGCATCCATTCATGGTCTTGATACAGCTGTTGGCGACCGGACAGCGTACGCCACGGAATCAGCTCATGAACGTTGGTATAACAGGCGTTATAGGAAACGTGTTCGTCTTCCAAACCAGACCAGGTCGGGCTGGAGATAATCTTGCGCGGCTGCGCCTGAATATCGCGGAAGCGAATTTTCTCGTCTTCTTTATTCAGTGCCAGATGCGTGTGGTCACGACCAGTGAATTTGCTCAGCGCTTCCCACGCCTTCACCGCTACCTGACCGTTGGTTTCTGGAGCCAGAGACAGAATCACTTCTGCCGCATCGATCGCCGTTTCAATCTTCGGACGACCCGCCGCCGCACCGTCAGCCTTGGTGTAGTTCAGCTTTTTCAGAAAATCGACTTCGGTCTGCGTGTTCCAGCCGATGCCTTTACCGCCGTTGCCCAGCTTGTCCATCAATGGACCGAGCGAGGTGAAACGTTCGTACAGGTTCGGGTAATCGCGCTCCACCATCATTAGGTGTGGTGCAGTTTTGCCCGGAATCAGATCGCATTCGCCTTTTTTCCAGTCATCCACGCCGAACGGCTGCGCCATTTCTGCCGGGGAGTCATGCTGAATCGGCAACGTAACCAGATCGGTTTCCTGACCAAGGTGTCCTTGACACACGCGGGAGAAGGCTTTCGCGATGCCTTTATAGATTTCCCAATCGCTTTTGGAATCCCACGCCGGATCGACAGCCGCAGACAGCGGGTGAATAAACGGATGCATGTCCGAGGTATTCATGTCGTCTTTTTCGTACCAGGTTGCCGTTGGCAGGACGATGTCGGAGTACAGACAGGTGCTGGACATACGGAAATCAAGCGTCACCACCAGATCCAACTTGCCTTCAACGCCCTGGTCGCGCCATTCCACTTCTTCCGGCTTCACGCTGCCCGCGGTACCCAGATCTTGCCCTTGAATGCCGTGCTCCGTACCCAGCAGGTACTTCAGCATATATTCGTGGCCTTTACCGGAAGAACCCAGCAGGTTAGAACGCCAGATGAACAGGTTGCGCGGGTAGTTTTGCGGACTATCCGGCTGTTCAGCGGCAAATTTGATTTCACCTGATTTCAACGCAGCAACGGTATATTCCTGCGGCGTGACACCGGCGGCACGCGCTTTCTCTGCGATATCCAGCGGGTTAACGTTCAGCTGCGGTGCAGACGGCAGCCAGCCCATACGCTCGGCGCGCACGTTGAAGTCAATCATGCTGCCGGTAAAGCGGGATTTATCTGCCAGTGGTGACAGCAGTTCCTGCGGCGCGACGGTTTCATAACGCCACTGGCTAGAGTGGTTATAGAAGAACGACGTACTGTTCATGTGACGAGGCGGACGCTGCCAGTCCAGACCAAACGCCAGCGGCGTCCAACCGGTTTGCGGACGTAGTTTTTCTTGTCCGACGTAGTGCGCCCAACCGCCACCGCTCTGACCAACACAGCCGCAGAAAATCAGCATGTTGATGATGCCGCGGTAGTTCATGTCCATGTGGTACCAGTGGTTGATACCCGCACCGACGATGACCATAGAACGACCGTGCGTTTTATCCGCGTTATCCGCGAATTCACGCGCAATACGGATGATGTTCTGACGAGAAACGCCTGTAATTTTCTCGGCCCAGGCTGGGCTGTACGCTTTTACATCGTCATAATCACGTGCGCAGTTGTCGTCGTCCAGACCGCGATCCAGACCGTAGTTTGCCATGGTCAGGTCATACACGCAGGCCACCAGCGCTTCGCTACCGTCAGCCAGCGTCAGGCGCTTAACGGGCAGTTTGTGCAGCAGGATTTCTTCTAGCGCAACGTTGTTGAAATGTTCGCTGACCGCGCCGCCAAAATACGGGAAGCCGACATCAACCACATCGTCGTGCGACCCCAGCAGGCTCAAGCGCAACTTCACTTCTTCGCCGCTGACGCCATCGCGCTGTTCCAGATTCCATTTACCCTGATCGCCCCAGCGGTAGCCGATCGATCCTTGCGGAGCCGTCAGATTGCCGCTTTCATCGTCAATCGCGATGGTTTTCCACTGCGGGTTATTGTCTTGGCCGAGGTTATCCACCAGATCGGAAGCACGCAGCATACGACCCGCCGCGTAATAACCGTCTTCACGCGGCTCCAGCAGCACCAGCATCGGTAAGTCCGTGTATTGACGAACGTACTCGCTGAAATACTGGCTCGGTTTGTCGAGGTGGAACTCTTTCAGAATCACGTGGCCCATTGCCAGCGCCATTGCGCTGTCGGTACCTTGTTTCGGGTTCAGCCAGTGGTCGCACAGCTTGGCGATTTCAGCGTAGTCCGGCGTGACCGCGACGGTTTTGGTGCCTTTGTAGCGAACTTCCGTAAAGAAGTGTGCATCCGGCGTGCGGGTTTGCGGAACGTTAGAGCCCCAGGCAATGATGTAAGAGGAATTATACCAGTCGGCAGACTCCGGTACGTCGGTCTGCTCACCCCAGGTCATTGGTGATGCCGGTGGCAAGTCACAGTACCAGTCGTAGAAGCTCAGGCACACGCCGCCGAGCAGAGACAGGTAACGGGCACCCGCTGCGTAGGACACCATCGACATCGCAGGAATCGGAGAGAAACCGATCACGCGGTCTGGGCCGAAGGTCTTGGTGGTGTAAACGTTAGAGGCAGCGATCAGTTCGTTGACTTCATTCCAGTCAGAACGAACGAAGCCACCACGGCCACGAATTTGTTTGTAGTATTTGGTTTTTTCGGGGTCATTGACGATAGACGCCCAGGCATCAACCGGATCGCTGTGCGTCAGTTTCGCTTCACGCCACAGCTTCAGCAGGCGCTTACGCATCATCGGGTATTTCAGGCGGTTGGCGCTGTAGAGATACCAGGAGTAACTGGCACCGCGCGGGCAGCCGCGAGGTTCATGGTTAGGCAGGTCCGGGCGGGTACGCGGGTAGTCAGTCTGCTGCGTTTCCCACGTCACCAGACCGTTTTTCACATAAATCTTCCAGCTACATGAACCGGTACAGTTTACCCCGTGGGTAGAACGCACGATTTTGTCATGCTGCCAGCGACTGCGATAGCCGTCTTCCCAGTCACGATTGGTATTGAGGGTTTGCCCGTGACCGTCGGAAAACGGTTCGGCCAGTTGTTTGAAGTAACGTAACCGGTCAAGGAATTTGCTCATCCGGACTCTCCTGCTGCGAAGCCTGTTGGCTCCTGTCGTTATGAAATGCTCGTAGCAGACATCTGTTTTTGCTAACGACACATCGCTCAAATTGGCGCTAGGGTATCCAGCAACCGCGCCGCCAAACTTGATAACGATCAAGAGTGTCCCCCGGTAAAAAACGGAGTACATCACCCTCTACCACCAAAGAATTATTATAAAAAAAACACATAAATAAATGATTTTAAAAGATAAAAATAAAACCACTGATTTTGTGTTTATACTGAATTCATACACACGACTATTTAGAGGTAGTAGTCGGAGGGTGGCGAAAAATCGTGCGAACAAGAGAGATTACCTATTAGTTCTCTGTCCTTATTTTTCTGGCGTAAAAAATTATGCTGAGGAGAGAGCGGGCTTAGGATGAGCCGCAAGGATGCGGCGAAAGCTTGCGCCACGTCGGACAAAAACGTCAGAGACGTTTTTGAACAGCACTCGTGCTGGCCCGAAGGGCGAGCCCCATTTATGGGGCGAGTAAACGTGTCGCAAGCGATCCGCAAAGTCCGATATCGACGAAGGCACCGCGTAGCGGCATAATTCACGCCGAAAGCCTGGGGTCACGGGGCGAGCGGCGTGTGAGCCGTCCCGTGCCGGGCGCGTGCTACAGAGTAGCATGAAAATGACAGCATTAACCGCGCACGGAACCACCTCTCAGTCGACATAAAAATGTGACCAAGAGGCAGTTGGGAGGAATGAAGCAAGTCAACTCAACGCTTAGCGTTGCTTTCTGGCATAGAACAACCAGGTCACCAAGATGCACACCACGTAGCACACCACAAACACTTTCATGGCACCGGTGGGTGAGCCGGTTAACTCAAGCGACATCCCGAAGGCTTGCGGGATGAAGAAGCCGCCAATAGCGCCAATGGCCGAAATGAAGCCCAGCGCCGCGGCGGTATCTGTAGCGGCAGAACTCTGTGCATCCGCATCGCTGCCACCCTGCGCTTTAACCCGATCTCCCGTTAATTTACGGAAAATCACGGCAATCATCTGGAACGTTGACCCACTCCCCAAACCCGCCGTCAGGAACAACATCATGAAGATGCCAAAGAACATCCCGAATGAACCTGCAGAGTTCGCACTCGGCAAAGACAGGAACAGTAACACCGAGAAAATCGCCATCAGGATGAAGTTAATCAACGTGACTTTCACACCGCCAAAGCGATCGGACAGCATGCCGCCAACCGGGCGCGCCAACGCGCCCAGCAGCGGCCCGAAGAACGCGTAATACAGAATAACGATGTCGGGAAACTGCGTTCTGGACAGCATGCCGAAGCCCGCCGAGAAACCGATAAATGAGCCAAACGTGGACAGATACAGGAAACTGAGTACCCACAGGTGCATTTGCTTCAAAACGGGTAACTGCTTGCGTATTGATGCATTGGCCGTCGACAGATCGTTCATGCCAAACCAGGCAGCGGTTGCGGCAATCACCAGAAACGGTACCCACATCCACGCGGCATGGTGCAACCAAATTTGGTTACCGTCCGGCTGAACAACGCCATTACCGGAAAAGCCCAGAATCGGCAGAAAAATCACCACCGGCACCAGCAACTGCATCACGCTCACGCCGAGGTTACCCAATCCACCGTTAATACCTAACGCACTGCCCTGACGTGATTTAGGAAAAAAGAAACTGATGTTAGCCATGCTGGAAGCAAAATTAGCCCCCGCGAAACCACACATCAGGGAAATCGTAACGAAAATGCTGTAAGGCGTTTGCGGGTTCTGTACGGCAAACCCGAGCCAAATACACGGGATCACCAGGATGATGGTACTTAATGTCGTCCAACGGCGACCGCCAACCATGGGGATAACGAAGGAGTAAGGCACACGCAACAGCGCGCCGGAGACGGAAGGCAACGCAGTAAGCAAAAATAACTGGTCTGTGGTAAAACTAAATCCGACCTTGTTTAGGTTAACGGCTACGGTGCTGAAAATCATCCAGACACAAAACGACAACAGCAGGCACGGTACGGAGATCCAAAGATTACGCTGTGCAATCCGTTGTCCACCAGATTGCCATAATTTTGCATCTTCAGGATTCCATTCCCTTATCAGCGTGCTTTGCGATACTTTTTCGGGTGATGAAGGCTGCGTCATAAAAACCTCGATAAATAAAAACGCGGTAGAATTAAGGCGCAACATTAGGGATTACACAGCAGGTAAAGTTGATGCAAATCAACGCGCTGTCAGGTAAAAAAACCGGGTAAAAATAACCACACTCCTTAATGAGTAATAAAAATAGAAAAATAAGCATCAATAATTCAATCTGTTATCTCTCTCTTTTTTCTTACTGTCATATCCCCTTTCAAGGCGTGGATATTCGGTGGTACTCACTAGTGGGTATAGGGTTATCATGTAGGATCGGGAAAAATGCCAAAAGGGTTATCCTTCTCGGTACTGGTTTTCTACTCCTCCAGCAGAGGTCGCTTTATTATGTTGAAACGTTTCCTGCTGCCGCTGTCGCTCGTCAATCAGGTTGCACTATTGATGCTGCTACTCGGTTTGCTGGGTATTGCCGGCATGTCGGTTTCCAGTTGGATGTCACAAAGCATCCAAGGGAATGCGCACGCCATTAATAAAGCAGGCTCGCTGCGTATGCAAAGCTACCGGTTGCTATCGATGGTGCCGCTCTCTGCCGAGAATGAAATTTATCTGCAAGAACTGGAAGAAGATGAAATCAGTAGCGACCTTCAGCAGGCGGTGCGCCGGGAAGGACTCAGTGAACAATTCACTGCGCTGCGCGTTTTCTGGCTGGAGAGCCTGCAACCGCATCTGCGGCAGGCGACGCACTCTGCCGATGCCTCGCCGGATGTCGCTCGTTTCGTGAAACAACTGGACGATCTGGTTTCCGCTATCGATCATAAAACCGAGCAGCGGTTAATGATGGTCACGCTGGTGCAGCGTATCTTCATCGGCATCATGTTTATCCTGCTGGTTACCACGTTCTTTTATCTACGTCGCCGCTTGTTAACGCCGTGGCGACGTCTGGTTTCGATGGCGCAGGCTATCGGACAGGGTGACTTCACCCAACGCGTCACCATCAACGGCCATGATGAAATGAGCACGTTGGGACAGGTGTTGAACAGCATGTCGGATGAACTTTCCGCCATGTACCATAGTCTGGAACAGCGCGTGGCCGAGAAAACCGCCGATCTGCAACAGAAAAACGATCTGCTTTCTTTCCTTTATCGCGCCAGTCGCCGCCTGCATACTGGTGCGCCGTTGTGTAGTCGGCTGATGCCGATCTTGAACGAATTACCCTCATTAACGCCGCTGCGCAATATTCAACTGCGGCTGTATGAAGATAACAATCAGGAGCAGTTTCATCAGTTCAGCGATTTCAGCCAATTACAACCGGATCACTGCCCGGATAACAGCTGTCAGAGCTGCGGGATGCAGGCAAAACGTGAAGAATTGCCGGGTGATCCTCACTGTTGGGATCTCCACGATAAACACGGACAATACGGCGTTGTGCTGGCCACATTGCCGGGTAATACCGCACTCAGTCGCGATCAGAATCAGTTGCTGAATACCTTATTAGAGCAGTTGACCAGTACGCTGGCGTTAGAACGACAATCCAACCATCAGCAGCAGTTGATGCTGATGGAAGAACGCGCCACCATTGCCCGTGAACTACACGACTCTATCGCACAATCCCTCTCCTGCCTGAAAATTCAGGTGAGCTGTCTGCAAATGCAGGGCGGCGATTTGCCCCCCGCTTCACAGCAGTTGCTGACGGAAATGCGGGAAGAGTTGAACACCGCCTATCGCCAACTGCGTGAGCTGTTGACCACCTTCCGGCTGAAACTGTCTGAGTCTGGCTTACTTGCCGCACTGCGGGCATCGGTCGATGAATTCGGCAAGCGGTTAGGGTATCCCATCGAACTGCATTACCATTTGCCACCACAGTCGGTTTCTGCTCATCAAGGCATTCACGTTCTACAAATTGTGCGTGAAGCGCTGAGCAATATTTATAAACACGCGCAGGCCACGCAGGTCGATATCACGCTGCAACTACGTCAGGGTTGTATTGAACTTAGCGTGACGGATAACGGCATCGGCATTCCCGATGATGCCAGCCGCGCCAACCACTATGGACTGATTATCATGCGCGACCGTGCACGAGGTTTGCACGGCGAATGCATTGTTCGACGCCGGCCACTGGGGGGGACTGAAGTCAATGTCAGTTTCCTCTCCGAATACCGTCACCGGCTACCATTAACAGGAGAAACACATGATTAACGAAGACGCCGCCACCCTACTGCTGATTGATGACCATCCCATGTTGCGCAATGGCGTTAAACAACTCATCAGCATGGACCCAGAGTTACAGGTGGCGGGTGAAGCCAGTCACGGCGAACAGGGTGTCGAACTCGCGGAACAGTTGGACCCGGATTTGATTCTGCTCGATTTAAATATGCCCGGTATGAATGGCCTGGAAACACTAAATCGTCTGCGGGAAAAGTCACTGTCCGGCCGCATTGTGGTCTTTAGCGTATCTAACCATGAAGACGATGTGGTCAATGCCTTAAAGAATGGCGCCGATGGTTACCTGCTGAAAGATATGGAGCCGGAAGATTTATTAGCCGCACTGCATCAGGCGGCATCTGGGAAAATGGTGCTGAGTGAAACATTGACACCGATTCTGGCCGCTAGCCTGCGTGAAAGCCGCCACAGCAGTGACCGGGATATTCAGCAACTCACGCCACGCGAGCGCGATATTCTGAAATTGCTGGCTCAGGGACTCTCTAATAAAGTGATTGCACGTAAGCTCACCATTACGGAAAGTACTGTTAAAGTTCACGTCAAACACCTGTTGAAGAAAATGAAGCTTAAATCGCGCGTTGAAGCAGCCGTCTGGGTATTGCAAGAAAAAGTCATTTAATCAAACCGTAACAACAGGCAGTTATGATCAGCGGTAAGGATAAGGCGCTCAGGCGCCCCTCCCATCGAGATTATCCTCGCGCGAGCGAGGATGCAGCAGAAGTTGGTGGAAATACCACCGCTATCCCAATAAATTAAACGGTTGCTAAACGGCACCGGCATTTATAGCCATTATCCTAATTAATGTGACGTTGCTCTCGTCTAAACTAGTTTGTAATCGCATTTTTAAGCTTTTACACCGAGTTTAACGTTGAGGAACAACATGAAGAAGGTCAGTAAAGAGCGATTTATCGGCCTGGAATGGTTACGATTTTTGCTCGGCTGCTATGTGATGATTTATCACACGGTTCACATTTATCCCCAGCGTGAGCGTATCCCTTTCTTGAGTGAACTCACTAGTATGGGATTCTTCGCCACCAGCACGTTCTTTGTCCTGTCTGGCTTTTTGCTCGCGCATGTCTACATTAAGGACGGGCGTCTGCGTGAACCTGTTCGCCAGTTCTGGGCTAAACGCTTCTTTAATCTTTACCCTATCCATATCATTGCCCTGTTGTCTTCTATTGCCGTAGTTACGCTCATGCAGTGGCTGGCGGTGCCGCCGGAAGGGCAAGTTGCCAGCGCGCGCTTCGTCATTTATGACACCAACGATCCCGCTGCCGACCCCGAAACGCTGCGCCATTACATGACGAATGCACAACTGGCGTTCAACGGGTTATTGCAGGTACTGATGTTGCAGGCATGGAATCCCTACTTCCTGACCTTCAATGCCCCGTTATGGTCGCTTTCTACGCTGTTCTTTTTCTATCTGGCGTTTCCGCTGTTGGCTCCGCGTCTGTTGAACAGCCGTCATCCGTGGCTGTGGATGGGGATTGTTTGCTTACTGTATCTGCTACCGCCGATTTGGGTGATTTGGCAGCAACAGTTCGGCATGCCGTACACAGGGCTGTTGCAGCGTGGGCCGATCTTTCGTTTGCCAGAATTTCTGGCTGGAATTTTAGGCTATGCGCTGTTTCGTCATTATCGCCAGAAAGATCGCTCACCATTAAGCAAGGGCCAGCGCTACAGCGTTGCCATGTTTATCGGTATCAACTTCCTCGTCGCAACCTGGCTATTCACGAAAGGTGACGCTTATTGGTACTTTCTGCTGCACAACGGTTTGCTGTTGCCAGCTCAGGTCGGTTTAGTGTGTCTCAGTGCGCTGGCGCGTGAGCCTGACAGCGAGTGGCTGCGGCATTGGTCGCCACGACTGGGTGCTGCATCGCTCTCCATCTTTGCGCTACATGTTCCGCTCTTCAATCTGTTCCGCACTTTGGAACAGCTGGTACGCGGTAACCCGATGGCCTGTTTCAGCGATTGGGATCAGTGTATTGCCGCAGCCGGTCAAGTGCAGTTGTCCATGACGGGCTATATCATTTTCCTGCTCAGCACCGTGACGCTATGCGTTCTCTTCCAGGAACGAATCGTGTTCCGCGTAAGGACGTTCCTGACCTCACGTTTCCTTAGCAGCAATACATCACGCACGCAGCGTACCGCGTAGCAAAATCATCGCACACGCTCTCTGGCCTGAAACACGCAGGCCAGAGATCCCCACCCCACATCGATGTCCTCTGCTACCGCTAAAAATGTGACAGACATCGCGTTATAGCGGTTAATCATCAATAGCAACTTTTATAACTATTTACATTCTAATCAATTATCGTTTTCGGGTAGAGCATCACTCAGATTCCTGTTAATGTTTGCCGTTCCGGGCTAAACCGGTTCGTTTTTATCGGCTGTACGTCTTCGACGGACATCTCACTACCTGTCACCACGGTTTATTTGGCAATAATGACACTATCCAAACACGCAATCTCTTCCCTCAGCTTGGTCATCGCCCTCTCCGCAGGCATGACGCAAAGTCGTGCTGACACCATCTGGCTGAACAATGGCGACAAAGTCACAGGGAAAATCACGCTGCTTGACGGCGGCAAACTCTTTATCAACACCGACTATGCAGGCTCCATCTCCGTAGCCTGGGATCAGGTGAAAACCTTTGAATCTGACCACGGTCTGGTGATTCAAGGCGAACGCTACGAGAAAGGCGTACTGTATCCAACGATCAAAGCGGGCGAAAACCGCGCTATCGTCGCAAGCCCGTCGCTTGCTAACGAAGCAGCAGGTCCGCAAACATTGCCACTGTCCGAAATCACTTCCATCGTGGCACAGAAGCCGCTGGTGACCGATTTCGCCTGGAAAGGCAATATCGATGCTGGCATGTCGCACAAGAAAAGCTCGACAGAAACCGATAACTACGATGTGACGCTGAACACCAAAGCACGCCACGATACATGGCGACACAACCTTGATGCCAGCTACCATTTGGCAAAAGAGGATAAAGTCGAGAGCACCAAGAATGCGGCTGGCGAATATGCGCTGGATAAATTCGTGGATGAAAACTGGTTCTGGCAGGGCCGTTATCAGTACAAACGTGACTGGATTGAAAGCATTAAAATCAACCGTTCTTTCGGTCTCGGTCCCGGTTATCAGTTCTGGGATAATGATTTAGGCGCGTTCTCACTGACGTCTCTGGTCAACTCCCAAACCTTCGTGTACCGCGATCAGGGCGATGATGACTTCTACTCTGGCGCGATAAAGTGGGCGTACAACCGCTATTTGTTCAGCAAAAACGTTGAAGCCTTCACCAACGGTGAATTGGGACGTTCATTTGATGGCACGGCACCCATTTATCTGAAAGCGGATGCAGGCCTGCGCTTCAAGCTGACTGATTGGTCTTCTATGACCATGAAAGTGTCACGTACCCGTATCGAAAGTAATCAGGGGAATGTTGACGACACGCTGTACACCATGGGTGTTGGCGTCGGCTGGTAATACAGCCACTTCCTCGTTTCACGGTGAATGGCGATATCGTCGTTCACCGTGAATTTCTCCACTCACACCGTTATTGACCATTTCCTGCTGACTCAGAGCACGACTGTTGCAGAATACGCACCCGCTGCGCCAATTCGCTCACGCGTTCATCTTCTGTTCCATGATTTTTCAGTTCTTGTTCGAGTGCAAAAAGATACTGCGCATTGGTGCCAAGCGGGCCGCTAGCGCGCGCAATCAGCGGTGCGACGCTCTGAATGCAGGTATCATTTTCGTTCAAGGGATGTTCCGGCTCGGAAACAAACACCAGCGCCGTCAGCGGTGTACCGTTCTTGCGATGCAGTTCGCACCAGAGCGGACGATAGCAGCCCGTCAGCATTTCTCGCTTCCAGAGCAGTTCCAAATCTTCACGCAATGAGGTTTCGGGTAGGCGGAAAGCCAAACCCGTTGTTTGCCCGCCGGGTTGCAGCGCCAGCATCCGCCCCGGCTGTGTTGTCGTGCCGCGACCGATAGTGAGGCGCAGGCAAAAAGCACGC
Source organism: Pectobacterium punjabense (assembly GCF_012427845.1). Lineage (NCBI taxonomy): Bacteria > Pseudomonadati > Pseudomonadota > Gammaproteobacteria > Enterobacterales > Pectobacteriaceae > Pectobacterium > Pectobacterium punjabense. The sequence goes on from NZ_CP038498.1 coordinate 2,600,051, forward strand.
TGCCACCCCGCCAACGTTGCCAGACAGATTTCTTCGGCGTCAAAAACCGGATTCCACATCAGTGAACCGTAGCCAAATACCCAGACAGGACAACTATTGGGCCGTAGCGCCAGCGTCCTGTCCAGAGAATCAGCCCGCTGTTGCGGCGTGAGCAGTAAGGTTTCTTCAATACATCCAAAAGACGTTCTACAATCTGCTTTCTGCAAAAAATCGCGTGTTAACACTACTTACCACCCCCAGCCCTACTCTTTTTCTGCTCATCAGATCGGCTCTCGCCCTGTGTTTAAAAAACCAACTGCTTCATCTGTTTAATTTTACAACACTATAGAACCTGAGGTTATTCATTTATGGCTTCGCGATCAAGCTTGATACGGGTCACAAAACCTGAAAAAGTTCGTGATAATGTTTCGCATCACGTGATGTTCCGCCTTTATATCAACTCATCGGCAATACGGCGTCAGACTTGATGTTTTCCTGATATAAACACCATTTTTGTGATAACAGATGCCTATCTTCGGCCTTTCGTTGAATATGAAAGCCCAACAGCGTATTTATTTCGATGGAAATGACAACGACTAGACACAAAGCGATAATAATTATCATCTCGTGTTGTTATTATTTCCCATACTGGAATTGACTACCACGGAGACACTGAATGGCAACGCCTCGTCAGCCTGTTTTAGTTCAGGTTAAACAGATTCACGATATTTCCCCACATTTACGCTGTATTACGTTCCATCATGATGCGCTGCGCGACTACCCAGTCGAGCGATACGGTGCACATCTCAAACTGTTTCTGCCTCAGGATGGGCAACAAAAACCCGCTCTGCCCGTCATCGGCGAACGTGGTCCTACCTGGCCGGAAGGCGAAGCCCGCCCTATCGTTCGCACCTATAGCGTCCGGGCGTTGCGACCAGAGGATGCGGAGCTGGATATGGTTTTCGCGCTGCATGAGCACGTTGGCCCAGCCGTCAATTTTGCTCGTCAGGCCAAGCCCGGTGACTGGGTGGGTATCTCGCAACCCGGCGGCCCACTTCCGATGCTGCCTCCCGCCGCCGCGTATTATCTGGCAGCCGATCCGTCCTCACTCCCCGCGCTCATGGCGTTGCTGGAAAACCTACCTGATGATGCTCAAGGACATGCGGTGATCCGTGTCGACAGCGAGGCTGATAAACTCGATATCGCGAAACCATCACAGCTTCAAATGCATTGGATCGTCGGCGGGACAGAAATGACCGACGCGCTGTTGCAGCATTTTCAGGCACTCCCAGCGGCTGAAAATGCATTTTACTGGTTAGCCGGTGAGGATCGTATCGTGGTCCAGCTTCGTCGCCATGCGCGTCGGGAACGCGGGTGTGAACGAAATCAGATGTATGCAGTACCTTATTGGCGAGAAGGGCTAAATGAAGAGGATTATCATCATAAACGCCACGATATTATGGACAATCCTGACGAATAACCATAAAAAATACATTTGATATTATAATCATAGGGAGAAGATATGCAGATTCTCCCTTTTCATTGTAATTTATGCTCAAAGCGTAAAAATCCGTAAAAAAACCCGCACAAACACAGCAATCTGTTATCATATTGTTCGTTTTATTACGTTATAACTACTTTTTAGTAACCTTTTGCGGTTTATTATCGTGTTACGGCCATGAATAAATGGTTTTATATCCTTAATAAATTGCTTTATGCCCCGAGTCATTCGAGTTGTCAGTGCGCTAGCTTGATGTATGACGGGGATATTTTGCCGCACTATTCCTCTGGATAAGGAGAACACCCACAATGAAGTCTCATGCTGAGGTGGTCAAAACTCGCCATCATGAATACTCACTCATTTTTCCTGTTATTGCGCTGGTCGTGCTCTACATGTGGGGCAGTTCACAAGATTTTGTCGCCATTCTCGGTATTAACGCCCTCGCGCTAGCCGGTATTCTTTTCAGTGCATTTAGCGTAGTACGCCATGCTGACGTGCTCGCTCATCGCCTGGGTGAACCTTACGGTTCACTCATCCTCAGCCTATCCGTCGTGATTCTTGAAGTCAGCCTAATTTCGGCGTTGATGGCCACTGGCGACGCGGGCCCGGACCTGATGCGTGATACGCTCTATTCCATTATCGTGATCGTCACTGGCGGCCTGGTGGGCTTTGCCCTCTTGCTCGGTGGCCGTAAATTCGCCACGCAGTATGTCAACCTCAGTGGCATCAAGCAGTATCTGATGGCGATATTCCCGTTGGCGGTGATTGTGCTGGTTTTCCCCAGCGCCTTACCCGACGGTAACTTCAGCGTAGCGCAGTCGCTGATTATTGCCGCCATTTCTGCGGCGATGTACGGTGTTTTTCTGTTAATTCAAACGCGTACGCACCAAAGTCTGTTTGTCTATGAACATGAAGATGAAGGTGACGGCGACGATCCACATCACGGTAAACCGTCCGCGCACAGTTCGCTGTGGCACACCGGTTGGCTTCTGGTTCATCTGATTGCCGTTATTGCCGTGACCAAGACAAACTCAATGCCGCTGGAAACGCTGCTGACCGAAATGAATGCGCCGACGCAGTTTACGGGCTTTCTGGTCGCGCTGTTAATTCTCTCACCTGAAGGGCTGGGAGCTATCCGTGCTGTTCTAAAAAATCAGGTTCAGCGCGCCATGAACCTGTTCTTTGGTTCCGTATTGGCGACGATTTCACTCACCGTCCCGACCGTTACCCTCATCGCGATGATGACAGGCCGCTCGCTAAACTTCGGGCTGGATATGCCACATATCGTCGTGATGCTGTCTGTGTTGGTGCTGTGCCACATTACATTCTCCACTGGGAGAACGAACGTATTGAGTGGCAGTGCGCATTTAGCACTCTTTGCCGCCTATCTGATCACCATCACGCTATAACCTCTCAACTGACGCGGTTTTCGCCGCGTCAGCCTCGCCAAACTGCACTTCTCTTGATGTATCTCTGGATCTTCTGAGCGCCTCCGGCGTATCGTAAGGCTGTCGTCGACGGACCGGCAGGCCCGCCATGTTGATTTACTTCCTTACTTTGGTTTCTGCTTAGATGAAAACGCACGGAATTCACGGCGTCAGGCCGTTCAGCGCGCTGATTGACGCGTGCTGGCGCGAAAAATATACGCTACAACGTTTTATTCACGACATGATCGCTGGCGTTACCGTCGGCATCATCGCCATCCCGCTGGCGATGGCGCTGGCGATTGCCAGCGGCGTTCCCCCGCAGTACGGGCTGTATACCTCGGCGATTGCCGGGATCGTCATTGCCGTTAGCGGCGGTTCACGCTACAGCGTATCGGGCCCGACAGCGGCTTTCGTCGTCATACTCTATCCTGTATCACAGCAGTTTGGGTTATCCGGCCTACTGGTCGCCACCCTGCTTTCCGGCGTGTTTCTGCTGCTGATGGGGCTCTGCCGCTTCGGCCGACTGATCGAATATATTCCGCTCTCCGTGACGCTGGGGTTTACCTCTGGGATCGCTATCACCATCGGTACGATGCAAATCAAAGATTTCTTCGGCTTGCAGATGGCCGTCGTCCCCGAGCACTACGTCGAAAAAGTGTCGGCACTGGCGCAATCGCTGCCAACCCTGCATCTTGCCGATACGCTGATCGGCGCAACGACGCTGCTGGTTCTCATCGTCTGGCCCAGACTCGGTATTCGCCTACCCGGCCATTTGCCCGCACTGCTGGCAGGCGTCGCGGTGATGGGGATGATGTCGCTACTGGGTGAAAATGTGGCCACCATCGGTTCCCGTTTTAGCTACATGCTGGCGGACGGTTCGCAAGGGCAAGGGATTCCGCCCATTTTGCCTCAGCTTATTTTACCGTGGGACATCCCGTCGCCCGATGGGAAGACGATGACGCTGGATTGGCAGAGCATTTCCGCTCTGCTGCCTGCGGCATTCTCGATGGCGATGCTGGGCGCGATTGAGTCACTGCTGTGCGCCGTCGTACTGGATGGCATGACAGGAAAAAAACACAACTCTAATGCCGAGCTGATGGGGCAAGGCTTCGGTAACATCATCGCGCCCTTCTTTGGCGGTATTACCGCGACCGCCGCGATTGCCCGCTCCGCCGCCAACGTACGCGCAGGAGCAAATTCGCCGATCTCCGCCGTGGTTCATGCCCTGTTGGTGCTGTTAGCGTTGCTGATACTTGCGCCGTGGTTGTCTTACCTGCCGCTGGCGGCAATGGCGTCACTGCTGTTGATTGTCGCCTGGAACATGAGCGAAGCGCACAAGGTAGTAGATTTACTGCGCCACGGACCGAAAGACGACATTATCGTGATGCTGCTCTGTATGTCGTTGACCGTATTGTTCGATATGGTGATCGCAATTACCGTCGGCATCGTGCTGGCCTCGTTGCTCTTCATGCGGCGCATCGCGCAAATGACCCGTCTGAGCGAACTGCCGGACACCAAAATACCGGATCATCTGGTGTTGCGCGTTAACGGCCCGCTGTTTTTCGCCGCAGCGGAGCGCATCTTCAACGACCTGACCGTACGCAGCGAAGGCTATCAAAACATCATTTTGCAGTGGGATGCGGTACCGGTGCTGGATGCTGGCGGGCTCAATGCGTTCCTGCGCTTTAGCGAAACATTGCCCGACGGTAAACAGCTCATTATTACTGACATTCCCTTCCAGCCGCTAAAAACGCTAGCGCGAGCAAAGGTTCACCCGATTGAAGGGCGACTGAGCTTCTACGGCTCATTGGCGCAGGCCATTGAGGCGACGACGGCACGCTCAGCGTAGCCGTTACAACGGGAACATGTAGGTTCAGGGGATATTCCATCGTCCCCTTCTCCTCTTTTCGCCCGTGGTTTGCCACACCGTCTCTGCCGGGTACAAAACCATACCCTGCATAGTCGTTAATTCAGGTATATTGTCACGGTTCGCCCCCTTTTAACCCGCGTGTTGAGGAGACTTAATTGTGGCAATATTTTCTTCTGCCCCCGTGCTAATTACCGGCGGCGCACGGCGTATTGGGCTGGCACTGGTGCGTTCGTTTCTGGCGCAGTCGACCCCGGTCATCATCAGCTATCGCACACCTTACGCTGAACTGGAGACGCTACGGCAAGACGGCGCGATTTGTCTGGACGCCGATTTTTCCACGACGGAAAACATCTATGCCTTTGCGGAGCAAATCCAATCGCTCACGCCGCAGCTACGCGCCATTATTCACAATGCCAGCAGTTGGGCACCAGAAAAGCCTGACACACCATTGGAGCAGACGCTGAGCGATATGCTGCAAATTCATGTCTATGCCCCCTATTTACTCAACCAATTGCTAGAACCTTGCTTACGCGGGCAAGGCATTGCGGGTGCGGATATTATTCACCTGACAGATTACGTGGTAGAAAAAGGCAGTGAGAAACACATCGCTTATGCTGCCAGCAAAGCGGCGCTGGATAACATGACGCGGTCATTTGCACGCAAGCTGGCGCCGGAAGTAAAAGTAAACGCCATCGCTCCCAGCTTAATCCTGTTTCAGGAACAGGATGACGACGAGTATCGCCAGCAGACGCTGGAAAAATCATTGATGAAAATCGCGCCCGGTGAAGAGGAAATAGTCCAACTGGTAGACTATTTGTTCAAGAGCCGTTATGTGACGGGGAAGACTCTGGGCGTCGATGGCGGACGGGCATTGCGCTAGAACCCTTGATTAAAGAAATGGCGTGAGGCTTGTACGCCATTTCTTTTTCACTCACATCTTGCGTTGTTATTACGTTAACCCTCATGTCTCGCTTAAAGAACCGGCAAGGCAGCCAAGGGAAAACTACGCAATTTTTTCCTGATTGATTAACAGAGCTTCAATATTTTTGGCTGGCAATGAACGGTAAAAAAACCATCCCTGAATTAAGCAATCTGCATCAATCTCTCTGGCAATTTTTAGCTGTGCAGCATCTTCAACACCTTCAAAGACGATGTCTTTTCCCATGTCCTTAATAAGCGAACAGATTGCATGCAATATCTTTTCTTTATTTTTATTATCCAGATTCTTCATTAGAGAACCGTCAAGTTTAACTTCATCGAATCTGAAACCTGTGAGCCATGCTAAATTAGAATTGGCAACACCAAAGTCATCAATTGCCAGGCTGATGTTCATCTTTGCCACATGCTCAGCAAAAAATTGTATTTCTTTTTGTGCCAACTGGCACCGCTCTGATATTTCCAACTTTATCTGACAAGGTTCAACATCGTATAAGGCGCACACATCAATTAGTCGACTTATGAACTCTCGATCGCTAATTTCATGATCTGTTATATTCATAGAAAGTGTTAATTTTTTATTCACTTTGAGAATATCAGACATTTCCCTGATTGATGTCTTTATTACAAAATCAGATATTTTTGAGTAAAACCCGATTTTCTCTGAGATCTTTATAAAACTCTCAGGAGAAACATAACCATGTATATCATCACGCCATCTCACCAACGCCTCAAGGCCGGCTATTTTCCCATCAACGGCGTTAACCATAGGCTGATATTCAAGGAACATATTTCCTTTCTTAATCGATTTTTTTAAGCGGAATTTCAGTGATTTTCTTTTATCAAAAATATTAAAAAAGAAAAAAGTCAGAAACCAGCCTAGCATCAATGCAGCAGCCATCGCAAAGGTCAGAAGAGCCGGTGTTAACGACAGTAACCCACTGCGTGCGTTTTGAGCCATCAAGCAAAACTGCCATTGTGGGCTACAAAGACTTGTGTTAGCGGTAAATATTTTTCTCAGGAATGAAGTATCCGAAGCAATATATCCCTTCGAATCTGATTCAAAATACTTTTGCGATTTATCTGCCGATGTCATAACGAAGTATCCATCAGTCACCGTATTCAATATATTTTCATACGTTCCTCGCGCAACAAAAACCGCTGCGTGACCTTGATGGAGACCGATATTGTTATACAGCGTTTCACTATTATTTTTTACGCTAATTAATTCTGGCTTATTAGTTTTCGTTTCATTTTTTACAGTAATAGGCAGCGGAGGATTAATTTCACCCCAAAAGGAACTGCAATAAATATCATTTCCTTTTAAAGAAGCAACATCTTCAATATTGGGGTGACGCCATCTTATCACTCTTAATTTTTCAATATAGTTTGGCGAACAAATATCAGTATCCATGGCGTTAATATCATCCAACGCAGATAGTGCTTGTTTCGCCAGTATTTCGGCCTGAAAACGTAACTTTTCCGACCGCAGCATGAGTTTATTTTCCTGATGACTAACCAATAATTCATTTAATAAAAACAAAAAAGAAAATGAGACAAGAGCCATCATAGAAATGGTTCTTATTATCTTTTTAAATTTTGAAAAACGCATCGCAGTCCAATGTCAGTTAATGCCTGTTAAAAGCATCCAAATCCAGGCTCGCGATAGTACCCACATGGTTTTTTTGTGTCCAGTTCTTTCAGGAACATCACGCCATAATTAGCACATTTTTATAACTCGATTCGCTCAATAAATTAGCGCAAGTTTATTAATTGAGACATGTAAAACCATAGAGATAACCATTTGATAATGCGTAGAAATAGCTGGTAACTCATTGATGTGTTTTGCATAAACTCTTAGCAAGAATCATATATCTACCCCCTCTACGTGCACACACTCGACAGCACGTGCAATAAGATGATGAATGTTATTTCATCTATTTTTTCTTTCCACGACCCTTACGCTGGTACGCTTTATGGTTGGCGACATACGCCAGATAGGCGGTGCGCGTCATCCCGCCAGTATGTTGGGCAAATGCATCGTAGGTTGTCTCTGGCGGAAAACCAAACTCAGCCAAGACCTGCTCCCATACTTCGCGGTGTTTCGGGTTTAACAGCGTTTTATCCCTATCAGGGAACCCTCTCTCGACAAAACAGTCTGCTGACACGCTGCTATAAGCCCCATTGTTTATATAGTTGCGCTCGGCTTTCAACGCGGTGTCCTGACCGGCTTTACTGATCGAACTGGGTCCCCACGACAGGCGATAGTCGTTTTTATGCACACTGATACTTGAGCCATATCCAACTGGAAACAGGATGTCTTCTTCTGCCAAGATTTTCGAACCTACATATTGGTAATTGCCGCGCAGGAAAGCGTCATCCATAACAATCCAGCATTTCTCGGACAAAGGAGACGCCATAATCTCCGACAGCGTGGGATTACGCTTGGTCGTGCGGAAAAGGTAAGGCCGAACAAATAGCGGCATCGTCATTACATCGTGCCAGATGCTGTGTTCAGCAAACAATTCGTCCTTCTGCATCTGACGCAGGTTGCCAATAACCAGAACATAGCCATCAGTATGTAAATCTATTTCGACGCGAAAGATGTCGCCCGGAATGGTTTTATGCTGCTGTTTTTTCATACTCATCAGCCGTTCCAGTTTATTTTCATAATCAACAGGTAAACGCTCACGATAAGAGTTCAGCCAGTCGACAATTTCCTCTTTACTGGTTAAGTCCCGACACTCTGGCAGCGGGAGTCGAATAGAATTTCGATAATTGCTGGCGTTAATATAGCCGTAATTTCCCGAGTTCAGCGTTCTGATACCTGCGGAAAACACAATGCCATCAGCCATTACGCTAGAAACGCTGGTGTAAGTGAGTTTTTTTTCTTTACCCCGCGAGGTTCTCGGCAAAATAACCTCACGTCCACGCGTGTGAATAATAACGTCTTCTTCCTGATAATTTAACGCGGTGGCGGTAATGCGCTTGCGGATCGTGTCACCCTCGAAGCAGATAAAATAACCGTCGCGTACCGTTAAAATATCCCATTCAGCCACTAACGGCTCCAGACCGAAATAAGGGCGTAAGGCTTCCTGCATCCAGCTATTTATCTGATCAATCGGTTTCATCTTTAGCACGGTTCCCAGTGGGATAATCGATAATCATGGCGCGGCCGTTCTCGATAAATTGCGAGAACCGACTAAAAAAACACGCACCGCAGCTTATCTAATTTTGAAAAATAAACAAATACTTAACACCCATTTACGCTTCGCTTCTCGTTTATCTTCGCTCATCAGGCTATGCTATCAACAGAGAGATGGGGATGACGTAGATACCATGCATAAGATTGTTTTTATAGAAGATGATACCGAGGTTGGAAAATTGATCGCTGCCTACCTCGGCAAGCATGACATTGATGTTCAGGTTGAAGCGCGAGGCGATCAGGCACAGGCCTTTATTGAACAGCAGCAGCCCGACCTTGTGCTGCTGGACATTATGCTGCCCGGCAAAGACGGGATGACCATCTGTCGGGAGTTGCGGCCACAGTACAGCGGCCCGATTGTGCTGCTAACGTCGTTGGACAGCGATATGAATCATATTCTGGCACTGGAAATGGGTGCCGATGATTACATTCTGAAAACCACGCCGCCCGCAGTCTTGCTTGCCCGCTTGCGCCTGCATTTGCGGCAATATGCCACTACGCCACAGCCTGTGGCAGAAAATACAACACCCGCGGCGTTGCAGGTACATAAATCACTGCACTTCGGCCTGCTCTGTATCGACCCGGTCAACCGGGAAGTGACATTAGGGCAAGAGCACATCGTGTTATCCACCGCGGATTTCGATCTCCTCTGGCAGTTGGCGACCCATGCTGGCCACATTATGGATCGGGATGCGCTGCTGAAAAATCTGCGCGGCGTGACCTACGATGGCATGGATCGCAGTATTGATGTGGCCATCTCCCGCCTGCGTAAAAAACTGTACGACAACCCGCTGGAGCCGTTTCGTATCAAAACCGTGCGTAACAAAGGTTACCTGTTTGCCCCCAATACCTGGGAGAGCGTGACGCTATGAGAAAACTGTTCGTCCAGTTTTTTCTCTTGCTGTTCGCCTGCTTTGTCGTCATGACACTACTAGTCGGGCTGGTCTATAAAGTCACGGCTGAACGTGCCGGACGTCAGTCCATGGACGACCTGATGAAAAGTTCGCTGTATCTCATTCGTAATGAGCTACGCGCGATCCCCCCCCGCGAGTGGCATAAAACCATCAGCCAGCTTGATTTAAACCTGTCGTTCAAGTTGCATATCGAACCGGTGAGCAAATATGCGCTCAGCCCCAAGAATCGGCAGCGCCTGAATCAGGGAGAAATTATCGCGCTGGATGACGAGTACACGTTTATCCAACGTATCCCACGCAGCCACTACGTTCTCGCCGTCGGCCCTATTCCTTATTTGTTCTTTCTGCACGAAATGCGGCTGCTGGATTTACTGCTGGTGATGCTCATCGGGCTGTCGCTAGCGTTACCGGTTTTCTTATGGATGCGGCCACATTGGCAGGCCATGCTAAAACTGGAAAATGCCGCACAGCGTCTGGGGGATGGTCATCTGGAAGAGCGCATTCACTTTGATAGCACGTCAAGCCTGTTTCGGCTGGGGGTCGCCTTCAACCGAATGGCAGATAACCTGAACCAGCTCATCAACAGTAAAAAGCAGTTGATTGACAATATCGCGCACGAACTGCGCACACCATTGGTCAGGCTGCGCTATCGGCTGGCGATGAGCGACAACCTGACAGAAGATGAGCAGCAGGCATTAAATCGAGATATTGGTCAACTTGAAGCGCTGATTGACGAACTGCTGACGTATGCCAGGCTCGATCGCCCACAGGTAACGCTGCATCTTACCGATATTGATATTCCTTCATGGTTACAGGCGAAAGTTGACGATTTTCGTCTTATCCATCCTGACAAACAGATTTCGCTGGAAATGCCCCCTTCGGCACACATTGGCGCGCTTGATTTACGTCTGATGGAACGCGTCTTGAATAACCTGATCGGCAATGGGTTACGCTTCTGTCACAGCCAGCTGCGTATCAGCCTGACGTCCGACGCGGCGCATATCGCGTGCCTGCAAGTCGAAGATGATGGCCCCGGCATTGCTCCCGAAAACCGAGAAAGTGTTTTTGAACCGTTTATTCGTCTGGAAGCAGGCATTGAGAACAGCAGCGGCGGATGTGGGCTGGGGTTGGCGATTGTTCATGCTATCGCGCGTGCTTACGAAGGCAATATTACGGTGGATGAAAGCCCGCTCGGCGGTGCCCGTTTCCGCTTTTGCTGGCCAGTAAAAACCGCGACAGCACAGGCTGCTATCGCCATTCAGCCTTGACGTCAAGACAGCGGTGATCCCGCTGTCTTTCAATGTTTTCTTTGCTTTCCTCAACCTGTACATTAGGTTACACGCCGAAACCAATCACTCACTGAAGCCGCCCTCCGTTTATCCTATTCTCTCTTCAACGGCCCACATGAGGGTCACGAAACGTGAATGAGACAACGAGGAAATGATGATGAATAAAGTATTAGTTATGATCGCTGGTGCGGCTCTGGGTCTGTCCTCTGTCGCATTTGCCGCAGATACCGTAACCAGCGCACCCGCTCAAACATCTGCAACCACGACGACTTCTGCTCCAGCTAAAGCTGTTCACCATAAAAAACAGGTGAAGAAAGCGAAACCAACTGCTGAACAGAAAGCGCAAGCGGCTAAGAAACACGTGAAGAAAGCAAAACCAGCCCCTGCACAGAAAGCACAGGCTGCCAAGAAACACGTGAAGAAAGCAAAACCAGCCCCTGCACAGAAAGCACAGGCTGCCAAGAAACACGTGAAAAAAGCGAAGCCGGCTCCTGCACAAAAAGCACAGGCTGCCAAGAAACACGTGAAGAAAGCAAAACCAGCCCCTGCGCAGAAAGCACAAGCGGCTAAAAAACATGTGAAAAAAGCGAAAACGGTAAAACCTGCTGATACCACGCCAGCAGCATAATCAGTAAGTACCCTCGCCTTCCCCTACCTATCGGGAAGGCGTCGCTTACGGTCGGATCACGTCACTAAGGTTAACCGCACAATCATCATTAAACACCCAGTTCATCGGGTGTTTATTTCATGGGGGGAAGGGAACATGATGCGTCGCTACTCATTCGAAATTATGCTATCCCTCGTTCTGCTCTGTGGAATTATTACCCTAAGTTTTTTTCTCTAATGCTCAGAATTTCTCTACCACGCAGCTACCCACGTATTCTCGCTATTATTAAGCACAGACGTCTATCTGAATAAAAAACACTCGCCAATATTGATAACCAATCTCATTAACAATATTGTTTTTTCCTATATTTTAATCTCTTCCGCTCCCCATTGACAGGTCAAACCAGACAAGACCACCATTTAAATCAATCACTTAAAGACTATCGTCTCATTTACGATGATAAACACGCCAATAACAATGGAATTATCTAAATCTTAAACTACAATTTCGAAATCAATAATAAGTCACATTGGATTTCAATTTATATTTATTATTAATAAATAAAGCACACTAACTACAAGGTTTAATTTACCAAGACATCCACGATGTCCAAACACCGCGCTGCGCGCAGCGTCTGTTTTATCGCATTAGCACCACAATGTGTTAACCCTATAATCACTTAAAACAAGGTGGTATTTATTGATAAAAAGACAACAATATACTTAGCCGAATATGGATTGAATTTAAAAATCATAAACTTAATAACATACCTCTAAGGATGCTGTATTTTTCATAAAACGAAATGGATGCGTTATAACTCCATCACGTACAGGTTTTCAATGAAAGAATTAAATACCTCTATTTTTAGAATTACAAAAATACTTTCACCACACAGCAATATCGCCCCACCGACTAAAGTCATCAAAGGGAAACGACTTTATTTCTTTTATCCATCAGGAGAGCAAGTGATTTATTTTCTGGATGAAGGAACATTCTTAATGAAGCAGTCAATCGATGATAAAGTTATTTCCGTTATATTATCACCTGCCATCATCGGTTGGTCCATGGTGACGCTTGATGGTGGGGAACTCTATCTGGAAAGGGTTGATTATGGAAAAATTCGCAGTATTCCTTTCAATACCGCGATGCGTATTATTACGGCTTATGAACGTTTCGACGATGTGTTAGCGATCGTTAATACCGGGTTTCATGCATTGATTGACCATTGTATCGGCAATCATGGTGACTCACTTTCCATCGTGCACAAAATGCTACATTCTCTGAATCACCTTCCCCCGGACGTCAAACAACGTTTTTCCGCTCTGTCATATATTTCCCAACGTACGTCACTCTCAAAAAGTACGATAAAACGGGGACTAAAGCGGCTACAGCAGCAAGGCTTGATTACGCTGGAACGCGGTAAATTACGTCACCTCACGGAATGTAATTAATACCTCGACGGGTCACCTGACCCGTCACACCTTCTGAATATTCCCAACGCCTACAGGTAGGTCAGCGTAAATGTTGCATCCGCATTGGCAGAACCGACCGTCACTGGCGTACCGATCGCCACATACTGCCCATAAAAAACCAGTGCCACACGGGCTGCGTTAGCCGACAGCGCATAAATAGGGGTTGGCAGCCCGAGAGCCAAACGACGGCGTTCGCTATCCAGAATCGCCACAGCAATATTGGTCGCGCTACTGCTCGCGTTAAGGGCAAGCAGCGTATTATCCGCCGTTGGTGCACTGCCATAAAACGTCACCTCGACGCCAGACGCCGCTGCCCCACAGTTCTCCAGAACAATCTCGAAGCGTGTCGGATTCGGATTTTGCGATCCCATAGCAAACTGCTTGCTTGACCATGTGCCGAGTTCAACCGTTTGTTCCTGCGTTCCCACGCTGACGCTGCAACTGTTTGCCAGCAGCGTCGCGGTGAGTCGCACATTGGTCAGTCCCAGATCAGCTCGCGCAGGCATCAACGTACAAACACTCATGATCAAGGAAACCAAGCACAAACGAACGCCCCATGTCACTCGTGCACGCACGGTAGGTGCCATAATATCCTGAAGTCGGTTCATCGATTCCCCCTCTGTTAGTAAAAATCGACGCGCAGATAAGCATTTGCTGTCGCAACGCCTTCCTGAGGCTTATTCCCTGTCACGCTGACCGGATACGCTGTGATCGCCACGTTCGCACTTGCCGTTTCATCCAACGTAAAGGGGATCACGCTCGCAATATCGTTAGGCGTCAAGGGATTGCTGCCACTGTCTGTGACAATAAATCCCACATCAGGGTTATCGGAAACCACCATATCGCCAGACACACGATCGGCCTGAAGCCGCATCGACAGACTCGCCTGTGCATCGATGCCGTTACAAGCAATACCTATCGTTCGCGTCACAGGAGAAACGCCAACCGGTTTTTCCCCTGCCGTGTTAAACAATCCTGATGAGATCCCGCCAAAATCAATACTGATGATCTGCCCCGCATTCAAAGCACAACTCTGAGGCACCGTGACCGAACCGCTCATATAGCCGACGACTAGCGGCGATCCCACGCTTTGCCCGTTGCCTCCCTGATTACCGTAGAGATAAAAAATCGGTGCCATTGGGATATTAGAAACCCCCACAAATTTGCGCTTGATGCGGAAGTTCACCTGAACCCGACTGCCCGTTGTCGCATTTCCTCCGCACAATCCTGCACAATTGTTATTTACATCGGTAAACGGCACATTATGAAATGTCCCCCCCGAGGTTCGGTTATAGACAAAAATGCGCGATGACACCTGAAGATAATCATTACCGGTAATATTAAACCAGTTCACGCCGCTTTCCGTTGATGCCAGAACCAATGACGGACCAGACTGTGCCGAATAATAAACCGTATCCCGGTTATTACATGGGCCGCTTATCGTATAGGAGCCCGCATCGGTTTTTTCATTCCACCCCGTCACATATCCGACATAGTTCTGGCTAGAGGCCAGTGCATAAGTGTAGTCATACGTTAACGGTGAACCGCTTGATGTCGTGCATTGCACCGCGCTAGCCTGACTAGCAATGCCCAGTAAACCCGCTGCGGTAACACCGCGCCACCACACATGACTGCGCGGCGCGCTTTTATTATTTTTCATCAGTAATGTCATTGACATATCGCCTTCGTGTAGGAAATCGGTTGGTTTTCACTGCCGTTTGGCAGAGCGTAGCGAAGCGTGCATTGCTGCTGTGAACCGCTTCCCCATGCGACCTTCAGCTCACCTTCAGGGGCTAGCCCAGATAGAAATACCTGCCCATCATCCCCAACAATACCGGTGCTATCGCTGTCCACGCGGGAGACAAGTGCGCCAAAGGGAATCGCTCGGCCATTGCGCTGTTGCAGTGAGATCAGCGCGCGTCCCCCCTGATAGGCGGTAAAGCTGGCGCGAACCATCGCCCCCCTCGTCGGCACAAGGTTAGCGACAGTGTTGTTAACTTCGGTGTTTTGATTTAACGAATTGACGTCCAGCGCGATGCGGTTATTACGATAAACGCTGGCATAGGGAATGACGGCATAGCCGCGCCAGTCCGTCTGAATACCGGTAGTATTCTCCACTCTGACACGGCTGGCTCCGGGGACTTTAATCAGCACATTGGTATCGCCCAATGGTTGACTAAACGTGACCCCATCGGCATGCGCCACCACACCGCCGCTTACCCCATAGTTAAGTTGACGGGTGTTGCGCGTATAGTTGTAGTTGGCATTACTGTTACCGTAGGTGCCCTGGTAACCGAGCCCTGCGTTCCCACTGTTCCCGATGCCGCGGTTACCATACCCTTGGGAGACATGGTAATTAAGGTTGCCTTCTGGCAGCATCGTGCCACTGAGCCCAACCTGCTGTAACGTGCGCCCCTGATTGTCCGATGTCATGTTGTACGTGGTATACGCGGTATTCTGTGAACGCCGAAGGCTAATGCCTTCTCGGTGTCCGTTAAGCCACTGACCCAGAGGAATCGAAAGGTTAAAAGCAAACAGCTGATTTCGCTCTTCCAGCCCTTGATTTTTGTTATAGCTATAGCTCAGGTTATAACTCACGCCGCGGTACACGTTGCTGTAGCCGATTTGCAGCAGATCGTTCGTGCCATCGGTATGCCAGTAATCCTGTCGGCTCCCCGTCAAAAATAGCGATCCACGTCCATCACCCAGTTGCTGGGTAATATTCATCTGCATCCGACTTTTCTTCGCGTTATTCAGATTGTAGTAGTCACGTACAACAGGCTGAGCATCAGTAAAATCGACCGTGTAACCGCTCATATTTTTATAGCTGGCCTCATCCAACGTAAAAAAACCCTTGGTTGAGTAGCGATAACCCAGAATCTGAAAGTTAGTCCCCAGGTCATTCAGTGATTTGGCATACAGGAAACGCAGCGACTGCCCGCGATGATCGCTGCCATCTGACAACGTGCTATAAGCCTGAGTGAGGTCAGCAGAAAAAGCCCCCCAATCGCCGAGATTCTTACCCGTCCCTAACGTCAACGCCTGATAATCTTCAGCAAGCTGAGTGCCGCCATACAGCGTCACCCCCGCCGAGCGCCCCCAAATCAGTGTGCCCTGACCAAAAAAGGGCTGATCTTGTTGCGCATTGTTACTGCGATACTTACCGACCGTCGCGGTATATTTCATCCGATTTTCACGCTGAAGTAGCGGCACGGCGGAATAAGGCACCACAAAACTGTTCGTCGAGTTGTCGCTCTCAGTAACGGTCACCTGTAAGTCACCGCTGGATGACGTAGGGTAAAGATCGGTAATTTCGAAGGCACCAGGCGCGACATAAGATTGATAAATAACATAGCTATTCTGTCGGATGGTGACGCGGGCATTGCTTTTAGCAATCCCTCTGATCGTTGGCGCGAATCCTCTCAGGCTGTCCGGCAACATGGCATCATCAGACGCCATCTGTACGCCACGAAATCCCAAACTATCAAAGACCTCTCCTACCGTATTACTGTCACCGATGGTCAATTCGCTACGCCAGGGGATGATGGCGCGTTGTAAATAGGTGCTGACGTGCTGAAATTCGTTATAGCGCAAATTTGAATAACGGGAATAACGCCAGGTGGAGTAATCACGCAACCGCCAACCATTCCAGTTCACCCCACTATCCAGATTGAGGAAATAGCTGTCGCTGCGGGCATTGCCGTGAGCATTGCTGCCGGTGAATTGATAATTAAACAATGCCGACGTAATACCCTCATCCCACTCTTCCGGCGAAATGTATCCTCGTCCGGCATTTTTCAACGCAACCTGCGGCAAGCTGATATTCAATCTCTGAAGTTCAAAATCAAAATCCACGCGAGCATCAGGGATTACCTGCGGCAAATTGACGCACGCCGAAGCGGGTTCGTCACGTAGAGAGGGAAAAGATCGCAGATTGACATTAAGTTGTTCCAGCAGTGTTGTCGTCAGACAAGGTTCAAGGCCCGTATCATCGCCGGAGGGGGTATCGGAGGGCGTGCGCACTTGAAACGCAATATCACGAGAAACCGCATATTCGGCATTAACATAAATCTCGACCCGATAGATGCCCGGCGGTTGCCCTTCACCATTATCAAAACGAGAAAGATCGGCGATGGCAGAAGGATCGTCCGATAAAAACGTCGGATTAAAGAAAGTTTCGGCCTCACCGTTCAATGGAAATGCCAGACATAGCATCATGGCCGGATACCAGCGTAATCGCGTAGGAATGACGCGATAACATGCGGCTGAAGGTGGTTGTATCGTAGGTTGTGAACGCATACAAAAATTCCTCATCTATGACGATGAAAAGCGCAGGCAGTCGTCGCAATGTCATTCGACGGCGGCTGGTATCTCACCGTTTCATAGCCCTGAGCCCATGGCGCGCGGCGTCATCGCACCGTAGTCGTTAATCGTCTGGTAACTCACCGCACCGGATGCTTTGCCAGGCAATGCCACTGATGCTGAACTTTTAGGCGATACCATGGTGTTAGGGAGTTTCTGACTACCCGACTGGAGGTTGACCAGCGTAATAAAGTAGGGAGAAGGATTGGTGATCGTGAGCGTATTGCTCGACTGCTGGAAACGCAGCATAGTCGATGCGCTATCTGCCCCCATCGGCAGGTTGGCAGGCCTAACAAAAAGTTTTATCCGGGATAACACGGCCAATTGCAGCGCGTTTTTATCCTGAAGGTCACGCTTATCCACGGCGGGGATCGCTTTCACGTTGAGCCAGTAAACGGACTCGCGATCGGTCGGTAACGATGCCCCTACATGCATCAACCGCAGCGTATTTTCGCCCTTAGGTTTCACCACAAAAAGTGGCGGCGTCGCCAGAAAATCCGTGGTTTTATTACCGTCTTTATCTTCCACCCAGGATTGAATCAAAAAGCGGTTTTTTTCATCACTATTAATAATGGACAGTGAAGCCTGATTGGCCCCAGCGGGATAGATCACCCGCGTGGCTCCCAGCGCGATACCACCAGCCTGTGCCTGTTGAGCAATCAATAAAGAAAAAGACAGCAATCCAAATAAGAAAGATCGGAATAAAAGAGATGCATTCTGCACACACCACCTCACAATAACGTGTTGTTGAATGGGGTATAAAGACGGCCATCCTTGGCTTTATGGCCTCCTTGCTAACCGTTCTTATTGATAATCGATGGTGAACGTGGCATCGGCATCTGCCGCGCCCGGTGTAGCGGTCGCTTGCGTGGCTTTATAACGTGCGCTGAATGCCAGCACGTTGCTGCCATCGTTCAGCGTTTGTGGAGCTGAGTAAACTGCACCATTCGGCGTCAGAACCGTACCAGCGCGATCGGAGATTTCAATCCCCACACCACCTGCTGCGCCAGCGGCTCCACCACCAATATTGCTGACAGCCAGGACGGTGTTGTCATTCGCATCGGCTGTGCCGGTAAAGGCGACAGCTGCGGTGGTGGATACGGTGGAATCACAATCTTCGAGATTGATGGTGAAAGGGACTTTGCCTGAGTAGGTTCCAACCCCGGTAAAACGGGCGGTACGGTATTGCCCCAGGTTCACAATCTGGTCAGCCGTATTGGTACTGACCGCACAAGCGGCATTAACGATTTCACCTTTGAAATGCACAGTTCCACCAGCAACGGTAGCCGCAAAAACAGTAAAACTGGATGACAACAATGAGGCACCAATCAAGGTATTGAGTAAAGATTTATGCATAACTTATATTTCCTGATAACAGATAAAAGTTAACGATCGCATTTAAAAAACAATCGTGGCTCTGTCGCTAATGCGACGTCTCGATCCTTTTTTTTAGTGCATCAGTCAGGAGCACTCTGACGTCCTTCGACACGAGAAAACTATGTGGGCAAGATGCCCAGCGCACTTCCCCGTCGCGATGCGTTAATAAATATTTTTCATGATTGTTATTTTGTAAAAGTTGTCTGAGGGTTGATGAAAAAACCGAAAAACCAGAACTAAAGTCTAATAAATGGAAATTTATTGAAACTTAAATCCAAAATATAAAAAACATCTGACATATAAATTTATTTTTTATTTGACAGGAATTCATCACATAAAAAACATGAACGCGTAAAATGTGCCAAATGAGCTCGTATGTTTATTTTTTGTTATGTTTCATGCCTGATTTCACGATGTAACACGGGCGATCGCAATAAAACGATCGCGATGCGAATAAAGAAATAAACAAGAGAGCCGTGCAGATATAAAGGAGAAGATGACTGTATTCCGCAGAGAATACGACACACATTGAAATAAAAAATATATCAGCCTATCCGCTAAACACGGCCAACCGAAGATAGGTTCAATATATTGATTTAACAGTAATTAGTTAATAAATCTCGGATTGCTAGACCAAGGTTTAGGCACAGTAAAGTTTTATCACGCGATGCCGTTTATACCATTACACACCAGGCAATACCGAGATAATCATAATGAGAAAAATCCTGCAATCATCAGCCATACTGCTCTGCATGATGGCTGCCACGCCGTATACTTTCGCCTCATCGTCTTCATCAACAGGTATCATTCGCTTTGTAGGTGCCATCGTTGAACCCGTCTGCGATGTGACTACCCTATCAAGC
The DNA here is from genome assembly GCF_012427845.1 of Pectobacterium punjabense. NCBI lineage: Bacteria > Pseudomonadati > Pseudomonadota > Gammaproteobacteria > Enterobacterales > Pectobacteriaceae > Pectobacterium > Pectobacterium punjabense. The sequence continues at coordinate 2,619,853 of NZ_CP038498.1, forward strand.
AATGTGACCGTCAGCTGTGCACGACAAGGGGAAGTGCAAACGCTGCAAGTTAAAAACGGTTTGCACACGTTGCCACAGGGCATCGGTTCTGTAAGTTCAAAGAACCTGAGTTCACAGGTACGTATCGTGACAGTGAGTTACGAATAAAACGGGTGAAACGGAAGCGCTCCGTTTCTGCTAATTCAAGGGCGCTACGCCACGCGAGATGTGACGTAGCGTTCATCACATAATGGACAGGGCTACTCATCCGTAAAACAGAGGCTTTTTACACTCGATAACATTTTAATTTCCCGCTCCGCACCAACAATTACATCTATAGTTAAGGCAACACGCTATATTTAGCGCCTCAAAATGACGTTCATCATAAGGTCCATTGACGACATGCGCATATCAGCCTGGTTGCTATGTTCATTATCTTTTATTACCCCGTTCAGTTGGGCAGAATCAGCAGCAACAGACGCCGCAACGCAGCAAAAAATTTTATTTTTTAATCACGACGATCGGGACATCGTTCCCGACACGGCAGTCTGGCCATGGCAAGCCATTGGGCAATTGGAAACCGCCAGTGGCAATCTTTGTACCGCAACGCTTATTTCTCCCCATTTGGCGCTGACAGCCGGGCATTGCGTGGTTACCCCTCCCGCAGGCGAAATAGATAAACCTGTCGCGTTGCGCTTTCTGGCGACAGAAAATGGATGGCGTTATGAAACCACGGAAATTGAAGCGCTGACGAATAAAACGCTCGCCAAAAAATTGAAAGCTGACGGCGAGGGATGGATCGTTCCGCCATCAGCCGCACCGCTGGATTATGCCCTGATTAGGCTAAAGCAAACACCGCCAGGCATTCGCCCACTCACGCTATGGCAAGGTAGCCGTCAGGAATTAATGCAGGCATTGCGAGACAGCGGTCAGCGCGTCACACAGGCGGGTTACCCAGAGGATCACCAGGACACGCTTTATCGCCATCAGGATTGCTTAATCACCGGTTGGGTTCAGGCCGCCGTCGTGGCACATCAGTGCGATACGTTGCCTGGCGATAGCGGTTCCCCTCTCATGTTAAACTCGGCAACAGGTTGGGTGCTGATGGGAATTCAAAGTTCAGCCCCCGATGCCAGTGAACGCGATCGGGCCGATAATCGCGCGGTTTCAGTTACTGCCATTCGCCAACAGTTAGAAGCGCTGGCAAAACTAAATTCGCAAAAACTAAATTCACCAAAAACAAGTTCACCAAAAGAGCACTAGCGTCCACGGCGTAGATGCCCCGTCAGGCGGAAACCACTATTCAGGATACCGCCTGACACCGTCGTTTCGCGCCGGCCTCATGGTATAAAAAAATATCTGTTCTATTCTTATCAGAGTAAATAAGAGAAGCTAACGCATGTGATGTGAAGTATATATTCCAAATAATTCGAGTTTCAGGACAAAAGCAGCAAGGCGTTTTTGAACGCTGATTGCAGCGGCCCCAACGGGGCGAGGCACACGTCAGTGTGCCGAGTCACGCAGCCAACGCACATGTAACGTGAAGTATTACGAGTATGACAGGTCTATACTCCAAATAATTCGAGTTTCAGGAAGGCGGCAAGAGAAGGAATCCCGATGAGCTTACTCAAGTAAGTGATTCGGGTGACTGACAAATCTGCTAAAAGCAGATTTGAACGCTGCTTGCAGCGGCCCCAACGGGGCGAGGCTCACGCCAGTGTGCCGAGTAACGTAGCCAACGCACATGCAACTTGAAGTATGACGAGTATATCATCCATATTGTCGTGATCCACAGCAGGCATGACAATTATCAACATTCTATTTCTACCCCATGGAAAATGTCTTTTTTATAATTAGATTATTATTTATTCGCAGAACACGGCCTCAGTTAACGCGCTTATTCCCCGACCAACCAATTGAAAAACAGAAAGAATTCATACTGTACGCTAAGCGTCAGAAACAGCGATTAAGTCAAAGAATCCTTAGAGCCTTAACTGAAAGATAAAAGTGGTATAATAAGTTACCTCAACTTTTAACCTCTATGTTATTGTGTCGCCGTTAAATTAAATTGATGTCGTCGCGATTATTATTGCGGAAAGGAAGAGTCTACATGTTAAAACATTTGAGCCATGATGAAAAAAAACGCATGCAGACTCTCGACGAATTACAGAAATCCGATATATCTCAAGATGATATTCTTCATAAACTCACGAAACTAGCCTGCGAACTGCTCGAAACCCCGACGGCGCTCGTGACGCTAACCGGTACTAAATCTCTGCATGTTAAAGCAAAAAACCATTTTCCTCTGGATGATATGGATAAAATCGGTTCTTTTGATCATTTCATCGTACAAACCGGTCAACACTTCGTCTGCCCCGATGCCATTCAAGACAACCGCTTTAACGATAGCCCCTATGTCACTGGCGCGCCTTTTATCCGTTTTTATGCCGGCGTTCCGCTTAAGACTAAAGAAGGCTATTCCATCGGTACATTCTGCGTCATTGATTATGTTCCGAGAACGTTCAGTAAGATTCAACTGCGTTTACTGCATGATTTAGCCGCGATTGCACTGGTTTTAATCGAATATCGTAACGCGATTGGCCTGATTGATGGAGTAACGCTGTTACCCAACCGTCAGCGTCTGATTGACGACATCAGCCACATTACCGACATTCACGAACGCTACCTGCTCATCCTGATTGATACTATCGATATTTCTTACGCCTATGAAATGGGGTGTGCGCTAGGTATGCCGACCGTAGAAGGCCTGCTGAAAGATATCGGCATCTTCCTGCGTCTCAGTTTGAGTTCACCAGATAGCCTTTACTGTGCGGCAGTAGGCCGATTCGCTCTGCTGGTCAAGGCGGATAAAAAAGCGCAGATTCTGGCAGAGCTCGATGCCTGTGCCGAGCGAATTCATGAAAGTATCTCCAGCCATATCCCGCTTAAACTGGAGTTTTTCGTCGGATACACTGAATTCCAGATTCCGGCCAGTGAGCCGCAACGAATTTTGCGTGAATCCATGAGCGCCCTGCGCGCCGCCATAACCAAGAATGTCCGCCAGTTCGCTTATGACCCCGAGGCCGATAAAGCTCAGCAAATCGCGTTTACCCTGCTCAATGAGTTAGCCGATGTTGTACAGAATAATAAACCGGGTCTTTATTTGGTGTATCAACCGAAGTTGAGTATTAAAACCAACACCGTTATTGGTGCTGAAGCGCTGATTCGCTGGCATCACCCCGAACTGGGTGAGATTTACCCCGACCAGTTTATTCCGCTAGCGGAAGGAACGACATTGATGCGGCCATTAACTGATTGGGTTACCCGTCAGGCGGCAAGCCAGGTGAAACAATGGCGTCAGCAGGGGTTAACCTTCCCGGTATCCATTAATGTCTCTGCCCGAAACTTTTCCGAGAATGACTTCATCCCACGTCTTGTCGCCATTCTGGACAGCCACGGACTCACCCCTCAGGACATTGACATCGAGTGCGTCGAAACGCAGAAAATCATTGAAAGCGCAGAAACACTTGCCACCATCCAAACGCTGGAGCAGATGGGGTTTACTATCGCTCTCGATGATTTCGGCACCGGGTATAGCAATTTAAGCTACCTGCGTAATATCCCCTCGACGGTGATAAAGCTGGATAAATCGCTGATTAAAGATATAAAAACTGACCGCAAGAGCCGCGTCATTGTGCAATCTATTATCAATATGCTGCACAAACTAGACTATGTCGTGCTGGCTGAAGGCGTAGAGAATAAGGAAACGCTTGAACATCTGGCTCGTTTTGGCTGTGATGAAGTACAAGGTTATTACTTTTCCCGACCTATCCCACCGGAAGCGTTTATTACCTGGATGGATGAGTACGCCTCACGCACGCCAGAATAACATCATTCGTAATAGTAACATCGCCGCCACAGCAAGATGTTGCAGTAAGTAGTCGGCAGCCAGTGCCGCCGACCTGCACTCCAGAGAAACTACCCTTCAACCTGTTGCATCGCCTGCAAGACGCGCTTATCTGAGATTGGGAACGGTGTACCCAGTTGTTGAGCAAAATAACTGACGCGTAACTCTTCTAGCATCCAACGCACCGCCTTCACGTCGTCATCGTCACGCCGCTCCGCAGGCAACTTATTCGACCACTGCTGCCATGTCTGTTGAACCTGCTCAACTTTCAGCATCTGTGCTCTGTCACGGTGGACATCCTGCGCCAGCTTCTCCAAACGTCGCTCTATTGCATGCAGATAACGCAATACGTCCGGCAGACGTTGCCAACCGTTTTGGGTCACAAAACCACGGAACACCAGACCGCTCATCTGGCTCTTGATATCACTTAATGCCAGTGCCATCGCCATGTCTACACGCCCTTTCAGGCGCTTGTTGATAGCGAAAACCGCCGTCAAAATTTGCTCGACCTGTTTGGCGATATCCACTACCGTCTCGTTCAGCTCTGCGCGTACTTTTTCATGCAACTGCTGGAAAGCGTCTTCCTGCCAGACCGGGCCGCCGGATGATTCAATCAGTTTATCTACCGCACAGGCGATACAATCATCGATGAGATCCAGTACCTTGCCGTACGGATTGAAATAGAGACCGAGCTTCGCCTTGTTTGGCAGTTTTTCATGCAGATATTTGATCGGCGACGGAATATTCAGCAGTAACAGACGACGTAACCCGTGCCGCATAACCTGTTGTTGCTGGTGTGGCGTATCAAACAAGCGAATCGCCACGCTATCTTTTTCATCCACCAACGCCGGATAGGCTTTGACCGAGTAGCCGCCTCGTTTCTGTTCATAACAATCGGGTAGCGAACCGAAACTCCAAACGTGCAGACCTCGCTGCTCCAGCCCGTCATCCGCAACGGATGACAGCGTTTGCTGGACTTTATCTTTGAGCTGGTCTTTCAGCGCGTTCAGGTCTTTGCCTTCACGCTGCGTGCGATTCTTCTCATCAATGACGCGGAACGTGATTTTCAGATGATCGGGCACCTGATCCCACTGCCATGCCTCACGCGGCACCGTCACGCCCGTCATCAGCCGTAGCTCACGTTCCAACGCATCCAGTAGCCCTTTCTCCAAGGGCGTGGTGCGTGCCAGAAATGCCTCTGCATAGTTCGGCGCAGGGACAAAGTTACGACGTAACGGCTTGGGCAACGATTTAATCAGCGCAATCGTCAGTTCACGGCGCACACCAGGAATCTGCCACTCGAAGCCCTCTTCACGTACCTGATTGAGAATCGGTAGCGGAATGTGCACCGTTACGCCATCCGCATCGGTTCCCGGTTCAAACTGATAGGACAAGCGTAGTTTCAGACTGCCCTGATACCAGAAGTTCGGGTAATCCAGCGCACTCACCTTCTCCGCGCCGTCTTTAATCAACATGCTCTTTTCAAAATTAAGCAGGTCGGCATTGTCCCGATTAGCCCCCTTCCACCACTTGTCAAAATGGCGGGACGACACCACATCGTGTGGCAAACGCCGATCGTAAAACGCAAATAGCGTTTCATCGTCCACCAGAATGTCGCGGCGGCGCGATTTATGCTCTAAATCTTCCACCTCCGCCAGCAGTTTGAGGTTGGCGCGGAAAAAAGCGTGATGCGTTTGCCAATCGCCTTCCACCAGCGCGTGGCGGATGAACATCTCACGTGCCAGCGTCGGATCGATTGGGCTGTAGTTCACCTTACGCGCTGCAACAATTGGCAGCCCGAAGAGTGTCACCTTCTCCTGCGCCATCACCGTGCCCTGCGCTTTCTCCCAATGAGGATCGCTGTAGCTCCGTTTAATCAGGTGCTGAGCTAGCGGTTCGATCCACTCGGGTTCAATACGCGCGGCAATGCGTCCCCACAGACGACTGGTTTCCACCAGTTCAGCCACCATTGTCCATTTTGGTGGTTTTTTGAATAACCCAGAGCCAGGGAAAATAGCAAACCGGGCATTGCGCGCACCGCTGAATTCTTGTTTCTCAATATCTTTCTGTCCGATATGCGACAACAAGCCCGTGAGCAGCGAGCAGTGAATACTCAGATAATCGGCCGGTTCGCTGTTGACCGGTAGCCCCAGTTCTTTCACTACCTGACGCAACTGCGTGTAGATATCCTGCCATTCACGAACGCGCAGGTAGTTAAGGAAATCGGTACGACACTGACGGCGGAACTGGCTGGAAGACAGCGCCTTCTGTTGCTCACGCAGATAATCCCACAGATTGACGAAGGCCAGAAAATCCGAGTCTTTATCGGCAAAACGACGATGTTTTTCATCCGACGCCTGCTTCTTATCCATCGGTCTTTCACGCGGGTCCTGAATCGACAACGCGGCGGTGATCACCATTACCTCACGCACACAGCCCATTTTACGCGCTTCCAGCACCATACGCGCCAGGCGTGGGTCAATCGGTAATTGCGCCAACTGTTGCCCTTGCGGCGTCAGGCGGTAATGCCCGTTATCCGCCAGATGAATCGCACCCAGCTCTTCCAGCAAGCGCACGCCGTCCTGAATGTTGCGCTTATCCGGCGCTTCAACAAACGGGAACGCGGCGATATCCCCTAACCCCAGCGACGTCATTTGCAGAATGACGGAAGCCAGATTGGTGCGAAGAATTTCGGGATCGGTAAATTCAGGTCGCGACAGGAAATCCTGCTCGGAATAAAGGCGAATACACACCCCAGCGGCAACACGACCACAGCGTCCTTTACGCTGATTCGCCGACGCCTGAGAGACAGGCTCAATCGGCAGGCGCTGTACCTTGGTGCGGAAGCTATAGCGGCTAATACGCGCCGTACCCGGATCGATCACATAGCGAATCCCCGGTACGGTGAGTGAGGTTTCCGCCACGTTGGTCGCCAGCACGATGCGGCGACCATGATGTGACTGAAAGACGCGGTTCTGTTCCTGATTCGACAAGCGCGCGTACAGCGGGAGAATCTCGGTATGCGGCAAATCCAGACGGGTCAGCGCCTCTGCCGTATCACGGATTTCACGTTCACCGCTCATGAAGACCAGAATATCTCCCGGCCCTTCGCGCGTCAGTTCATCGACCGCATCAAAAATTGCCTGTAGCTGATCGCGATCGCTGTCATCAGCGTCTTCCACCACCGGACGATAGCGCACGTCCACCGGATAGGTCCGACCAGACACTTCAATGATCGGTGCGTTATTAAAGTGGCGGGAGAAGCGCTGTGGATCGATGGTTGCTGACGTAATAATCACTTTTAAATCAGGACGCTTTGGCAACAACTGGCACAAATAGCCCATGATGAAATCGATATTCAGGCTGCGCTCGTGCGCTTCATCGATGATTAGCGTGTCGTACTGCATCAACAGGCGGTCCTGCTGAATTTCCGCCAGCAGAATACCGTCGGTCATCAACTTGACCAGCGTATTGTCACCGACCTGATCGTTAAAACGGACTTTATACCCGACACTGCCGCCCAGCGGCGTTTCCAGCTCTGCCGCAATGCGATCGGCAACGGTTCTGGCAGCCAGACGACGCGGCTGCGTGTGGCCAATAAGGCCCTGTACGCCGCGCCCCAGTTCTAGACAGATTTTCGGCAACTGAGTGGTCTTACCCGACCCCGTCTCGCCTGCGACGATAATCACTTGATGATTGCGCAGCGCTTCCAGTATTTCATCTTTTTTCTGGCTAACGGGAAGTTGTTCAGGGTAGCGAATAGTCGGGCAACTTGCGCGTCGGTTCTCGACTTTCTGACGAGCCGCGATAATTTCCCCCTCAATTTCCTGCGCGATGGCAGCCTGAGCCTGCGGGCTGCTGACCTTCGCTGCGCCTTGCAAGCGGCGGCGCAGACGTTGCCGATCGCGAAGCATTAGCTCACTTAACTGCGTAGATAATGCACTGAGAGGTGATTTCACGTTGCTCTTCCTTAATTATTTCTCTAATTCTTTTCTCTGCCGGGACATTGCGCGTCGCCGAATCTGGTTCGATTGAGCCTAACCTGATTTTAAGGCACAGGATTTTTAAGCCGTGGATAGTAGCACATTGTCATAACCGGCTCTAATCGCTCCGCGCTACCGTATTCAAACATCGTCTTATTCAAGAAAATCGAATAAAGACCTCGAATATTTGCACTTTTCACTTTCCAGAGCACCGCATAAGATGTGACACATCAAAGGGCGTTATGTTGTCGCCCACTTCAATCACTAAAGGAATTGGCAATGAGCAAAGTATTGGTTCTGAAATCAAGCATTCTGGCAGGTTATTCTCAGTCAAACCAACTGGCCGACCACTTCACCGCCCAGTGGCAGTCTGCACATCCAAACGATAGCATCACCGTACGCGACCTGGCCGCTCAACCGATTCCGGTTCTTGATGGTGAATTAGTCGGCGCACTGCGCCCGTCCGATGCAGCACTGACCCCGCGTCAGCAGGAAGCCCTGAAACTGTCCGACGATTTAATCGCTGAATTGCAGGCACATGACGTGATCGTGATCGCTGCGCCAATGTATAACTTCAACATTCCTACCCAGTTGAAGAACTACTTCGACCTGGTGGCCCGCGCGGGTGTGACCTTCCGTTACACCGAGCAAGGTCCAGAAGGTCTGGTGAAAGGCAAACGCGCTATCGTATTAACCAGCCGCGGTGGTATCCATAAAGGTACACCAACCGATCTGCTGGAACCGTACCTGCGTGTGTTCCTGGGCTTCCTCGGTCTGACCGATCTGGAATTCGTATTCGCCGAAGGTTACGGCTACGGCCCAGATGTGGCACAGAAAGCGACCGAAGACGCGAAAACACAACTGTCTCAGTTGGTCACCGCATAACGAATCATCGTTACTACCCTTGCCATTACATTGATTTAATTGGCTTAATTATTGCGCGCCCTCCGGCGCGCTTTTCTTTATCTCATCACCGGCAGCATTGTCCGACCGTTCCAACAGCTGCGTCGCTTCTTTATCCGCTTTGATGTGAATTTCATGTTCGATCTTCACATTCATATTGATGGTGATGGGTTCTTTAGGGGCAGCAACTTCAATGCGCGGCACACAGCCCGTCAGGAAAGCTACCGTGCAACACATCATCACTGTCTCGCTTTTATTCATTGTTCTGCCTTGAGTTTATTCATTCGCCTGCTGTTCCAACGTATCCCGCAAGTTATCGCCAAAGCGCAGACTTCGCCAGAGCTGGAAGATATTCTCCTGATGGCGATAGTTAAGAATGACCTGTCGGTTTGCGCTGAGCTGCGGATTTTTCCCTTGCACCCTCGACGTTAATGTCAGCTCACCTTGGTTATTCAGGTCAAGTGTGGCATAGGAGCGCCCAATCTCCAGATAGCGTAACCAGCCAATCGCCGCGCCTCCCGCCAGATTTTTACTCGCTAACTCATCTGCCAGTTGATCATCCAGCCGCAGCGTCAGGAAACCATCATTGGTAATACGCCCGCGCTCAATCAACATGGTCGGATGATTGAAATTCAGCGGTAGTGTGCCGCTCACACGCCCTGACAGCGCAAACTGCTTTTGCTTCAGCGCTGTCGTCAGTTCGCTGAGATCGATGCGCTTAACGGTGAACAGCGCCGGTTCACGCTGCGGCCAGCGTAGCGTAGACAGCCCAATATGCCCATCCAATACGTCCAGATCGGCCTGAGACATAACCAAAGGGCGTCGGTCGCTGTACGGATAAAAACCCTGTAGATCGACGCGGATATTGCTCATCCTAAACAGGTTGTCCAACACGTCAATTCGCAGCGTGACTGGTTGTCTGACGCCCAATTGCCAGCGTTGATCTTTCAGGCGGTAAGGCAGGACAAAATTTACCCCGCTGACTTCACCATCCTGTAGCCACAGTCCGCCATTCTTCACCACCCAGTGTCCACCCGCACTGAACCCTTCTTTACGCGCAGCGGAAAATGCCGCCTGAGCGTAAAACTGCCCGGTGCGGATGTTCATTTTCAACAACGGGGAAAGCAGAGGCTGAAACACCTTAAGTGGCTGCATTGGCCACCACGCCCCACCGCGTAGCCGTTCCCCATCCCAACGCCCACGCAGCTTGACTGGCCCGATATATTCAGCCTGTAGCTGCCCCTGTAGCTGGAAATCATCCGGGCTACGCCCCTGCATCGCCAGCGTTAGCAATGAAGGCGGCAAGTAGCCACCGTTACTGAAATTTGTCCGCTCTGAGACTAATTGCAGCGCCCCTTGAAAATGTTCGCCTGAACGGGCGCGTTGCCAACGAATCGGCTCAGTAATCGTCAGGCGAGGCTGGTGTACCGTCACAATGCCATAGCCGAGCTGGTCCAGCCCACTCGATAGTTGGCTGACTTCTATCAACGTATCCTGCCAGCGCCCTCGCCCAGCCACGTCCCATTGCCCTTTTAGCGGTGGCAGGCGGCCGTTGCCCCAATACCGCCATTGCCACTGTCCTTGATCCGGCCAGAAATCCTGCGCCTGACCGTCAAGGTGTAAGTTAAAACGCCCCCAGTATGCTTCCCGCGCTTTAACAATCGCCTGTAGCCGCCCATTTACGCCCGTCGCACTCACCCGAACGCCCGCCAGCGGCCAGCGCGCTTCGTCAAGATAAATCTGCGGCGCGGGCATTCCCCAGGCACGCAACAGTGCGCCCGGTAAAAGAGAGAGTTCGGGATTAAGAATAGAGCCCTGTAAAACCCCCGGTAGCGTCGCCGTGAAGGAGAGCGCAGGTAAATTAGCTTGTCCGGTAAGCTGAAAGCGCAATTCACTGTTGAGCAGACCAATATTACCCGGCCCGAGTACCAGCACGGCGTTAGCCTTACCGTTATGTCCTTGCGTCAGCATATTCAAACGCGCGTTAATCGTGGTGGCATCCAACCCTTGCCGCCAATGCTGCAATGTCATCGCCACTTGCCCAGAGAGCGGCTGATCCGCATAAGGCCACCGCCAGATACCATCAGAAACCTGAATCACCTCATCCGTCAATTTCCACGGCAGCGAGATCAGCGGAGCTTCATCATGCGCGGCATTCAGCACCAGTTCGCCTCGCTCATTATGCCAATTCAGCAGGAGAGAAAGCGGGTCCGGCGTCTGCCCTGAATCCAGTTTCCCAATGAGACGTCCCTGTACTGGCGCGGTATCCAGCGTATCGGCTAATTCCATCTCTCCGCTGACTTGCAGACGCACAAAACCCGCCGGTGTTGCGAGCATGCTCTCATGCAGAGTCAGACGTTTATCATTCAGTTCTGCCCTAAACGCTAACTGATCGCCCTGATAATCGAGCGTCTGTTGCTGTTTACCCGTGCTACTAAACCGCACCTGTCCGGCATAGTCCTGCCAGGGTGGTAACGTAAATTTTTTCACCTGAATAGCGACAACAGGCAACCATTCTTGCCACTGCGACAGTTGCGCGGGTGGCTCAGTGCTATGGCTCGCTGGCACATATTGCAGGCAGTCGCTGTTTAACGTCACAGCATCAAGATCAGCATGCCACTGCCAGCGATGCCAACCCAGCGTGATATTCTGCACATCAAGCAATACACATTCTCCAGCCTTAATGCTAAAGCCTTTGCTATGTAACCCGCGATTCTGCCAACCCAGCGTATCCTTTATAGTCAAAGACATGCCAGTCGGTAGCCAGATATTGGCAAGGCGCGGCAACCACTGCGGCGTCGTCCGCCAAGAAACCAATAGCAAAGTGACAAGCAGGAACGCCATTGGAAGTGCATATTTTTTAATCATTAGCGACTATTAAGCATCCCGTTAACTATTTGTAAAAACCAGCGCTGCATTGACCTGTCGATTATTCATTCACAAATCGCTCTTTTTTTTAACAAACAATTCTATCCACCTCACATTTACCCCTATTGTGCATACAGGCTTATTACCCTTTCGTGGTAAAATGTTTAATTGAGGTTATATTTTGTAATGAATCGCGTTATCTCATCATGAACAAAGCGTTTCCGATCGGATATCAGGATTGTCTCCTTTTGCCCGACTCGCCGTAAAAAAGCCATGAGCAACCTGAACCATTACCGCTATCTGCTGATTCATCTTCGTGGGTATGCCTCATGTTAAATCAGTATTCGGACACAGCATATCAAGGACTGCTTTATGCGTAATAACACCCCAGTCACCGACCATCAACTCCCTCTTTCTGAAAAAACCAGACTTATGTCGGTCACCACGCCAGAAAGCCACATTACCTACGCAAACAAAGACTTTATTGATGTCAGCGGCTATAGCATGGATGAGTTAATGGGACAGCCCCATAATCTTATCCGCCACCCGGATATGCCACCAGCCGCCTTCGCGGATATGTGGAAAACGCTGCGTGCAGGTAATATCTGGACAGGAATTGTGAAGAATCGGCGTAAAAATGGCGACCACTATTGGGTAAAATCCAGCACCACGCCGCTGAGAAAAGGCGGTGAGATTACCGGATATATGTCTGTGCGAACCGCAGCATCAGCCGAAGAAATTCATCAGGCAGAGGCGCTCTATGCCAGCGCGAACAGCGGTAAATTAAAATACCGCACCTTCCACCATGGTCTGCTCATTTATACCGGACCATTGCGTGCCCTGAGCCTTTTTAAAACCATGTCGCTACGCTGGCGTATCCGCAGTTATTTTCTGCTTTTTAGCCTGCTCCCACTCGTCGCCGCCTATGCGCTATTAGCGGGAACCGCCTTGGCATCCGTACTCTTCCCGCTGCTCATTGCCTGCTGTTTTATCAGTGGTGAACTTCTGGTGCACCATGTCGCGCGCCCTATTGAGCAAATTTTGTCTCAGGCTATGCGTTCCGCCGCCGGACAAGCAGACAACCTGACACAATTTAACCGCGTGGATGAAATTGGCATGTTAATGCGCGCGGTAAACCAGTCCGGCATGAATTTCCGCACTTTTGTGGACGATGTGAACACCAATTTGAGCGAGTTGAAAAACGCCTGTAATGAAATCGCGCAAGGTAACCACACGCTGGCACGGTGCTGTGAGGAAACCGAAGAAAGCCTGCAACAAACGGCGGCATCCGTGGAGCAACTGACCGCAACGATCAAAAGCAACGCGGAAGCCTCGCTTCAGGCCTCAATCTATACGCAGGATGTGAATCAGGCGGTCAATTCTGGCGAACAGGCTGTGAGTCAGGTCTCTGATACCATGGAGACCATCACGCGTTCCAGTGAACGCATTACAGATATTGTCAGCGTCATGGATAACCTTGCGTTTCAGACCAACATTCTTGCCGTTAATGCTGCCGTCGAAGCAGCACATGCGGGAGAACAGGGTAAAAGTTTTGCGGTCGTCGCCAGTGAAGTTCGCTCTCTGGCACAGCGTAGCGCCACCTCTTCCAGCGATATTTCGACTATCATCGACGAAACGCTGAATAGCATTCGCACTGGTGAACAACAGGTCTCACATACGCACAAATCCATGAGCAATATCCTACTTCAGGTACAACATGTCACCAATTTAATGAATGAGATCAGCCTCGCAACGCAGGAACAATCTCAGGGACTGGAACAAATAAATGAAGCGGTAAATCGCATTGATGAACTCACGCATCAAAACACCGCACTGGCCAGCCAATCGCACTCGGCTACCGATCATCTGCAACAGAAAATATCGAGTATGGTACAGGCAGCCTCTGTCTTCAGCCTTTCCCGATAACCTCGTTTTCACGGGCGCTCACCTCTCACCTCTGGGCGCCCATCATCTGATCCCCATCATTTAACGTACGTTGCCCACAGTGCAAATTCGCAGAGTCATAATATACTTAACAAATGAATGCTTTTGGTCATCGGCACGAGCGCTTGCAGCGAGTCAAGCCAGACAACTAATTTCCTGAAGAAAAAATAACATTAGAAATTAGTAACAACAGATAAGTGTCCTCACTAATTATTTCAGAAATATTGCCGTTAATTAAAGAGCATTAATCGCTTTTCAGTGAGTTCATGGATCTAAAAACATCATATTTATGCTTGCTTATACTAAAAGGATCAATAAATGCGTAAGAATTTTCCTGTCAGTGATATTCAGTATTTATTAGATGAAAAAGCCAAGCTAATGTCGGTTACGACCACCGATAGCCATATCACTTATGCAAATGACGATTTTATTGATGCCAGTGGTTACGACTTTGAGGAGATTCTCCACCAACCTCATAATATCGTTCGCCACCCAGACATGCCCCCACAGGCGTTTGCCGACATGTGGGCAACGCTGAAGGCCGGTAAAATCTGGACTGCTGTCGTCAAGAATCGCCGTAAGAGTGGTGATTACTATTGGGTGAAAGCAAGTACAACACCGCTGATGAAGGAAGGGAAAATAACCGGGTATATGTCGGTGCGAACGCGTGTGTTACCGGAAGAAGTTCGACAAGCAGAGTCACTTTACCGCCGAATGAACGAGGATAAATTAAAAAACCGTCGGCTCTATCAGGGATTATTGATTTATAAAGGGCCGTTAAAACTTCTTAGCTTATTTAAAGTCATTCCCGTACGTTGGCGGATACGAAGCTACATTTTCCTTTTCATGCTCTTCACGCTACTTTTCTTACTTACTACCCTTCCTCTTACTACACCGCTACTCGTTTTTGTTTTAGTGCTACTCGCTGGAGCGACAATAACCAGTGAATTATTAGTTCAGCACCTGGCAAAACCACTAGAAAAAATTCTCCACCAAGCTATTAATTCTGCATCTGGGCAGGCAGATAATTCGTTTCAACTTAATAGAGTGGACGAAGTCGGTATGCTATTACGCGCCGTCAATCAATCCGGTATGAATTTCCGCACGTTTGTCGATGATGTCAACGGCAAGCTGGTAGAATTGCGTCACGCCTGCGGCGAGATTGCATCGGGGAATTACACGCTAAGTCAGCGCTGCGAAGATACCTCACAAAGTTTGCAATCTACCGCTTCCTCAGTGGAACAACTCACCGCGACGATTAAAAGTAACGCTTCGGCTACCCAGTTAGCGACACGCTGTGCCAGTGATGCCAATCAGGCCGTCGATGCGGGAGAGAAAGCAGTCAGTCAGGTAACGGACACCATGGCGACCATGACTCGTTCCAGTAAAGAGATCACCGATATCATCAGCGTGCTGGATAATCTGGCGTTCCAGACAAATATTCTGGCGCTCAATGCGGCTGTAGAAGCCGCGCATGCTGGGGAACAAGGCAAGAGCTTCGCCGTTGTTGCGGGGGAAGTCCGTATTCTGGCGCAGCGAAGTGCCGCCGCAGCCAAAGACATCGCAGAGATCATTGATGCTACCATTACCAACATTCACACCAGCGATAAATTGGTCAATCACACCAGCCAGTCAATGCAAAATATACTGACGCAGGTGCAGCAGGTTACGCAGCTCGTGAATCAAATCAGTCTGGCGACACAAGAGCAATCACAAGGGCTGGGGCAAATTAACTCAGCGGTGAATAACATTGATGAATTAACCCGCCAGAACACCATTTTGGCTACCCATTCCAGTTCTGCCATCAGCAGCCTGGAACAACAGATTGCTACCATGTCTGAAGCCGTGTCGGTCTTCAGCATCCCTCGCTAAACCCGCTCTTACGCCGTTACACCTCTTATTTGCAAGCCGTTACTGTCAGTCAGGTAACGGTTTGTCACCGCCCGATTTTCTGATAGCTTAATCTGAGGATTTTTCGGAGAAACTATCAATGAAACTGGCAATTTACAGCACTAAGCAGTACGACCGTAAATATCTGGAGCAGGTCAATCAACAGTTTGGCTATGAACTGGAGTTTTTTGATTTCATGCTAACATCGCGCACCGCAAAAACAGCCGCGGGCTGTCAGGCCGTTTGCATCTTCGTGAACGATGACGGCGGCCGCGAAGTGCTGACCGAACTGGCAGAGTTAGGCATCAAAACGCTGGCGTTACGCTGTGCTGGTTTTAACAATGTCGATTTGGAAGCCGCCAAGGAGCTAGGTATCAGCGTCGTACGCGTTCCTGCGTATTCCCCTGAAGCCGTCGCCGAACATGCGGTGGGTCTGATGCTGACACTTAACCGCCGTATTCACCGCGCCTATCAGCGTACCCGTGACGCGAACTTCTCTCTAGAGGGGCTGATTGGGTTCAACATGCATAACCGGACAGCGGGCATTATCGGCACTGGAAAAATCGGCGTAGCTGCCATGCGTATTCTGAAAGGCTTTGGCATGCGCCTGCTGGCTTTCGATCCCTATCCGAACCCACAGGCATTGGAGCTAGGCGCGGAGTATGTCGATCTCAAAACGCTGTATGCCAACGCAGACGTCATCTCCCTGCACTGCCCACTGACGCCGGAAAATCACCATCTGCTCAATCAGGCGGCCTTTTCACAAATGAAAAATGGCGTCATGATCGTCAACACCAGCCGTGGCGGATTGATCGACTCGCAGGCCGCTATTGATGCGTTGAAGCAGCAAAAAATTGGCGCGCTGGGGATGGACGTCTATGAAAACGAGCGCGATCTCTTCTTTGCCGATAAATCTAACGATGTGATCCAGGACGACATTTTCCGCCGCCTATCGGCGTGCCACAACGTACTGTTTACCGGGCATCAGGCTTTCCTGACCGAAGAAGCGCTGACCAGCATTTCTCAAACCACGCTACAGAATCTGAAAGACATCAGCCAGAACACGCCCTGCGCCAATCTGGTTACATCTTAACTTTTCCTGCGGCAGTGTAAACTGCCGCAGGACTTACCCTGCCGGACAACTGCCATTCATCAGCGATTGCTCACTACAGCGCTTGCCATTGGCTAACTGACAGGCCCCCACGCTTGCACCATCAAGCTGTCTGGAAACCGCCATCGTCCCACCAATCAGCGTACAGTTAACGTCAATCGGAGAACTGCTTTTCAATAGCACGGCGACACTTTCATCATCATTTTGCGTGGTTTTTTGTTGGGTAGCCGCCGTACTTTCACTATGATTGCTGCATCCCGCCAGCAACAACGCAGCAGCAGTACATAACCATGGCAATAATTTCATGTTTTGGCCTCGGATCGGGTGGGCTGTCGCTTCCGGCACTACACTTTGCGCCATAGCCCAGAGAATGACTTTTCAGATAAAGACTATATCCATCAAGCCTCACATCGGCAACCGCGATCGTGAAGTAAAAGGTATACGCCCCTAAGTCGGAACCAGAGGCGACGACAAAACCATCACTCATCAGTCGAAACGATGTGGCAAACGTCGTGCTTTACTCACGCTAAGCGCACTTCCACGAATTTATCTTTAAAATATGAGGGTTTATCTATTTTATTAAATAAACTCAGCAGCCAGTATTTTAAATAATTCTAATAATGATTAGATATAAAATCATTTCATTTATCATGATTGCATCTCTTTCCTTCACTAGAAATAAAAATGCAATTATTGTTTTTTTGATATCTCTAAGATTTATTTATATAAAGAAATCGATAGATAATCATTGCTGAATAAAACCACATCGAATAACATCACTCCAGTGCTCTCGGAAAGTAAATAGAGCATAACAGCAATAACATTATCAATAAAATTCAATGAGGTGAAATAATGTCAGATCAACTTCTTGGTGGATGGACTGCTTTTCGTGATTTGGATGATGCAGATAAAGCGCTTTTTAAATCTACCGTACATCTGCTGGGCGTGGCTTACACCCCTTTGTTTGTCGCAACGCAGGTGGTGTCCGGTACAAACTACTCCTTCCTGACCAAAGGCACGGTAACATCGCCAGATGCACCGCTAAAAATTGTCAAAATCCACATTTATAAGCCATTAAGTGGCGATGCGCATATTACTAAAATTGAAGAAATTCTGCCGCAATAATATATAATTAAAGAGATGACACCACGGTTGGATTACTTCCCTGTCCGTGGTGTTATTTTATAATTCAGCTTTTATAGAATGACACTGACTTTCTTAGTTACCCAGACTTTCCTATTTTACTTGAATATCCACTCAAAGGCGTTTTGACACCGTTTCTTTATATATTGATTGATCATTGATCAAGCAAATCTATGTGCTCAGAAAACCAGTAACGCAAAGACTATAATCAACCCATTAAAGATCGCCGAAACTCCCACTATCACACAACCAGCAGCTAAAATACGCAGCAGAAATCTCTTAACCTCTCCTGATAATTTCCGCGCCAGACGCCAGAATCCCATGCCAATATTAGCGACATAAATACCATAAAAAACCATAGCGGCTATCGCAAGGTATCCCACCCTAACACTGCCGTCTGTAATGTATGGGACTAAAAGATGATCGAGAACAGCCAGAAGCAACGCAATAGCAAGATGCCCAAATGTACCTTCGACTCCGCAGTCTCCACGCGCGATCTTCGCCAGCCAGTGGTTACTTTTGATATTTTCTGAACGAACAAAAATCATAACTCTTCCTTAAGTTAATAACGCCATAAACCAATCTAAACGATGCTTATACACCGAACAACGTAGGAAATGAATATCCTTTTTTTTCAATAACAAGAAACATAACGCCGACATGAAGCGAGCCATAACGTCATTGCCAGACAACCCTCTGTAGTGATTTGCTGAGCATGAAACCATCTGTGCCGAACACGACGTTATGACCTTACCGAAATACAATATTTACGGTTCGTTTTTCTACCTTGAGTGAGCAAAAAGTTAGCGACTCTTTCTCGTCCATCGGGCAATTGTGGAACACTTCAGTAAAACGATCTGGCATTCGTCGCCGTAATCCGTACCATACACGCCATGATCGTGCAGAGCGTGTTGGCGTCTGCATTGAACCGTTTTCTATCCGCAACGCCTTTTGCAACGAGCACAGATAAAAATGCAAGAAAATCAACAAATTAACCAGAAACAACAATACAATCTCAACAAATTGCAAAAGCGCCTGCGTCGTAACGTCGGCGAAGCTATCGCTGATTTCAATATGATTGAAGAAGGCGACCGTATTATGGTGTGCCTGTCCGGTGGGAAAGATAGTTTCACCATGCTGGAAATTCTGCGCAATCTGCAACAGAGTGCGCCTGTTAACTTTTCTCTGGTCGCGGTGAATTTGGATCAGAAGCAGCCAGGGTTTCCAGAACATGTCCTACCGCAATATCTTGATAGCATCGGCGTGGAGTACAAGATCGTCGAAGAAAATACCTACGGTATTGTGAAAGATAAGATCCCAGAAGGCAAAACCACGTGTTCACTGTGTTCACGCCTGCGTCGCGGGATTTTGTACCGTACCGCGACGGAACTCGGCGCGACAAAAATCGCCCTTGGTCACCACCGCGACGATATTCTGCAAACGCTGTTTCTGAACATGTTCTACGGTGGAAAGCTAAAAGGTATGCCGCCGAAGCTGATGAGCGACGATGGCAAACATATCGTTATCCGCCCTCTTGCCTACTGCCGTGAAAAAGATATCGAACGTTTCGCAGAAGCACGCCAATATCCGATTATTCCGTGCAATCTATGCGGCTCGCAGCCAAATCTACAACGTCAGGTGATTAAAGATATGCTGCGCGACTGGGATAAACGCTATCCTGGCCGTATTGAGACCATGTTCAGCGCCATGCAGAACGTTGTGCCTTCTCATCTTGCCGATCATGCGCTGTTCGATTTTAAAGGCATTCGCCACGGTAGCGACGTGGTGGATGGCGGTGATTTGGCTTTTGACCGTGAAGAGTTACCGTTACAACCTGCTGGCTGGCAGCCAGAAGATGATGACGAGGTACCGCCACTCGCCCGCCTTGACGTGCTGGAAATAAAATAAGCGCGACATTCTCGTGAGGGAATGGCATTACCGTAAAGAATAGAGACACGGTGGTAAGAAGCAGCGATTGCTATTTCACCACCGTGTTTTTTATTGCCGTTTTCTGTTACGTAGCGTGCCGCTATCGGTCTTGCGGTGGTTCAATTACAGGTTCGTGTTCCGGCCCTGTCGGTGGTGGATCAGGAATGGGCGGAGGATCGGGAAGCGGACGAGGTGTCGGATCGTTCGGTATAATGGGAATCGGTTCAACCGGAACCGTGTCAGCTTGCAGATAATCCGTCGCGTCTTGAGTGAGCATATTTTCCTCCTCGGTGTTGGATAATGTTAAGGCAAATCCAGCTACTGAAGCAGTACAGACATGCGTTACGGCTGGTCAAACAACGCCAGCGCGTTCTCTTAAGCGTAGTAAGCTAATGAATAAAATGCCAAAGGCATTTTATAACGTCGCTTGCGACGGCCCGAAGGGTGTGGCTTGGGATGAAATGGAAAGGCCAGATCGAGGGACAAAAAAAAGCCGACAAAACTGTCGGCATGGTGTGAATCAATTGTGCTATGCAGTAATTCAAAAAAGGAAGTAAGACAATATGGAGCGCAACGCCCATCGCTTGACGTTGCATTCACCTGCGGGAATGATAGTGCCGCACAACAAGGTAAAAAATGTTGATATTGCTCAATTTACGCGTGGTTTTTTAACCCTTCGCGACAGTTTGTGAGTATCTACGCTCCCACTCACCGTAAGTCGCTATAGCCATTTACTGCGTTTTAACCACCATGCAACGCCGCCAACCAATATCACCAACATCAGGCAGAACGTGAAAAAACCAAACGGCGCATCGCCACCGGGAATCCCCCCTAAATTAACGCCAAATAGCCCGGTTAAAAACGTCGTCGGCAGAAAAACCATCGCCAAAAGCGACATCGTATAGGTGCGGCGGTTCATCGCTTCGGTCATCAAGGCCGTTATTTCATCCGAGAGCACCGTAGTGCGGGCAATACTGGCATCCAGATCCTCGAGCCCGCGTCCTAGTCGATCGGCAATCTCTTGCATTCTGCGGCGGTCGTCATCCTGCATCCAGGGCAGTTTCTCGCCGGAAATACGGGAGAAAACATCACGCTGTGGCGTCATGTAGCGACGTAATACAATAAGCTGTTTGCGGATCAGCGCCAGCTCGCCGCGCGGCGGAATCTTTTGCTCCAGCAAGTCGTCTTCCAGATCGATGATTTTCTCATGCAAATCATCAATGAACTCGCTGGTATGATCGGTCAATGCTTCCGCAATCGAGACCAGCCAGCTTCCGCTATCTGTCGGGCCATTGCCTTCCTTCAAATCGGTAAGAATCTCGTCGATCGCCAGTATTTTACGGCGTCGGGTAGAGATAATCAGCTTGTCGGTAATAAACACGCGAACGGCCACCAGTTGATCCGGTCGTGCATTGGCATTCAAGTTAATGCTGCGTAGCGTGATCAGTGTGCCTTCGCCCAAACGCGTCACTCTAGGACGAGCGCTTTCCCCCGCCAACGCATTGCGTACGCTATCCGGCACCAGTGTCGTTTTATTCAGCCAGCGAGCACTAGCAGGTAATGTAGAGTCGAGGTGCAGCCAACAGGGTTTCTCGCTGTTGACGACATCCTGCTCACCAATCGGGGTAATCCCGCCCTTTCCATCCAACTGATACGCATGAACCGCACCGCTGTGTTGCAACTCTTTTCCTGCCAAGGATTCCACGTCTTGCCTCCAACGGTTTTGCTATCAGTACTGCACTCTGCCAGCCGGAGCGACATCACACCCGCTCCGGCTTTATTACTACATCACTCAATGTATGACTACGGTACTTAATGTTTTTCGATGTAAAGCATGTGGCTATATGCCACATCTTCAGGGTTAGTAATGGGGTAGCCTTTCACCCACGGCTTGATCAAGCGTCCGTTGGTATATTGATAGATTGGCGCAATCGGCGCTTCATCTATCAGCAACTGCTCTGCCCGGTTGTAATCCGCATTCAGCGCCTGCGGGTTAGTTTGATTACCCGCTTCATCCAGTACGCGATCGTAACTCGCATTTTTAAAGCGAGCGATGTTACCGCTGTGGTGCGAAGTCAGCAGTGAAAGGAATGTCGAGGGTTCGTTGTAATCACCGACCCAGGACGCCCGCACGACGTCAAAATTACCGCTATTACGGCTGTCGATGTAGGTTTGCCACTCTTGGTTGGACAACCGTACGTCAACACCTAATGTCTTCTTCCACATAGATGCCACGGCAATCGCGATCTTCTGGTGGCTTTCCGACGTGTTGTACAACAGCGATAATTTCAGCGGATTGTTTGGACCATAGCCCGCCGCTGCCATCAGCGCTTTTGCCTGCGCATCCAGCTCATCCTGAGAATATTGCTGCAACAGGCTTTCCGTAGGTTTGAAGCCTGCGGTGACATCCGGCGTGAAGTGCCAGGCCGGCTTTTCTCCTGTTCCCAATACTTTTTCTGCAATCACTTTTCGGTCGATGGCATACGACAGCGCTTTTCGCACCCGGACATCATTGGTGGGAGCACGTTGCGTGTTAAACGCGTAGTAATAGGTGCCAAGCTGATCCGGCGTATAAACCTGGCCGGGTAAATCTTTCAGCAGCTTCTGGTACAGATTTTTAGGAAATGACTCGGTGATATCGATATCACCAGACAGATAGCGTTTGGTCGCGTTTGACTCTTGATTGACTGGAACAAAAGTCACCTTTGTCAGGCGCGTGTTAGCATTATCCCAATAATATTGATTCTGCGTAAGCACCAGCTTCTCGTTAACAACACGGTGATCCAGCTTAAACGCACCATTTCCGACCAGATTTCCCGGTTTCGTCCAGTCATTTCCGAATTTTTCTACCGTGGCCTGATGTACCGGAAATAGGCTGAAATTTGCCGTTAGGCTGACAAAATAAGGCACTGGCTTGCTGAGTTGCACTTTCAGCGTATGGTCATTAACCGCGGTCACACCGAGCTGCTCAGCAGGCATGTTGCCGGCGAGAATCTGCTCAGCGTTCTGAATCCCTGCGAGTCGGGCAAACCAGGCGAATGACGAGCTGTTTTCAGGCGTGACCAGACGACGCCAGCTATAGACAAAATCGTTTGCGGTGACGGGTTCACCATTAGACCAGCGGGCATTATCACGTAGGGTAAAGATAAACGTGCGGTTATCGGTCGTCTGCCAACGCAGCGCTACGCCAGGGACGATGTTACCCTTGGCATCCTGTTTGACCAGCCCTTCAAACAGATCGCGCGCCACTTGCGCTTCCATCAACCCCACCGCTTTTATCGGATCGAGAGAAGCAGGTTCATCTTTAATGTGGCGAACAATTTCCTGTTTCTCAGCCAGAATCGTTCCCGCTGGAACCTGCGCCGCAACAGCATTGCCCGCCATGGCCGCCATCAACGCGGCATAAAATGCAGAATATCCATGGTGCATGATGATTTGACCTGAAAGTATAATGAAATGATTGAAGAATATAATAGTCAGAAATCATCGCTATCATCCAGCAATACGCCTGCAATTTGTCAATCCGTATCACCGTTTGCGTCTCTGGAGCGATTTTTTTATGATAAAACGCATCCATCGGTAACCACAGGGCGATATCATGGAAAACACAATTATTCCTCTTCAGGCTCGCCAGCAACGAGGTAATTTGCCGTCGCTGGGTGAACCTTATGGAAAATCGCTGCTGGGCGCACCATTACTCTACTTTCCAGCCGAATTAGCGCCTTCAGAAAGCGGACTGATTATTGCCGGAACACACGGTGATGAAACTGCGGCAGTGGTGGCGCTTTCCTGCGCGCTTCGTACCCTATTTTCAGGCCAGAGACGCCATCACGTTGTTCTTGCGGTCAATCCTGATGGCTGTCAGTTGGGTCTACGTGCCAATGCTAACGGCGTCGATCTGAATCGCAATTTCCCAGCCAGCAATTGGCAGCCGGGGAGTACGGTTTATCGCTGGAATAGCGCCGCAGATGAACGTGATGTCGAGTTATCCACGGGGGAAACCGCGGGCTCAGAGCCGGAAACGAAAGCCCTTTGCACGCTGATTGAGAAACTTAATCCGCGCTGGGTTGTCTCTTTTCATGAGCCACTCGCCTGTATTGAAGATCCGCACCGCTCCGAACTGGGTCGCTGGTTGGCGCAACAGTGCGAGCTGCCGTTAGTATCGAGTATCGGCTACGACACACCCGGCTCTTTCGGAAGCTGGTGCGCCGATCGTTCGCTTCATTGCATTACCGCTGAGCTTCCGCCCATTTCGGCAGATGCGGCCAGCGAATGCTACCTTAACGCGATGGTCGCGTTGCTAAGCCAGCAATTTTAATCGTAATTTTTATACCAATGTTGCTAATGTTGCCCTAAACTGAGCAGCGTGTTAATCACCTGTAATTAAGGACGCAAACATGTCACAGAACGTACATTTTCAAGGCAATCCTGTGCCAGTAGCAGGGTCATTTCCAGCTAAAGGAAGCAAAGCACCCGCATTTACTCTGGTCGCTAAAGACCTGTCAGATGCTTCACTCAGCAACTATGCTGGCAAACGCAAAATCCTGAACATTTTCCCAAGCATCGATACCGGTGTTTGTGCCGCGTCCGTGCGTAAATTCAACCAGTTGGGTTCTGAACTGGATAACACTGTTGTTCTGTGTATCTCTTCCGATCTGCCGTTCGCGCAGTCTCGCTTTTGCGGCGCGGAAGGTCTGAACAACGTGGTTGTACTGTCTACCCTGCGTGGCGGTGAATTCAAAGAAAGCTATGGCGTCGCTATCGCCGATGGCGCACTGAAAGGTCTGACCGCTCGCGCTGTCGTGGTGCTGGATGAAAACGACAACGTACTGCATAGTGAACTGGTGAACGAAATCACCACTGAACCAGACTATGACGCTGCGCTGGCTGTACTGAAATAAGTCACGCTGTCAGTTATTCGTACTGATAATTGTGAAGAAACGGCTGCTTGCGCAGCCGTTTTGTTATCTTAATATCTATCGATTCCCCATACATATAATTGGGTTATTTGATTGATCATATTATCTCTATTCGAACATGAATTTTTATTAATTATTCATTTTATTACGCTTATGATATGAATGAATTAATTGTTCTATAACACCTACATTTTATATCAACGTTCTCGCCAGATTTTGGCATTTTTATCACAGCAAATACGATGCCAATAATAAAAACTATTTCCCATGTGGAATAATAGATATGGAAAATAGGAAGTAATTGCACCATAGCTAACTCTGATATGTTAGTGCTATTCACAGGAGTGATCGCTGTTGAGAACATTGTTACTTCCCCTTCAAATAGTCGCTTTATTTTCTGGGCTTGCTTTTAGCCAGAGCAGTGAAGCGTCATTCACGTTTGATCCACAAAAGTGCCACATCCCTGACCCTGAGGGCAAAGCCTATGTTGCCTTGCGCGATACGGTATTCCATATCTCTATCGACCAGCTCAGCATCCTGCACGATCCTGTTTTACGCGATGGTGAAACCCTGCCACTCCCGCCCGATCCTAGCGAGCCTCTCGGGTGTAAAGGCAATCCACTAAGTCAGCAAAGTTTATTGTTCAGCCGCAATTTCAACGGAAAGCTGGGAGACCGTCCTGACTGGTCCAAAGCCTGGCCGTTACGGAAATTCCAGCTATTCAGCTCAACGCCAAGTCATTGGGGACTTCATCTAGACGAGCGCCATGACAAGATGTGTGAAAATCGCTTAAAACAGACAGATCTGGTTCCCAACATGACCGCCTGTTTATTTGAGAAAAACCCTGCACGTCCGGATCGATATGACGTGGAGGAGGCAGGAAGCTGGATGATTGATCCTGAGGTATATTCAGCGCCGTTTAATAAGAGACTCGCTATTTTTTGTATGTTTGCCATTTCAGGAGGAACCGACTGCGAAGTCGGTTATAAAATTTTCCCGACGGTGAACCTTCTCTATGAATTTAACCCCAAGGAATTTCCACTTACCGAGGTTATTAATTTTGATAAACATCTGAGAGCGGAATTAGAACAGGCCGTGGTTAAAGATTATCCCTGGAAGAAGAGCGCCCCTAATTGAACCTTATATAATATGGAGATAGATATATGGCGATCACCTATGAATGATCTGTCCCTAAATCTATTACCCTCCTGTTCAGACTAAAACGGCTGCTTGCGCAGCCGTTTTGTGACTTACTCCTCATCATCCCCTGCCGCCTTGCGTTGGCTGAGCCCATATTCCCGCAGTTTGTTGGCTATCGCCGTGTGCGACACACCTAACCGTTTCGCCAGTTTGCGTGTGCTTGGATAAGATTGATAAAGGCGGGTCAGCACAGAGCGTTCGAAACGTTTGTTGATGTCGTCCAGCGAGCCATCAAGCAGTGTTTCATCTTGTGGCACATCAATTGAAAACGCAGGAAGATCGATATCCTGCATATGCAATTCATTACCCTCCAACCGCGTCAGTGCCCGATAAATGGTATTTCTCAGCTGTCGAACGTTACCCGGCCAGCCGTACTGTGGCAGAAAATGTTCTACATCTGCCGCTAATTTGGGGCGAGGAATGCCCTGCTCATCAGCAAAACGCGCTACAAAGAGTTCAGCCAGCGGCATAATGTCGGCCGGACGCTCACGCAGCGGCGGTAACATTAACGTAAGCACATTCAGGCGATAATAAAGATCCTCGCGGAACTCACCTCGCTGCACCAGTTCCAGCAGGTTTTTCTTTGTTGCGCAAATCACCCGCACGTCCACATGAACTTCGTGATCTTCGCCCACACGACGGAATGTGCCGTCATTCAGGAAACGTAGCAGCTTAGTCTGCATCTGTGCCGACATTTCACCGACTTCATCCAGTAAAACGGAGCCGCCATTCGCTTGCTCAAAGAACCCTTTCTTGCCTTCCTGCGCATTGAGATACGCGCCAGGAGCATGCCCAAACAGTTCGCTTTCCATCACGTCATCGGGCAACGCTGCACAATTCAGCGCCAGAAAAGGGTTCTTGCCGCGCGGCCCACGTAGGTGGCAGGCTCGCGCCAGCATATCTTTACCCGTCCCTGTATCGCCGACGATCAACAGCGGTGCATCCAGCATCGCTAGCTTGCGCGCCTGCTCCACCACCTGACGCATTTTGGGGCTAATCGCCACGATGTGATCAAATTCATTTTCATCATTCACCGTGAGGTTCTGCAACTGTCGGCCCATACGTACGGCCGATTTCAGCATGACCAATGCCCCCGCCGTTGCGGCTTTACCGGCATCATCCTCCAGACGAACTGGCGTCATTTCCAGTAGAAAATCCTGACCTCGAATCACCACGCGCTCCGCTACGACGGAGCCGCTCTTTTCCAGCCAGTTGGCAAAATTGAAACCGGGGATCATCGTGGCAATCGTCAGCTCGCTGATGGTCTCTGCCGATTGTTCAAACAGCGCCAATGCGGCGGGGTTAAACAGTTCAGGCTTCCCTTTCATATCCAGTGAAAACACCGGCTCGGGCATCGATTCCAGCAGCGCATTCAGCGCCCGATGTTCGCGTTCAGACGGCATAAACGCCACGGTACGCACGTCACTAACGCTGTCGATGCGGCGAATTTCCGACATCAGAAGGCGGAAATCATCAAAATCGAGTGTGGCAAAATTGAGGTAAATACGACCAATAGACGCAATTTCAATGCCGCGTAAATCAATATTGCGTGACGCAAGCAGGTCTAACAGTTCACGGACCATACCAATGCGGTCTTTACAAATTACTTCCAGATGCATCAACGGCTACCTTCTTCAAGAGACACGACATGGCTATTGCTACTGATAATACCCTTTCGTTTGCACCGGATGAAGTAAGGTGGCAGCAAAAGTTGACACATCTGTACGTTTTTTCCACGTCAATAACGATACGGGGTTAAGACAGCGGCGTCGTTGCCATCGCGACAATGGTTCGGACGCCTTCCAGATAGTTACCGAGACGTAAGTTCTCATCAAAACTATGCTGATTATTATCGGCATTAACCAGAGGGACGATCACGTATGGCACCTTCAACACGCTGACTGCCCCACTCATCGGCAGCGTACCGCCCATCATACGGTTCTTCTCCGGCGCAATGCCGCGCGGCGCGGTGGTTGTCGTGACTGCCCAGTGGCCCAACGGTGAATCAATCTCGGTTCTGGCTGCATAGGCGCTGCTTGGGTAGGCTGTCAGGTGAAGTGAAATCAGATGCGGATACTGCTCACGTTCAGTTTGTGTAGGCGACTCTCCAGCAATGATATGAAAACCTTTGCTGGCGATATACTGGCGTAACAGCGCGTACATATCATCCGGCGGCGTCTCCGGTACAGTGCGTATATTCACGCTGGCCGTTGCAGTGGATGGAATGGCATTGGATGCTTTCTTTCCCGTATCTCCGGCTTTAATACCGAGAATATCCAGCGAAGGATACTGCACTGCCTCTGCCGCATTGCCTGCAACCTTATCTAACTGTGCAACGCCAAAGCGTTTTTCCAGCGCACCGGCCGGGGGGGCAGTCTCAGCTACCTGTTTTTTATCGCTATCGCTGAGCGTAACGCGGTCATAATAACCGGGGATCGTGACCTTGCCGTCCGCATCTTTCATGCTGGCCAGCAACGTAGCCAAATTTTGCACCGGATTTGGAATGACATTGCCATAACCACCGCTGTGCGCAGCCGAGTTCGCACCAAATACCGTCATGTCAATTTGGATTGAGCCACGATTGCCAAAGTTGATACCAGGGCGATTGCTGGACGGCATCGCACCATCATAAATCACCATGCCATCGCTTTTCAGCAACGCCAGATGCTCCGCCATCACCGTCGTCAGACCAGGTGAACCTTTCTCTTCTTCGGAATCCAGCAGCACTTTGATGTTGACGGCAGGTTCCACACCTTTGTCCTTCATCGCATCCATTGCGGCGAGGAACATCACGATCGGCCCTTTATCATCGGCCGATGCCCGGGCGAAAATGCGCCATTCCGGGTTGATATCCCCTTTCAGAAGACGCGACTCAGGAAGTGTTTGCCATTTTCCGGCAGCATCTTTTTCTTTTAGCACAGGCTGCCACGGTGGCGTTTGCCACTCGGTCGGATTCACAGGTTGCCCGTCAAAATGCATGTAGAACAGGATGGTTTTACGATCGGGCTTTGGCGTTCCCAGCTCAGCATAAACCAACGGTTTATCGCCATTTTTCAGCTGCTGCGTGGTAAAACCGCGCGTCTGAAAAGCTTTTTCCAACCAGTCGGCATTACGCTGGATATCAGCGGGCACAGCGGCATCGTTGGGCAAGGTCAGTAATTCGAGATACTCAGGAAAGCTGTTTTGCGCGTAACGTTCAGCATCGGCAGGCGCCAATACCAACTGGGCGCTGGCAGGTAAACAGAAAATGGCTGCTGACAGCGACAGCGCCGCCAGCGTCAATTTTTTACCGGAAATCATAAAAACGTCCTGTTATACAGAAATAAGGAGTATTTATCCTACACACGATTCTGTAACAACGGTACTACCCGTCATACCAGTATGACGTCTATTCTAGATTGAGGTCCCTATTTATATGGAGATATTATCGTGATTCATCGCGCATCTGGCTGATAGATTGCCCTTCGATGAAGGAATGGGGGAACTGTCGCGACTGTATAAGATAATCCTTACGCGTCAATTTCATAAGAATTTCTTTTGCCCCATACTCCGCCATTTCTTTTACCGGATACACTACGCTATCAATATGTGGTGCCAGATATTCAGTAAGTCCAAAGCTATCAAAAGAAATGACCGAAATATCGTCAGGCACAGACAAACCTTGTAAGCGTAGCGTTTTTAATCCTCCTGAACAGGCACGTTCACCACAATAGACAATGGCTGTAATATCCAGTTTTCGCTGTATTAATGTTAATGTCGCTTGCTCACCGAAGACATGATCGTAACTGCCTTGGATATAATAGTCGTCGCCCCACGTTTTATTAACCGCTCGGATGGCATCAATGCAGCCTTTTAATCGTTGGGACGCGCTATGACGTGATTCCGGCCCACCAATCACGGCAATTTTTTTATGGCCTGCCGCAATCAATTTATTGGTAGCATCAAATGCCGATAAATAATGATCGAATGAAACTGAATAAATATCCGCCGTACCCGAAGCATCAAGCAATACCACAGGTTTATTTTCAGTATAGGCTTTAATCGTTTCGGTTGATAAATGGCGGGTGTAGAGAAGAAATCCATCACAGTTGATTTCATCCAGTTTTCTTAATGCGTTTTCTTCTTCAACTTGCCCGGCGCTTTCCAGCACCATGAGCATTTTTCCTTTGGCATTCACTTCTTTATGCACTGCGCTCATCACTGAACCAAAGAAGCCTGACACGTTGTTAGGAATAAGCATCCCGATCACGCCGCTACTTTTGCTTACCAATGAGCGGGCGCTTAAATTGGGTTTATAGTTCAATAGCTTAATGGCATTCTCGACGCGTAACTTTGTCTCCTCCTTAACTTTTTCCGGCTCGTTAAGTACGCGAGTTACCGTTGCACGCGAAACATTTGCCATCCGGGCAACATCGACGATTGTTGACATAGAATTCCATTATAAAGAAAAGCAATGCCTGACTGCGGCACTGCTTATTTATTAGCGATAATACTGAAACTATTACACTTTATCGCGGTAAAGTTCAATCATTTCTTTGATTAAGTCATTTGCCAACATCGATGTCATTAAATGATCCTGTGCATGAACCATAACTAACGTTACAGGGATTTTTCCTTCCCCTTCATCCATACCGATCAATTTAGTTTGCACGCCATGCGCCCGGCTTGCCGCTTCTCGTGAACGAATCAATGCATTATCGCACGCTTCCCACTCACCTTTTTTCGCATGCTGCAATGCAATCATGGCTTCGCTTTTACTTTCTCCCGCATTGGTAATGATCTCCATTATTTCCAATTCAAGATCCATAAAGCTCTCCTCTTTCAAAATTAAATGATTTGTTACGCTTTAGATTCTGCTTCTTGTGCTAACAACTGTTTTTCATATGCCTTGTAAAAGGGAAGCCATATCACACAGGAAATAGCGAAATTAGTCAGAACTAATATTATTGGCCCGATAGACCATCCTGCTGCCCATGGCGCCCCTAAAATAGAAGGCGTCGTCCAGGGAACAATAGACATCGGTTTGTCAACAAATCCTGAGCTCAATGCAAACCAGGCTACTGTTGCATTAATTAGCGGTGCACCGACGAAGGGGAGTAGCATCAGAGGATTCATGATAATCGGCGAACCGAAAATAACGGGTTCATTGATATTAAAAAAAGAGGGAACCACGCTCAATTTTCCGATCGAACGCAGATGCGCTGAACGACTACGCAAATACATGATGACAAGCGCAAGCGTGGAACCACAGCCCCCAATAACGATATAGAATCGCCAGAACGGATCAACGAAGCTATGGGGAAGCACCTGCCCCAATTCCAGCGCGGTTTGGTTTGCTGCGATATTTGCCAGCCAGAAGGGTTGCAGTAGATTGGTCACGATAGCCGCACCGTGAATGCCGCAGAACCATAAAAGATGGGAAATCAGCACACAGATGAGTATGGCGGTTAAACTGTCGGAAGCGGCAACAAAGGGTTTGAAGGCAGCCATAATCACTTCAGGCACCAGCATCCCGGTAAAATGCTGAACCAACAGCGATAAAGGGTATAACGTCGCAATCATCACCAACACAGGCACAAGCAATTCAAATGACTGGGCGATCTTTTCAGGCACCTGCTCCGGCAAACGGATAGTCAGGTTTCTGGTTTTTAAAAATCGCATTAGCTCGACTGAATATATCGATGTCATCAATGCCGTAAAAATACCCGTGCCGCCCATGAAGGCCGCAGGAATACTGCCATTGGTAAAGGGTGCAGCAACAATAAGGAAAGAACAGAGTGACAGTAGTCCGCCCATCAACGGGCTAAGATTATAGCCCTGAGAAAGGTTGTACCCAATCCCAACGGCAATATAGATAGTCATAATCCCCATTGTCATGCGGAATGGCATCATAATTGCGTCTTTATTGTTGGTCGCAAACTCCACCCACATCTGCCCTAGCGCGAACGTCGTATCTTTTGAAAAAGGCGGAAACGCCATAATCATCAAAAAGCTGCCGACAATCATGAAAGGCATGGCAGAAATAAAGCCATCACGCACGGCAAGAACATGCCGTTGCCCGCCGATGCTTCCAGCTAAGGGCGCTATTTTTCTTTCAATAAAAGAGATCACATTATTATAGATACTCATTATCATCCCCTGGTGTTAGCAAAATATTATGAAAGCAGACCAAGGGCGAACTTAAGTACATTGTCGCCTTTCATCATGCCGTAATCCATTGAATTTATTGTCTCTACTTTTTTATTTTTCTGTGCGGCAATTTTCTTAAATTCATCCAATTTATATCTAACCTGAGGCCCCAATAAACAGAGGTCGTATTGTTCAATGCCTTCGTTAAACTTCTCTAAAGGAAGCGCCGTCAGTTCCACATCAATATTTTCTGCCGCTGCGGCTTCTTTCATTTTTTTTACGAGCATGGATGTGCTCATTCCTGCATTACAGCAGAGAAAGATCTTTTTCATTTTGTCACCTTAGCAAGTTTTATTTATTGGAAAGTATGTTTTTTAAAGTTTGATAAATAGGAATGATTCAATTCCACTCCCAGACCCGACTTCATTTCACCTACGGTAAAATAACCATTTTTAGCCTGTGGCTCTAACGCATGCTGCACGATGTTGTAGCGTTCATCCTGCCAATAGGGAAACCACTCTTGTATTGGCACATTTGTCGTACTGATATCAAATTGAATACAGGCCGCCGTTAAGATTGGCCCAGAGGCATTATGCGGCTGAACCTGGATCTGATGCGTTTCTGCATAAGAAGCAATTTTTTTCATTTCTGTGAATCCGCCAGCCAACCCCATATCAGGTTGAATCAGTTCGAACACCCTATTTTCAATAAAAGGGGCGAAGTCAAAACGGGTATATAAGCGCTCTCCACCAGCCAGCGATAAATTCACACCCGCTTTTACTTCCAGGCTTGAATTGATTAATAAGGTATCCGTCGGTTCCTCATAAAAATAAGGGGTAAACTCTTCTAATTTTCGCCCCCATTTAATGGCATCAGAAACGTTCAGACAGCCGTGAAGATCGAGCATAATGTCGATATGTTCACCCACGGCCTCTCTTACTGCTTTAACCCGGGCAACCGCCATATCCCCCCATTCTTTACTAATAGGTCGGGATGGCGTTGATTTTTCACCCGTTGGCGACATTTTAAAAGGATCAAATTTTAATCCGGTATAGCCGTCATTTATCACCCTCATGGCTTTTTCAGCAAATTCTTCAGGCCGACAGGCATCAAAATACCAATGGTTAGCATAAAGCCGGATAGTATCGCGACATTTTCCTCCCAGCAGTTGGTAAATCGGGACATTTAATAGCTTGCCTTTGATATCCCACAGCGCCATATCTATTGCACTAATCGCACCATAAATGGCCAGCGATCGCCCTCTTCCCCAATAGGTATTATCAAAACATTGCTGGAAGATTTTCTCAGAATCGAATGGCGATTGCCCGATCAGGAATTTTTTCGTTAGTGCATCCAATATTGGAATGACTGACTTAGCCCCCACACCATAGCTCATCGCCACTTCGCCAATCCCGGTCACACCCTCATCGGTTTCAATCTCAACCACGATCAGGTTATGTGCTGGTGCACGGTGCCTTAGATCAACATCGTAAACATTTAACTGCGTAACTTTCATAATTCCCCCGAATACAGCCTGCCGGCATTATGTGCACGTTCACATTTTCATTCAAGGCAGAAAAACCGATCAAGATCACAGATAAAGCACAAATGTGAACGTGAACATCTAAGAATCAAGGGAAGTTTACTGTGTTACTGTATGGAGAATAAACAAAAGAAAAAGGAAGGGAATCCCCTTCCTGATGATAGATTTTTCCGCCATTACCGCCCTTTTTGCAGCGTGTCTTTCACCTGACCAATCAGTTCGCGGCGGAAATCACCCAAGCGTGGTTTGTCATCTAACCACGGCAGTGGGCGGCATAATTCCATCGCTTTAATGCCCAAACGTGCGGTCAGCAAACCGGCACCAATGCCCTGCGCGGCACGCGTTGATAGCCGTGCGGCAAGATCCTGCGACATCCAGTCCATGCCAATTTCCCGCACCAGCTCCGATGCCCCGGCAAACGCGATATTTACCAACACCAGTCGGAACAGGCGAACGCGACTGAAATAACCCAGTTCAATACCGTACAGCGCGGCAATACGATTAATCAGCCGCAAATTACGCCAGGCAATAAATGCCATATCCACCAACGCCAGCGGGCTGACGGCGATCATTAAGGTGGATTCCGCCGCCGAGCGGCTGATTTCACGCCGTGCCTGTGTGTCCAGCACGGGCTGAACCAGACGCGCATACAATTCCAGCACTTCACGGTCATTGTGGGTTTCGTGGAGTGAAGCCTGCCAACGCTGCATCGCTGGATGACCGCTATCCAACCCCGCTTGCCGCGCCAGTTTTTCACAGAATTCGCGTCCACGTCCCACACCGTGGCTGTGCAGCAGATCGCGCGCCACATTGCGCTCTTCCGCGCGTTCTCGCAGGCGATAGAGCCGTCGCCACTCAACGGCCAGCGAGCCAACGCCCGCCGCCACAATCAGGCTACCCGCCGTAATACCACCTAGCGCGATCCAATCCTGTTGTATCCAGGCGTTATGCAGCGACTGTACGCCCTGTGCCAGCGCGCTGACGCCAAACAGCCCTATTCCTGCCATCACCATACGCCGCCACAGGCTGCGTTTAGGACGCAACGCCGCACTGATCGCTTCTTCCGCCACGCCTTCTTCCGGCACTTCCTCTTCGCGGCTGAGAGGGGAAAAAGGCGTGCCACTCTGTTCGTCAAATGCCAACCCGGCACGTAGCTGTGGCTGTGGCGCTTGTGGTGAAACATCGTCGAACGTGACACGTGGTTTTAATGGCTCGTTCATCGCAATTTATCCTTCAGCAGAAAGTCCATGACCGTATCCAGCCGAATATGCGGCAACGGCGTGTCTACCGTCATCTCGCGCGGACGAAATTGATCGAAGTGGAAACCCTGCGTTTGCCAGAATGCTGCACCCGGTAGACGTGCAGGCACTTCACCGGGATAGACCGTTAACGGCTGGCCGTCGCTGAGCCGATGCCCTTTCAACGCTGGAATTTTTTGCCCCTGATGATCGACAACGCCGCTCTGCGTTGACTGGATTGACGCAATGCCTTCGCAGCGCATATCAATGCCTTCAAACGCGGCATTCTGCCAGGCTTCTTGCACCAGTTGCTGAAGCAAAGACACCAGATTAGCGTGCTGATCGGCGGTAATGTGATCCGCCTTACTCGCGGCAAACATCAGTTTGTCGATACAGGGCGAAAACAAACGTCGGAACAGCGTGCGCTTACCGTAGTGAAAACTTTGCATCAGTTGGGTCAGCGCCAGCCGCATATCGTTAAACGCATGAATGCCGCTATTGAGCGGTTGCAGGCAATCGACCAGAACGATCTGTCGGTCGAAACGCACGAAGTGATCTTTATAGAATCCTTTAACAACCGACTGACAGTAATAGTCAAAACGCTTACGCAGCATGCCAATATTGGTTTTCTCATCCGCCTGCGCCAGTTTGGCTTCACCGATATTATTCACCTGCGGCCAGGGGAAAAATTGCAGCACTGGTGCCCCCGCCAGATCGCCTGGCAGCACAAACCGCCCCGGTTGAATAAAGTGCAGCCCTTCTTGTTTGCAGCGGTAAAGATAATCCGTGTAGGCCTGCGCCACCTCGGCTAACTGATTTTCATCCGCGGGGGCCAGCGGGTCGATTTTCTCGCACAGCGCTAGCCAAGGTTTCGCCCATTCCACGCGCCCACCATGTAGTAAGCCGCTCATCTGTTGCGACCAACTCAAATAGGTTTGTTCCAGCAGCGGTAAATCCAACAGCCATTCGCCGGGGTAATCGACAATCTCCAGATACAACGTCGAGGTATCTTTGAAGTGGCGCAGCAGCGAATCTTTGGAGCGATAGCGCAGCGCCAGACGGATTTCACTCACGCCACGCGTTGGCGTCGGCCAGTCCGGCGGTGAACCATACAGCGCCGCCATGCCTTCATCATAGGCAAAGCGCGGCACGCCCAGATCGCGCTGTGGTACACGTTTCACACCGAGCAACCGCTCTTCGCGCACGGGGGAAAACATCGGCAAATGTGCCCCACTGTGGGTGTTCAATAATTGATTGACGAACGCCGTAATAAACGCGGTTTTGCCGCTGCGGCTCAACCCGGTGACGGCAATCCGCAGGTGGCGATCCACGCTACGATTGACCAGTGAGTTAATCTCGTTCTGTAGTCGACTCATTGAATGAACCATCACTCCTGTAGTTGCGTGTTAGTTGCGTTGCAAAAGCGCATTCAGGCTACCGCATTGATCGCGGAGAAAAAAGCAGCGCGACGCTACCCACTTTCGATTCACGTCGAACGGTGGATAGCATCAGCGAAAGCGTATAACCGATGACAGATTACAGATGGCGAAAGCGGTTCTGAACGCCAAACGTATCCGAAGTGACATAGCGCTCAATGCTACGCAGGCGCTGTTCGCTGGCCTGCAATGTCGCATCCGCCTCGTTCAGCAGTTGGCTGGGTGTACGGGCTGCCTTTTCATCCTCAAATTCCATACCCGCCGGAGCCGGATCGAGCATAAACGTTAGGATGATGTAAGCTACGATGGTGAAAAAGAACAGGCCGAAAAACATCGACAACACCGTAATCAGCCGTACAAGTTTCACCGGCACGTCAAAATAACGTGCTAAACCAGCGCAAACTCCTTTCAACATGCCTTCTTCCGGTAAGCGGTATAACGTTTTACCTGACCACGTATTTTTCATTACGATTTTCTCCAGTCCGGGTGTTCTGCATCCAGAATGTCTTCCAGCGCCCTGATACGCTCACGCATACGGCTGGACTCTTCCGTTAAATGCGTCAACCGTTGCATATCGTTTTGTCCCAGTTGAGCACCGTTTTTACGCTGGCTGTAATGTAGCCAAAGCCATATCGGTGCCACAAACAACATGAAAATGGTCAGCGGAATGGCAAGAAACAACGCACTCATTGTGTCTCCTTAGTTATTATTCATACGCCCTATGGTGGCTGCCGTTTTCAAACGACAGCCCCTCCGATGACGTTTACGCTTTGATTACTCTGCTGGCTTAACTTTAGCTTTAAGTGCCGCCAGTTGCGCGCTGATTTCATCATCTGCTTTCAGCTCGGCAAACTGCTGATCCAGCGATTTTTGTTTCCCCAACCCGTGGCTTTCTGCTTCCGCTTCCATTGTGTCGATACGGCGTTCAAACTGATCGAAACGCGCCATGGCTTCATCCAGCTTGCCGCTATCCAATTGGCGACGTACATCACGCGACGATGCCGCAGCCTGATGACGCAACGTCAGCGCCTGTTGACGAGCGCGGGTTTCGCTTAATTTATTTTCCAACTCGCCGATTTCACGCTTCATACGCTCCAGCGTTTCATCCACGCTTTCAGCTTCATGCTGTAACAGCGCAATCAGGTCGGTCAGCTTCTGCTTCTCAATCAACGCCGCACGAGCCAGATCGTCTTTATCTTTGCGCAGCGCTAGCTCGGCTTTTTCCTGCCACTGATCTTGCTGACCATGCGCTTGTTCAATACGGCGGGCAATTTGTTTCTTTTCTGCCAGCGCGCGCGCCGAGGTTGAACGTACTTCAACCAGCGTATCTTCCATTTCCTGAATCATCAGCCGCACCAATTTCTGCGGATCTTCCGCTTTATCCAGCAATGAATTGATGTTGGCGTTCACGATGTCGGCAAAACGAGAAAAAATACCCATAATTACATCCTCTTCATGATTTCCAGCGTCTGATTACGCCTGATTGATTATCGTGACCAACCGAGCCAGTCGCGATCTCATAATACTTATGTCACTAAACATGTATCAATAAGCATGCCAACTTTTAAATTCATTTAACTAATTGAAAATAAAAGAATAGATAATTTTGACTATTTTTCCCTTTTCGTTAAATTAGTCAAATACGCTAACAGTTAGTAAAAATAACACGGTGGAACATCATGCTTCAGGAAAAAGAGAATCTGCTGGGCGAAGCCAACAGCTTTTTAGAGGTTCTGGAACAGGTGTCGCAACTGGCGCAACTGAATAAGCCAGTGCTGGTAATCGGTGAACGCGGAACCGGTAAAGAACTGATCGCTAGCCGCCTGCACTACCTCTCCCCACGTTGGCAAGGGCCGTTCGTTTCCCTCAACTGCGCGGCACTTAACGAGAATCTGCTCGATTCTGAGCTCTTTGGTCATGAGGCCGGTGCCTTTACCGGCGCGCAGAAGCGCCATTTGGGACGCTTCGAACGCGCCGACGGCGGAACGCTATTTTTAGATGAGCTAGCCACCGCGCCGATGCTGGTGCAGGAAAAATTACTACGCGTGATCGAATACGGCATGCTGGAACGCGTCGGCGGCAGGGATCAGCTACAGGTTGATGTGCGTTTGGTGTGCGCCACCAATGACGATCTGCCTGCGCTGGCTGCCAGCGGTAAGTTCCGTGCCGACCTGCTCGATCGTCTGGCCTTTGACGTCGTGCAACTTCCGCCGCTGCGCGAACGCCAGCAGGACATTATGTTATTAGCAGATAATTTTGCAATTCAGATGTGCCGCGAATTGCACTTGCCGTTGTTTCCCGGTTTTACCGCTACTGCACGCGAAACGTTGCTGAATTACGACTGGCCGGGCAATATTCGTGAGCTGAAAAACGTAGTTGAACGTTCGGTGTATCGTCACGGCGATAGCGAGCAGCCCCTTGATGCCATCATTCTGAACCCCTTCCGCCGGGCTCCCGCCGTTCAGGAAAAACGACAAACAGCAGCGGGTCAGCCGGATTTACCGTTGGACATGAAACCGTGGCTGCTGGAACAAGAGAAAGGCTTGATCGATCGGGCGTTAACTCAGGCAAAATTTAACCAGCGCAAGGCCGCAGAACTGCTGGGATTAACCTACCACCAGTTACGTGGGTTATTGAAGAAACACGATATCACGGTGAATGAGTAAGATACTGGAAAGAAAATGCGGGCGCATTAGCGCCCGCACGGTCAGTCGTGCTAATGCGTTAATAACGCGATATTACGGCTCAACGCCCCAGACCAGCGTGCCTTTATCATGCACGGTGATCTTATCCCAGCTGGTGTAACTCGTGACGTTAGCGCCGTATGAATAGTCATTCGTCTCGTTCACGTTGCTCCAGTCACCGGCATGGATACGCACCTGCACTTCCCCCGTTTCCGCGCCCGGTTGTAGGGAACCCGCGCCGCTGGCGAAGGTCACCAGAACATAGCGATTGGCCTTATCGGTGCTGGCGGCTGGCGTCCCTGTGCTGGTCACGATGTTGTTAGGGCCGACATTCGCCCAGTCAACAAACAGGTTCGCACCCGGTTTACCATCATCATGGAAGTAGTAGCGAACTTGCAGATCGCTCAGTTTGATCGCCGTACTTCCGGTATTTTTGATGTTGAAGGCCATACGAATCGCATCATCGGAGGGATTATTATCCACATTGCGATATTGCAGCAC
Source organism: Pectobacterium punjabense (assembly GCF_012427845.1). Taxonomy (NCBI): domain Bacteria; kingdom Pseudomonadati; phylum Pseudomonadota; class Gammaproteobacteria; order Enterobacterales; family Pectobacteriaceae; genus Pectobacterium; species Pectobacterium punjabense. Next base: position 2,659,160 of record NZ_CP038498.1, read on the forward strand.
GATGTCACCCGTCGTTCCGTTACCCGGGTTCGTCGGCTCTGTTGGCGTCGTTGGCGTATCGCCACCGCTCAGATCTGCCCCCGCACGAGTCTGCTCTCTGACAAATTTGCCTGACGTCGACAGATTTTGCTCCGTCCAGCCGCCTGACTTACTTGCCCCCGGTGCCAGCGCCGCTGACGCCTCTGACTTATCGTTCAGCGACCAGTTCACCCAGCTTACGCCACGGTTATTCAGGAAATCGATCCAGGTTTGCGACTCTGGCAAGAACGGCCCGCCGTTGCCGGACGCATCGCTGGTTCCCCACTCGCTGACGAAAATCGCCGCGCCACGGCTTTGCGCATAGTCAATGCGGTCGCGCAGGAACTGCCCGTGCGTACCAGCATAAAAATGCAGCGCGTACAGGGTATTCGGATCGGGCAACTGATTGTCCGCGGCATCATGAATATCCTGACTCCAGGTGCCAGTACCAACAATAATAAGGTTATCAGGATCTTTGCTACGGATAGTGTCAGTCACTTCCAGCGCATAAGGTCGAATTTGCCCGTTCCACGTCACACCACCGTTAGGTTCATTGGCAATTTCATAAATCACGTTCGGCGAGCTGCCATACAGCCCTGCCATTTCAGCAAAGAAGGTTTTTGCCTGAGTTTTATAAGTATTGGGGTCGTTATCCGACAGGATGTGCCAGTCGATGATGATATAGACGCCAAGGCTTTGCGCCGCTGCAACCGCTTCTTTGACCTTATTGGCGATGGACGGGTTAGCGATATAACCATTTTCTGCTGTGTACATGGCGACGCGGAACACGTTAATCCCCCAGTCATCACGCAGCCACTTCATCGAATCTTTGTTGACGTAGTCACCAAACCACTGCAACCCGTGTGAACTGATCCCTCTGAGTTGCACCCGCTTTCCCTGTTCATCCACCAGTCGCCCATTTTCGATGGACAACTGGCCATGCGTTTCCACCGGGGTGGCGGATAATGCGGAGAAACTGAGCGACATGCCCAGCACCGTTGTCACTACACCGAGCGTCAATTTCCTGACGATTTGCTTCCTTCTGAGCCACATATTCCTTATCTCCATTGTGAACCCCCATAAGCTTGGGTATAGGCATGATAAGGGAGATTTTCGCTCCCGCAAATAATTTAGGAAATATCCCAATCATATTGATTTTATTAATTATTTACAGAGAAATAGAAAGCAAGGTAAGTATCTGGCAAGGTCATTTTTCAGGCAAAAAAAAGCCAGCACGTAGGCTGGCTAAAATAATACTGGAAGCAATGTGAGCAATGTCGTGCTCTCCTTCAGTGCCTGCGATAAGTCACTGCTGAAGTGCGAAAATGATGATAATAGTTATCAGTATCATCTGTAAAGCACTTTGTTGAGAATTTTTCTCATTTCCATACTGACTATGGGGTTCCTGCCCGCATCATCGCTGTCGATTGCAGACTTAATGCCCCGTGGGGTTGAACAGTCTATGACTGTAAAAATCTGGGATCGCCTCAATCAGACGTAGCTGGTTCAGTGCTGGATGCAACGGATTAACCAGCGCATTACGCATGCTGCCAAATGGCTTAACTGTGCTGGTCGGTACCCAAATCACCAGCGATTGCCCAGCGTTCAAGCAGCGCGACCCCAGCGCCTGCACGTCCGGCATAAACGGGTAGCGGTGCCAGTCCTCGGGCAGCATGTCCAGCGTAATGGATTCTTGCGGGACGTCATCCGGCAGCTCATACACGCCCAGACGATAGCTGGCGGGCAGCAACTGCGGCGAAGGCAAATAATTGCCCATTTCCAGCATCGCGACGGCGGGCGTTTCACTGAAATACAACACCGGCGTATTCGGCTGATTGAAACGCGCGCCGTGCAGGAAACTCACGCCCGTTTGTCCTGAAAATGCTTCGAGCCAGACCGCTTTGGTAATGCGGTAAAGCCTCATATAAATTCGCCGTACTCAATACGACTCAGCGCGTTATCAACCAGTTGACGCCCTTTGTGCGTATCCAGCATTTCTGCCGGCGTTTTTCCGCCAAAGGCAGGAATACCGCTCTCCATCCACAGCTGCGCCTTCGCTTCATCTTCAAACGTCGTCATGGCTTTTAACCACAGGCGAAACGTCTCCAGCGCAGCCTCCCCCTGCTCCAGCGTTAAATGTTTACGGCGGAACAAACGGGAGATGTTCGACGGATCGACGGACAGCGCCGAGCCAATCAGCTTACGGCTTAATCCGCTGGCATCCGCACCACGTTTCAGCATTGCGCCGGAAATCCCGCCGCGTACGACATTAACGAACATCAACGGGTCATGAAAAACGCCGTCAGGCAATTCAGCTTCGCGAGCAAAATTTTCAACTTTAAGGCTTATCTCGGCATTCATCGTTATCTCCTCGTCATTATGACTTAACTATAGCATTCGTTATGACGTTTTCAATTAGCCATCCCGCCACTCAAACGGTTGGAAAGTCGCCAGACGCACACAACAAGAGTGGGGAGGATGCCAAGAGTGCGATACACTCTCTCTAACCGTATTGACTGAAAAATCCCGTATGTTCGGAAAAACCTGTTTCGCACTGGCACTCACCTGGCTGGCTTTACCCGCACTGGCCGCACCGCAACCCGTGCTAACGCCACCTGCTCCGCTGGAAAACATCCACCAGAGCGGTTTTGTCTATTGCGTCAATGATGTCCTGAACACGTTTAACCCGCAAATGGCGCGCAGTGGCGTCACGATCGATACGCTGGCAGCGCAACTTTATGACCGCCTGCTGGACGTCGATCCTTATACTTATCGGTTGATGCCAGAACTGGCCCAGCGCTGGGAAGTATTGGACAACGGCTCGACGTACCGTTTCTATTTGCGTCACGACGTCCCGTTCCAGAAAACGTCTTGGTTCAGCCCGACTCGTAATATGAATGCCGACGATGTGATATTCAGTTTTCAGCGCATGTTGGATAAAAAACACCCGTATCATGATGTCAACGGCGGTGAATACCCCTATTTCGACAGCCTGCAATTCGCCGATTCGGTGCAAAGTATTCGCAAATTGGGCGAGTACAGTATTGAAATCCGCCTGAACAGCTCGGATGCGTCGTTTCTGTGGCATCTGGCAACGCACTACGCGCCAATTCTGTCCGCCGAATATGCCCAACGGCTGGCGAAAGAAGATAAGAAAGAGCTGCTGGATCGCGAACCCGTCGGCACAGGGCCTTATCTGCTCAGTGAATACCGCACCGGACAATATATCCGTCTGACGCGCAACGTCGACTACTGGCGCGGCGAGCCACGCATGCCGCAGGTCGTTATCGATCTTGGCTCTGGCGGCACAGGCCGTTTATCCAAGCTGTTGACGGGCGAATGCGATGTCCTCGCTTACCCTGCCGCCAGCCAATTGGCCATCCTGCGTAACGATCCGCGTCTGCGCCTCTCGCTACGTCCCGGTATGAATGTCGCCTATTTGGCGTTCAACGTGCGAAAAGCGCCGTTAGATGACCGCCGCGTGCGGGAAGCCATCGCGCTGGCGATCAACAACGATAGGTTGATGCAGTCAATTTATTACGGCACGGCGGAAACGGCGGCCTCTATTCTGCCTCGCGCGTCGTGGGCGTACGACAATGAATCGCAAATTACGGAATATAATCCGCAGAAAGCACGACAAATCTTGCAGGACCTGAGGCTGACTAACCTCAACCTGCGCCTGTGGGTGCCGAGCGCGTCACAATCCTACAACCCTAGCCCGCTTAAAACGGCAGAGCTGATACAGGCCGATCTGGCACAGGTTGGCATCACCGTTACCATCGTTCCAGTGGAAGGCCGCTTTCAGGAAGCGCGGTTAATGGAACTCAGCCACGATTTAACGCTGGCGGGCTGGGCAACAGACAGTAATGACCCGGACAGCTTTTTCCGCCCTTTGCTAAGCTGTGCAGCGATTCGTTCCCAGAGTAACTACGCTCACTGGTGCGATCCCACCTTTGATGAAGTGCTGCAAAACGCGCTTTCATCACAGCAGCTCTCTAAGCGGATTGACTATTATCAGCAGGCGCAGCGTATTCTGGCAGAACAGTTACCCGTTCTACCGCTGGCGTCGTCACTGCGGCTGCTCGCCTACCGCTATGATATGAAAGGACTGGTATTGAGCCCGTTCGGTAATGCCTCGTTTGCGGGCGTATACCGTGAGGAGCAGCAAGCGCAGCAGAAGCCCTCTGCACCGGAAACCGTGGAGGAAGCACAGCCGTGATTATTTTTACCTTGCGACGTCTGGTGTTACTGATCGTCACCTTGTCACTGCTAACGTTGGTTGGCTTTAGCCTCAGCTACTACACACCTAACGCCCCGCTCAATGGCGCTGCGCTGTTTGATGCCTACCATTTCTATCTCTCTAGCCTGCTCCAGGGCGATTTCGGTCGTTCCAGTATTAACGGACAGGCCATCAGCGAGCTGCTGAAAGAAGTGTTCCCAGCCACGATTGAGCTTTGTCTGCTGGCGTTTGCGCTCTCGCTGCTGGTCGGCATTCCGCTAGGCATTACCGCCGGCGTAATGCAGAACCGCGGGGCGGACATCGTGATCAGCACGCTGGCGCTGATCGGTTTTTCCCTGCCGGTGTTCTGGCTGGCACTGCTGTTGACACTCTTCTTCTCGCTGCATCTCGGCTGGCTACCGGTTTCAGGCCGTTTCGATCTGCTCTATCAGGTGAAAACCGTGACTGGCTTTGCGCTGATTGATGCCTGGCTGTCCGATTCCCCCCATCGCGGAGAAATGATCGTCAGCGCCATACGCCATCTGATTCTGCCGATTACCGTGCTGGCCGTCGGGCCGACCACCGAAGTGATCCGTCTGATGCGCGTCAGCACCACGGAAATTATCAGTAAAAACTACATTAAAGCAGCGGCAACCCGTGGGCTATCACGCTTCACCATCATTCGTCGCCACCTGATTCACAACGCACTGCCGCCGATTATCCCCAAGCTGGGGTTACAATTTTCCACTATGCTGACGCTGACAATGATTACCGAAGTGGTCTTTAACTGGCCGGGCATCGGCCGCTGGCTGGTGAACGCCATTCGCCAGCAGGATTTCGCCGCGATCTCTGCGGGCGTCATGGTGGTCGGCGCGATGGTTATCACCGTCAATATCCTGTCTGACATCTGGGGCGCTATGGCAAATCCGTTGAAACATAAGGAATGGTATGCCCTACGATAACGTCTATAGCGAAAAGCGGCTGCCAAGCCGGCTGGGCGATACCTGGCGGGCATTCCATCAGGATATGCTGGCGATGATCGGCCTATATGGCTTTTTGATCCTGATCGGACTGTGTCTGTTCGGCAAGTTTCTCGCGCCTTATGAAGTGGATCAGCAATTCTTGGGCTATCAACTGCTGCCCCCTTCCTGGTCGCATTACGGCGAAGTGTCGTTCTTTCTCGGTACCGACGATTTAGGTCGCGACCAGCTAAGCCGCTTATTGAGCGGTGCCGCCCCCACCGTCGGCGCATCGCTCATCGTCACCTACGCGGCGGCGCTGTGCGGTATCGTACTGGGCGTCTTTGCGGGCGTCACGCGCGGGCTACGTTCGGCGATGCTCAACCATATTCTGGACACCCTGCTGTCGATTCCGTCGCTGTTGCTGGCGATTGTGGTGATTGCTTTTATCGGCCCGAAGCTTGAGCACGCGATGCTCGCCGTCTGGCTGGCGCTGTTGCCGCGTATGGTGCGCACCATCTACAACGCCGTACACGATGAAATGGATAAAGAGTACGTGATCGCCGCCCGTCTTGACGGAGCGTCCACGTTTTATCTTGTCTGGTACGTTGTCTTACCGAATATTGCCGCACTGCTGGTTTCCGAATTTACCCGCGCGCTGTCGATCGCCATTCTGGATATCGCCGCGCTAGGCTTTCTCGATTTGGGCGCACAGTTGCCCACCACCGAATGGGGTGCCTTACTCGGCAACTCGCTGGAACTGGTTTATGCCGCGCCGTGGACCGTGATGTTGCCCGGTGCGGCTATCGCACTGAGCGTGTTAATCGTTAACCTGCTGGGCGACGGCCTCCGCCGCGCGCTCGTCGCGGAAACGGAATAAGAGGCGACGAATTCCTATGCCATTACTTGATATCCGTAACCTGACGATTGAATTTCTGACCGCCGACGGTGCCGTAAAAGCCGTCGATCGCGTCAGTATGACGCTGAGCGAAGGTGAAATTCGCGGGCTAGTGGGCGAATCTGGTTCAGGCAAAAGCCTGATCGCTAAAGCCATCTGCGGGATCACCAAAGAAAACTGGCGCGTGACTGCTGACCGCTTCCGCTTCGATGATATCGACCTGCTGCAACTGTCGGCGCGCGAACGGCGTAAACTGGTCGGCCATAACGTCTCCATGATTTTTCAGGAACCGCAATCCTGTCTCGATCCGTCAGAGAGCATTGGTCGACAATTGGTGCAGGCGATCCCCGGCTGGACCTATAAAGGCCGCTGGTGGCAGCGAGTTAACTGGCGCAAACGTCGCGCTATCGAACTGCTGCACCGCGTCGGGATTAAAGATCACAAAGATATTATGGGCAGCTATCCCTATGAACTGAGCGACGGCGAGTGTCAGAAAGTGATGATTGCGATTGCACTGGCAAACCAGCCGCGTCTGCTGATTGCCGACGAGCCGACCAATGCGATGGAATCCACCACGCAGGCGCAAATTTTCCGCCTGCTATCGCGTCTGAACCAAAATAATAACACCACGATTCTGCTCATCAGCCATGACCTGCAAACCATGAGCAAATGGGCAGACCGGATCAACGTGCTTTATTGCGGACAAACGGTGGAGAGTGCCACCTGTGAAGATTTGATCACCGCACCGCATCATCCTTATACGCAGGCGCTGATCCGCGCGATGCCCGATTTTGGCCGTTCGCTGCCGCACAAAAGCCGGTTAAATACCCTGAACGGCGCCATTCCTTCACTGGAACACCTACCGATTGGCTGTCGGCTCGGCCCACGCTGCCCTTATTCACAAAAACAGTGCATGCAAACGCCGCCGCTGCTTTCCGTGAAGAACCACTTATATGCCTGCCACTTCCCGCTCAACATGGAGGAACCGTGATGGTTGAGATGCTGCTTGAAGCCCGCAACCTGACCAAGACGTTCCGCTACCGAACCGGGCTGTTCCGTCGTCAGCATGTTGAAGCGGTGAAATCCGTCAGCTTTACGCTACGTGAACGCCAGACGCTCGCTATCATCGGCGAGAACGGTTCGGGGAAATCGACGCTGGCGAAAATGCTGTCAGGGATGATCGCCCCGACGTCCGGCGAACTGGTTATCGATGATCATCCGCTGCATTACGGCGATTATGGCTATCGCAGCCAGCGCATCCGCATGATCTTTCAGGATGCGAGCAATGCGCTCAACCCGCGTCAGCGTATCGGACAACTGTTGGATGTTCCCCTGCGGCTGAATACCGACCTCAGCGCCGAAGCGCGCGAAAGAGCGATTAATCAGGCGCTACAGCAGGTCGGGTTACGACCCGATCACGCTTATTACTATCCGCATGCACTTGCGCCGGGGCAAAAACAGCGCGTCGGTCTGGCACGCGCGCTCATTCTGCAACCGAAAGTGATTGTCGCCGATGAAGCGCTGGCGTCGCTGGATATGTCTATGCGGTCACAGATTATTAATCTGATGCTGGAATTACAGGAAAAGCACGGTATCTCTTATATTTACGTGACGCAGCATCTGGGCATGATGAAGCACATCAGCGATCAGATTCTGGTGATGCAGGCAGGCGAAGTGGTCGAACGCGGCAGTACCGCCGATGTGTTGTCCGCCCCGCTCCATGACCTGACGAAACGTTTGATTGCCAGTCATTTCGGCGAAGCGCTCAGCGCGGATGCCTGGCGACGCGACGGCGCACAACGTTAACCTCCGTGTATTCCGGCGGGCAGTACCGCTAAACCACTGGACGGTGGAAAATGGGGATACTGCTCGGAGTACCCCTACCGCCCCCAACATGGTAGAATTACGCGGTTTATTCATCTCGGTCGTCACCTGCCGCGTAGGTTTACGGGCACAGACGTGGCGATCGCAGCAACAATGATCACAAGGATTACTGCTATGGGTTTTCTTACCGGTAAGCGCATTCTGGTAACAGGCGTTGCCAGCAACCGTTCTATTGCCTACGGTATTGCACAAGCAATGCAACGTGAAGGTGCCGAACTGGCGTTCACGTATCAGAACGAAAAATTGAAAGCACGCGTTGAAGGCTTTGCCAGCGAACTGGGTTCCAGCATCGTTCTGCCGTGTGATGTCGCTGAAGATGCGAGCATCGAGGCACTGTTTACCGAACTGGCTAACGTATGGCCTAACTTTGATGGCTTCGTGCACTCTATTGCTTACGCACCGGGTGACCAACTGGACGGTGACTACGTTGATGCCGTGACCCGTGAAGGTTTCAACATCGCTCATGATATCAGCTCTTACAGCTTCGTCGCGATGGCGAAAGCCTGCCGTAAAATGCTGAACCCGAACTCTGCACTGGTTACCCTGTCCTACCTGGGTGCCGAGCGTGCCATCCCTAACTACAACGTGATGGGTCTGGCAAAAGCCTCTCTGGAAGCAAACGTACGTTACATGGCGAACGCTATGGGTGCTCAGGGCGTGCGCGTCAACGCCATCTCTGCGGGTCCGATTCGTACACTGGCCGCATCCGGCATCAAAGACTTCAAGAAAATGCTGTCGCATTGCGAAGCCGTTACGCCAATCCGCCGTGTCGTGACCATTGAAGACGTGGGCAACTCTGCTGCGTTCCTGTGTTCCGATCTGGCTGCCGGTATCTCCGGTGAAGTTCTGCACGTTGACGGCGGCTTCAGCATCGCTGCAATGAACGAGCTGGAACTGAAGTAAGTCATCAAAAGTAGCCTATCTTGGATAGGCTACTTTCTCTCATTCAAATATTCTCTACTTCTATTTATTATTCCTCTTAGCTTTTGGCTATGCATTTCTGCTTTCGCGTTAATAGCGAATACGGTATTACCGAATTATGGGCAGATAATGAGATAGCCGAAATTTACTATTTTACATGGAGTGTTATATGGTTATTCAAAAAGTCCGTGCAAACGACAGCTTTATTGAAGAATTGTTAAATGGATGGATTAGCGCAAATCAACGCTATGTTGAACTATTAAACAGAACAGATTGCTGCTGGTGGTACAACGAACGCACGAATGTCAGCGTTCTCGCTGGGGCGGCGTGGTCATTAGGCTGGACAGCGATTGAAGAATATCCGTCAGATAAGAAAATAAAGGGTTATACAGGAGAAAACCCTGATAGCAATACAAGCAAAGGTCGAGTTGATCTTTATATAAAAAATGAATTGGAAAGTATTGCCCTCGAGGCTAAGCATGTATGGCACAACCTAGATAAAAATATAAACAAAGATATCTGTTATATCGGTTCTGCACGCAGAGATACTGAGTGTCTGAGAAACCAAGCAGACCGCCATTTTGCAGCAACATTTATTGTTTTCTACACTAAAGAAAGCCTAAATGAATTTATTCTCGAAGAACGTATCACCTCTACGATTAACAATGCCATAGAAAATTTAGACATTGATTCAATTGCATATGCCTATCTTATCGATAATAAATCCCCCTTTATGAATGAGGCAAAATATTACTATCAAAGCGTTGCCGTAATACTGGAACAAGTTGAGCTAAACCTTAAGTAAGTGGTTATCCATCACATATCCTTCGGAATCAAACCACAGTCCAGCAACAACACACCGGGCGACGGCCTGACGGGATGATTGTTCACATCCAGTTCGGTCCAATATTCACGTCGTTCGGTTTCATGATCCTCAATAATACGATATTCCGATGACGGCGTTGTGGTACGGGTAGCAGGTAACTGAATCACGCTGGCAGAAGCGGTTATTTGATGCCGCTGGCAAAATTGCAGGCACTGAATAGCATCGTCGAGTTGCAGTTTGCTTTGTAAAGCAGACGTATCCCCCTGTGACAGGCGGCTAACGGCTTGCCCCCGCAAAGCCATTAGCGCATTGAGAACATCCGTGAAGCGGTATTGTGTTTTATCTTCAGGCATCATTATTCTTATCGAGTTGGGAAAGGGACATCCTGTTTTTTCAGCAGAGACACATCAATCAGATAACGCAGCATATTCCGATCATATTCCAAATCGGTACTGGCGTATTGTTCCGGTTCGCGATTTACCCATGAATCAGTTACCCGAACGCCAGCCGGTGAGCCATCGAGCCTCAACGCATAGATAAAAAACCCCGTCCAACTCCGATGAAAACAGAGCCAGCCGTCCTCAAAATAGATAAACCATTTATCTTCCATTTGTTTTGGAACAATACCGTGCTTCATTTTTTCCGCTTCAGCGTCTGTAAACAGGGCCTGAAAGTTAAGCGGCGTCGTTTGCTGCGGTGCGGGGAGACGTTTCCAGTCTTTTGCCTGAGCGTGCATAAATTTACTCGTTTCCTTGTGGCAAGCTGGTAAGAATATGCTGCAACAAAGCAATAAAGGCTTGTTTATCTGCCAAACCATTCAGCACGCGGCTGGATACCACCGTGGTGTCCAGTAATGTGATCTGCTCAATAGCATTGTGCAACATAGGGCCGAATGCTGCTGGTTCCTGTTTGCGTGCGGTGGCATAGAGCGTCTCAGCATAAAAATCAAAGGCATCAAAGCCGCAGCAGGCAGCCATACACTCGGTTTCAATACGTCGCAATAAAGGTAACAATCCTTCGAGCAGGTAATCAACATTAACAGCCTGCTGATACCGTCCCGTTAAATCAGGCAAGACAATGCAGTCGTCATCTCCTATCGAGATAAAATTTTCCTTAATAAGCGCCATGTTAGTCTCCTTCCACTTCAGTTCCATACATCAGGTATTCCCATTCAATGAATTTCTGAAAAGAACCGGTAAATTCTACCCGAGGGAAGTTGGCAAACTCCCTTTGCATGGCCCAGGTCAGGTGCACAACGGATACGCGATCGAGCTCCTGAGTATGTTTCAGCAAGATGTCATCGCTACCATCACGATAAGCGATGACTGCTATCTCAATGCCATAAAGTGGATGAACTGTGGGTTGTTCCTGTTGATATTCTGCCAGTAAAGCCTGCTGTTTCTTACCGTTGGCATATTCCCAGCCGGCGGGGAGTTTTGGTGTAGAAGACATTGTACGTCCTTGTGTAATAGGAAAAATTCATTCTGCCGACATGGAGAGGAAATCGTACACCAGTAATTGCTACACAGAAAACGCTGATGAAACGTTCATTTTCACAACACCATCACCGAATAATCCTTATCCAGCAATTCAAACCTATAATGTCGCTGAGAAGAAAAGATAATCTCTCGCGCTTTTGTCACAAATATCGCTTCAATATCCGGCTGGTGTTGTAAAAACTTGATACCTGCGTCCACGCCCATGCCGTAGAGCAATGTCGTATAGATATCACCATCGAGGGAATCGTTCGAAATAACCGTCACGCTGTGCAGTTCATTATCAAGCGGATAACCCGTACGCGGGTCGAGAATATGATGATAGATACGATCGTGCACGGTGAAAAAGCGCTCATAGACACCGGATGTCACCACGGATTTATTCTTCACCTTAATCACACCGAGCAGGCTATCGCGATCCGCAAAAGGTTTCTGCAATCCCACGCTCCATAGCCCTTGTTCATCCGTCAACGCACTGCCGATAGCCAGCACATTGCCTCCCAGATTAATCAGTGCATCCTGAATAGCGTGTTGATGCAGTACGTCCCTGACGATATCGGCAATATAACCTTTCGCAATCGCGCCCAGGTCGATCTCCATTCCTGCTTTTTCTAACAATACGGCACAGTCTTGCTCTCTAAGGATAATGCGTTCGGGATCGGTTAATGCCAGCGCCCGATCTATCGATTCCCTGTCAGGCACCGTGCTGCCGCTAAAACCGATTTTCCAGAGTTTGACGACAGGGCCGATCGCCACGTTAAAGCGACTATTTTCAAGCAGACTTACCGTTTTAGCGCGCTTAATCAGCGCAAAGACAATCGAGCTTACCGAAACGAATGCTTTCCCCGCCGCGTGGTTGATGCTCATCACTTCCGACTGCGCTCGATTAACGGTGAGCAAATCTTCAAGCTGCTTGATGCGATGGAAAACTTGCCTGACGGCGGTTTCATCATGGACAAACAGTTTGAGCAAAATGGGGCTGCCCATTAGGTGAATGGAATAGACGTACGCGTTATCGACAGAAGGCATAGGGTAGCTCCCATGAACAGATTGCAGTGCAGAGAGTAAACGGTCGAAACAGGGCGAACGCCCTTTCAGGGCGCTCGCCAGCGGCTCCACTATTCCATCATAGCCGACTGTTTTTCAGCGATGTTATCCGTGGATTTCACAAATTTGGCTTTACGCGCCTTAGCAGGCAAAAAACCGGAATGGCGCGGTGCTCGAGCATACGCCGCGGCCTGAATCCCCGCCTGAATACCGAAGATAATGATATCCGCCACGGCGTTGCCGCCAATGCGGTTCGCGCCGTGAATCCCCCCCACCACTTCCCCTGCCGCATAAGCGCCAGAAATCGTCTCTTTGTGACGGTTCAACACTTCCGCTTTCGCGTTAATCGTCACACCGCCCATTGTATGGTGCACGCCTGGCGCAACTTTAATCGCGTAGTAAGGTGCCTGATTCAACGGGTCGCGCATGCCCGTTGAACGACCAAAGTCCTCATCGTGTTTGTCGGCAATAAAGGTATTGTAGCGTTCAAGCGTGGCTTGCAGAGCCGCCTGCGGTATGTCGAGTTTCTCGGCCAGTTCCGCCACGCTGCTGGCGCTGACGGTCAGCCCTTGAGCGACATATTCTTCAACTGCCCGGTTGCGATTTCTTACCTGTTCATCAAACAGGATATACGCGTATTCTTCCGGCAAATTGACGATGGCGGACGAGACGTTATCCCGCGTCTCCATTTCGTTAAAGAAACGTTCTCCACGCTGCGACACCAGAATAGCGCCACCGCCGCGAATGGATTCGGAGATCAGATAAGACGTCGTCTGTTCAACCGTCGGATGGGTTTGAATTTCCCCCATGTCCACCGTATCCGCGCCGATCTGCTCCAGCAGACGAATGCCGCCACCCGTTGCGCCTTTATGGTTGGTGGTGACGAAGCCTTTTAGGTCTGGGCGGTATGACTCCACCATCGCCTGATTGGCACTAAAACCGCCTGTCGCGACAATCACCGCTTTTGTCGCAATCAGGCTCACTTCCTGTTCATCATTGACGACTCTGACGGCACTAACCTTGCCCTTCTCCTGCACAATTTCGGTTACCGACGTTTCCAGCAGCACCTCAATATTGTATTTATTGAGGTTCTTAATCAGCCCGCTGACCAGATAACCGCCCACCGCTGCGCCGTTGGCAGGCCGATGTGTTCTGTCCACGCTCATGCCGCCCGTCGTGGTGATGTCGCTCAGCTCAATATCGTGCTGCGCCAGCCAGTTAATCGCGTCAGAGGCGTGATCGACAAAATATTGCACCAGCGTTGGGTTATTTTTCTGCTTTCCGCTTTTCAGCGTTTCGTTATAAAACAGCGCATGGCTATCTTCAATACCTTTATTTTGCTGGAAGACAGTACCCGCCGCGTTCATACCAGCCGAAGCCTTGATGGTATTGCCGCCGATGACGGGCATCTTTTCAATGACGATAACGCGCGCGCCCTCTTCGCTGGCCTGAATCGCCGCCGCCAACCCCGAGCCACCGCTGCCAATCACCACGACGTCCGCTTCTCGGCGCGCATCTGGGTTACCGCCATCGGCAATAATGGCGTCTTTGCTCGATTTCACCATCGCCTTAGTGACGGCTTTTTTAATCGCTTCACTTTGCGCCGTTGCGCCCGTAACAGCATCAACGTGCGGACTGTTGGTATCCAGAATGCGTTCGCGAATAATTTCAAAACTGATTTTCAGCGAATCATCAATCTCGCTATTACCCAGCGCAATATCGGCGACTCGATTTTGCTCGAAATGGACGGTAATTTGCAGTTCGCCACATTCGTCCTGAACATTTTCCTGATACACCCCAGATTTAAATTTCTTACCGGTTAAATTTACGTCCCGAATCATGGCTTCGACTAATGAAAAACGCCACAGCGGTTCGGGAATCATTAATGCTTCACGTTTATCGCTGGCAATATACAGATCGAGTTTTTTCTGTTGGGCAATACAATCCGTCCAGTCTGGATAAGCGATACAGGCTCTGCCAACGGCAATCAGGTCGTAACCCTTTTCTAACGCCGCCTCGGCATCGGCTTGATTGACAATATCTCCTACGCCAATAACCGGAATCGCCGCTAATGTCGCAGAACGACGCGCAACATATTTTTTAATCAGCGGTGTCGGATCGTTTGTCTCGATAATCGATGAGCGCAAGATATTGCCCATCGAGAAGTGGACGTAATCCAGTCCGCGCGCCGCCAGTTTTTCCAGCAGGTAGAGCGAATCATCAAAATGAATGCCCGGTTCTTCGATTTCTTCTGGCGAGAAGCGATAGCCGATGATAAAGGACGGATCGGCGTACTTACCGGCGACGTCATGGGCAATATCCAGAACGGCAAGCGGAAACGCCGCGCGTTTGTCACGGCTGCCGCCCCATTGATCTGAGCGCTGATTAGAGTGAGGGGAATAAAATTGCTGGATCAGGTAGGTGTTGGCTCCGTGAATTTCTACACCATCGAAACCCGCCTGAATGGCGCGATGGACGGCATCACCAAACTTCCCAATCATCGCTTCAACTTCATCACCTGACAACGCGACCGGAACGATGGCACCCGCGCGCGGTGCCGCGATGGCGCTAGGGGCAACTGGCGTCGCACCGCCAATGAAACGCGGCTCAACCATACGGCCGCCATGATAAATTTGCAGGATCGCCGTCGAGCCTTTTTCTTTAATCGCTGTCGCAATTTTGGCGAGTCCGGCAATTTTATCGTCGTTGTCGATCCCTATCGCACCGGGAAAGGCCAACCCTTTGTCATCAATAAAACAACACTCCACAATCACGGTGCCGATGCTGCCAGCTCTGAGCTGATAATATTCCACCAGCTCTTTGGTTACGCTCCCATCGTAAAACCCACTACAGGTGGTCATGGGGGCCATCAGTACCCGATTTTTCAGCGTCGCACCGTTGGGGAGTGTAAAAGCGGCAAATAAATCATGGTGATTATTCTTCATAGCGAATACTCCACTTAAAATAAAAACTCTGTTCGCAAATGAATCGGAAGTTGCCGTATTTGTTTTTATTAATTTTTTTGGCTGATAATTTGCGAACTTATTACTTACCAAGTATCTATTTTTTTAACGGTTATAAAATGTTTTTTTACTATTTAAACTATTTTGTAGTTCCGATTTTATTAAGGGTATTCGCACAACTCTTTTTTATATTTAATATTCCATTTACTTCATTAACATTTCATTATCCTGAAAATAACCAATCAGATATTATTGATATTCTGCATAACAAAAAAACGCCCCGGTAAACAAATAAGACCGAGGCATCAGACCGTTGACAAACCTATTTTCTGAACGAGAACGGGAGTAACGGAATAGAAGAGTAAAGCGTTTGCGCCATGGATGGCGCAATCCGAGCGTACATGGATGTATTTACAGCGTCTTTACGATCTATCCGTTACCCCCGCCCTGCGGACTTCGTCAGCAACCTCACACCCCGGTAAACAATAATACCGGGGCGCAACAGGAAGAAATAAAATGATTATTGGTATTGATAGGTATCCGTGAGAACGCCGTTGATATACAGCTGGCGCCGCTCTCCTGACGGCAAGCGCAGCGTCGCGTGTTTCCATGCTGGCTGATATCGTCCCTCTGATGTGAACGTGATATCAATCCGCTGGCTATCCGTACGAATTTCCCAACGCAGCCACAGCGCGTTCCCTTCACGCCACTGCCACGTTTCTCCGTCATCTTCAAACAGCAGTCCGCTATCTGTACCGCCTGCGACAGGCGGAAAGAGCAGGAATTCGCGCTGTTCGTCTTCATGTTGGCTGACATACGCCGTCCGCCCCGACAGCGGGATCATCGCGCCCGCTCTGACCATCAGCGGCAGGCGCTCCAGCGGTGCATCCAGCACGATCGTCTGTCCGCCGCTGAACCATTGGCCGGAATAAAAATCGTACCAGCCAGAGGTATTCGCAGGCAGGTACACCGCCCGCCGACGCTGCTCTGGCTCAACCACGCTGGCGACCAAAATGTCTCGCCCCAGCATGAAATCATCGGTTTCCTCCAGCGTCGCGCGATCCTGTTCGTGATCGAGGAATGTCGGTCGCAGCATCGGTTCATCGTCTGCACTGGCTTGCCAGAGCAACGTATAAAAATACGGCAGAAGGCGATAGCGAAGTTCAATAGCGCTACGTATCGCCGCCGTTACAGAGGGATACATCCACGGTTCGTTCACCGTATGATCGTCATTCCAGGAATGGATGGTGAAACGCGGATGCATCACGCCATTTTGCACCCAGCGCACAAAAAGCTCGGCGTCCGGTTTGTCACCGGAGAAGCCCCCAACGTCATGCCCGACATTAAACAGCCCGGACAGGCTCATGCCAACGCCCATTCGGGTGTTGTAGCGCAGCGTCTGCCAGTTGGTACGGTTATCGCCGCTCCAGGTCTGCACGTAGCGCTGCATTCCCGCACAGCCGGAACGAGAGATCAGATAAGGACGCAGCGTCGGGGCGAAACGCTGCTGTGCCTCCAGCGAGGCGCGCATCATCAACAGCGGCATCAACGGACGAATATGTTTGATCGCCATCGGTTGGCCGAACCCATGACAGCGGGCTTCACCATCCCAGACTTCATACTCGTTGTTGTCATTCCACGTCGAGTCGATGCCTTTCTCCAACAGTTGCCGGGTAACGTTTTCCTGCCACCACGCCACCGTTGCCGGGTTGGTGAAATCAAGATGAGAGCCTTCATCGTCCCAGAAGCTGGAGCGCTCCGGCATATCAGATTCGGAATCGCGGATAAACAGCCCTTGCGCCGTCACCTCATCGTATTTCGGATGATCTTGCAGTAAACAGGGTTTGATATTGGCCGCCAGCTTGAGGCCCACATCGTGGAAAGCCTGCGACATCGCTTCCGGCTGGGGAACTTTGTCGTAATTCCAGTTAAACACATAGCGCTTATTATTAATCGACGTGTAGCCCGACGAGAGTTGAAATGAATCACACGGAATATGGTGTTCACGGCAGAGCGCAATAAATTTCATCAGTTGCTGCTGCGCATCCGGCGCATCGGTGTAATGCATGGTCGAACCGCTGTAGCCTAAGCTCCATTTTGGCCCAAAGAGCGTCTTCCCCGTCAGCCGCACAAACGCTTTTGTCACATCGAGCACGCGCGGCCCGATGAACAGGTAATAGTCGAGATCGCCCGCCTCCGCCTGATAACGTCGATAAGCCAGATGGTAGTTATCGATTTCATTGCCGAGATCGAGCCAGGTCGTGCTCAGGTTATCGTAAAACAGGCCGAAGCTGACATCGTCGCGTCGGGTAATGGTAAACGGGACATGCTTATACAGCGGATCGGTACTCGCCGCGTTGTAGCCCATCGCATCCAGATTACGAAACTCAAACCGGCGTCCGGTGCGTTCAAGATCGCCCGCTTTTTCACCCAGACCATAATAGCGCTCGGTCGGGAAACGGCGCTGATAGTGCGCCACGCCATCACCGTGCGGGTTCAATAGGTAGGCGCTAGTCGGCCTATCGGCGGCAAACGGCTGCCATTCGCCTTGTTCATCCCGATATTCCCACACCAGCCACAGCGGCTGGTGAATCGTAATGCGCATCCGCTCGGTGCTGATACGCAGCGTGTCATCCACCTGTTCCAGTGAAAACCCCGGCAGGCTAAAACCTGCGCTACTTTCACGGTTGCGCCCCTCCCAGGGAACATCCTGCTGCGGCGCGATGCTCCAGGTACGGTTCAGCTTCAGTGCACCGTTCTGCTTAATCAGCACGCGCGCCAGCATTGGCTCCAGCACATAAAGGCGAAAAACATGTCTATCGTCCACCAGCAGTTCAACATGGTCGTCGCTCTGATGACGAAACACCCAATTTTTCAACGTTTTCATACAGCATCCTTTTCAGGAAAAAATAAACCAGCCGTTGCGCTTAATGCAGGTTAAGCTCATTTCTAGGAGAAACACGGGGATGAGGTTCTCGTAGGGAAGCCTCGCCCCGTGGTCGCTCCGTGTATCTCGCTTCTTAAACGAACGGCATAAGCCGTTATGCCTGTGAACGCGTTTTCCCGCGGCGTTCAGCAATAAAGGCGATAAGGAAGATGGCGCCGATCAAATCGAAGAAGCCCATCGCCACAAATAGCGGGTTAAAACCGATTTTGTCGGCGGTGACGCCAATTAACAGTGAGAACAGAAAGCTGGCAATCCACGCAAACGAACCGCGCATCCCGTTCACGGTTGCCATCTGCCCTTTATCGAACGATTCCACGACCAGTGCGCTCAACATGCAGGAAATCACCTGATGGCCGAACCCGCCGATGGAAATCAGCAGAATCGCTACCCATGGATCTTTACTGATGGCAACCAGCGCTAGCGACAGCATGAGAAACGCACCGGTGACCGAGCTAGCTACAATCGAGTTAACACGCGAGCAGCCAAACCAGCGGGTGTAGAGTCGGGTAAGGTAACCGCTGGCGACGCTGCCCAGATCGGCGGCAAGAAACGGCAGCCATGCAAACATCGCAATTTGCTTCAGATCCATACCGCGTTCATTCGCCAGATAGAGCGGTACCCAAAAGCTGAGCACGGCCCACGCGGGTTCCGCCATAAAAGCGGGAATAGCGATACCGTAAAAGCGTTTGTTTTTTGAAACGGTCTTCAGTGCGGTAAAGAAAGGCAGTTTGACCGGCGGAGCTTCATTGTCCTGACGGATGAAATCCAGCTCCTCGCGGCTTAAATTGGGGTGCTCTTCCGGGTTATGGTAGAACAGCCACCACAATACCACCCACATCAGCGCCAGCGCACCGGTGAACATAAATGCGCCCTGCCAGCCCAGATAGGCATGCGCGACGACGATAATGGGCGGTGCCAGCATCGCGCCGATGGAAAAACCGACACCAGCCCAGCCTGCCGCGATCGGTCGCTCTTTCTTAGGGAACCATTCGCCCAGGGTTTTGGCGTTCGCCGGTGTTGCAGCGGCTTCGGACGCCCCCATAAAGAAGCGTAGAATCGCAAGGTGCAGCCAGCTTCCCGCCCCCGCGTGGAAGATGCACATCAACGCCCATATCACCGCACAAATCATAAAGCCCATTTTCAGACCGATGACATCGATCAGCCAGCCACAAATCGGCTGAAAAATGGTATACGCAAGCTGGAATGCACCCACAATCCAGGAGTATTGCTCGGTAGTGATGCCCATACTGGTTTTCAGTTCTGGCGCCAGAATACCGAGCGAGTTACGCGTGATGTAGTTAACAGTAACGCCGAGTAAAAACAGGCTCAGCACCCACCAGCGCAGATTTCTGAATGTCCGTTTACCTTTGGTAGCGATGGAAGACGGATTAATGTCGAGACTCATGGTGACTCCTTTACAGGAAAGTAGGGTTACATTGGTCTGATATCTCGGCGGCATTTTTGTATTTATAGCCTATCGGACGATCGAACCATTTTTATCTCATTGTATTTATTAGCTTAAACCCCATTTCATTACATATAACCACTGAAATTGGTTTACCAAATTGAGAGTAGAACAATTGAAAATCGTGAAACACTCACTTTTTTGAAAACATTTTCATGCTATGGTTAAAATGCAAACAAAAACCTGTTTATATTGCCTGAAAACAGGAAATGTCTGGCTATGAAAACTTTGTCATTTTCAAAGGTGAACGGGATCACAAAATGAAAGGAAACCTGAAAATCCGTGAAATCGCGCAGCGGACGGGCTACTCGATCAGTACCGTTTCACGCGTACTGTCTGGTCAGTCCAATACCAGTGAGAACGCCAAAGCGGATATTCTTAACTGTGCCAGACAGTGCGGGGTTCTGACCGATCTCGCCAACGGCCGCCTGCTGTTAAACGGGCTGACTATCTTCGCCCCGCCGCGTGCGTTTGATATTCGGTCCGACATCTTCTATCACAAAGTGGTACAGAGCATTATTGATGCCCTGAAGCCACACGATGTGCGCGTGCGATACTGCGGGTTGGAGGAAAATGACAGCGATGCGGCGCTATTTTTAGACAAAATGCGCGATCCGGCCACGGAGGCGGCGCTGCTGATTGGTATCGACGATCCCTATATTCACGCGCTGGCGGCAGACAGCGGAAAACCCTGCATATTGATTAACTGCATCGACCGCAAGATGAGGTTACCGGGTGTCGCCCCCGCGCATCGGCTCATTGGCGAGTTCTCCGCCCACTATCTCTTTGAACAGGGCCACCATACCGTGTTGACGCTGTTATGCCTGCGCCGTTACACAATGGAACTGCGCCTTGATGGCATCAGAGATGCCTATCAGCACCATAATCTTCCTTTCTCAACCGAAGAGCATTTGCTGGCGTTGGATAATTTCAGCACGGCGGATGCAGAGCACGCGATGACCGATTTTTTAGCCCGCTGCCCACGGAATAAATGGCCCACAGCGATTCTGGCTGGCGGTGATTTCATCGCGGTTGGCGCGGTGAACGCGCTGAACAAGGCTGGCTTGCGCGTCCCGCAAGACGTCTCGGTGATGAGCATGGATGGCTTCAATCTCTCCGCGATTCACGACGTGCCGCTAACCTCGGTACATGTGCCGCGTGAGGCGCTGGGTGAGGAGGCCGTCAGACTGCTGCAATATCGTCTGATTCGCCCCGACGCCCCCGTGGGCAACCTATTGCTCAACGGTACGCTAGTGATTCGCCAGTCCGTCAGACGGCTTCGCGCTAGCAAATCGGTTGCCCCAGTGCAGGACAAAAGCCTCTATGACTGAGCCTGCAACCACTGCTGCGCGACGTCAAAGAAATTCTGTGCCAGCGGCGTCGCTCTACCTGCCTGCGCGATGACAACCGCAGGCTGGCGGCGCATCGGGGGAAATTGCAGCGGCCGCAGCGTTAACGCAGGCGTCATCTCTGGGATCAGGCTACCGTGGGGCACAATCCCACACCCAAGCCCAACGTAGACGCTTTGGATCAATTGCAGAACGGAAGCGCTTTCCACCTTGACCCACGGCGAGACGCCCATTTCACGAAAATGGCTATCCAGATAGCGGCGAAAATAGCGGCTGGCTTCCGCCAGACAGAGTGGCACCTCAGAAAGCGCATCGAGAGTCAGCGGCACATCCCCTATCAACTGCGGAAAATGGTGCGGATGGAACAACAGATCAACGCCCCGCTCCGTCAGCGGCGATGCCTGAAAGTGCAGTTCCTGTAGCGTTGAAAATTCAAAAAAGCCGATGCCGACATCCACCGAATGCGCATTCAGCGCTTCCAGCAGTTGATCCGCACTGAACAGCGAGATTTGGAAATCCAACTGTGGGTATTCCTTATTCACCACCGCCAGCAGGCTCGACAGCGCGATACTGCTTTGCGGCACCGCCCCGATACGCAATACCCCGCTTACGCCACGTTTCAGCGACGCGACTTCCAGCTTTAATCCCTGATAGACCGAAACGATCTCACGCGCCCAGGCCAGCACGCGCTCACCTTCGGCCGTGAAGCCTTCAAAATTGTTACCCCGATTGATTAACGCCAGATCCAGCTCCTTCTCCAGATTTTTCAACCGCATGGAGAGCGTGGGCTGACTGACAAAACTGGCTTCCGCTGCCCGGCCAAAATGGCGTTCCTTCTCCAAATTGCATAGGTATTGCAGCTGTTTAATATCCATCGCCAGGCTCTGTAGTGGGTAAGCGACAAGTATACCTTGATAAGCCACCTCTATCCCACCATAGCCGCATTTGATTAGACGTGATCGCAGACGGCACCTAAACTTCAAACCAAGAGCAAACATTTAAAGTTTTGTTCACATAAAAAAAACATTATCACCTGCGGATTAGTACATGAAATTCAAACCATCTATCAAGCCATACCGCAATGCGGCTGGCGGCTGGGGCTCGTTGGAAGCCACCACGCGTTTTGTCCTCGACAGTAAGCAAGCGCTGAAAAATATCCGAAACTTGTTACGGGTCAATAAATCGAAAGGGTTTGACTGCCCCGGCTGTGCCTGGGGTGATGACAACAGCAGCACATTCAGCTTCTGCGAAAACGGGGCGAAAGCGGTGAGTTGGGAAGCGACGCGCAAGGCAGTCGATCTGGATTTCTTTGCCGCCCACAGCGTTACGACGCTACGCCAGCAAAGTGACTATTTTCTCGAGTATCAGGGGCGTTTAACCCACCCGATGCGCTACGATCGCGCCAGCGATCGCTATGTTCCCATCGACTGGGACGCCGCTTTTGCGCTGATCGCTCAGCATATCAACAAGATGGCACATCCTAATCAGGCCGAGCTTTATACGTCCGGCCGTGCCAGTAACGAAGCCTCTTATCTGTATCAGCTTTTTGGCCGTATGCTAGGCACTAACAATTTTCCTGACTGCTCGAATATGTGCCATGAAGCCAGCGGCACTGGCCTGAAACAGAGTATCGGCGTCGGCAAAGGCACTATCCGGCTGGATGATTTCGAACACGCTGACGCGATTTTCGTCTTCGGTCAGAACCCTGGCACCAATCATCCACGTATGCTGCACAGCCTACGTCACGCCGCCGATCGCGGTGCGCACATCGTTTCCTTCAATACGCTCCGCGAGCGCGGTCTGGAACGTTTTGCCAATCCGCAAAATCCGCTGGAACTGCTCACGCCGCTGTCCGGCACCATTAGTGAAACCTACCTGCAACCCAATCTGGGCGGTGATATGGCTGCCGTGCGCGGCATGGTAAAAGCGCTGCTGGAAACGCATCGTCAGCGCCTGTCTGACGGAGAGCCGGGGTTATTCGATCAGGATTTTCTGTCCACGCATACCCAACAGGTGGATGAATACCTCGCCGTAGTGGACGTCACAAGTTGGCAGAAAATCGAGCAGCAGTCCGGCTTGAGCGAAGCACAGCTACGCTATGTGGCGGCAATTTATCAGCAGTCACCGCGCGTGATCTGCACCTGGGCGATGGGCATTACCCAACACAAGCATTCCGTCGCCACCGTGCGCGAAATCGTAAACCTGCAACTGCTGTTTGGGCAATTGGGGAAACCGGGCGCGGGGCTGTGTCCGGTACGCGGTCATAGCAATGTGCAGGGTAACCGCACGATGGGGATCGATGAGAAACCGACCGCTGCGTTTCTCGATCGCCTGGCCGCACATTATGGCTTCACTCCACCTTATGCCGCAGGCCACAACACGGTAGAGGCGCTGGAAGCCATGTTGCGCGATGAGATAAAAGTGCTGATCGCATTAGGTGGTAACCTAGCCGCCGCCGCACCAGATTCAGCACGCACCGAAGACGCTCTCAGCCGTTGCGATCTGACCGTACATATCAGCACCAAGCTCAACCGCAGTCATCTGGTTACCGGCAAGGTTGATGCGCTGATTCTGCCGACGCTTGGCCGTACCGATCTCGACATGCAGGCCAGCGGCGCACAGTTTATTACCGTCGAGGATTCCTTCAGTATGGTGCATGCCTCGCAGGGTGTCGGGCAGCCGCTTTCGCCGTTGCAGCGCTCGGAAACCGCGATTGTTTGCGGTATTGCCAATGCGGTTCTCGGCAATGAAAAGCTCGACTGGCTGGCGCTGGCGGACGATTATTCACGCATCCGCGATCATATTGCCGCCACCATTCCTGGCTTTACCGATTTCAACGCCAACTGCGACCTGCCGGGCGGATTTTATCTCGGCAATGCCGCCGCAGAACTGCGGTTTAACACCCTCAACGGAAAAGCCCAATTCGGCCATGCTGCGCTGCCCGATACGCTGTTCCCGCAGCTACAAGGCAGCGATGTACCCTTTACGCTGCAAACCCTGCGTTCGCACGATCAGTACAACACCACGATTTATGGTCTGGATGACCGCTATCGCGGCGTTTATGGTCAGCGGGAAGTGCTGTTCATGCACCCCGATGACATTGCCGCGCTAGGGCTGGAAGATGGCGATCGGGTCGATATCGAAACGCTGTGGAACGATGGTATTACCCGCATCGTCAACGACTTCAAACTGGTGAGCTACAATATTCCACGCGGTAATCTGGCAGCCTATTACCCGGAAACCAACCCGCTGGTGCCGCTGTCCAGCTTTGGCGATGAAACGCACACGCCGACGTCGAAGTCGGTGCCCGTTAGCGTTCGGCGCAGTACGCAAGCAGAGTCTCTGCTGCGTATCGCTTAAGCCTCTCTGCATTAGGGTCTATGTCATAGCGTAAACCTCCCCCCTGTCGTGTTGCAAAACCAATAGCGCACACGACAGGGCTTCTCTCAAATCAGCATTGACTTTATTCGAATTTATTCGCGCTTTCCCCGTCGTTATACGGCCACGGCTCCCCCGATTATTCTTGCCGCCAGCACCTGATTCGAGTAAAACTGTGAACTGCTAATTAAGCCACTCACAATCGTATTTCTGGACGCTATGTTTCAAGATAATCCGCTGCTTGCACAGCTAAAACAGCAACTTCACTCTCAGACACCGCGTGTTGAAGGTGTCGTCAAAGGTACCGATAAGGCATTTGGCTTTCTTGAGGCTGACGGACAAAAAAGCTATTTCATTCCCCCTCCGCATATGAAAAAAGTGATGCACGGCGACCGGATTACCGCCACCCTGCATACGGAAAAAGATCGGGAAATTGTCGAACCAGAAACGCTGATAGAACCTTTCCTCACCCGATTTGTTGGGCGCATTCATAAAAAAGACGATCGCTTATCCATTACGCCTGACCACCCGCTGCTGAAAGACGCGATTCCTTGCCGCGCCGCACGCGATGTGACACACGATTTTCAGGATGGCGATTGGGCGGTAGCCGAAATGCGCCGTCACCCGTTGAAAGGCGACCGTGGCTTCCATGCCGAACTGACGCAGTACATCACCACGGGCGATGACCCACTGGTGCCGTGGTGGGTGACGTTGTCACGCCACAACCTGGAGCGTTCTGCTCCAGAAGTGGAAACTACTGAGCGCCATGACGGCGAGCTCGTCCGTGAAGATCTGACCGCGCTGAACTTTGTCACTATCGATAGCGCCAGTACCGAAGATATGGACGATGCGCTGTATGTGCAGGACAACGACGATGGTTCACTGCAATTAACTATCGCCATCGCCGATCCCACCGCGTATGTGGATGCAGGTAGCGAACTGGACAACATTGCACGCCAGCGCGCCTTCACCAACTATTTGCCCGGCTTCAACATCCCGATGCTGCCGCGTGCACTGTCGGACGATATCTGTTCCCTGCTCCCGAACGAACGTCGCCCCGTCCTCGCCTGCCGCGTGACGATTGCCGCCGACGGTGCACTGGGTGGCGATATCCACTTCTTTGCTGCCTGGATCGAATCCAAAGCCAAATTAGCGTATGACAACGTCTCTGATTGGTTAGAAAATCAAGGCGAGTGGCAGCCACAAAGCGAGGCCATTGCTGAACAAATCCGTTTGCTGCACCGCCTCTGTCTGGCACGCAGTGAATGGCGCACCGCGCATGCCTTAGTGTTTAAAGATCGCCCGGATTATCGCTTCCTGCTGGGTGAAAAGGGCGATGTCTTGGATATCGTGGTTGAACACCGCCGCATCGCCAACCGTATCGTTGAAGAATCCATGATTGCCGCCAACGTTTGTGCGGCCATTGTGCTGCGCGATAAACTGGGCTTTGGTATCTATAACGTGCACAACGGTTTCGATCCCGCCTCGGTTGAACAAGCGGTTGCGGTACTGGACACGCATGGCGTTCAGGCTGATGCACCGACGCTGCTGACACTGGAAGGCTTCTGTACGCTGCGCCGCGAGTTGGATGCCCAGCCGACACAGTTCCTGGATAGCCGTATCCGCCGCTTCCAGTCTTTCGCGGAAGTGAGCACCACGCCGGGGCCACACTTTGGTCTGGGGCTGGAAGCCTATGCCACCTGGACATCCCCGATTCGTAAATACGGCGATATGGTGAACCACCGTTTGCTGAAAGCGGTTATCACCGGACAGGCCGCAGAAAAACCACAAGATGACATCACGGTACAACTGGCCGAACGCCGTCGCCTTAACCGTATGGCAGAGCGCGATGTCGGCGACTGGCTGTACGCCCGCTACCTCAAAGATAAAGCCGGCACGGACAGTCGCTTCAACGCTGAAATCATTGATGTCACACGCGGCGGTCTGCGCGTTCGCCTGTTGGATAATGGTGCAGTGGCGTTTATCCCGTCCTCCTTTATCCATGCGGTGCGTGATGAGTTGGTGTGTAACCAGGAAATGGGCACCCTCTCGGTGAAAGGTGACGTGGTTTATCGTCAGGGGGATACGCTAGACGTCCTCATCGCTGAAGTGCGTCTGGAAACCCGCAGCATCGTGGCAAAACCCGCCGCATAATAGTCACACCGCCGAGTCATCTCGGCGGACAACCTCTCCGCACGGGCGTTCACAGCGAACCGCCCCGTGCATCATCAGCGTTTATTCCGCCACATGGTTTATCAACGGCAGGCGTGTAACCCTACTAAAAGGAGTGTTCCCGATGAAAAAAATAACAATCGGCACATCCGCGATACAGGCTTCCAACATTGCGTTGGGCTGTATGCGAATGGCGAAGAAAAGCACGGATGAAGCGGCTGACATCCTCAATGCATCCATTGAAGCCGGCATTGATTTCTTCGATCATGCCGATATCTACGGCTCTGGCTTGTCGGAAGAGGTTTTTGCCGCAGGTTTACAGAAGACGTCCATCCGCCGGGAATCGATTTTTCTGCAATCCAAGTGCGGCATCCGCAAGGGGTTTTTCGATTTTTCCAAAGCGCACATCGTCGCGTCCGTTGAAGGCAGCCTTCAGCGCTTAAAAACAGACTACCTCGATGCGCTCCTGCTGCACCGCCCAGACACGCTGTTTGAACCCGATGAAGTCGCGGCAGCATTCGATGAACTGGAACGCAGTGGGAAGGTTCGTCATTTCGGCGTCAGCAATCAGAACCCGTTACAAATTGAGCTACTGAAGAAATCCGTACGTCAGCCGCTTATCGCCAACCAATTACAGTTCAGCATTATGCACACGGGCATGATTGATGCGGGTTTTAACGTCAATATGACGAACCCCGCATCGGTGAATCACGACGGTTCAATTCTGGAGTACAGCCGCCTGAATTCGATGACGATTCAAGCCTGGTCACCTTTCCAATACGGTTTTTTTGAGGGCGTTTTTCTCGACAATGAGAAATTCCCCAAGCTAAACACGACAATTGACCACATCGCCAAGCACCATAACGTCACCAACACGGCGATCGCCACCGCATGGATTCTGCGTCACCCTGCCGACATGCAGGTGGTTATCGGCACCATGAGTCCAGAACGTATCCGTGATATCGCTGCGGCGTCTACGCTGACGCTCAGCCGCGAAGAGTGGTACGAGATTTACCGCGCCGCCGGCAACGTTTTGCCTTAAGAAACGTTTTGTCTTCAGTACACAAGCCCTGCTTATCCCTTGCAGGGCTTCACCTTTTTACCGCTCCAGCACGTTAGCCCTTGTTTGGCCTTTAATTTTCTTTACAAAAATTCACCTTCGCTCACATTTTCTCATCCATCCGCTTCTCTTCGCCAACAAACCCACTATTGTTAAATTGCATTAACACTCGCGCTATACCCTTTCTGAATAACGAAGGAGCCGTTGTTATGAGTAACGTAAAGAGCATTGTGATCTGGCTGCTGGTCGGACTGGCGGGCGCTTTTTCGTTCGCCACGCTGGCGCTGAGCCGCGGTGAGCATGTCAATGCGGTGTGGTTGGTCATCGCCGCCGTCTCGTGCTATAGCATTGCCTATCGGTTTTACAGCCTGTTCATCGCCAAAAAAGTGTTTGAGCTAGACGATCGCCGACTGACACCGGCGGAACGTCATAACGACGGTCTGGATTATGTTCCCACCAATAAATGGGTCCTGTTCGGCCACCATTTCGCCGCCATCGCCGGGGCTGGCCCGCTGGTTGGGCCAATTCTCGCCGCACAGATGGGGTTTCTCCCCGGCACGATTTGGATTCTGGTTGGCGTAATGCTCGCCGGTGCCGTGCAGGACTTTCTGGTGCTGTTTATCTCCACCCGCCGGGACGGTCGTTCTCTGGGCGAAATGGCAAAACAGGAACTGGGCACGTTCGCGGGTATCATCACCATGCTCGGCGCGCTGGGCGTCATGATCATCATTCTTTCAGCGCTGGCGCTGGTCGTTGTAAAAGCGCTGGCGGAAAGCCCATGGGGATTGTTCACCATTGCCGCCACCATCCCCATCGCGCTCTTTATGGGTGTTTACATGCGCTTTTTACGGCCAGGTAAAATTGCTGAAGTGTCGATTATCGGCTTCGTGCTGATGATGCTGGCGATTGTCTACGGCGGTAATATCGCCGCACACCCCTATTGGGGGCCGTTCTTCACGCTGAAGGGGACATCGCTCACCTGGGTTCTGGTCATTTACGGCTTTGTCGCTTCTGTCCTGCCAGTCTGGCTGCTGCTGGCACCGCGTGATTATCTCTCTACGTTCCTGAAAATCGGCGTTATTGTCGGGCTGGCCTTCGGTATCGTGTTCGCGATGCCGGAAATGAAAATGCCCGCGGTCTCTCGGTTTATTGACGGTACTGGCCCGGTTTTCTCCGGTTCCTTGTTCCCCTTCTTGTTTATTACTATCGCCTGCGGTGCGATTTCTGGTTTCCATGCGCTGGTTTCCAGCGGCACCACGCCAAAACTGGTTGAACGTGAAAGCCACATCCGCTTCATCGGCTATGGTGCAATGCTGATGGAATCCTTCGTCGCCATCATGGCGCTGATTTGTGCTTCGGTTATCGAGCCGGGTATCTACTTTGCCATGAACTCACCCGCCGCTTTGATCGGGACCACGGTTGAGAGTGCCTCATTGGCTATTAATAGTTGGGGATTTGTGATTACCCCACAGGAATTGAGTGCGATTGCCAATGACGTCGGCGAAGCCTCCATTCTTTCCCGTGCCGGTGGTGCGCCGACCTTCGCGGTGGGCATGGCTTATATCATCACCGAAATTTTTAATAGCCGGGCGATGATGGCATTTTGGTATCACTTCGCCATTCTGTTTGAAGCCCTGTTCATCTTGACTGCCGTTGACGCCGGGACGCGCGCCTGCCGCTTTATGGTCCAGGATTTGGTCGGTATTGCGATTCCCAGACTGGCTAATAGCCACTCCTGGCTGGGGAATCTGGCCGGTACGACCGTTGCCGTTTCCGGTTGGGGATTCTTTGTGTATCAGGGCGTGATTGACCCGCTGGGCGGCATCAACACACTCTGGCCGCTGTTCGGGATCGGTAACCAGATGCTGGCATCAATGGCGCTGATTCTCGGCACCGTGGTGTTATTTAAGATGAAGAAACAACGCTACGCATGGGTGACAATCGTCCCTACCGTCTGGCTGTTTATTACATCGATGACGGCAGGTTGGCAAAAAATCTTCCATGAAAAACCCAGTATCGGCTTCCTGGCTCAGGCGAAACGCTTCGCAACGGGCATTGAACAGAACACGCTGATCGCACCAGCCAAATCGATTAAAGATATGGAAACTATCGTTTTCAGTAATCAGATCAACGCGGCGCTATGCGGGTTCTTCATGCTGGTAGCGGTGACGATGCTGGTTTCCGCATTCTTTGTCATTCGCCGTGCAATCAACAGCAATGTGCCAACGGCAAAAGAAACGCCGATTGTCTTGCGAGACAGCGCTCAACCTTAAAGGGCATCGGCGCACATTCTTCAATCCCTCCTGCGTGGAGGGATTTTTTTACCCGGAATAAGCGCTTCTGTCACAGTATGCAGTGGTTTTATCGCTTTTGATAAACCCCGCAGAGGTCATGAGAAACGCCCAACGACTTCAGGGTTCATGTAAACTGCCCATTCTTTCATAGCGTTTTTTATATTCCGCCGGTGGAATTCCATTATGTTTGCGAAATAAGCGTGTGAAATAGACCGGATCGCTGTACCCCACTGACTGTGCGACTTTAAATATGGGCAGTGGCGTCGACTGAATCAAGAGCTTGGCACAATTGATGCGCTGAACTTCGCGCCAGGCATAAATAGTTTGCCCCAATTCAATTTTGAACAGATGCGCCAGCCGCGAAGGAGACAGAAACACCATCCCCGCCAGCGCTTCAATTCTCAGCTCTTCAGCAATATGTTCGTTTAAATAGGTGCACACCGTATTTATCCTTGGATCGTGCGCATACCGGCTGCTAATAGGCTGTAGCTGAAAACAGGCGAGGATCAACCGCTCCAGCGCATTCATCGCCAACGCTTCTGACAGCGGCGTTGAATCGGCATTATGGCGGATCGCCTCATAGAACAGTGCTTGTATATGCTGGCTCATTGCAGGGGCATGGATGATGGTTTTCCCAATGCCCTGCGTTTTGTCATCCCATTTTAACCAGTCATGCCAGTAAGGTCGGGGAATAAAATAAATCCATACATGATCCCAGTGGTCGCTGTGTTTATCACGGCCATAATGGTGTGGCACGCCCGGCGGAAAAAGTAATAATTCATTCTCCTTGGACAATAACGATCCTTCCCCTACTTTGGCACATCCCTGTCCGCGCAGCGTCAGGTTAATAATATACCCCTTCATTCCCTGTGGCCGGTTAATATAATAATCCAGTACCGAACCACGAGATATTGGAGTAAAACCAGCGACCATCCAGGCATTAAAGGTAAAGGTTTTCATCAACGGGGAAAAGTTCAATAATTCATTGATATTGAGTTCCATATTAACCTCTCGATATGGCCGCTGGCATAGGCTTAGCTTTCGATAATAATAAAATCCCAGGCGTTGAGCAGTAACGATGAGCCTTCTACAACCTCAGTGTCAGTTAATAAAGCGTAACCACCCATTTCACAATGATAAGATTGGGGTTTCCCTGAGTAGTTAAATACAAAAGAAATTGACTTGCCGTGAGCATTTTTCATTCGTTTCACAATAAGCGGAAATGCATAGCGTGATGTGCGCGAACGAAGCGATATGCCTCGCGTCAGATGATCAAATAACTGGCAAATAAGGAAAGGTTGCGGCAGAAACCCTACATACATTGCCCGTCCATCGCCATAATTCGCCTCGGTTGCGGCAACGTAATCACACCAGGCCGGATGCTGATAACGCAACAAGGTGCGGGTTTCTGGTAACGGTGTCAGTAACTCCATCCATAAATCAGCCCGATTATCACGGCTGCAATCAAGATCCGGCAGGCAGGCAGCAACGGTGACCGCATCCGGCAACGTAAACTGGCTATAGCTCACGCCACAAACACGGCTGAGCAAACCAGGTTGAGTACTGTGTCGAACTTTTACATTTTCGTCACTGAACCCTGATTTGAAGCCAATCAGCGCACGGCCACCTCGTTCAATATAACCATTAATCCTTTCCAACAGCCCATTATCAGCAGCATAGAGCGCCGGAATAATCACAGCCTTATAGCGCGCCGTGCTTTCATCCACATCGTTAATAATGTCGAGAGAAATATTGTGATCGTACAGCGCATCATAAAACCGACGAATAATATCGTTATAAACGTTAGTTTTTGCGTCGCCAGGTTTGAATTGGTTCAGGGCATCCATCGCTTCATTGCTGATCAATAACGCCACATCACAATCTGCCCGTAATGATTCAAGAGACGAAGACAGCCGGGAAAAATCAGCCCCAATCGTTGTGGCTTCTTGCCAGGTAGGATTGCGAGAGAAATCATGGCTCAGCAGCCCTTTCCAGTAGGTTTCAAACGAATTATGGATGGAATGCCAGTGCCAGTACGCCACCATCGCCGCCCCCGAGGCGATGTGGCTAAAGGCTTGTAGCCGTAATTGCCCCGGATAAGGTGTCCACTGCGGAAACCCTTGTGCCTGCGTTTCGAGGACAAAATAATTTCGCCCCTGTTTCAGATTTCGCGTAACGTCACCACCGAAGGCAATTTCTCTCCCGGTTAAATATGACTGGCTCGGGTGATAAATATCGACACCTGCCACACTCAGACATTTCGCTGCCGCAAAATGATCGACGTGAGGCTGTACGCCAAATGAATAACCGCGCCATTCAAAATCAAAATTGTGCGTAATGAAATGATGCGGTTGTGCATATTCCCGCACCAGACTGGCCTGCCAGGCCAAATAATCCGTCACTTGCTGCCGCTGATAGCGGCTGAAAGCACAAGAGAGGCTGGCATTAATGGTGTTCTCGACGGGGGGGAAATCTTCCCAGCGATCGATACGGTTACTCCAATAATCGAGGCCGAAATCATGATTAAGCTTATCGAGGCTCACATATTTTTCGCGCAAATGCTGAACAAAACCGTCCTGCATGTCGCGTCCAATATTATCGTAATGCTTAGTTTCATTATCTAATTGGTATCCGATGATCGCAGGATGATGTTGTACATGCTCCAGCAACACACGGATGATATTCTCTGCATAACGGCGAAACACAGGGCTAACAATATCCATGATTTGCCGGGGTCCGTATTTTTGCTGTCCTTCTACCGTCGTCACCATGACTTCGGGGTGCTTGAGAGCAAGCCACGACGGAATCGCATAGGTTGGCGTGCCGATAATGACAGCGATCCCTGCACGATGCATCGCATCCAAAACGCGATCGATGTGATAAAAATTATACTCACCTTCTGTCGGCTCTAACGTGCTCCATGTCGATTCCGCAATGCGTACAACATTGATCCCCGTTTCCAGCATGAGTGAAATATCTTTTTCCAGACGATCTTCCGGCATATACTCATCGTAATAAGCAACACCATAATATAATTTTGACATACTCCTTCCTCCTTAAATTAATAAACTAACCCAGGCTTATGGGCAAACACTCTATTTTTATCCAGTGTGAAGAATGAAATAACGGTGAAGCACAAGGCGACACTTCCCAGTATCAGGTAGCTACTGGAAAATCCCATTTTCTGATACAAGTGGCCAATCCCGGTGGATAGAAAAATCGAGCTGAAACTTTTAGAGAATTGGAATCCAATAAGGTAGACCGTAGCGGAAAGCAGCGGATTGAAATTCGCAGTGATGTATTTTAATGCCGCAACCAGCAGCACTGAACTTTCGAACCCATGGAGTAATTTAATTAAACTAATGGATACTGGCCCAACGGCCCATGCGGAACCTATAATGCGAAAACTCATAATAAGCCCACAGTAGAGTAACGCATTTTTTGGCCCAATCTTATTCACAAACCACGGGGCGAAGAACATTACCACGGCATCCAGGAAAATCTGCCCGGTGGTTAAATAACCAAAAACTTCCGCACCACGCGCTTTGTTTTCAAAAAAGTGGGTGTAATAAATCGCAAACTGCTGGTCATAAGTTTCATAAACAGCGCCTACACCTATCATATAGATGGCAAAGAACCAGAATTGTTTTAGTTTTAGCAGTGCGGCTGCATCATTGAGTGTAACAGGCGGTTGAGTACGCATTTGCTGTGAATACTGATTCGAGGAACTGACCTGCGTTTTCCATACAACAAACAATAAGCACACGCCCGCTGCGCTAGCCGTCCAAAAGATCAAGTTCTGATCGATGCCATAAAGTTTCCCTGCAATAAAGGTTCCTAATGCTGCACCAATACCGCCAAACATTCTCGCACGGCCGAATTCAAAACCCGATGCCCGGCTGACTTTATCAATATACGCCTCACAAATTCCGCAGCCTGCGCCGTAAGCCATACCGATATATATCCCGCCCGCAAACGCACCGAGAATAACGTTAAATTTCAATAGCGGGGCAAAGACGAATATCCAATAAGGTGCGAAAAATGTAATGATAAGCGCCAGCATCCACATAAGATGCTTACGATAAATAAGTTTGTCAGAAATAAAACCAAATAATGGCTGAACACATACCGCCACAACGGCAGTAAAGGAATACACCAGCCCAACATCTCCATAGCTAATGCCAATGGTCTCCGTTAGCCATAATGATAAATAAGGGAAACAGCACCCCCAACCGATGAAGAAAAAAAGGAAAAACAAACAGCTCATGTAATAATTTTTATTTGAATCTATCATGATACCCTCGCGTTCTCATTACCGGAAATATGCCCGTATTGATGCGAGCAACGTTACCCTGTAATAGAAAGCGCAGTCATGAATGTCTCGCTAGCGACCAGTAATAATCTGCTATGCCCTGCGCGGCGTGAGAGTGCTCACATTTTATTACTGTCTGCCGGAAGAATAAAAAAATGTTTATTTTAAAATAGGAGAACACCCCGCAAGCATTATGCTGGCAGGGTAAGAATATCCTTTCATTATTTAAAACGCCGGGATATTTCCAAACGATGATCCCGACAGCACGATGGTTTACTGTCCGTAATAGGCGTTCTTACCGTGCTTACGTAAGTAGTGCTTATCCAACAGCGTTTGCTGCATCTCACTCAACTGAGGCGTTAGCTGGCGTGAGAAAATCCCCATGTAGGCAAGCTCTTCCAGAACCACGGCATTGTGCACCGCGTTATCAGCATCTTTCCCCCATGCAAAGGGGCCATGCGAATTTACCAATACCGCGGGGACATCCACCGGAGAAATGCCGCGCTGGCGGAAAGTTTCGACGATCACCGTTCCCGTATCCCACTCATAGCGACCATTGATTTCTTCATCCGTCATCAAACGAGTACAGGGAATGGGACCATAAAAGTAGTCAGCGTGCGTGGTTCCCCAGGCGGGGATGTCTTTACCGGCTTGCGCCCAGATCGTGGCATGCCGAGAATGGGTATGCACAATACCGCCGATATCGGCAAACTCCAGATACAGCACGCAGTGGGTATCGGTATCTGACGATGGCTTCTTCGTCCCCTCCACTACCTTGCCGCTTTCCAGTTCGACAACGACCATGTCCTCTTGCGTCATAGCCGAGTACTCAACGCCGGAGGGTTTGATCACCATCAGACCGCGCTGCCGATCTACCGCACTGACATTTCCCCAGGTAAACGTCACCAAATTATGCTGCGGCAAGGCCAAATTGGCTTCCAACACCTGTCTTTTTAGCGTTTCTAACATAATCAGCCTCCCATCGACGCGATAACACCATTCTCCCGGCCTGACGAATTCGTCGCTATGGGCTAAATCGCTAAAGACCTAGCGGTGTTCTGCTATGGGAAAAAGAAAGAGACACGCCACAATATTGAGCAAAAAACAGCCAGCTTTATCAATTATTGCTATCGTTAAGGTAACGCAGGGGAATTAGGAGTTTTTACCTGTTGCCGTTTTTTCCGATGATTATACTTGTCATTAGGCGGTAAAAGGCTCCATTCCTTTATTTAATACCGCAAAAAGAACTTTGTTCGATATTTTCCTCACAAGAAACGTGAGACTAAGAGCAGAAAGGGGAAGAAAATGAAATTAAATAAACGTTTTGCGACAGCCGCTCTGGCAATTACGCTTGCTGTTACGCTCGCGGGCTGTTCAAACATGTCCAAACGTGACCGTAATACCGCGATTGGTGCCGGTGCCGGTGCGGTAGGTGGAGCGATCTTAACGGATGGCGGAACATTAGGAACACTAGGCGGTGCCGCTATCGGCGGGCTGATTGGCCGTCAGGTCGATAAATAACCTATTTATAGCAGCAGGTTAACGGGAGTAAACCTGCTGCTTTTATACTCGTCATACTTATCCGCCGGCCAGCTTGACCTTCATCCCTTTCGCTTCCAGAAGCTGTTTTAGCAGGTCGCGTTTATCTCCCTGAATTTCGATCACGCCCTCTTTCGCTGAGCCACCGCAGCCACATTTTTTCTTCAATTCAGCAGCCAGCTTATCCAGCTCAGCATCATCAAGATCGAGGCCGCTAATCAGGCATACACCTTTTCCTTTACGCCCACTGGTTTGGCGTTGGATACGCACGATACCATCACCTTTTGGCCGAACTTCCTTTTCTTCTTCAGGCTTAATACGCCCCGTTTCCGTGGAATAAACCAGTTGGCTGTTCTTATCATGATTCATGATGCAGCACCATTTAACAGTGAAGCACGGATATCGCGTAGCGTCTGTGCTGGATCGGCCGATTGTGTGATCGGTCGGCCAATCACCATATAGTCCACACCAACCTGCTGCGCCTGAACCGGCGTCATAATGCGGCGCTGATCGCCAACATCGCTGCCAGCAGGACGAATTCCCGGCGTGACCAGTTGAAATGCCTGACCACACACCTGCTTCAACCGCTGTGCTTCATGCGCGGAACACACCACGCCATCCAGCCCGCTGTTATGTGTTAGCACAGCCAGCCTTTCCGCCTGCTCAGCCGGGCTGACGGTAATACCAAGCCCGCGTAGATCCTCTTCGTCCATGCTAGTCAACACGGTCACGGCAATCAGTAACGGAGCATCTTTACCAAACGGCACCAGCGCGTCTTTCGCCGCCGTCATCATGCGCGCACCACCACTGGCGTGCACATTGACCATCCACACGCCAAGATCGGCGGCTGCCGCCACGGCGTGGGCGACGGTGTTCGGAATATCGTGGAATTTTAGATCGAGAAACACATCAAAGCCGCGCTGCTGTAATGTCTGCACGAACTGTGGGCCAAATAAGGTAAACATCTCTTTGCCCACCTTCAAACGGCAATCCTGCGGATCGATACGGTCAACAAACGACAGCGCCGCATCCTGACTGGCGTAGTCCAACGCGACAACAATCGGGGAGGATACCGTTTGATTCTTTTGCTGTAGATTCTCGTTTTTCATTCGTCACCCAGTCTCTTGCGAAGCCAAAATTCCCGCCGCATTCTACATGCCCCGCCCCCGAAATCCCAGCCGCCTGAAGACGAATGCCGTTAAAGGCGTTGGCTGAAACGGAAATCACGTACAATTATTAGTATGTTGTAACTAAATAACATTAAAAAATAACGCCTCGATATAGCGAGAGGCTATTGTCCGTCTAATCCACGGATAGGCTTTACGCTGGCCCAGGTGCGGCAGGAAGGGCATTGCCAATAGAGTGATTGTGACGTGAAGCCACACTTGCGGCAGCTATAGCGGGGTTTGGTGCGAATCTGTTCGCCCACCATGTCGCGCAATCCCTGAAGATTTTCTTTTGTTCGTCCATCTTCCGCTTCATGCAGGTGAAAATCCATCAGTCGGTGGAACACACGCATCGTAGGGTGACGCTGAAGCTGACGATTAATATAAGCCTGTGCAACTTCTGCGCCCTCTTCTCTTTCGAGGATATCGGCCAGCATCAATTCCGCCGTCGCACCGGTATTTTCTTCTACGCAACGTTTGAGGAAATTCACCCAATCCAAGGGCTTATCTAAATGCTGATAGCACTCCTGGAGCATCGGCAGCGTTTCGCTGACCAGTTCTTTATCCTGATCGAGAACCTGTCTCAACGCCTCCACTGCACGCGAATAATTCTGCTGTGCCATGTAGATGCGCCCCATCATGATAGACGCGCGGGCGCACTGATTATCCGCCGCTGCGCCTTTCTTCAGGAGCGTTAACGCTTTATCTAGATCGTCGCTCCCCATCGCCAGCAGCGCCAATTCGCAATAAAAATGGGCGATATCCACGCGGAGCTGATCTTTTCCCATCTTGACCAGTTTTTCCGCAACATCAATTGCCGTCTGCCAGTCACTGGTTGACTGATGGATTTGCAATAGCTGCTGCAAGGCGCTGCGTCGAAAATCCTCTTCATCCACTAACTGGTTAAAAATTTCTTCGGCACGGTCATACAACCCTGCGGCCATGTAGTCACGGCCCAGTTGTTGCACTGCCAGCAGGCGTTGTTCAAACGTTAATGATGCGCTTTCAGTCAGCGCCTGATGGATGCGGATCGCTCGGTCAACTTCTCCGCGCGAACGAAACAGATTGCCGAGTGTCAGGTGGGCTTCAAAGGTGTTGCTGTCGTCCTTTAGCATGTCGAGGAACAGCTCCACCGCCTTATCCTGCTGGTTGGACAACAGGAAGTTAACCCCGGTGACATACTCACGGGACAGGCGGTTTGATTCCTGCTCTTTGTCCTGCTGCGCACTTCTGCGCCCCATGTACCAGCCGTATGCGGCGGCCACGGGCAGCAACAGAAACAGCAGTTCTAACATAGAGAGAATTCCTTAATGGGTGACCGTCTGCACTGGCGCCACATTCTCCTCGGTGGAGGGAGAAAGCTGTTGTTCCAGACGCTTGATTTTACGTTGTGCACGGCCAAGCGCAATGCGCTGACGCAGATAAAACAGACCACAGATAACCCAGCCAAGACCAAAGCCCAAGGCAAATAGCGTGGCAAGCAGTGTGGAGATACGATATTCCCCCTGCGCCAGCAGATAGTTAAATGTCACAACCTGATCGTTGTGCGCACCCAGTGTGACAGAAATGATGAATATCGCCAGCACGAGTAAAAAAATCAGCAAATATTTCACATTGTCCTTCCTGTGATATCCATTAACCGAATGAATTATGCCAAATTTTGGCGACTAACCCCATTAAATTACCATGTCCAGCGCGGACAGGGAAATCATGGTGTCAGTCCGATTTTTTGCCATTGTCTTTGCCATCACACGTCTCACGGTACAGAAGCTGAAAATAAGCACCGTACGCCACTGCCGTCTGCGCTTGTTATTTATTCTGTGCTGAATAAAAATGACAGTAGCACGCCAGCAAGGGGAAAAGTCATGTCAAAGCAGGACGAACAGCGATTATTGGTCAAGATCGCTACGCTCTATTATAGCGAAGGGATGAAACAAGCAGAAATTGCCGCCTCACTCCATTTGTCACAGTCTTTTGTATCCCGCGCTATCACGCGCAGTGTTAAAGAAGGTGTGGTCAAAATCAGCGTAATTCAACCCCCGAATATGTTCATGGGGCTGGAGTCCGCAATTCAGAAGCATTACGGCATCGATCAGGCTATTGTGGTGGATATCGCCGACAATGCTACGCTGACGCAAATCAAACAGGCGATTGGCTCCGCGGCGGCACACTATGTCCAAACCAGTATCCGTCCTGACGATTTGGTCGGTATTTCATCCTGGAGTAGCACGCTGCGAGCGATGGTGGACAGCCTGCACCCGCAAAGCGTCAAAGCACAGGGCGTCATCCAACTACTGGGCGGAGTGGGGCCGAACGGCAATGTACAGGCAACCATCCTGACGCAAACGCTAGCCAACCAGCTAAGTTGTCCAGCCTATCTTTTACCCGCGCAGAGCATTGAACGTTCGGTGGAAGATCGCGCTCGTTTGGTGACCAGCGATGAAGTTTCCAACGTGGTCGATAAATTCAGCGAAGTGAGCCTGGCACTCGTAGGCATCGGCGTACTAGAGCCGTCGCAACTGCTGAAAAATTCCGGTAACTACTATCACGAAGCGATGCTGCAACAGCTGGCTGAACGCGGTGCCGTGGGTGATTTGTGCCTGCATTACTACAATGCGGAAGGCGAACCGGTGTTGCAGGACGATGAAGATCCCGTGATTGGTATGGCGCTGCCCCAACTGCGTCAATGTCCGCGCGTGGTCGCGCTGGCAGGCGGAGTCGAGAAAAGTGCGGCGATTCGCGGCGCGTTGACCGGCCACTACATTGATGTGTTGATTACCGATCGACTAACCGCCGAGACGCTGATCTAACACGCCAGGCACCTAATGGTGAGCAATAACGGTAACGTCAGGCGCAACATGATTCCCCTGCTCCGCACCTGACGAACCGTGGCAAAATTACTCGTTAACGTTAATGGATGACAGCAGCGCATCCTGTACAATTCGCTGCGCCTGTAATGGATTTTGCGCCTCCTGTGCCGCCTGAAGCGCGGGGATATCCAGCTTGTCCAACGCACGATAGATGTGTTTCAGGAAACGGATGGACAGCTGCGCCGCCTCAACGTGGTTCTCCCGGAACGGGAACTGATCGAGCTGCCAGACACCCTGCCAGTTATTGATTTTCAGCACGTAGAAAAACTCGAAAATCTCGGTCATGTGCACCGTGCCGACCACCAAATCGTCATCCCAGCCGCGCAGGTTATCGTTCACATCCATGCCGAACAGCCGACCGCGATCGATAATCAACTGGGCAGAATCCGCTGGTGATTCTCCGCCATACAGCGCATGGCCGAAGTCCAGCAATACGCCGACGTTATCCAACCCGATATCTTCAATCCCCAACAGCGTTCTCGCTGCGGAATCCCAGGTCATTTTTACGCGCGGTTCGCGCGGCTTGTACTCGATAGCAAATTTTACATCGGGGTTAGCCCCCGCCAGATCGCGCATGCCATCAACCGCCAGTTTCCACAGATTTTTATGGCTGACCTGGAACGGATAATCCCAACCATCCTGTCCCGGCCAGACTTTGACGTAATTCGCCCCCAGTTCACGCACAATGCCAGCAGATTCGTGCATCAGTTCAAACGCCGCCGCCCGCGCGGCCGGGTCGGGGTTGGTGAAAGCGCCACGCGACCACTTTTGCAGGTAAATTTCCGGCGTGATACCAATCGCTTTCAGCCCTGCATCTTTCAGCGCGTCTTTCACTTCGCTGAGTGTCACGCCCGGCGTGAAGGGATAAGGCAAGTCGACATAGGAAAGCTCACCGACCTCTTTTGCCGCTTTGATCTGGTCGATCGTGCTCAAGGCCGGGCCGTAGCCGTCCACCGCATAGCGGTCGATATAATTCGCAAAATGCCACAAACCTGCACCAAATTCAGGGTAGTTATACGTTGCCATAATAAAGTCACCTCTTTGATTTGTAGAGTATTGAGCTGCTTATCTTTCGTATCGAATAGGTTTTTACGGTTAACCCTTTCTTGCTGCTAAAAAATGCTTACTGTTCAA
Organism: Pectobacterium punjabense; assembly: GCF_012427845.1. Taxonomy (NCBI): domain Bacteria; kingdom Pseudomonadati; phylum Pseudomonadota; class Gammaproteobacteria; order Enterobacterales; family Pectobacteriaceae; genus Pectobacterium; species Pectobacterium punjabense. The sequence continues at coordinate 2,700,077 of NZ_CP038498.1, forward strand.
AATGATCATGATTCGGGTCGCAGACGCGCCCGTGCCACCGCCGTGCGCCACTGTTGATAACTCTCCTGAATGGCGTGGTTTGCCAGCGACGGTTCGATGATTTCTACCTCTCTCGGCAGTGCGGCAATCTGTTCGTTGTGCTCCCACCACCCCAGCATTTTTCCGCCCAAATACGCCGCGCCCAGCGCCGACACTTCCGCGTTATGGTTGCGAATCAACGGGCGCTGCAAGAGGTCAGCCTGAAACTGCATCAGCCAGCGGTTTTGCGTCGCGCCACCGTCAACGCGCAGCGCGGGTAACGCAGCCTGCGACACCTGCTCCATCGCGAAAAAGACATCGGCAATCTGGTACGCGATGGATTCCAACCCAGCACGGGCGATGATGGCAGGTGTGGTGGCATCGCATAAGCCGCACAGCAGGCCACGCGCTTGCACATCCCAATAGGGCGCACCCAGCCCGGATAAGGCAGGGACAAAGAAGACGCCCTGATTCGATTCGGCGCTTAACGCCAGTTCGGTCAGTCGCGTCACGGAAGGGATACCCAGCATCTGACCAATCCAGGCAAATCCCGAACCGGTATGCGTAATATTGCCTTCCAGCGCGTAGCGCAGTTCGCCATCGTGCCAGGCGATCGTGGTGCTGAGCCCCACAGCGTGAAGATGTGGCGTGTTGATGGTGGTCATCAGCGACGAACCCGTGCCATATGTCGCCTTGATTTCACCGCTTTGGGTTATGCCCTGACCGTACAGCGCAGCATGGGAATCCCCAATCAGCGCCACAATGGGTACGCCAACAGCCAGCCCGCGGATACCCGTCACGCCGGTGTGACCATGCAGCGCCGAGGAAGGCGTAACAGCAGGCAGGCAAATGCTGGGGATGCCGAAGAGTGCAAGTAGATCTTCATCCCAGCAGCCGCGGTGGATATTGAACAGTTGGGTTCTTGCAGCATTGGAATAGTCGGTAGAGTACGCCCGCCCGCCGCTAAACTGCCAGTTAAGCCAGCAGTCCACCGTTCCGATGCACAGCTCCCCCGCCATTGCACGAGCAACACCGTTTGGCAGTTCAGCCAGCATGGCATGAAGTTTGGCGGCGGGAAAAAGCGGATCGACCTGTAATCCAGTGCGGGATGCGATCAAATGAGCTTCCGCACTTCCCTGTACCGCCTGACAGAATTTTTCGGCACGACGATCTTGCCAGCTAACCAGCGGCGTCAGCGGTTTTCCGGTTTGCCTGTCCCAGATGAGCACCGATTCGCGCTGATTACTGATGGCAACGCCCACCACCTGAGCACGATGTAATGACGACAGGCAGGCTTCTGCGGCCTGACAAACCGCACGCCAGATCGCCATCGCATCCTGCTCCGCTCTGCCTGGCTGCGGGTGTGTCACCTGCAAAGCAACCGACGCTTTAGCCAGAATGCGCCCCCGCTCATCGACGGCAATCGCCTTGGCGTTCGTCGTCCCTTCATCGATTGCCAAAATAACCGGCGTAAACATCATCAGCCTCCCGGACAAAGACGCAGTGCTGCGTTGACAATGCCCGTCGCGTCCAGCCCGTGATGCGCTCGCATCGCGCTCCGATCGGCGGCAATCGCGTATTGACCATCGGGAATCCCCAACCGAACTAGCGGGATTCCGCTACCTGCTTCCGCCAGCACTTCCGCAACCAGACTGCCTGCACCGCCGTTGACGTTATGTTCCTCGACAGTGATGATTCGAGGTGTTTCACTCAGAATTTCAAGTAATTGCTGAGTATTACACGGCCGAATAGAGGAAAGATTAACCACCGTAGCGGAGAGTCCTTTTTCTGCTAATAATTCAGCCGCCGTCACAATTTCATGCACGGTGGACCCCAGCCCGACCAGCGTGATATCACAGCCTTTGCGCAGTACATCGATCTGTCCCGGCACAAAGCGATAGTGCTCATCATGCAAAGCAGGCAGCGGTTTACCATCAAGGCGAATATAGACCGGCCCCTGATGTGCAAAGGCGTAATCGATAATCTGGCGACACTCTTCCGGGCTGGACGGCGCGTAGATCTCAATATTGCCAAACCCTCTCAGCACCGCGATGTCATCAATACTGTGGTGGGTGCTGGCGAGTGGGCCGTAGCTACAGCCCGCATTAAGCCCAAACAGCTTGACGTTGCTGTTGTTGTAACAGACGTCAACTTTGAGCTGTTCGTTGGCGCGGGAGATTAGAAACGGCGCCGCGTTGCAGGTCACCGCAATTTTCCCGCCGATGGACAGCCCTACCGCCGTTCCCACCATCGTTTGTTCTGCAATCCCCACGTTGACGATGCGGTCGGGAAAACGCTGAATGAACGGGGAAATCTTTGCCGTTGAGGTCGAATCCGCCAACACCGGAACAAGATCAATTCCCTGTTCGACGGCCTTGATGAACTGCTCGACCATAACCGTTGCCAAATGGTCTGCGTTACTCATCTTTTAGTTCCTCCAACGCCAGTGCTATTTCCTCGCCTTTCGGCACCCGGTGATGCCATTCAGCTCGCCCCTGAATAAACGACACGCCCGCACCTTTTTCCGTATTCGCAATCACTACATTCGGTTTACCGTTGCGCGGTAGCTTTTCCAACGTGTCCACCACCGATTGCATGTCATTACCTGCGCATTCCGTAACCTGTAAGCCAAAGGCTTGCCACTTTTCTGCCAGCGGATCGGTGTTCATGATGGAGCAGGTCGTCCCTGCCAATTGCAGTTTGTTCTTGTCGTTGATGATGATCAGGTTATCCAGTTGGTAATGCGCCGCCACCAGCGCCGCTTCCCAGTTACTGCCTTCTGCCAACTCGCCATCGCCCGTCAGGACAAAAACCCGACGCGGGCTATTATCGCGCTTAGCCGCCAGCGCAATGCCAACGGCGACGGGCAGTCCGTGCCCCAGCGCCCCGGTGTTCAGCTCAATTCCCGGCGTCTTGTGCTTGACTGGATGCCCCGGCAAATGCGAGTCGGGGTGCTGATAGGTCTCCAGCCATGCTTCTGGGAAATAGCCCGCTTCCGCCAGACAGCAGTAATAACCGCCGACGGCATGGCCTTTTGACTGGATATAAATATCCCGCTGCGAATCCTGAAGACGATCCGGTGCACAGTTCAAAATACGAAAATACAGCGCCGTCAAAATCTCAACCTGTGACAGATCTGCACCCGTGTGCCCGCCAGCCGGACTATTGGCATTCAGATGAATAATACGGCGACGAATAGCGCGGGCTTTGTGCGTCAGCGCCTCCACCGACAATGCGTACGGATTCATATCTCACCTCGCTTGAATTTTTACTCAAAACGAATATTTATTCACGTTGAATCAAAAAATTGCGCTCAAATCGGGCCTCGGTATGCCTACCGACATCGCTCCCGCCACAACCCAACGCCCCGTGCGATCTACACTAAAATGCTATCTATACATAAATGCCTCTACGCCTAACTAAGCGCCTTCCGCCACGGCCTTCTGCGACACAATCGCGGCCTTGTGCTGCATACGGTTCTGCATCTGGTCGATAATCACCGCCACAATAATGACGATGCCTTTAATCACCATTTGCCAGAATTCACTCACGCCCATCATGACCAGCCCGTCAGCAAGAATCCCGATGACAAACGCCCCTATCAGCGTACCCAGAATGGTGCCGCGTCCTCCCGCCAATGACGTTCCGCCGAGCACCACAGCAGCAATCGCGTTCATTTCAAAAGCGGTACCCGTCGCTGGGTGGCTGGCGACCAACTGAGAGGACACCACGATGCCCGCGATAGCAGCACAGAAACCGGAAATGGTGTAAACCCAGACTTTGACCTGACGCACTTTGACACCCGAAAGCTCTGCGGCACGCTCATTGTCGCCAATCGCGTAGACATGGCGGCCAAACGGCAGACGGCGCGCCACATAGGCAATCACCAATGCCAATACCAGCATCAGCCAGATAGCCAGCGGTAAGCCCAGGATCGTGCCGGAGCCAATCAACTCAAAGCCCGTATTCCCCAACTGCGGGTTACCACCTAAGCCGGGGAACGTTTCTCCACCGGAAATCAACATCGACGCCCCACGCACGATGTACATCGTTCCCAACGTGCAGATAAAGGGCGCAACGTTATACCGTGTAATAATCCAGCCGTTGATGGCACCGATGAGCGCGCCGATCAGCAGCACAACGGGCACGATGACCCACACGCTGGGGAAAATTGCGATACCAAACATAGGCAGCACAATGCCCTGAGTAATCATGTAGCCCGCCACCATGCCGCACAGCCCTAACGTGGCACCGATTGACAGGTCAATCCCGGCGGTGATGATGACAAACGTGATGCCCAGTGCCAGAAACGCATTGATGGCAATGTGCTTCACCATAATGATCAGGCTGCCTGTCGCCAAAAATCCGGGCACCGTGAAGGCAAAGAACCCCAGAATCAGGAACAGCGCGATGAACGTGCGCAGCCTGAGGATCAACAGCAGAATGCTCTCTCGTGAGCGTACAAACTTACCCGGGGATAGCGCACCTGACGCCGCCGGAAGGTGAGTCGTTTTCATGTCAGAACCCTTGTGCACTTGCCGAAACCAATGCCGACTCGCTGGCCGACTGACGCACAATATTCGCCGTCAGTTTGCCATTCGACATCACCAAAATACGGTCCGATACCGCCATAATCTCTTTCAGATCCGAGGTAGAAAACAGCACACCGATCCCCTGCTCAGAGAGCCCGACCATCATTTCAAACACATCGGCTTTGGCACCCACATCGATGCCCCGCGTCGGTTCATCCAGCAACAGCACCTTAGGGCTAGTCAGCAGCGAGCGGCCAATGACCACTTTTTGCTGATTGCCACCGCTGAGCGCCTGAATTTCCACCTCGGGTGAAGACACCTTGATGGCTAGCTGCCCAATCGTGCTGGCTACCACTTCTTGCTCCTGTCGCTGGAAGATCGCCATACCGTATTTCAGCCGTCGCCACAGGCTGGCGATAGTGAGATTAGAAGCCACCGACGAGAGCGGGAAGATCCCGGTTTTTTTGCGATCTTCCGGCACCAGACTCATCCCCATACGAATGCGTTGCGCAGTAGAAAGACGCGGATTAACCGGTTTGCTATCCAGATAAATCTTGCCCAGATAATCATTCTGAATACCCAGCAAACACTCAAAAAGCTCCGTGCGCCCCGCCCCCATCAGTCCGTAAACCCCAACGATTTCCCCTTCGCGCACCATCAGCGAGACATCATTCACCACCTGATGCCCTGCATCATTGAGGCAGGTAAGGTGTTCCGCTTCCAATATCGGCGCACCGAACGTTCTGCCCGGATGCAGGAAACTGGTGACAGGGTCACCGCCGAGCATTTCCCGCACGATCCACGGTACATCGATGTCGCTGACCGCCGCTTCCGCCTGAAAACAACCGTCACGCAGGATGGTGATGTAATCGCCAATCGCCATCAGTTCTTCTAGCCGGTGCGAAATGTAGATGATGGATACATTCTGGCGGGTCAGTTCGCGGATCACGCGAAACAGAATCTCCACTTCGGTTTTACTCAGCGCGGAGGTCGGTTCGTCGAGAATCAGAATGTCGGCCTGATCCGCCAGCGCCTTGGCAATTTCTACTAGCTGCTGCTGGCCGACTTTCAGGCTAGCGACTTCGGTACGCGGCGAAATAGCCTGATCGAGACGCGCCATCAACTCCGCCGCAATCCGTTCCTGTTCCTGATAATCGATAGGCGCAACGCCCTTTTGCAGTTCCCGCCCCAGAAAAATATTCTCCGCCACGCTCAGGTTTTCAGACAGGTTAAGTTCCTGATGCACCATGCCGATGCCTTTCGCCGCCGCATCGCGGGTATCCGCTATGTGCACCACGTCGCCATTTAGCAGAATCTGGCCGGACGTAGGCTGCTGTACACCAGCCAGAATCTTCATCAGCGTCGATTTGCCTGCTCCGTTTTCGCCAATGATCACGTTGACCTTGCCGCGATACACGTTGTAATCGACGTTATCCAGCGCCTTGGTGCCGGGAAACAGCATGGTGATGCCTCGGGTTGCCATCACAATTTCGGGACGGTTAGCCGCATTGGGTTGTAGAGAGACATCCGGTTTTTCCATTATTGCGCCCCTCCATTGCTCGTACTGGTCAGGTTTAACGTCATCGGCACCGCATCGCTGATACCCTGTTTCGTCACCACCAGCGCCACCAACACGTTAGCGGTTTTACCTTGCACACTGGCATTCAGTTCTGGCAATGACGCGATGGCTTTGCTATTCAGCGCACGCGCCAATTGGGCAAATTGCACCTGATTCTTGAAATCATCAAAGCGGATAAACCCTGCTGCATCGCGAATCGCATTGCCTTTGACTATCGGCCCCAACTGAAGCGTGACGGCGTCACCTTTTACATCAAGCGTCAATTTTCCTTCACGGCTTTCCCGATCAATCCCACTGACCGTGCCCTGAAGCCGTGCATAGACGGCTTTACGTGCCGTTCCCTCCAGCGCTGCCTGCATTTTCTTCACGTCATCCCAGGACAGCGCCTGCTGCTGCGCCGCAGGGAGCAACGTTGGTTGCCACAGCGCCGTCGCGATATTCTCTGGCGTCATGGTGCTATAGCCCGGCGTAGATGTCGGATCGACCGGAATGATCGGCTTACCGTTTTCATCCAGATCGACCACCGTACAGGCAGACAGCAGCAAGGCACAAAGCCCAATCCAGCTGGCGCGATATCGTTCATCAAACAACATAACGACTCCTCTACCTGCGGGAGCTAACGCTCCCGCTGCCTCAATTACGGTTTCAACGCAAAAGTGTTGAGTTTGTTCGCATTAGACTCATCGATCAGAATGCAATCCATCAGCTGTTTTTCATCGTGCTGTGCCTTGCCGTTCTTCAGGTAGTAATCCGCCTGTTCAACCGCCATCTGCGCCTGCTGCCAGCCGGGTTGCAGCACCGTGGCCTTGATGTTGCCTTTATTGATAATGGAATCACGCACGTAGTCGCTGCCATCAAAACCCACCACTATCACGTCGTGACGCCCCGCCGCTTTCAGCGCCGCTTCTGCCCCCAGCGCCATGGTATCGTTGCCGGAGATCACGCCGGTGATATCTGGATTTGCCTGCAAGATGGCTTCCATACGGGTAAAGGCTTCCGTCTGGCTCCAGTTCGCCGTTTGTCTGGCGACGCGTTTCATGTCGCTATACTGATCGATCACATCGTGATAACCCTGCGAACGGACGTGTGCATTGGTGTCCGACTCACGCCCAATCAGCTCAACGTACTTACCTTTCTGGCCCATCAGTTCGACAAATTTCTCCGCGCCGAGCTGCGCCCCCTGATAGTTATTGGAAACAATCTGCGCCACGGCCACGCCGGTTTCATTGATTTCACGGTCGATCAGGAATGCGGGAATACCCGCCGCTTTCGCTTTCTTCAGTGGTCCAATGGTGGCATCAGCCCCGGCATTATCCAGAATGATGGCTTTCGCCTTGCGGGCAATGGCAGTTTCAATCAGTTGATTTTGCTTACTAACGTCATCGTCGTGCGAGGCCACCAGCGTGGTGTAGCCCAGCTCGGCAGCTTTTGTTCTGGCACCTTCGGCTTCCGCTTTAAAGAAGGGGTTGTCGTGTGAAGGGGTAATAATGGCGATCAAGCCGTTATCTGCGGCGAACGTGCCAGCAGACAGGGAGAACATGATAGCCAGCAGGGAGGATTTCAGACGGTAAGGTTTCATTGTTATTCTCCTGTTTGAATATATATTCAATATTGAATTAACATTCAAATGAAGTTTTACAACCAACCGAAAAATTGTCCAACAGCAAAAACAGGAATAGCGAAGCAGCTCACAAATTGTTTACATTTTGTGCGAAGCGGTAATGGTGAGAAACGGTAAAAAAACAGAAACGAGAGCGATAAAAAATTGCTGGAGAAATTTTTAACGTTGCGTCAGCAATGGCTCACAGGGTGACGGACAAGGAAGTCCGTCATAAAAAAGCGGATGACGGATGCCATCCGCAGAGTACGCGCTACAGGAAATTATCTACGGGGTACAACCTACTACAGGAACGACAACTCAAGGGCTACGAGGATTTATTCTCAGCGGCATCCTCTTCTGCCTGTTCTTTGATTTCTTCATACTGGAGCGACAACGGGCCGCACCATCGCTGTGCCAGCCAACTTGCAACCACCACCAGCAGCCAGCTGATTAACGTCGCCACCACCAGATCCTGCGGCCAATGCATGCCGAGCACCAGACGGCTGCCCATGACGCCACTGGCCCAGAGCATCAGGATCACCACGGTTTTATAATGTCGGCGCGCCCACAGTAACCCAACGGCCAACAAAGCCCAGGTTGCGGCAAACAGGGTGTGCCCAGAGGGGAAAGCAAAGCCAGTTTCAAACTGCCAGTGGCTACGCAGCCATTGTGGGATCTGCGTTTGATCCTGCAACTGCGTTTTCACCAGTTCTGAACGTTCCTTACGCGGTAACGAGTAGAAATAGCTGTCGTCTACCTGATGATTTCTCTCCAGCCAGACAACATAAGGCCGGGATTCCTGCACCCACTCTTTAATCACCGATTTGATGCCCTGCCCAACCAACACCGTAATCGCCATAATAACCAACAGGCCGAGTGCAGGTTTCAGACGAAAACGCAGGCACCAGAGAAACCAGATGCTTAAGATAATGCTGGTCAGAATTCCCCACGGTGACGTCACTGTCTCGGTGACCCAAAAGAGTACGCGCAACCAAGCCCCACCATATTCCGGTTGCCACTGCCAACCGCTCATCCAGATAATCAGTGGCATAATCAGTAATAGCGCTGCGCCAATGGTGGTTCGTTTGGCAATGTCGTACATAATTTCTTCCCATAATTCAGCATGATGCTTTGCAACAAAACTTTCACAATTCTATCAGAAAATCCGACATGAACTGTCAGTATGGCGTAAAATAGCGCTCAGTTCTGTCAACGAAGTTGAAACCAAACTGAGGTCAGGTCACGCTATAGTTCAATTTTTGTGACGTTCTTAGACAGGCTTTTTTGCTGGTCAAGCGCGATAGGCAGCAGTAGGATTCGCCTCAGCACTTTTGTTTTTTGGACACAGCGTTTTTTGGATACCGCGTTTTTGGAGAAAAGTATGCAGCTAAAACGGGTGGCGGAAGCCAAATTACCCACTCCGTGGGGCGATTTTCTGATGGTGGGTTTTGAAGAAATCGCCACGGGCCATGACCACCTTGCGCTGGTTTATGGTGATATTTCCGGTTCAGTTCCCGTACTTGCCCGCGTACATTCCGAGTGCCTGACGGGAGATGCCTTGTTTAGCCTGCGCTGTGACTGTGGTTTCCAGTTGGAGGCCGCTTTGGGACACATCGCCGAAGAAGGTCGTGGCGTGCTGCTTTACCACCGTCAGGAAGGCCGTAACATTGGGCTGCTCAATAAAATCCGCGCTTATGCGTTGCAGGATCTGGGAGCCGATACGGTGGAAGCCAACCATCAACTCGGGTTTGCCGCCGATGAGCGCGACTTCACGCTGTGCGCTGACATGTTCAAGCTGCTGGGCGTTGATGAAGTTCGCCTGCTGACGAATAATCCGCAGAAAGTAAAAATTCTCAACGAAGCAGGCATCAACATCGTCGAGCGTGTGCCATTAATCGTCGGGCGCAACCCGAAGAATGAAAACTATTTGGCCACCAAAGCGGCAAAAATGGGACACATGCTGGACATGAAGTAACGTGTTCTACTGCATCGTATGAGAAAACGCTCTACACCAGAAAGCGTTACGTTAGAAAAGCCTTCATCCAAAAATAGCCGACTTTAGTCGGCTATTTCATTTCGGCTAGTGCTTGATGACGTACATATCTTTCGTGTAGTAATCGCCACGATAATCCGGAGCGAAACCACCAATATACGTCTTCGCCATTTGTGGCTGAACATAGTAATAGATAGGGATTAATGCCATATCTTTGTCTAAGATATCCGAGGCTTGTTGATAAATAGCCTCTTTTTCCTGCTTATCCTTCACTGTCAGCGCCTTTTTCAGTAACCCGTCATACTCGGCATTACTGTATTTGCCGTTGTTGCTGCTGTCATTGGTTTCCATCGTATTCAGGAAGGTACTTGCTTCATTGTAATCTCCCGTCCACGAGTGTCTGACCACTTCAAAGTCGCCAGTACGCACGGTATCCAGCATGGTTTTCCATTCCTGATTTTGCAGCGTCACTTCAAGACCAAGATTCTTCTTCCACATTGACGTTGCAGCAATCGCTATGCGCAAATGTGACTCTGATGTGTTGTAAAGCAGGGTGAATTTCAGCGGTTTCTTTTCATCAAAGCCAGCTTCTTTCAACAGTTTTTTCGCCTCAGCATTGCGCTGCTGCTGTGTCCAGCCTGCCCACTCTGGCTCTTTACGTTGAAAGCCCCCGACATTTTTAGGAATCAAACTGTACGCAGGCGTTTGCCCCATACCCAGCACGTTGTTCGCAATAATATTTTTATCCAAACTCAGATCCAACGCACGCCGGACACGTGGATCGTTGAACGGTGCTTTTTGCATATTGAAACGGTAAAAATAGGTGCTCATCAGTGGCGAAACTTTCACTTCTTGCGGGTAGTCTTTTTTCAACGAAGCGAACTGAATTGGCGACAAAATATTCGTAACATCAATTTCACCGGATTTATAGCGATTTAACTCCGCCGCTTGCGAGCTGATCGGCAGGTACGTGACTTTGTTAATGACGGTATGCGCATCATCCCAATACTGGCTATTACGTTTGCCAACAATACGTTCGTTCACCACCCACTCGTTTAGCGTATACGGGCCACTGCTGACGAAATTCGCGACCTGCGTCCAGTTCTCAGGGTGCTTTTCAATCACCGCTTTCGGTAACGGAACCATCACATAGAAGGACGACATCTCCAGGAAATACGAAATCGGGTGTTCGAGCGTTATTTCAACCGTGTGGCTATCCAGCGCTTTTATACCCAGTGATTCTGGCGCTTTCTTGCCCGCCATAATGTCTGCTGCATTCTTCACATACATACTGGAAACATAGCTGCCATAAGGCGACAGCGTTTTAGGGTCGCTAAGGCGTCGCCAGCTAAACACCACATCGTCCGCAGTAATCGGTGAGCCATCAGACCATTTGGCATCAGGTCGCAGGTGAAAGGTCCATACCGTATTGTCTTTATTCTCCCACCGCTCAGCTAGTCGTGGCTGTATCGTGCCGCTGTCTCCCACATGCACCAAATTGTCGAAGAAGTCACCGATGATATACCCTTCAACATTGCTTTCTACCTTATGCGGGTCCAGCGAGGCAGGCTCTGAACCATTGCCTCGTACCAGCTCTTGTTTGTCCGCCAATACCACACCAGCGGGAACCTGAGCAGCAAAAACCGAGGTTATCGCCCCCGTTGCACACAAAGTAAGAAGTAACACCGAGTGTTTAAAACGTTTTTTGATTACACCATTCATATAACCTCCTGTTATATCCGTCATCATTTAAGCAGTATCCGCGTTGCCATAAGGGCAGGTATGAGAAATAGTTTTTACTTATTCCACATAGAGTTAGCGTCACTATAACCTAACCACAATTCGCCTAAGGATACGAGGATTTAATGCGGAGAAACATGCGCGGGTACACCCAAAAATGTACCCGCGCGGCAAGACTAAGCGGAGGTTGCGTTACAACATATTGCGGATAACGTAATGCAGGATGCCGTCATGCTGGTAATAGGTCAGCTCATTACGAGTGTCAATGCGGCAGCGGGTCTTGATCGTCCGCGTATTGCCATCCGCCCCCGTGATGTTTACCTCAACGGTGGCACCCGGTGTCAGTTGATTTAATCCCGTGATCGAGATTTTTTCATCCCCGGTTAATTGCAGCGTTTTACGCGTCACGCCATCAGGAAACTCCAGCGGCAGAATCCCCATTCCAATCAGATTAGAGCGGTGGATACGCTCGAACGATTCGGCGATCACCACGCGGACGCCCAACAAACGAGGGCCTTTTGCTGCCCAGTCGCGGCTAGAACCGGAGCCGTACTCTTTACCGGCAAACAGCGCCAGCGGGATAGTGTCGTCCTTGTAGCGCATCGCCGCGTCATAGATCGTCATCTCATTCTGCGACGGAATATGGCGGGTATAGCCGCCCTCTTTACCCGGCACCATCTCATTACGGATACGAATGTTGGCAAAGGTGCCGCGCATCATCACTTCATGGTTACCGCGCCTTGAACCATAAGAGTTAAACGCTGTGGTTTCGACGCCGCGCTCCAGCAAGTATTTCCCTGCCGGACTATCGCGTTTGATATTACCCGCCGGAGAGATATGGTCGGTTGTGACCGAGTCTCCCAGCATCGCCAGAATGCGCGCGTTGTGGATATCCTGAACCGGTTCTGGTTCTTTCTCCATATCAAGAAAGAAAGGCGTTTGACGAATATAGGTCGACTCTTGCGGCCATTGATAGGTGGGGTTGTTGTCGACCTCAATGTCCTGCCACTCCTGCGTTCCTTCAAACACCGCCGCATATTGTTGGTGAAACATACCAGCACTGACGTTCAGTACCGCATCTGCCACCGCTTTCGTCGAAGGCCAAATATCTTTCAGATAGACCGCTTTGCCATCACGATCTTCCCCCAATGGTTCTTGCGTCAGATCGACATTCATATTTCCCGCCAGCGCATACGCAACCACCAGCGGCGGTGAAGCCAGCCAGTTTGTCTTCACCAGCGGATGAATACGGCCTTCAAAGTTACGGTTACCAGACAACACCGCGCCGACCGTCAGGTCACCTGCTTTTATCGCGGCTTCAATCGCATCCGGCAGCGGGCCAGAGTTACCAATACAGGTGGTACAGCCGTAGCCCACTAGATTAAACCCCAATTCATCGAGATACGGCGTCAGTCCCGCTTTCGCATAGTAATCCGTGACAACCCGTGAGCCCGGTGCCAGCGAGGTTTTGACCCACGGCTTGGTTTTCAGACCGCGCTCTACCGCATTTTTTGCCAGTAACCCGGCCGTCATCAGCACGCTCGGGTTAGAGGTATTGGTGCAGGAGGTGATCGCTGCAATCACGACCGCACCCTGCTGTAAGCGGTGCGTTTCGCCTTCCAACGTGAATTCTTCATAGTCAGAGCGATTCTTCACCGTGCTGACATCCAGTTCCCGACTGGCGTTGAACGCTTCCGGCACACCCGCTAAAGGGACACGATCCTGCGGACGCTTCGGCCCCGCCAGACTGGTTTCTACCGTTGCTAAATCCAGCGCGAGCTGGCTGGTAAATACCGGTTCATCCCCGGTATGACGCCACAGCCCTTGCAGCTTACTGTAGGCTTCCACCAGCGCAATCTGTTCTTCCGCACGGTTGGTCAACCGCATGTAGTCCAACGTGATGTTATCGATAGGAAAGAAGCCACAGGTCGCACCATATTCCGGTGCCATGTTGGCGATGGTTGCGCGATCCGCCAGCGGCAGCGAATCCAGTCCATCACCGTAAAATTCCACAAACTTGCCGACCACACCGTGTTTACGCAACATCTGCGTGACCGTCAGAACCAGATCGGTGGCGGTAATCCCTTCACGCATTTTTCCGCTTAATTTCACACCAACGACATCGGGGATCAGCATCGAAACAGGCTGCCCCAGCATCGCTGCCTCGGCTTCTATCCCGCCGACACCCCAACCGAGTACGCCTAAGCCGTTAATCATGGTGGTGTGCGAATCGGTCCCTACCAATGTATCAGGGTAGGCGAACTGCTTGTCGCCCTGCTTTTCGTACCAGATGGCCTTGGCGAGATACTCCAGATTCACCTGATGGCAAATCCCAGTTCCCGGTGGTACGACGCTGAAATGGCTAAAAGCATTCTGCCCCCAGCGCAAAAACTCATAACGTTCACGGTTACGCGCCATTTCCAATTGTGTGTTATCCGTTAGCGCCTGACGATCGCCAAAGTGGTCAACCGTAACCGAGTGATCGATAACCAAATCGACTGGCGACAACGGGTTAACCTTATTCACATCGCCGCCCAGCCTTTTCACCGCAGCGCGCATCGCGGCTAGGTCGACCACGGCAGGCACGCCGGTAAAGTCCTGCATCAATACACGCGCAGGACGATAGGCAATTTCCCGATCGACGTGACCGGTTTTCAGCCAGTCCACCACTGCCTGAAGATCGTCCTGCTCTACGGTGTCGCCGTCCTGGTGACGTAATAAATTTTCCAGCAAGACCTTGAGTGACTTCGGTAATTTATCGATATTACCCAGCGTTTTCGCCGCCTTCGGCAGGCTGTAGTAATGGTAAATCTGCTGTTGTACCGTCAGTGTGTCCAGACAAGTGTCGCGAAGGTGTGATGACATGCTTCCTCCCAAATTAACTTGCTATACCCGTCATACTTCAAGTGGTATGTGCATTGGCTGCGTTCACATACTCAGCCCGTCGTGGGCCTCGCCCTAAGGGCCGCTGCGAGCAGCGTTCAAATCTGCTCCAGGCAGATTTGCCACCCGAATCACTTACTTGTCGGGCGATTAATGAATAACCAGCCTGAGCTTGCGGTCTTATTTAAAGATAACACAAACAAAAAATAACGTTTTTGCAACAAGACGATATAAACGCAACGATAGCCGTTAGCTATTGAAAAGAAGCGCATCGGAATAAATACACATGGAAACGAGAATGGATGGAAAACAACAGCGGCAACGGGTGAAGGCTACGAAAGGCAATATAAAGAAGAACGGCCCGAAGGCCGCCTATCTCAGCACATTAATCTGACGCGAATTTAAACATTTCCGGTTGCCATCACAGAGGCCTCTTCGTCGGAATGGTCATGGTTTTGTTCTAGTTTGGCAACAACCGCTGTCGCCATGCCGTTGCCAATCACATTGGTCGCCGTGCGGCCCATATCCAGGAACTGATCGATACCAATAATCAGCAAGATACCCGCTTCGGGTAAGCCGAACATCGGCAGCGTGGCTGCCACTACCACCACCGCTGCGCGAGCGACGCCTGCCATGCCTTTACTCGTGATCATCAGCGTCAGCAGAATCAGCATCTGTTGCGTCAAACTTAGGTGGATGTTGTAGGCCTGTGCGATAAACAGAATCGCAAAAGCCTGATAGATCATCGAGCCGACAAGGTTAAAGGAATACCCCAACGGGAGTACGAAACTGGTGATTTTTTTAGGAACGCCGAACTCGCTCAGCGCCTCCATTGTTTTCGGATAGGCCGCTTCGCTACTTGCGGTAGCAAACGCCAGCATACTGGGCTCACGTAGCAATTTGATCAGCCCCCAGGTTGCTTTCTTCCCGAGGAACAGTGCACCAGCACCGAACATTAACCCCCACAGCAGCGCCAACCCAATATAGAACTCACCAATAACTTTGCCAAAGTCAAAGAGCAGCCCCAGACCTTCGGTCGTAATAGAAGATGCTAATGAGGAAAATACCGCCAAAGGCGCTAAACGCATGACATAATCCGTCACCCGAAACATCACTTTCGCCAGTTCTTCTATCATCGACTCCATCGTGACGGCATGCTTATTTTGGCCTTTCACAAAGGCCAGTGCCGAACCGAAAAACATGGAGAACACCAGGATCTGTAATATTTCGTTATTCGCCATTGCTTCGACGATGCTGCGTGGAAATATATGGGCAATAAAGCTTTTCAGTGTAAACCCGCCCGTGCTCACGCCCGCATCTACCTGTACCGATGCACTGGGTATTTCAAGATTCATTCCTACGCCTGGCTCAAAAATATTTGCCAACAACATGCCAATAAAAAGAGAAACCAGTGAAGAGCAAATAAACCACACCATGGCTTTCAGCCCTATTCGGCCGACGGAAGAAGAGTTCCCCATGCTAGCCAGACCAGAGACCAGCGTTGCAAATACCAATGGCGCAATGATCATTTTTATCAGACGAAGAAAAACATCGGTCACTAAATTAAAATAGGACACCACCTCTTTGGCTTCCTGCGCAGTCAATAAAGCGTGGCAAGCTCCGCCAACAATAATTCCTAAAACAATAGCCAAGGCTATAAAAAATAATAACCGGTTTTTTTTCATAGTAACCTCATGGTAATGAGTAAATTCAGGCAATACACATTATTAGCAACAGTGAGCCGCCTGACACACAATTGCACGCAACGTACGGTTTATCCGATTTTCGTCGTATTATCTGTGTGTTGGTATAATGCTCATCTCTACTCGATGAGAGCGTTTATTTTTCCAGCACTGCCGGGGAATGTTTTAACGACACGTGACGTATAATTGGAAATGTCGTAAGTAATTAATATTATGTGTTCGCTAAGAGAATCGTTGTGCATAGCTACCCCTCATTTGTTACACATGAAAAAATAAAGGGGTAATTCAGTCGAAATAAAACAAAAAAGACAACCATCCATACCCTTTCCTATTTCCAAAAATATTAATTAGACGCTAACGATGGAGAAATAACTTAAATTGACGCTATCATGAAAAATACGAAACCTGTCACTAATGAAATTTTTCTTATCAATAAATTTAGTAATAATTAATTAACTTCGATTACTCTCTCGGTGAAAAACATCATTCACATAGTTGATTTAACAAAATTTGCTCCCAAAAACAGACGGAATGCTTTATTTAGTCGTTTTACCCGCACTATCGTCTCTTCCACCTGCATCGTCTCTGGTGGCCAGTGAGCGATCCGTACCACCATCTGTTGTATGTATTACATGTGACATTGTTCTCTGCATGGGGTGCTCAAACCCACAACGTCGCCCGAGGATGGCATGATAATTTGCCTTTACTCCGTCAAAATCGCCCAAGTCTCATACGGCAGTCATACATAAGGAGTATTTTGGAAGAAGCCTCACACTCTATCGTTACGTTTTGTTGTAAAAAAACGACATGTCGTCATTCAACAATCATCAGCGCATGTGTTGGTGGAAAAATAATAATAGAAAGGGGTCTTCATGAAACTGTTTTACAAGGCTGAAAGCAGTTCTCTTTTTACGCACATCGTTTTGCTCGAATCCAAATTGGAGTTCAAACTGGAGAAGGTCAATCTACGCACGAAAAAAACAGAGCGTGGTATCGACTATATGTCCATCAATCCAAAGGGAATGGTGCCAGCGTTAGAACTCGATGACGGCTCGATCCTAACTGAAGGCGTCGCTATTGCTGAATACATCGCCGATCTGGTTCCACACTGTAACCTTATCGCCCCCACCGGGAGTATGGCACGCTACCATACGATTGAATGGCTGAATTACATTTCTGCTGAATTGCATAAAACGTTTACGCCGATTTTCCGCCCCGGCACGCCGGAAACGTATAAAGAACTATTGACTGAGTATTTGCAGGTCAAATTCCGTTATATCAATCTGGTGCTGAGTGAACAAAATTATCTGGTCGCCAACCGCTTCAGTATCGCCGATGCCTATCTGTTTACCGTAATGCGCTGGGCGCAGTCGTTAAAGCTGGATATGTTCCGCTACCCTGCGCTGGCCGCCTATCTCGACCATATTGCCGAGCGACCTTCCGTCGCTACCGCGCTAAAGGTTGAAAGGTTGAAAGGTTGAAAGAATAACATGCAATCACGCCCCGAGTTTCGGGGCGTGGTTCGTTTCACGACAGACGAACGGCCTGGAAATGATGGCGCGGATTGGCGATACCATCCTGAGCAGCAACCAATTGCAGTTCGTACTCATTCATCTCTTTCGTCACCAGCATAACTTCGTACACTGCCGCCGTTGTGTGCTCCAACGCTTTATCCAACGCGACGCCCTTCAGCAAATTCACCAGCAGCAATCCACTGGTCAAGTCGCCCACGCCAACAGGCTGGCGTTCAAACTCCACCAGCGGGCGGCTAATGTGCCAGGCATCCGTCGGCGTGACCAGCAGCATTTCGAAACTGTCTTCACGGCTTGCCGCTCGGCTAAGGTGCTTCACCAGAACGATTTTTGGCCCTTTTTCACACAGTGCACGGGCGGTCTCCACGGCTTCCGTCACGTTATGCACGGTACGGCCACCAAGCAGCTCCAGCTCAGGCAGATTCGGCGCGATAATGTCAGCCGCGAGTAGCGACTGCTGACAGTGAAAACCAGATACGCCGGGAGCAACAATACAGCCTTTCTCCGGCGTGCCCATCACGGGGTCACAGAAGTACAACGCCTCAGGATTAGCGGCTTTTACCTGCCGAACAATATCCAGAATATGTTCACCTTGCTCAGCAGAGCCGATATAACCACTCAACACCGCATTACACGTTTTCAGTTTGTCGATATTCGCAATACCCTGTACCACTTCAGTCAAGTGGCTGGCAGGCATCACACACCCCGTCCAGTGGCCATATTGGGTATGGTTCGAAAATTGTACCGTATTCAATGGCCAAACGTTTGCGCCCATCCGACGCATTGGAAACTCTGCCGCGCTATTGCCCGCATGACCAAAAACGACGTGTGATTGGATGGAAAGTATATTTTTCATTAGATATGACTCAAACCCTTGCCAGCGCCTATGCGCCTCAACTTACCAGAAGAAAGGGAGCTAACGCTCCCTTATCGGTGATGCTTATGCTTGCCAGCAGATCAGGCAATAGTGCTTTTTACCGCGACGCAATAAGGTGTAGCGATCAAACAGACGGTCAGCAGCACTGAAGATATATTCAGGATTCGCCTGTTTTTCACCGTTAATCGTTACCGCATTCGACGCGATCATCGTGCGCGCTTGACCGCGTGACGGCACCAACTCGGCACTGACCAGCGCCTGTTGTAAATCCGCGCTGTTTTCCAGTTCGATAATCGGCATGCCATCCTGAGCAAGCTGAGCAAAGTCGTCCTGCGTCATATCCTGCAACGCGCCAGAGAACAGGCTTTGCGTGATGCGGCGCGCGGCTTCCAGACCCGATTCCCCGTGTACCATACGCGTGACTTCTTCCGCCAGCACATACTGAGCGCGTGGCGCTGTGCCGCTATTCTTGTCTTCTTCTTCCAACGCATCGATGTCTTCGAGGCTCATGAACGTGAAGAATTTCAGGAAGCGGTACACATCGGCATCTGCCGTGTTGATCCAGAACTGGTAGAATTTGTAAGGGCTAGTTTTGCTAGCATCCAACCAGATTGCGCCGCCTTCCGTTTTACCGAATTTCGTGCCATCAGATTTGGTGATCAGTGGCACGGTCAAGCCGTAAACCTGCTTCTGGTTCATACGGCGCGTCAAATCGATACCGGATGTAATATTACCCCAC
The DNA here is from genome assembly GCF_012427845.1 of Pectobacterium punjabense. NCBI lineage: Bacteria > Pseudomonadati > Pseudomonadota > Gammaproteobacteria > Enterobacterales > Pectobacteriaceae > Pectobacterium > Pectobacterium punjabense. Next base: position 2,719,273 of record NZ_CP038498.1, read on the forward strand.
TGGTCAGAACCACCGATTTGCAGTTCGACGCCATGCTGCTTGTTCAGCGAGGCAAAATCATATCCCTGCAACAGGTTGTAAGAGAACTCAGTGAATGAAATACCCACATCATCACGATTTAAACGCTGCTTGACGGCTTCTTTGCTAATCATCTGATTAACCGAGAAATGTTTACCGATGTCACGCAAAAAATCCAGCACGTTCATACTACCGAACCAATCGTAGTTATTCGCCGCAATCGCGCTGTTTTTACCGCAGTCAAAATCCAGGAAGGGAGAAACCTGACGACGAATTTTTTCTACCCATTCGCCCACGGTTTCAGCCGTGTTCAGTTTACGCTCTGTGGCTTTAAAGCTTGGGTCCCCAATCAGTCCTGTCGCCCCACCGACCAGCGCAACAGGCTGGTGCCCAGACAGTTGGAAGCGTTTCAGGCAGAGCAGTGGCACCAGATGCCCCAAATGCAAGCTGTCAGCGGTAGGATCAAAACCGCAATACAGTGCAATTGGCCCTTGCGCCAGCCGCTCTGCTAACGCTTCCTCATCCGTCACCTGGGCAATCAAGCCCCGCTCTTGCAATTGTTTAATCAGGTTACTACTCGCCATCGATAACTCCATTTTTATAAAAACAGGCCGTTACGTTCCCTTTGGGTTTACGCACAGAGCCGTGAGGGATGCGCAGCATACCTGTCTGCTGTCGCATAATGATTTCGCTGCTGCATTACCTTACGCAACAGACTACGAACGCCATATCGCTGGGCAATGTCCAGCCAACGCGAAACTTCATAGGATAAAGTGCCGATGGTAGGAGCGCCAGCGTTTAACACGGATATTTCGTGATTAAGGCGCTAAACGATCAATCTGCCAGCCCTCTTCCTGTCGCTGGTAGAAAAATCGGTCATGCAAGCGGTGTTCACCGCCTTGCCAGAACTCCACAGAATCGATAACGACGCGGAAGCCGCCCCAGAAACTCGGCAAAGGGACTTCGCCACTTTGGAATTTTTGCTTCAATTCTAAAAATTTGCTTTCCAGCACACCGCGCGCTGAAATCCGGCTGGACTGTTTTGATACCCACGCACCAATCTGGCTATCTTTCGGACGACTATGGAAGTATTTCAGCACCTCAAGCGTCGGCAGTTTCTCTACTCGTCCCAACACCATCACCTGCCGTTCCAGCATATGCCAGGGGAACAGCAGGCTGATACGTGGATTGTTTTCCAGATGATGCGCTTTGCGGCTGCCCATATTGGTATAAAACACCATGCCTTTTTCATCATAGTGTTTGAGCAGAACGATGCGCTGATAGGGCTGCCCGTGTTCATCAACGGTCGCGACAGACATCGCAGTAGGATCGGCCAGTTTCGCTTCACAAGCCTGTTTCAGCCAGCGTTCAAATAAATCCAGCGGGTTAGCGGGGAGATCGCGACGACGAAGCCCGCCTCGCGTGTATTCGCGGCGGATGTCGGCAATATCGGCGGGTTGAATAAGAGGCGTACCGTCAGAGAGGGAGCGTTCCTGAGTCATAATATCCTGCTGTCGCAATGTCGGGCCAGAAGCGGGCGAAAATCCCATTCTGCTCCCGTACCCGAAAAATCGCAATCAGCAGTGACACTGCTCACATTCAGCGTCAGTTACATCGGTGCCAACACGCAATCGTCAACAATAACGCGTTCACCCCGTTGGATAAATGCACGATCGCCTTTGCTCCAGAACGTATAGGTATCATTGCTGTACCTGACCCCAGAAGCAGACACCACTTGAGGAAGCACCAGGCGTTCGCCGTCGAGCAGGAAACTCACCTGTGCAGGCGTTTCTCCACCCTGCTGTAGCGTGACAGTTAGCGGCATCGTGCCACATTGATAATGCAGCGTTTCCACCGTCTGTTTATGACCAAAATAGCTGCATCCGCTCAGCAGAATCAGCGCTGTCCCCGCCAGAAATTGTTTCATTTTCTCTCCTGTTATTCTTGTCGATGGCGGCAACTGGCGCTGCCGCTCACTTAAGTTTAACAAGAGGATAACGATGAACCTCTCGGCAAAATCCGATTAATCCGCGCTGACCGGATAAATCGCGCCTAACACCGTTTCCTGACTCGCTCCCGTGACGGACGGCAGATTGCCCGGCAGCCCTGATAGCGTGCGTGACGCCAGCCAGGCAAATGCCAGCGCTTCCATATCATCGCCGCTCACACCACATTCATCCGTGGTGCTGACTTCGATGCCCGGCAGCAGAGCCGAGAGACGCATCATGATGAGCGGGTTACGCGCACCGCCGCCACAAACCAACAAACGCTCACATCCACCAACCAATAGCACCTGTTCAGCAATGCTCATGGCTGTCAATTCGACCAGCGTCGCCTGAACATCCTGCGGCGCAATCGGCGGCAAACCAGCCAGCATTCTTTCCAGCCAGCCCAGATTGAAATACTCACGTCCGGTGCTTTTCGGTGCCCGTAACGCAAAATAAGGATCGGTCAACATCCGACGTAGCAATAGCGGATTCACCTGCCCGCTTACCGCCCACACTGCGTCTTTATCATACGGTTGTGCGCAATGCCGCCAGATCCAGGCATCCAGCAGCATATTCCCCGGCCCGGTATCGTAACCGCGCACGGGCGCACCTGGCACCAGCAGTGACAGATTGGCGATCCCGCCGATATTGAGCACAATACGACGTTCGACAGGATGCAGTAACAACGCATGATGGAATGACGGCACCAGCGGGGCACCTTGTCCGCCATAAGCTAAATCACGGCGACGAAAATCACCCACAGTGGTAATGCCAGTTAATGCGGCAACGCGGTTATTATCGCCGATCTGTAACGTACACGGTGCATCTCCCGTAGGCTCGTGCCAGACCGTCTGCCCATGGCAGCCAATTGCGGTAATATCCTGTGCCCCCAACGCGGTCTCTTTAAGCAGTGTCAGTACAGCTTCGGCAAACAAAATACCTAAACGTGTATCCAACTGCCCCAGCGCTGACAGCGTCACAGCCTGCCCCTGACACATCCCAAGGATGGCCATTTTAATATCCTGCGGTATCGGATGACAGTAGCTCGCCTGCTGTGCAACCGTATGCTCATCAATCGCGGCTAGCACAACATCGACGCCATCAAGACTGGTGCCGGACATCACGCCAATATATCTGCCTGACCTCATTATATAGCCTTTTCCCTATGGGATAAAAAGAGAACACCGATAACAACCGTTACGCTGAGAATAAAAATAGCACGTTAACACGCTGAATTATTAAAATTTTTACATTTTTGCCACACGGGTTAGGTTTTAACCAAAAAGGCGTTTTTGATAATATTTGCTACAAAAAAAGTCATGTATTGTGCTATTTACTTCTCTGTTTAGCCGCAATTTAAGCGCACTATTATAATCTGAAAAAAAGAGTAAAAAGAGTGGCATGCTACACTGAGCCAGACCATAATTTATTGGTATAACACTGCGTTGGCCGAGGCTGAGCCAGCCCGACATATTCGCTATTAAGGAGTTTTTATTATGATGAAGCGTTTGCTTGTGGTTACCCTTGCTGGTATCACGCTCGCTGGTTGTGCTAATACCAGTACGCTTTCCGGTGATGTATACAGCGCATCCGAAGCTAAACAGGTGCAGACCGTTACCTATGGCACCATCGTTTCTATGCGTCCGGTTCAGATTCAGGCTGGGGAAGATTCTAACGTTATCGGCGCACTGGGCGGTGCGGTTCTGGGTGGTTTCCTGGGCAACACTATCGGTGGCGGTTCCGGCCGTAGTCTGGCAACGGCCGCTGGCGCAGTAGCAGGTGGTGTAGCAGGTCAAAGCGCGACAGGTGCACTGAACCGTACACAGGGCGTAGAGCTGGAAATCCGTCGTGATGACGGCAGTACCATTATGGTGGTACAGAAACAGGGTGATACGAAATTCAGCAAGGGTCAACGTGTTGCCATGGCGAGCAATGGCCGTAACATCACCGTTTCTCCACGCTAACGTTGTGTGACGATCGCTGCTCTGCGCGGCGATCGTCACAACGAATAATCAACTCCCGGAATAAATAACCAATAACGAGTATCGGTAATATCGCCGGGATTTCATTCTCCCTCTGCGTAACCCGAATTTAGCTACACTTGATGTTCATGCAATGCCAATATATTTTTTTCAAGACGCGAAACCAACAGCGCTAATTCATCAACCTGCTCTGGCGTAATTCCAAATAACACCTCACTTCGTGTATGACTAATTACACCATTGACTGCCTGTATTATTGGTTCCGCTGATTCAGTCAGCATAATACGTTTTGCCCGGCGATCGTGAGCACAAACGTGACGAGTGATTAACCCCTTCTCCTCAAGCTGATCCAGTGTTCGAACTAATGAGGGTTGCTCAATACCAATTGCTTTGGCCAATTGAATCTGCGACTGGCCGGGGGGTAAGTGGTATATGTTATGCAACGTGACCCAATGCGTTTGAGTCAGCTCAAGTGGTTTTAATCGGTGATCGACCAGCGCACGCCACACGCGCACCAGACGAGCTAAATCAGATCCTAATGGCAATTCCATCACCTCTCCTTATTGTTAGCACGCTAAGTTATATCCCTGGATTGCAATCAATTCTGATTTATAAGAATAAAAAACGATATTACTATCGTAAAAAAATAGAACCTTTCCTGAACATGATTCTATCAAATAAAAGTCTTTTAAAAATGATCTTTGGCTTATTTTATTCAATCGAACGCTCCTGCGTTGCTTAAACAAAATTTCACGTAAATAGATCGTCTAAGACAAAATGACTTAAAACAACGATGGCTGATGGGATTCTGCTGGTGTATCGGTTTTCTCTGAACGCTGTGACCGTTTCATTCTTTGCCGACACAAACGCAGTACATCCTGTTTCTGAGCATCACTCATTTGGCCCCAGCTAAAGCGTTCGTTACGACTGCGAAAGCAACCGCGACAATATCCGCCATCACCCGCCTGACAAATACCACGGCATGGATTAGGGACAACAAAGAGTTCAAGTTGCTCTGGCACACCACCTCCCGCTACAACTCTATTTATTGAAGCCCTGTTCTTTACTGCTGGCAAGCCCAAACAGACCGTCACAATGAAAATAATTAGATAACCATTGTAATCACTGACGATTTTTTTATGCGTCAGGCGGCCTAAAATCCCCTGACTACGCCATTACCCCCCTCCTGTTGGTACGTTTTAACACAAACCTCACCATAGTGTCGCATTTAGTGTCGCATTTTTAGCACCATCCCAACAGCTTGGACTCACCAGAGCCACAACGCTATACTTCCCTTTTGTTGCACTTTTTAACGAGGGCATTATGCGTTTACTTCATACCATGCTACGTGTTGGCGATTTACAACGTTCTATCGATTTCTATACCCAGATTCTGGGAATGCGCGTACTCCGCACCAGCGAGAATACCGAATACAAATACACACTGGCTTTCGTCGGTTATACCGAAGAGAGCGAGGGTGCAGTTATCGAGCTGACCTACAACTGGGGCGTCGACAGCTACGATCTGGGCAACGCCTATGGCCATATCGCGTTGGGCGTTGACGATGTTGCCGCAACCTGTGAGCGTATCCGTAAAGCTGGCGGTAATGTGACGCGTGAAGCGGGTCCGGTCAAAGGCGGTACGACCGTTATCGCATTCATCGAAGATCCAGACGGTTATAAAATCGAATTGATCGAAAACGCCCATGCTGGCAACGGCATCGGTCACTAATACTCCGCATTCTACAGGTGCTGCATCGGCACCTGTTCTCCCCCTTCTTCTGCTACCGCCACCGGTTGAAAGGTAACGGGCATGCTGCATCTCCGGCCAAAATTTGCCATAATGCGCGCTGCGTTTTGCTGACAATTAAGAGACAAATGGCTGATAAAAGTGATCTGAACGCCCTGAGCGGCCGTTTTCGTGGGTTTTATCCAGTAGTGATTGATGTTGAGACTGCCGGATTTAATGCGAAAACTGATGCCTTGCTGGAAGTCGCAGCAGTAACATTAAAAATGGATCAAGACGGTTGGTTACAGCCAGATGAAACGCTACATTTTCACATTGAGCCATTCGAAGGCGCGATTCTGGAACCTGCGGCACTGGCGTTCAACGGCATTGACCCCACCAACCCGCTACGTGGTGCGGTGAGCGAATACGATGCGCTGCACGAAATTTTCAAAGTCGTGCGTAAAGGGATTAAAGATCAGGGCTGTAACCGTGCGATTATCGTGGCACATAATGCCACCTTCGATCACAGCTTTATGGCAGCGGCAGCGGATCGTTGTAGCCTGAAACGTAACCCGTTCCATCCTTTCGCCACATTCGATACCGCCGCCCTTAGCGGACTGGTTTTAGGCCAAACGGTTCTGGCTAAAGCCTGTATTACCGCTGGCATTGCGTTTGATTCCAGCCAGGCGCACTCCGCGCTGTATGACACCAATCAGACCGCGTTATTGTTCTGTGAGTTGGTTAACCGCTGGAAACGTCTGGGAGGATGGCCGCTTGCGCTGGAAGAAAGCTCTCTCGAAGATACATCAGCCGAAGACTAAGAAAACGCGAAAGCTAATCGTAAAAAAACGGGTGCCATAGCACCCGCTGGGAATATTCACGCTCGCATCATAACCGTACTGAGATTGTTATTGCGTGTGGTGCAACATTACTCCTGATCGGCCTGCTGCGCTTTGTATTTATCAGCCGTTTCTTTGATCAGCTGTTGCAGTTCGCCACGCTGAAACATTTCAACCACGATATCACAACCGCCAACCAGTTCCCCATCCACCCACAGCTGTGGGAATGTCGGCCAGTTCGCGTATTTCGGCAGTTCAGCTCGAATATCCGGGTTCTGTAAAATATCAACATAAGCAAAACGTTCGCCACATGAAGACAATGCCTGGACGGTCTGTGCAGAAAAACCGCAGCTTGGCAATTTTGGGGAACCTTTCATGTACAGCAGAATCGGGTTTTCAGCAATTTGGCGCTGAATTTTTTCAATTGTCGGTGTCGTCATCTTCTTGCTTCCTTAAACCTATAGGATGGCTAACGTCCAAAACGCTAGCCATGAGTCGCCGTCAAAGTGTTACGACAGCGACATTGACTCAATGATATTGTACCGATGCCAATAGCCACAAAAAAACGCCATTTTTTGTAGGGTTATTTTTCTACTGATTATTCATCATTGATGAAATCAACGCCAGAAAACGCTGATAAATCAGACGAAAAAACAACTATTAACGTTTTTTCACTATTCTGTATGAATAAAGCGGCCATGCCCACTTTTTTATGACGCCGTTTTCAGGAATACTGTGCGGATTGAGCGAGTTAAGGATTATGTTCGGTCACTTTTATTATGCGCTTATTTATTACTCTTTTTATATTATTTTTCAGTAACCTATCCCTGAACGTCGTTCAGGCTGCGCCGCATACCCCGCATTCTACGCCGAAGAAAAGCGCCGTTGAAGAAACGAATAAGAAAAGCCGTCAAACAAAGGGTAATGCTAAGTCACCAGCGCCAATCAAAAGCAAAAAGCCAGAACCTGCCACCGTCAGCAATAAATCCAAACCCCGTACGGCTAACAAACCGGTAGAAAAGAAGCCATCCCGGACGCAAAGCAGCACACCTGCGCTAGTGAAAAAAAACCTTAAAAAGCTGAAGCCTGAAGACGACAGGCAGACCATTGCACAGGCCAGAGTCAAAACCGGGCTGAAGAAGACAGCACTCAAAGGAAAAGTGGATAAAAATCCAGCGCCCACAGAAAAGGGCATGACACTGAGCGCAGCGCATAAAAAACGCTATCAACACGCCAAAACGACCGCAATGAATAAACTGATGAGCCAGATCGGTAAACCTTACCACTGGGGCGGATCGTCTCCTTTTACTGGTTTCGACTGTAGCGGGCTGGTCTATTACGCCTATAAAGACGTCGTTAAGATCCAAATCCCTCGTACCGCGAACGAAATGTACCATCTGCGTGATGCCGCGCCGATTAAAAAGAGTGAGCTGGAAAGTGGCGACCTGGTCTTTTTCCGCATCAACAATCGTGGGGCTGCCGATCACGTCGGGGTGTATCTGGGGGAAGGCAAATTTATCCAGTCACCGCGTACAGGTTCAGATATTCGTATCAGCAAGCTAAGTGAAGATTATTGGCAGGAGCACTATGTTGGGGCGCGTCGCGTGGTGACGCCACAGACCATTCGTTAAGCGATAGCACGCCGAACAGAAGCGTATTCAGACACGTTTTGTGCAATAAACCTGTCTGAATACCTAACCTGCGCAAAAAGCACTGAAGGTTAGTTCAACACCGCAATGAAACTAAACGCGATGATCACAGCCAACGAGCCAACCGTTGTCAGCAAAGACATCTTCAGATCTGTATCCATAAACCACTCCTTATTAGCAAACAAATTTCATCTGAAACTTCATCTGAAAAAAAAGACACCATCATTCACAGCCGAACCCACGTAGACAGTTAAAGCTACAAATAATAGGGTTATTACGATTCTTTCATAATTCTAGCGAAAAATCTCCGACGGATGCATCACTAATAGTATAAATTAGCCCTTTCACTTTCATGATAAATCGGACACAATCCGCTGTTTATGAAAGCGCTGCGTGCCAGTCGAAAAACGTCAAGCCAGATCCCTTCGGTATAACATTCGGCATTCTCCTTCTGAAATCCTGTTTTTTAGCTTAGAAGAAGAACTTTAAACGTAGGCAAACGATTAACAATATACTTACGTCTGTAACAGGTAAGTTCAGGAGTCATTTTTAGATGGCAACGATTAAAGATGTGGCAAAACGTGCTGGCGTTTCCACCACAACCGTATCGCACGTGATCAATAAAACACGTTTCGTCGCCGAAGAGACTAAGGCAGCCGTCAGGGCAGCAATCAAGGAATTGCACTATTCGCCTAGCGCCGTCGCCCGCAGCCTCAAAGTTAATCACACCAAATCTATCGGCTTGCTGGCTACATCCAGCGAAGCGCCCTATTTCGCCGAGATCATTGAAGCGGTCGAAAACAGCTGTTATGCCAAAGGCTACACGCTGGTACTGTGTAATTCTCATAACGATATCGGCAAACAACGCGCTTATCTCTCGATGCTGGCGCAAAAACGCGTCGACGGTCTGCTTGTGATGTGTGCCGAGTACCCGCCAGAGTTATTGGGCATGCTGGAAGATTATCGCAGCATTCCCATGGTCGTCATGGACTGGGGCCAAATGCACAGCGATTTCACCGATACCATCATCGATAACGCCTTTGAGGGCGGCTATATGGCAGGCCGCTATCTGATTGAACGCGGCCATCGGGATATTGGTGCCATCCCCGGAATACAAGAGCGCAACACGGGTAACGGGCGCTACCTTGGCTTTTTAAAAGCCTTAAAAGAAGCCGACATTACCGTACGCGACGAATGGGTCGTGCGGGGCGATTTCGAACCGGAATCCGGCTACAAAGCCATGCATCAGATCCTCGCACAGAAACAGCGGCCAACGGCCGTATTCTGCGGCGGCGATATCATGGCAATGGGTGCTATTTGTGCGGCTGACGAACTGGGTTTGCGCGTGCCACAGGATATTTCGGTGATCGGTTATGACAACGTGCGCCACGCGCGTTTCTTTACGCCTGCGCTGACCACCATCCACCAGCCAAAGGAGCGTCTGGGACAGTCCGCTTTCGCGATGCTGCTGGATCGCATTACCAGTAAGCGGGAAGATGCACACGTCATTGAAGTGCACCCAACGCTGATTGAACGTCGCTCAGTTGCCGACGGCCCGTTCCTCGATTACCGCCGCTAACCTCGGCGACTCAACATAGACCGATTTTTCTTATTCCCACCCGCTTTCCTTGTCTGCTTCAGCCAATTTCCTTGTGTGCTGGCTGAAGCAGATTTAAACTGAAAACTGCGTTTCACTTTCACTGATAAAACCCAGAATAGCGATAGCCGCACGTAAGCGGATACGCGTTCTTCTTGCCTATAAGCGCATTAACTACCTGCTTATTAGCGCATTTCTTCTTCCTTTTTCTCTGGTGACAGCTGGTACATCATCTGCGGTAAGTGCTGTCCAGGTATGTTTTTCCATACTTTCACACGTGAAAAATTTAGGAGACATGATGGGTACACCTTATGCGAAAGAGCAGCATAGCCATACCACGCCCTGGTTGAAAATCATGCAAGACAGGTTGAATACGGCGGGTATCACTATTAACGGCACTCGCCCTTTTGATATCTGCGTTAACCACCCTGGTTTTTTTAAACGCGTCTTGCGGGAAGGTTCGCTGGGATTAGGGGAGAGCTATATGGACGGATGGTGGGAGTGTGAACGGCTGGATATGTTTTTCCATCTTGTCCTACGTGCAGGGCTAAAGGACACACTCCCTCGCCGTTTGCACGATCTTATGCGAATCGCCACTGCCCGCATCACGAATTTGCAATCCCGCCGACGCTCTCGAGTCGTCGGCGAATTGCATTACGATCTGGGTAATGACCTTTTTTCCCTCATGTTGGACCCTTACATGCAATATTCCTGTGCCTACTGGAAACAGGCACAAACGCTGGAACACGCGCAGGAAGATAAACTCACGATGATTTGTGAAAAACTCCAGCTTAAACCCGGCATGACACTGCTGGATATCGGCTGTGGCTGGGGCGGGCTTGCTGAGTTCGCGGCGCGTCGCTACGGGGTTTCCGTTTACGGTATCACCATTTCCCGAAAACAGCAGACGCTGGCACAACAGCGCTGCCTGGGACTGGATGTCATCATCAAACTACAGGATTACCGCGATCTCGATCGGCACTTTGACCGCGCGGTGTCAGTAGGTATGTTTGAACACGTAGGGCCACGCAACTATGATAACTACTTTCGTATTGTACGCCGCAGCCTAAAGCCCAATGGGCTGTTCCTGCTGCATACTATCGGTGCTAATTCAACCGATTCACGCCTCGATCCCTGGATTCATAAATACATCTTCCCCAACGGCTGCATTCCATCCGTTGTGCACATTGCGCAGGCGAGTGAGCCTGACATGGTGATGGAAGATTGGCACAATTTCGGTGTTGATTACGATCGCACATTAATGGCATGGCATACGCGCTTTCAACAAGGATGGCCGCAGCTTGCCACACACTACTCTGAACGTTTTCGTCGGATGTTCAGCTACTATTTGAATGCGTGTGCCGGAGCATTCAGAGCAAGAGAGCTTCAGCTCTGGCAGATCGTCTTCAGCAGGGATGGAATAGACGGCGGGTTGCGTGTTTCTCGCTAACAGAAAAGAAAAAACCGGACGATGTTGCTCGTCCGGTTTACAAAAAATAGGGAATGCAGCATTACTCTTCTTTACCGAGGTCGTTCACCTGTTTACTGGCTAACACGCGCTCGACGGTATCCACCACGGCCTGTGTTTGCGGGTCGATCTCAATATTGATGCGATTGCCCAAACGCTTCAGCCCCAACGTTGTGCGGTTCAGCGTTTCTGGAATTAAATGCACACAGAAGCGCCCGCGGGTCACCTCGCCCACCGTCAGGCTGATACCGTCAATCCCGACAAAACCTTTATGCAGCACGTATTTCATCAGCGCTTCATCTGCCAGACGGAACCAAATTTGATGGTTGTTCTCTGAAACCTGAATCTTGACCACTTCCGCCGTACACATAATGTGGCCCGACATCACATGTCCACCGATCTCATCACCGAATTTCGCCGCCCGCTCAATATTCACGACATCGCCTTCATGAATATCACCCAGATTCGTTAGCCGCAGCGTTTCTTTCATGAGATCAAAACTGACACGATCGCCATCAATAGCCGTCACCGTCAGGCAACAGCCGTTGTGCGCCACCGATGCACCGAGCGCGAGCCCTGGCAACAGGTCGGGAGGAAGTTGAATAACGTGAGTACGAAAATTGGATTTTTCTTCAATTGACACCACAGGTGCGGTGCCCTGAACAATACCGGTAAACATGCGGTTTGCCTCTTAAAAACAAAGAAATGACGCTGTGCAGTGTGCACGATATTCCACGGAAAACCAAACCGGAATACCGAACGTCAAACGCTATCGAAACCGCAGCGTAACAAAAAGAATATATTCTCTTTCATGCTGGTTTACTTTTATTAAGTCGTTACAATAACACGCTCATTTTGTTCTTGACGTTTTTCACATCCAAATTATTCATCCCGCTAGCAAAATTAAGTCATTCAAGGAAGGTATCCGTGCAACAGTATCTGACAGAAGCGCGTAAATTATCGGCGCTTGCTGTTCCTGTCATTATTGCGCAAGTGTCCCAAACATCAATGGGGGTGGTTGACACCATCATGGCAGGTGCTTATAGCGCCACCGATATGGCCGCCGTCGCAGTCGGGACGTCGATTTGGCTACCCGCCATTCTTTTCGGCCACGGTCTGCTGTTGGCGTTAACGCCTGTTGTTGCACAGCTCAACGGTTCCGGCCGTCGCGATCGCATCTCTCATCAGGTACGACAATCTTTTTTCCTGGCCGCCATTATTTCTCTGCTGACAATGTTGGTGCTGTATCAGGGGGAATATGCTATCAATCTGATGAGCGACGATTCGCCGGAACTCGCAGCAAAAGCCATCGGCTATCTGCATGCATTGCTGTGGGGCGTTCCTGGCTATCTGTTCTACCAGGTGTTGCGCTGCCAGTGTGAGGGGCTATCAAAAACCTATCCCGGCATGATGATTGGATTCATTGGGCTGTTAATCAATATCCCGATTAACTATATCTTTATCCACGGTAAATTTGGCATGCCCGAACTGGGTGGCGTAGGCTGCGGTGTAGCTACTGCATCGGTTTACTGGATCATGATGCTGTTGATGATGTTTTATACCCGACGCGCCGCCTGGCTACGCGATATCCGCCTTCATCGCCCGACATTCCGGCCGGATTTTACCGTACTCAAACGACTGTTTGGCCTCGGTTTACCCATCGCGCTAGCCCTGCTTTTTGAAGTGACCCTGTTTGCGGTGGTGGCGTTGTTGGTGCTACCGCTAGGTGTCGTTGATGTGGCCGGTCACCAGATTGCCCTGAATTTTAGTTCACTGATGTTCGTTCTCCCACTTTCGGTTGGCGTCGCCACGACCATTCGCGTCGGACACCGTTTAGGGGAAGGATCGGTTGAAAACGCCCGCATTGCCGCGCACACCGGCATCATGGCCGGTGTGGCGTTAGCCAGCTGTACGGCAATTTTTACCACGCTACTGCGTGAGCCTATCGCCCTGCTCTACAATCAGGACCCTCTGGTGGTCGCAATGGCTTCTCAGCTCATGCTTTTAGCCGCCGTTTATCAAATATCCGATGCGGTTCAGGCTATCGGCAGCGGTGTACTGCGCGGTTATAAAGATACTCGCTCAATTTTTTATATTACGTTGACGGCATATTGGGTATTGGGATTACCGAGCGGCTATCTGCTGGCGTTAACCGATGTCATCGTACCGCGCATGGGCCCAGCGGGATTTTGGTGTGGTTTCATCATTGGTCTGACAGCAGCAGCCGTGATGATGGTGACGCGGATTCGCTTTCTTCAGCGCCAGCCGGCAGCGCAAATTTTAGCGCGAGCCGCCCGTTAGATAACGTTTCACTCTGTGCTCTACCCTAAATAATTCGAGTTGCGAGATAAAACGCTGGCGTTTTGAACAACGCCAAGGCGTTGACCCTTTAGGACGAGGCCCACGATGGGACGAGTATTTAAAGGCAGCCAACGCACAAGCCGCTTGAAGAATGACGGGTATCGTCGAAAAAAACGGCGGGATGGATATAAGCTCAGCAATCGCACCGGCAAACGCACAAAATTGCATTTTTCTTCTTGCCAGATTTCCCCTTGCTCGCTACTATTCGTCCCGCTGTCAGACAGGCAGCGCGGTATCTCAATGCGTTCATAGCTCAGTTGGTTAGAGCACCACCTTGACATGGTGGGGGTCGTTGGTTCGAGTCCAATTGAACGCACCATTTCTTGTTTTCCCTTCCTTTGTTCTATTCCTTTTACGTTGTCGTTTTTTCTTCGTCCTGTAATACAAAAAGCGTCGTTATTCTTGGTAGTTTACTAGCTCATGTTTTCTATCACACCCAATTAAGTAACTAAATTAACCTTTAAGTAACTAATTTCACACCCATTGTGCACTTTTTTGTTTCATCTGACCCGATTCAGCTAAAACTATTTAATAACCACGCATTATATAAGTGTATATAGCACCACGTTGGTATTCCTTGTTTTTTTACTTCTTAAAATCAGGATGTCAGGACACCGCTATGCACGATTATTTATATTTTTTGCTGGGTAGCTTCCCACTGTTGGTCATGATTGTTCTTATTCTCAAAATAAAAATGCCTATCCACCATGCGGTACTGATTACGCTGACGCTAACCGTCGCGATCGCTGCCCTATTCTGGCACACGCCACTCAAAACGTTGGGATTAGCAGCAAGCTATGGCGCGCTAAAAGGTCTATGGCCAATAATTATCGTTATTCTAGGTGCCATATACAGTTATAACCTGATGCAAAAAACACGCAGCATGGATGTACTGCGGGACGTACTTGCCAGTATCAGCGATGATAAACGTATCCAGGTATTGCTGATTTCATGGTGTTTTGGTGGTTTTCTCGAGGCGGCTGCGGGTTATGGCACCGCCGTTGCGATCCCCATCGGCATCCTTATCGCTCTGGGATTCAACCCGATGAAAGCGGCGATTGCATCACTGGTCGCCAATACTGTCCCCACAGCCTTTGGTGCCGTCGGTATTCCCGTTTCTATTTTAGCGGAGCAGGTTCACCTTCCAGTCACCACATTAAGCGCTACGGTTGTGCTACAACTGGCGTTATTCAATATCCTTCTACCCTTTGTCATCATCGCGATTATTGGCGGTGGCATTAAGGCCATTCGCGGCGTGTTTGCTATTACGTTGGTGTGCGGCGTGACCACGCTGGTGCCACAGTATATTGTGGCCGTCCACCTCGGCGCCGAATTGCCCGCCTTCGCCGGCAGTTTAGTCAGCCTGATTGCTGTTACAGCAATGGCAAAATGCCGCAAGAAAGAAACCGATACCGCCTACCTTATCGACAGCACGCAACGCGCTTCCCTATCAGGTTATTCCGCCAGTCAACTGCTGCGCGCCTGTGCGATTTATATCCTGATTTTTACCTTTATTCTGCTGTGTTCGCCGCTGTTCCCCACCATCAAAGGCGTCGTCTCTCAAATCGCTTCCGTCATTCCGTTTTATCTGACGGATACACAGGTGCTGAAATTGAAGATCGACTGGATTGCCACGCCTGGCGTTCTGATCATTATCGCCAGTCTGTTAGGCGGTTTTATACAGGGAGCAAAGCTGGGAACGATGTTGAATGTCTTCGTCAGCACGGTAAAACAGCTCAAAAATTCGATTATCGCGATTACCGCCATCGTCGCAATGGCGACGGTGATGGATGTCAGCGGGCTGATCGCCTCGCTGGCACAAACCATGGTGGATGTGACCGGTGGAGGCTACCTGTTTATTGCTCCCGTGATTGGGGCATTAGGTACATTCGTTACCGGCAGCGACACCAACTCCAACGTGCTGTTTGGCAAATTGCAAACCATGGCGGCGGAAAAGCTGCATGTCGACCCCGTCTGGCTGGCTGCGGCGAACACCGCAGGAGCAACCGGCGGCAAGATGATATCACCGCAAAGTATTGCGATCGCGGTGTCGGCAACGCGCATGGAAGGGCAAGGTAGCGCAATCATGTCCGGTACGCTGAAGTATTGCGGCGTCTACATCATCATTCTTGGGCTCAAGGTCGGCCTGGTCTACTACCTGTTTATGGCCTGATATCACAATAAAAATCCATCTACATTGAGTAATGGGAGTCTGTCGTGAATGTTAATTTTTTTGTTACCTGTATTGGTGACGCGCTTAAATCCCGTATGGCGCGTGATTCCGTGCTGCTATTAGAGCAGTTGGGCTGCAACGTACACTTTCCCGAAAAACAGTCGTGCTGCGGGCAGCCCGCCATCAACGGCGGTTATATCAACAGCGCCATTCCCGGAATGAAAAGCGTGATTGCCGCGCTGGAAGACAATGACGACCCGATCATTTCTCCAGCCGGTTCATGCATGAACGCCATCCGCCACTATTCCGACTATCTGGCTGATGAACCTGAATGGGTACTGCGTGCCGAACGCGTTGCCGAACGCATGAAAGACCTGACATCGTTCATCGTCAATACGCTTGGCGTGACGGACGTCGGTGCACGTCTGTCAGGAACGGCGGTTTACCACCCCTCCTGTAGCCTGTTTCGCAAGTTAGGTGTGCGCGAAGAACCTATCGCGCTACTCAATCACGTTCAGGATTTGCACTTACTGCCATTTAAAGCAGAAGAAACCTGTTGCGGCTTCGGCGGCACATTTTCGGTGAAGATGGCAGAAATTTCCGGCGAAATGGTGAAAGAAAAAGTCAGCCACATGATGGAGGTCAAACCCGACTACCTGATTGGTGCCGATGTCAGTTGCCTGCTCAATATCGGTGGCCGCATGCAGCGTGAAGGCCACCCGGTCAAGGTGATGCACATCGCCGAAGTCCTGATGAGCCGCTAAGGAGAGGATATGAGCCTAAAAACCAGTAATGTTAAATTCAAGGATCGTATTCAAACCCAGATTCACGATCCCATCATGCGTAAGGCGGTGGCCAATGCGCAGGAACGTATCGGTGCGAATCGTCAAAAAATGGTCGACGAGCTAGGCCATTGGGAAGCATGGCGCGACCATGCCGCTCAGATCCGCGAGCACGTACTTAACAATCTCGATGCTTACCTCTACCAGCTCTCAGAGAAAGTGACGGCCAACGGTGGGAACGTCTATTTCGCCAAAACCAAAGAGGATGCCACCCGCTATATCCTTCAGGTTGCTCAGGCCAAGCAGGCCAAAAAAGTCGTCAAAGCGAAATCGATGGTCACCGAAGAAATCGGCATGAACCACGTCTTGCAGCAGGCGGGAATTGAGGTGATCGAAACCGATCTGGGCGAGTATATTCTGCAACTGGATCAAGATCCGCCTTCGCATGTCGTCGTTCCTGCTATCCACAAAGATCGCTACCAGATCCGCAAGGTACTACACGAAAAACTGGGCTATGACGGGCCAGAAACCCCAGAAGCTATGACCCTGTTTATTCGTAAGAAGATACGTGAGGATTTTCTCAGTGCGGAAGTCGGCGTAACCGGCTGTAACTTCGCGGTGGCGGAAACGGGCTCGGTGTGTCTGGTCACCAACGAAGGCAATGCACGGATGTGTACCACGTTACCAAAAACGCATATTGCGGTGATGGGAATGGAGCGCATTGCGCCGACCTTTGAGGAAGTGGACGTCTTGATCACCATGCTGGCGCGCAGCGCAGTTGGCGCGCGTCTGACCGGTTACAACACCTGGCTAACGGGGCCACGGGAAGCGGGACACGTTGACGGGCCGCAGGAATTTCATCTGGTCATCGTCGATAACGGCCGCTCACAGATTCTCGGCTCCGCATTTCGCGATATTCTGCGCTGTATCCGCTGCGGTGCCTGCATCAACACCTGCCCGGCCTATCGTCACATCGGTGGACACGGCTACGGCTCCATTTATCCGGGTCCGATCGGTGCGGTCATTTCCCCCTTGCTGGGCGGCTATCAGGATTTCAAGGAATTGCCCTATGCCTGTTCGCTCTGCACCGCCTGCGACACCGTGTGTCCGGTCCGCATCCCCCTATCGTCGCTGATCCTCAAACACCGGCGCGTCATGGCGGAAAGCGGAATCACGCCAAAAGCAGAACAACGCGTGACGAAACTCTTCAACTACGTCAATAGTCATCCGAGGCTATGGAAGGTTGGAATGATCGCCGGAGCCCATGCCGCAGGCTGGTTTATTAAAAACGGTAAAACGCCCATTGAGATGGGTGCCATCAGCGAATGGACTGAAGCGCGCGACCTGCCGGATGCCGACGGTGAAAGCTTCCGCAGTTGGTTTAAGAAACATCAGGCAAGAGGAAGGAAATAATGGAAAATCGCGATAGTTTTCTGGCCGAGATTGCCCGCCAGTTTGGACGCCAGGTGCGCCACATTCCAGCGCCGCTCCCCAGACCAGCGAGCCACCATGCTCGCACCCGATTAACCGATCTAACCGTGCAACAGCGTTGTGATGCCTTTATCGATGTCGCGACTAACGTCATGCTGGCACACTGCGAAATCGTCAGTGAAGCCGACGCAGCGCAGGCAGCGCTGCGATTGTGCGATAAATACGGCCATGCCCCCGTGATTGTCAGTGACGATCGGCGTTTAGAGGCATTAGGGATCACCGCGTGTTTGCAGCGTGAATGTCAGGCCACCCTATGGGACCCGCGCGTGGGGGAAGAAAATCTGCGGCTGGCGGAGCAAGCCAAAGTCGGCGTGGTTTACGCGGAATATGGCCTAACCGAATCAGGCGGTGTGGTGTTATTTTCCGCACCACAACGAGGGCGCGCCGTCAGCCTGTTGCCGGAATCCTCTCTCTTTGTGCTACGCAAAAGCACATTGTTGCCCCGTATCGCCCAGTTAGCACAGCACCTGCATCACATGGCGCAACAAGGCGAGCGCATGCCATCGTGCATTAATATTATTGGCGGCCCGAGCTCCACCGCTGATATTGAACTCATCAAAGTGGTCGGCGTACACGGACCAATTAACGCCGCCTATCTGATCGTTGAGGACTGTTGAGCTATCAGGCAGGCGGCATCATTTCACCGCCTGCCACGATACAGAGCAGGACTTACCCCTGAGATTCCATCACCACCACGCACTGCCCGGCACGAACAGATGCGCCGGGCTGGCAGCGAATTTCGCGAATAATACCACGTTGCGGTGAGACAATCGGGATCTCCATTTTCATGGATTCGAGGACCATCAACGTTTCTCCCTCGGCCACCGTCTTACCGACCTCCGTCACCACCTGCCAGAGGTTGCCGGAAATTGGGCTTTCCACGCCGAGCTGCCCTGCCTGGATCGGCGCATCATCCACCGCCTCAAGCACGACGTCCACGCTGTCTGTCACCGATTGACCGGCAATACGCCAGCGCTCACGCTCCGCTTCAAACGCCGCCCGTTGGCGTACACGGAATGTCTCGATGTCTTCCGCTTCACGCGATAGAAAATCCTGATAAGTGCTTAGCGCCAGCTCGCTTTGTTCGATCCGCAGTGGATAGCGTCCCAGAGGGAAATCCCGTCGGATGGATAACAGTTCATCAGCCGACACTGGATAGAAACGAATCTGGTCAAAGAAACGCAGCAGCCACGGCTTGCCGTTAAAGGCGTCTACGCCGCGATAGCGATCCCACATTTGCAGCGTACGTCCGACAAATTGGTAACCGCCCGGCCCTTCCATGCCATAAACACACAGGTAAGCACCGCCGATCCCCACCGAGTTTTCCGCCGTCCAGGTGCGCGCCGGGTTATATTTGGTCGTGACTAAACGGTGGCGCGGGTCCAGCGGAGTCGCAACGGGCGCACCGAGGTAAACATCCCCCAGCCCCATCACCAGGTAGCTGGCGTCAAACACCGTTCGGTAGACCTCATCGAGATTCTCCAATTCGTTAATACGGCGGATAAACTCAAGATTGCTCGGACACCAGGGCGCATCGCTGCGTACCGTCGTCATGTATTTCTGAATCGCCAGTTGGCAGGCAGGATCGTCCCAAGACAGCGGCAGATAAACCACCCGCGACGGCACCGTCAGATTTTGTTGTGCGCAAACGTCCTGCCACAGCGAGGAAAGTCTGTCTAACAGATGTGATAATGCCAGCGTTTCGGGTCGGTAGTGCACCTGCAACGAGCGAATACCCGGTGTCACATCAATGATGCCATCGAGCGTCTGCTGTTCCAGCGTCAGCATCAGCGCATGGACGCGAAAACGCAGCGCCACATCCAGTTCCGCCGCCCCGACTTCCAGCAACAGATGGGTATCACCGGACAGCCGTGCAACCAGCCGCCTATCCGCCTCACCGATATCCAGCACCACTGGAGAAATGAGTGCAGCAGGCGACCAATCGATAGCGAT